>CAZNPW010000056.1:0-17304 GCA_964575185.1 uncultured Exiguobacterium sp.
TCGGGCGGCGGCGGGGCCGACCGGCTGCTCGGCGGGGCGGGGCGCGACGCGCTGTCGGGCGGCGTCGGGGCCGACCGGCTGTTCGCCGGCCGGGACCGCGACGCCGACCGGCTGTCGGGCGGCGCGGGGTTCGACATCGCGGACTACGCGGGGACGGCCTGGCTGCGGGTGGACCTCGGGCGCGGATGGACGAATGCGGGTGCCGCGCTGGGCGACCGGATGACGGGGGTCGAGGGCGTGTCGGGCGGGTCGGCGGGCGACATCCTGTCGGGCAACGCCGCGGCCAACCGGCTGTGGGGGCAGTTCGGGGCCGACACGCTGGCGGGCAACGGCGGGGCGGACTGGCTGTTCGGGGGCGGCGGCCGCGACCGGCTGGCGGGCGGGGGCGGCAACGACATCCTGGCGGGCGGGGCGGGCGCCGACGTGTTCGTCTTCACCGCAGGCCGCGACCGCATCACCGACGCCGCGCGCGCCGAGGGCGACCGCCTGCTGGTCGCGCGCGACCTTTTCGCGCCCGGGATGACCGAGGCGGAGGTCATCGCCCGCAACGTCCGCATCGACGACGGCGACATCGTGCTGATCGGGCGCGGCGGGGCGCGGCTGGTGATCGAGGACGGGGGACCGCTGCGCAACCTGGGGTTCTGGCTCGACCTCATCTGACGCCTTCGCTATGGACCCTTGCGGGCAAGGGAGACGGGCATGGCGGACAGGGTGCTGGTGACGGGCGGGGCGGGCTACATCGGGGCGCATGCCTGCAAGGTTCTGGCGCGCGCGGGCTTCGTGCCGGTGGCCTTCGACAATCTGGCGACCGGCCACGCGGCGGCGGTGAAGTTCGGGCCCTTCGTGCAGGGCGACCTGATGCGGCCCGCCGACATCGCCCGCGCCATGGCCGACCACGCGCCGGTCGCGGTGATGCATTTCGCCGCGCTGAGCCTCGTCGGCGAAAGCGTGGCCGATCCGGGGACATACTGGCGGCAGAACGTCGGCGGGGCGCTGAACCTGATCGAGGGCGCGCTGGCGGCGGGATGCCGGAACCTGGTGTTTTCCTCGACCTGCGCGACCTACGGCGACCACGACGGGGTGCTGCTGGACGAGGAGACGCCGCAGCGGCCGATCAACGCCTACGGGTCCTCCAAGCGCGCGATCGAGGAGATCGTGCGCCAGTTCGGCGTGCACGGGCTGCGGCACGTCATCTTCCGCTACTTCAACGTGGCCGGTGCCGACCCCGAGGGCGAGGTGGGCGAGCGCCATGACCCCGAGACCCACCTGATCCCGCTGATGCTCGACGCCATCGCCGGGCGGCGCGGGCCGCTGACGCTGTTCGGCACCGACTATCCGACGCGCGACGGCACCTGCATCCGCGACTACGTGCATGTGATGGATCTGGCCGAGGCGCATGTGCTGGGCCTGCGGCACCTGCTGGCGGGGGGCGCGGACCGGGTGTTCAACCTCGGCACCGGGCACGGGTTCTCGGTGCGCGAGGTCCTGGACCACGCGCGGGCGGTAACCAACCGCGAGGTGCCCCACACGATCGGCCCGCGTCGTCCGGGCGATGCGGCGGCGCTGGTGTCGGGCAGCGCGCGGGCGGCGCAGGAGCTGGGCTGGACCCCCGGCCGCAGCACGCTGCGGCAGATGATCGGGGATGCCTGGGCCTGGTCGAACGGTCCGGGGTTCTGATGCGGGCCGCGGTCGTCGTCGCCCACGGCCAGCCGTCCGACCCCGGCCCGGCGGGCCGGACGGTCGAGGCGCTGGCGGCGCGGGTGGCGGCGCACCTGCCGGGCTGGCGCGTGGCGGGCGCGACGCTGGCCGAGCCGGGGGTGCTGGGCGCGCGGCTCGCCGCGCTGGGGCAGGGGGTCGTCTACCCGCTGTTCATGGCCTGCGGCTGGTTCACCGCAACCGCCTTGCCCGACCGCATGGCGGCCGCCGGGGCGGCGCGGGGCTGGCGGATCGCCGCGCCCTTCGGCTGCGACGACGGCGTGCAGGCGCTGGCGGTGGAGCTGGCGGTGCGCGCCGGGGCGGAGGAGATCATCCTTGCCGCGCACGGATCGGGCCGCAGCGACCGCCCCGCGGCGATCGCCCACGGCCTGGCGGCGCGGATCGCGGCGGCCACCGGGCGGCCGGCGCGGGCGGCCTTCATCGACGAGGCCCCGCGGCTCGCCGACCTGACGGACCTGGCCCCGAACGGGGCCTGCCTGCCGTTCTTCGCGCTGCCGGGAGGGCATGTGACCGACGACCTGCCGGCCGCGCTGGACGCGGCGGGCTTCGGCGGCGCCATCCTGCCGCCGGTCGGCAGCCACCCGTCGGTGCCCGCGCTGATCGCCCGCGCCGTCCTTTCCACGGCGCGCGGCGGCCGCGCCGGAGAGCCCCGGACGCGGCTTCTCATCCCGGCGTTGTAACGCTGGAACAAAACGCGATTCGGCCGGTTGTTCACTATCCGATCCGGCAGGTATCCCCTGCGCGCGGTGCTGTTACATTGCCGCGAGCGTCAACGGCCCGTGAAAGGGGTCGGGCCACGGCCCAAGGACTAGCCATATATATGCAAGTGCTGCTTGCCGTCGACCATGACCTGATCCGGGACACGGTCGCCGCCTACCTGAGGGCCGAGTGCCGGGCCGAGACCGAAGTCGCGTCGGACCTCGACGCGGCGGTGGCCGCGCGCGCTGCGGCACCCGACATCGTGGTGCTCGACCTGGCCTTCGCCGGGCTAGACGGGATCGCGCGCGTCGCGGCCGCGCATCCCGGCGCGCCGATCGCCGTGCTGTCCGCCGCGACGAGCCGCGAGCGCGCCGATGCGGCCTTGCGGGCAGGCGCGCGCGGGGTGCTGACGACGCAGATGTCGGGCCGCGCGCTGCTTGACGCCGTGGGGGCGCTGGCGCGGGGCGAGACCTTCGTGCCCGAGGGGCTGGTGTCGGAAACCGCGGTGCCGGGCGACGGCATCCAGACGCTGACCCGGCGCGAGATGGACGTGCTGCGCGGGGTCTGCGCGGGCAAGTCGAACAAGGAGATCGCCCGCGACCTGGAGCTGCAGGAGGTCACGGTCAAGCTGCACGTCAAGACGCTGTCGCGCAAGCTCGGCGCGCGCAACCGCACCCATGCGGCGATGATCGCGCGCGACGCGGGGCTGATGTAGCTACACCCGGTGCAGGTAGAGGTCGTAGTCCACGTCGGCGATGGTGCGGGCGACGCGGGCGCATTCGGCCTCTTTGACGGCGATGAAGGTGCGGTGCATCGCCTCGCCCAGCGCGGCCTTCAGGAAGGCGGAGTCCTTGGCCGCCGCGATCGCCTGGCGCCAGTCGCGCGGCATCGTCGGGTCCTGCACGGCGTAGCCGTTGCCGCTGACCGGCGGGCCGGGGTCGACCTGCCCGTCCAGCCCGTGCGCGATGCCCGCCAGCACGGTCGCGGCGACGAGGTAGGGGTTGGCGTCCACCCCCGCCGGGCGGTGCTCGATGCGGCGGGCGCGGATGTCGCCCGCGGGGATGCGCAGCGCGACCGAGCGGTTGTTGACTCCCCAGGTCGCCGCCACCGGCGCGTAGGACTGCGCGGCGAAGCGCCGCCAGGAGTTCAGGTGCGGGGCGAAGACCAGCATCGATTCCGCCATCGTGGCGCGCAGCCCGCCGAGCGCGTGCAGCAGCGTGGGCGCCCAGTCGCCCTCGCGCGCCTCGACGAAGACGTTGCGGCCGGCGCGGTCCGTCAGGCTGACGTGGAAGTGCATCCCCGACCCGGCGTAGTCGGCGACGGGCTTGGCCATGAAGCAGGCCGTCACCCCCCGCGCGCGGGCCTGCGCGCGGACGATCCGCTTCAGCCGCACCAGGTCGTCGGCGGCGGCCAGGACGTCGGTGCGGTAGTGCAGCGTCAGCTCGTACTGGCCCGGCGCGAACTCCTTGATCGCGGTTTCGGCGCGGATGCCGGCCTTGTCGGCCCCGGCATAGATCGCCTCGAACAGCGGCCACATGCCGTGCAGCGCGTCGACGCTGTAGACCTCGGTCCGCGCCGAGCGGCGGCCGTCCGCCACGTCGGCGGCGGGGCGCAGGCGGCCGTCGGCGTCGCGGTCGAGCAGGAAGAACTCGAGCTCGAAGGCCCCCGCCGGGGTCAGGCCGCGGGCGTCCAGCGCCGCCACCTGGGCCGCGAGCGCGTGGCGCGGGTCGGCGGGCATCGGCGTGCCGTCGAGGTTGAAGCAGGTGAGCAGCAACTCCGCCCGCGGCGCGCCGTGCAGCGCGACGAGGCTGCCGGGGACCGGCCAGGCGCGGCGGTCGGCATCGCCTTCGTCCCAGACGAGGCCGGTCTCGTGCACGTCCTCGCCGCAGATGTCGAGCCCGAGGATCGAGACGGGCAGGTGGCGGCCGTTGTCGTAGATGGACAAAAGTTCATGACGGCGGACGATCTTTCCCCGGCCGATCCCGTTCGAATCGTGCAGGACGATGTCGATGGCCTCCACCTCGGGGTGGGCGGACAGGAACGCTTCGGCCTCGGCGCGGGTCGATCCGGTGGGGCTGGTCATGCGAGGCTCCCGAGCAGGTCATCGAAGGCCGCGACCAGGCGGTCGATCTGGGCGCGCGTGGTCACGGGGCTGCAGAGCATCATGTTGTGGAACGGCGCGATCAGGCAGCCGCGGTTGAGAAGCCCGATGTGGAGCACGCGCTCGACCGCCGGGTGGTGGGCGGCGGCGGCCTCGGCCCCGTTGCGCAGGGGCGCGGGGGCGCAGACGAACTCCACCCGCGCGCCGACCCGCAGCGCGTGCCAGGGCAGGTTGCGCCGCGCGATGGCCGCGGACAGGCCCGCGACCAGCCGGGCCGCCCCCGCCTCCATCTTCGCGTAGTTGGCGTCGGTCATCACCTGACCCAGGGTCGCGACGAGTGCGGCGACCTGCACCGGATTGCCCGCGAGCGTCGTGCCCATGCCCGAATGGCCGGCCGGGCGGGTCGCGTTCCAGCCGAGGAAGCGGTCGGCCAGCGCGGGGCGCAGGCCCCAGAGCGCGGCCGGCACGCCCCCCGCGATGCATTTGCCGACGGTCAGGATGTCGGGGTCGAGGCCATGGACGCGGGCGTATCCGCCCCGTCCGGTGGACTGGGTGTGCGTCTCGTCGATGACGACCAGCGCGCCGTGGGTGCGGGCGAGGTCGTGCAGGCCCGCGAGGAACCCCGGTTCGGGCAGGACCATGCAGGAGTTGGTCATCACCGGCTCGGTCAGGATGCAGGCGACCTCGCCGGTCGCGAGCGCGGCCTCCACCGCCCGAAGGTCGTTGAACGGGCTGGCGACGGCGCCGCGCGACAGATCCTGGACCTGGCCCACAATGCCGGGGCGGTTCACCGTGCGGCCTGCGTCCAGCGCCACCATCGCGTCGTCGACGGTGCCGTGGTAACAGCCGTCGAAGACCAGCACCTTCGGCCGCCCCGTGACCGCCCGCGCCACCTTGATCGCGCAGCGGTTGGCGTCGGTGGCGGTGGCGGCCACCTGCCAGCGGAAGTCGCCGAAGACCTCGCAGGCGAGCCGCCCGGCTTCGGCCGCGAGCGCGGAGGGCAGCATGTAGGTCAGCCCCGCCCGCGCCTGCCGCGCGACCGCGCGGGCCACGGGCGGGGGGGAATGGCCGAACATGCTGCCGGTGTCGCCGAGGCAGAAGTCGTCGAGGACCTGCCCGTCCGCGTCCCACAGCCGCGCCCCGCGGGCCCGCGTGACGACGAGCGGGAAGGGCTGCGGCCAGTCGGTCATCCAGTGCATCGGCACGCCCGACAGCCACGGCCCGCGCTCGGCCGCCGCAGACAGGGGCCGCGCGGCGACGTAGGCCGCGACCTCGGCTTCCTGCACGGCGGCGAGCCGCGCCTCGTCGATCCCGGCGATCATCGTCTCTCTTTCCGGCTCAAATACTCCACGGGGGGGCGGGGGGTGTGAAACCCCCCGCCGACCACGCCGCAGGACCGACGCCGCCATAGCGCGCGGCGGCGATACGCGAAACCCCTCACTCCCCGCGCGGGAAGCGCTTCGCCTCTTCCAGCACGTTCAGGTCCATGTGGTTGCGCATGTAGCGTTCCGACGCGGCGCGGAGCGGCTGGTGGTCCCAGGGGTAGTAGGCCCCCTGGCGCAGGGCCGGGTAGACCACCCAGCGCTGCGCCTGGCTTGCGCGCACGGCGGCGTCGACGGCGGGCAGGTCCCAGCGGGCGTCGGCCAGGGCGCGCATCCGGGCCAGCGCCTCCGGCGCGCTGCCTGCGAGGTTCACGGCCTCCGCCGGGTCGGTCGCGAGGTCGAAGAGCTGTTCGGGGTCGGCGGGGCAGCGGATGTATTTCCAGCGCCCGTCGATCAGCCCGACCATCGGCGCGATGGAGCCTTCGGCCGCGTATTCCATCGGCACCGGGCCGCGGTCGCTGCCCAGAAGCGACACCCCGTCGGTCCAGGGTGTCACCTCGGCCATGTCGATGCCCGCGAGGTCGCAGAGCGTCGGCGTGAGGTCGAGCGTGGAGACGGGCGTGTCGACCAGCCCGGGTTCCAGGCCGGGGGCCGCGATCATGAAGGGCACCCGCGCCGATCCCTCGCGGAAGCTCATCTTGAACCAGAGGCCGCGGCGGCCGAGCATCTCGCCGTGGTCCGACAGGAAGACCACCACCGCCTCCTGCCGCGTCGCTTCCAGCACGCGGAGGATGCTGCCGATCCTGTCGTCGACGTAGGAGATGTTGGCGAAATAGCCCTGCCGGGCGCGGCGGACGTGATCGTCGGTGATGTCGAAGGCGCGCCAGTCGCAGGCGTCCATCAGCCGCTGCGAATGCGGGTCCTGGTCGGCGTAGGCCACCGGCACCGGCGGTTCCAGCTCCGCGGCGCCGTCGTAGAGGTCCCAGAACCGCCGGCGGGCGACGAAGGGGTCGTGCGGATGGGTGAAGCTGACCGTGAGGCACCAGGGCCGGCCCCCTTTCCCCGACGGCTCGCCGCGCGACAGGTCGTAGAGCTTCTGTTCGGCCCGGTGGGCCACGTCGTCGTCGTATTCGAGCTGGTTGGTGATCTCGGCCACGCCTGCTCCCGTGACCGAGCCGAGGTTGTGATACCACCAGTCGATCCGCTCCCCCGGCTTGCGCCAGTCGGGGGTCCAGCCGAAGTCGGCGGGGTAGATGTCGGTCGTCAGCCGCTCCTCGAAGCCGTGGAGCTGGTCGGGGCCGACGAAATGCATCTTGCCCGACAGGCAGGTCGCATAGCCCGCGCGGCGCAGGTGGTGGGCGAAGGTCGGGACCGCGCTGGCGAACTCGGCCGCGTTGTCGTAGACGCGGGTGCGGAAGGGCAGTTGTCCGGCCATGACGGCGGCGCGCGCCGGGGCGCAGAGCGGCGAGGGCGTGTAGGCGCGGGCGTAGCGGCGGGAGCGGCCGGCCAGGGCGCGCAGGTGCGGGGCGTGCAGGAACGGCGTCGGCCCGTCGGGAAAGAGCGTGCCGGTCAGCTGGTCGACCATCAGGATCAGGATGTTGGGTCTGGTCATTCGGGTGCTGATCCTGTGAGGGTTGGTCGGGCGTCGGCGGCGGGAGCGCGCCGCGCGGGGATATTTGAGGGAAGATGAGGGCGGGGTCCATGACGGTTCGCAGCGATTTTCCGCATGAGGTGGAGGAAACGGCGCACCTGTGGATACCGCTGCCCGACGGCACGCGGCTGGCCGCGCGGATGTGGCGGGGCGGCGCCAGGGTTCCGGCGGTGCTGGAGATGATCCCCTACCGCAAGCGCGACGGCACCCTGCCGCGGGACGAGATGATGCACCCCTATGTGGCGGGCCACGGCTATGCCTGCGTCCGGGTGGACCTGCGGGGGTCGGGGGACAGCGACGGGCTGCTGGAGGATGAGTATTCCGCGCAGGAATTGCAGGATGCGTGCGACGTGATCGCCTGGATCGCGGCGCAGCCGTGGTGCGATGGCCGCGTGGGCATGATGGGCAAGAGCTGGGGCGGGTTCAACTGCCTGCAGACGGCCTGGCTGCAGCCGCCCGCGCTGAAGGCGGTGGTCAGCGTGTGCTCGACCACCGACCGTTTCGCCGACGACATCCATTTCAAGGGCGGCTGCCTGCTGGGCGAGAACTTCGGCTGGGGCGCGGTGATGCTGAGCTACCAGAGCCGCCCGCCGGACCCCGCGCTGCGCGACGACTGGCGGGCGGAATGGCTGCGGCGGCTGGAGGCGCTGCCGCATCTGGCGCCGCGCTGGGCGGGCCACCAGGGCCGCGACGGCTACTGGCGGCACGGGTCGGTGGGCGAGGATCCTTCACGCCTGGCCGTGCCGGTGCTGGCCGTCGGCGGCTGGGCCGACAACTACATGAACACCCCCGCCGCGCTGGTGGAAGGCGTGCCGGGGGCGCGCGCGATCGTCGGGCCCTGGGTGCACCAGTATCCGCACACCGCCGTGCCGGGGCCGCGGATCGGGTTCCTGCAGGAATGCGTGGCCTGGTGGGACCGCTGGCTGAAGGGACGGGAGGGGCCGGAGGTGCCGGCGATGCGGGCCTACGTGCAGCACTCCTGCCCGCCGGACGCGTGCGCGACGGACCGGCCCGGCGCCTGGGTGGCCCTGGACTGGCCGCTGCCGTCCGAACCGGTGGTGCTCGACCTCGGTGCCCTGCGCGCGCTGCCCGCGACCGTGGCCACCGCCGCGCACCACGGGATGCACGGCGGCGAGTTCTTTCCCATGGGGCTGAACGCCGAGATGCCGGGCGACCAGCGCGGGGAGGACGCGCTGTGCCTGACCTTCGACACCGACGGACGACAGATGGTGCTGATCGGGCAGGCGGTGCTGGGGCTGACCGTGGTCCCGGACAAGCCGCTCGGCCACCTCTACGCGCGGCTGTGCGACGTGGCGCCCGACGGGTCGAGCCTGCGCATCGCGCACGGCTGCCTCAGCCTCGCGCATCGCGACCCGGCGAACCCGGAACCGGCGACCCCCGGCGTGCCGGTCGAGGTCGTCCTGCGGCTCGACCAGATGGCGCATCGGCTCGCACCCGGGCACCGGCTGCGGCTGTCGCTCGCGACGGCCTGCTGGCCCTTCCTGTGGCCGGTGGCCGACCCCGCCGCGGTGACGGTGACGGCGGGGAGGCTGACGCTGCCGCGGGTGACGGCGGAGCTGCCGGGCTGGGTGCCGCCGCCGCCGCAGCATGCGCCGCCGTGGCGACACGAGGTCCTGCGCCCCGGGCAGGCCGGACGGCGCGTGGAGCACGACCTGATCGCGGGCAGCCGTGCGCTGGTCGTCCGCGACGACACGGGCGAGGTGCGCAACCTCGACCACGGGCTGGTGACGGGCGAGACGGTCGAGGAGCGGTGGGAGATCCGCCCCGGCGATCCGCTGTCCGCCCGCGCCGCGATCCGCTGGGAGCAGCGGCTGTCGCGCGGTGCCTGGGCGGTGCGGACGGAGGTGTGCGCCCGACAGTGGGGCGATGCGCAGCACCTGCACATGACCGCGCGGGTGCGCGCCTGGGAGGGCGAGGCGCTGGTCCACGACCGGACCCGCGACGCGACCGTGCCGCGCCGCTTCGTCTGAGCGATACGGAAAAAACACTTGCCGTCAGGGCCAAACGCGGCTTTTGTTGACTGGCAAATCAACAAAAACGCGGGCGCGGGCCTGCGGGTTCTCAGGGAGACGATCATGACCGACGAACTGCGCCACCTCGCGCGTCTGGCCGCCGGCGGCCGGATGGACCGCCGCACCTTCATGGGCCGCGCCGCGGCGCTGGGGGTGTCCTCGGCACTCGCAGGCACGCTTCTTGCGCAGGCGGCGCGGGCGCAGGCGCAGGTGCCCGTCAAGGGCGGGCTGATGCGCGCGGGCGTGTCGGGGGGCGAGTCGACGAACTCGCTCGACCCGGCGCTCGCGGCCTCGGAGGTGCCGTTCGTGGTCAACATGACCTGGGGCGAGATGCTCGTGGACGTTTCGCCCACGGGGGAGATCGTGCCGCGCATCGCCGAGGAGGTCAGCAGCAACGCCGACGCGACGCAGTGGATGTTCAAGATCCGCCAGGGCGTGGAGTTCCACGACGGCAAGACCCTGACCGCCGACGACGTGATCGCGACGCTGAAGCGCCACCTCGACGAAAAGTCGCAGTCGGGCGCGCTCGGCATCGTGCAGGGCATCGCCGACATGCGCGCGACCGGCGACATGGTGACCCTGACGCTGGCGCAGGCCAACGCGGACCTGCCGTTCCTGATGGCCGACTACCACCTGGTGATCCAGCCCGGCGGCGGGGTCGATGCGCCGACGGCGGGGATCGGGGCGGGGGCCTACAAGGTGGTGACCTTCGAGCCGGGCGTGCGCATCGCGTTCGAGAAGTTCGCCAACTACTGGGACCCGGGCGCGGGCCACGCCGACCAGGTCGAGATCATCGTCATCAACGACAATACCGCCCGCACCGCCGCGCTGCAGTCGGGGCAGGTGCAGATGATCAACCGGGTCGACCCGAACATCGTCGCGCTGCTGAAGAACGCGCCGGGCCTTTCGATCAGGCCGGTGGCGGGGCGCGGGCACTACGTCTTCATCATGCACGTCGACACCTCGCCCTTCGACAACAACGACCTGCGGATGGCGCTGAAGCTCGCCATCAACCGCGAGGAGATGGTGCAGAAGATCCTGGGCGGCCTGGGGTCGGTCGGCAACGACTTCCCGATCAACGCGAGCTATCCGCTGTTCGACGCGTCGATCCCGCAGCGCACCTACGACCCGGCGGCGGCGGCGGAGTTCTACAGGAAGTCCGGCCACGACGGCAGCCCGATCATCCTGCGCACCGCCCCCGGTGCCTTCCCCGGCGCGGTGGAGGCGGCGCAACTGTTCCAGGCCACCGCGAACGCCGCGGGCATCCCGCTCGAGATCAAGCGCGAGCCCGACGACGGCTACTGGACCGACGTGTGGAACAAGCAGCCGTTCAGCGCCAGCTACTGGGGCGGGCGGCCGGTGCAGGACCAGATGTATGCGACGGCCTATCTGTCGACCGCCGAATGGAACGACACCCGGTTCAAGAACGCCCGCTTCGACGAGCTGCTGCTGGCCGCGCGGGGCGAGCTCGACCAGGACAAGCGCAAGGCCATGTATTCGGAGATGGCGATGATCCTGCGCGACGAGGGCGGGGTGATCGTGCCGATGTTCAACGACTTCGTGGCGGCGGTGTCGGACCGCGTCGGCGGCTGGGTCGACGATCCCAACGGCGAGTTGATGAACGGCCGGGGCCTGGTGAACACCTGGCTCAACGCCTGACCGTGCATCCGGTCCTGATCCTGGTGGTCCAGCGCATCGCGCTGGGCCTTCTGTTGCTTCTGGCCACCAGCGCGGTAATCTTCCTGGGGGTCGAGGCGCTGCCCGGCGATACCGCGCAGGCGATCCTCGGCCAGCAGGCGACGGCGCAGGCGCTGGCGAACCTGCGCGAACAGATGGGCCTCGACCAGTCGGCCGTCGTGCGCTACGGCCGCTGGCTGTGGGGCATCCTGCAGGGCGACCTCGGCGTGGCGCTGTCGAACGGCGAGCCCGTGGCCGCCGCGATGGGCGGGCGGCTTGCAAACACGCTGTTCCTGGCGGTCTCCGCCGCGGTGATCGCGGTGCCGCTGGCCATCGCGCTCGGCCTGATCGCCGCGCGCCACGCCGGCCGCTGGCCCGACAAGCTGATCTCGGCCGTGACGCTGACGACGATCAGCCTGCCCGAGTTCGTCGCGGCGTATCTCGTCATCTTCGCCCTCGCGGTGCAGTGGCAGGTCTTTCCGTCGATCGCGATGGTGTTTCCCGGCATGTCGGTGTGGGAGCGGCTGCAGGCCATCGCGCTGCCGGTGATCGTGCTGGTGCTGGTGGTGCTTGCGCACATGATGCGGATGACGCGGGCGGCGATCCTGAACGTGATGCAGCAGGCCTACATCGAGACGGCCGAGCTGAAGGGCCTGCCGCCGATGGCCGTGATCGCGCGCCACGCCTTTCCGAACGCCATCGCGCCCGTCGTGAACGTGGTGATGCTGAACCTCGCCTACCTGGTGGTGGGCGTCGTCGTGGTCGAGGTCGTGTTCGTCTACCCCGGCCTGGGGCAGTATCTCGTCGACCACGTCGCCAAGCGCGACCTGCCCGTGGTGCAGGCGGTGGGGCTGGTCTTCGCCGCCGTCTACATCGGGCTGAACATCCTGGCCGACGTGATCTCGATCCTGACCAACCCGCGGCTGCGACATCCGAAATGAATGGACACCCGGCATGAGGGTTCCGGTGTCCGCCATCATCGGGCTGGTCCTGACGGGGGCCTTCTTCCTGGTCGCGCTGACCGCGCAGTGGATCGCCCCCTACGGCATCAACGAGACCGTGGGCGGGGTGTGGGACGCGCCGTCGGCGGCCTATCCGCTGGGCACCGACCGGATCGGGCGGGACATGCTGACGCGGATGATCCACGGCACGCAGATCACGATCTTCGTGGCGGTGGCGGCGACCGCGGTGTCCTTCGTCACCGGGTCGGTGCTGGGGTTCCTGGCGGCGACCGCTGGGGGCTGGACCGACCAGGTGCTGAGCCGCCTGAACGACCTGGCCATGTCGATCCCCTCGCTGATCCTGGCGCTGGTGGTGCTGAGCGTCATGCCGGTGACGATCCCGGTCCTGATCCTCGTGATCGGCCTTCTGGACGCGACGCGGGTATTCCGGCTGTCGCGGGCGGTGGCGGTGGACATCACCGTCATGGACTACGTCGAGGCCGCGCGGCTGCGCGGCGAGGGGCGGGCGTGGATCATCCTGCGCGAGATCCTGCCCAACGCGCTGTCGCCCCTGGTGGCCGAACTGGGGCTGCGGTTCATCTTCGCCGTCCTGTTCATCTCGACGCTGAGCTTCCTCGGCATCGGCATCCAGCCGCCCGCCGCCGACTGGGGCGGCATCGTGCGCGAGAACAAGGAGGGGCTGGTCTACGGCGTCGCCGCGGCGCTGATCCCCTCGCTGGCCATCGCGGCGCTGGCGATCAGCGTGAACCTGGTGGCCGACTGGGTGCTCGCCCGCACGACGAGCCTGAAGGGGGGGCGGGGTGGCTGAGCTGCTGGCGATCCGCGACCTGGTGATCCATTGCACCGTCCACCCTCCCGGGGAACCTTCGCGCGAGGTCACGCTGGTCGACGGCGTGTCGCTGACGCTCGCGAAGGGCCGGGTGCTGGGGCTGATCGGGGAGTCCGGCGCGGGGAAAAGCACGATCGGCCTGGCCGCCATGGGCTACGGCCGGGGCGGCGTGCGGCTGACCGGGGGGACGGTCACGCTTGCGGGCAAGGCGCTGCGCGCCGCTCCGGCGGCGACCCTGCGGTCGGTGCGGGGGCGCGAGGTCACCTATGTCGCGCAGTCCGCTGCCGCGGCCTTCAACCCCGCCAGGCGGCTGATGGAGCAGGTGACCGAGGCCACGCTGCGTCATGGGCTCATGACCCGCGCGGAGGCCGAGGCGCGGGCGCGTGGTCTCTTCGCCAAGCTCGGCCTGCCCAACCCGGACAGGTTCGGCGACCGCTACCCCCACCAGGTGTCGGGCGGGCAGTTGCAGCGGGCGATGACGGCGATGGCGCTGTGCCCGCGCCCGCAGCTCGTGGTGTTCGACGAACCGACCACCGCGCTGGACGTCACGACCCAGATCGGCGTGCTGGCCGCGATCAAGGCCGCGATCCGCGACGAGGGCGTGGCCGCGATCTACATCACGCACGACCTCGCCGTCGTGGCGCAGGTGGCCGATGACATCATGGTGCTGCGCGGCGGCAAGACGGTCGAGGTCGGGCCGACCGCGGCGCTGATCGCGGCCCCGCAACAGGACTATACCCGCGCGCTCCTGTCGGTGCGCGGGATCGACCACGCGGAAAAGCCCGAGGCCGCGCCGGTGCTCGAGGTGCGCGGCGTGACCGCGCGCTATGCGGACACGCGTTTCGACGTGCTGCTGGACGTCTCGGCGGCGGTGGCCCCGGGGCGGACGCTGGCGATCGTGGGGGAGAGCGGGTCGGGGAAGTCGACGCTCGCCCGCGCGATCACGGGGCTGCTGCCGCCGCGGATGGGGGATATCGCCTTCGCGGGGCGCAAGCTGTCGGCGGACCTTGCCGGGCGGTCGAAGGAGGACCGGCGCGACATCCAGATGATCTATCAGATGGCCGACGTGGCGATGAACCCGCGCCAGACCGTCGGCACGATCATCGGCCGGCCGCTCGAGTTCTATTTCGGCCTGCGCGGGGCGGCGCGGGACGCCCGGGTGCAGGAGCTCTTGGACCAGATCGAGATGGGCCGCGGTTTCGCCGACCGCTATCCGGCGGAACTGTCGGGCGGACAGAAGCAGCGCGTCTGCATCGCGCGCGCGCTGGCCGCGAAGCCCCGCGTCATCATCTGCGACGAGGTGACATCGGCGCTCGACCCGCTGGTCGCGGACGGGATCCTGAAGCTGCTCCTCGACCTGCAGACGGCCGAGGGGGTGGCCTACCTGTTCATCACGCACGACCTCGCCACAGTGCGCGCCATCGCCGACGGGGTGGTGGTGATGCACAAGGGCCGGGTGGTGCGGTCGGGCGGCAAGGCCGAGGTGCTGGCCCCGCCCTTCGACGACTACACGCAGCTTCTGCTGTCGTCGGTGCCCGAGATGCGGGTGGGCTGGCTCGACGGGGTCATCGCCGCGCGAAGCGGCGCGGCGACAGCGGGGTAAGGTCGCGGTCGGGGTCGCGGCCCGCGACCAGCGCCGCGACGGCGCGCGCGGTCTACGGGGCGAGCGTCACGCCGAGGTGGCCATGGCCGAAGGCGTGGATCACGCGGGGGCCGGCGGCAGACGCGCCGACGACCGGCAGGCTGTCGGGCAGCGAGGGGCGCAGGCCCAGCCAGGTGCGGTCCGGCGGGCCGAGGCCGGGGAAGACCGTGCGCGCGCCGGCGACCAGCCGGGCGATGCGGGCCGGGGTGGGGGGCAGGTCGGCGCGGCCGAGCTCCACCGTGCCCGCCGCCCGCAGGCGGCCCGCCATGGGGCAGAGGTAGAAGCCGAGGTCCACCGGACAGGCGGGGCGCGACAGCGGCGGGGGCATGTCCCATTCGGCGTGGTAGCCGCGCTCGACCTCCAGCGGGATGCGGTCCCCCGCCAGGCGGGCGAGGGCGGCGGAGGCGTGGCCGGCGGCGAGGACCGCGTGGCGCGCGGTCAGGCGCAGGCCGTCGCCGGTCAGCGTGACGCTGCCCGCGCCGACCGCAAGGCCGGTCACCCGGGCGGCGCGGATGTCGAGGCCCCGCGCCAGCGCCGCCATCATCGCGCCGGGGTCGGCGAGCCAGCGCGTCTCCGGGAAGAACGCGGCCCCGGCCATCGGCGGCAGCGACGGCTCCAGCGCGGCGAGCGCGGGGGCGTCCAGCATCTCCACCCGCACGCCGAGGCGCCTGCGGGCCTGTATCGCGGCGGCCGCGGCGCGGACGGCGGCGGGGGTGCGGTAAAGATAGAGGCAGCCGGTGTCACGCAGCAGGTCCGCCGCCGCGGCCTCGGCCGCGAGATCGCGCCAGAGCGTCCCCGCGTCGTGCAGCAGCCCCGCGAGCGCGCTGGCGCCGCGCGCCGCCGGGCCGGGCAGCGACCGGCGCAGGAACCGCACAAGCCAGGGCAGCACCCCCGGCAGCGCGCCGGGGGAGAGCGCGAAGGGCGAGGTGCGGCTGGTCAGAAGCCGCGGCAGATCGCGGAAGATTGCGGGCGTGCCCGTGGGGGCCACCGCGTAGCCCGCGATGGTGCCCGCGTTGCCGTGGCTCGCGCCCGATCCGGGCGGGGCAGGGTCGAGAAGCACGACCCTCCGCCCGTCGGCCCGCAACGCGCGAGCGACGGCAAGGCCGATCACCCCCGCGCCGATGACGGCGACGTCGGTCACGCGAGGATACCCGTCCCGAACCCGGTCCGGGGCGCGGCCGGCTTCCGTCACAGGCAGTCCTGATAGAGCTGCCGCAGGTTCGCGAGCGTCAGCGGCACCGGGTTGCCGCCGCAGCTCGGGTCCTCGAGCGCCATGGCGGCCATCTCGTCCAGCCGGTCCTCGGTGACGCCCATGGCCGACAGGCTGGACGGGATCGACAGGTGCGCCCGCAGGTCCATCACCGCCGCGCGGAAGCCGTCGAAGCCGTTCAGCCCGAGGTAGGCCGCCGCGCGGTCGATGACGGGTTCGATCGCGGGGCGGTTGAAGTCGAGCACCATCGGCATGACCACCGCGTTCGTCGTGCCGTGATGGGTGTTCCAGATCGCGCCGACGGGGTGCGACAGTGCATGGATCGCGCCGAGGCCCTTCTGGAAGGCGACCGCGCCCATCGCCGCAGCACTCATCATGTGGGCGCGGGCGCGCAGGTTGCCGGGGTCGTCGTAGGCCCGCGCCAGGTTCTCGAACACCAGCCGCATCCCTTCCAGCGCGATGCCCTGGCTCATCGGGTGGTAGACGGGCGAGCAGTAGGCCTCGAGGCAGTGCGCAAGCGCGTCCATCCCCGTGCCCGCGGTGATGAAGCGCGGCATGCCGACGGTCAGCGCGGGGTCGCAGATGGTCACCTTCGGCATCAGGCCGGGGTGGAAGATGATCTTCTTGAAATGCGTGGCGGAGTTCGTCAGCACCCCCGCCCGGCCGACCTCGGACCCCGTGCCCGCGGTGGTGGGCACGGCGACGACGGGGGCGATCTTCGCGGCGTCCGCGCGGGTCCACCAGTCGCCCACGTCCTCGAGATCCCAGACCGGCAGGTCGGGGCGCTGGCGGGCCATCAGCGCGACCATCTTGCCGAGGTCGAGCGCCGAGCCGCCGCCGAAGGCGACGATGCCGTCGTGGCCGCCCTCGCGGAAGGCCGCGATCCCCGCCGCCATGTTGCCCTCGTGCGGGTTGGGGTCGACCTCGCTGAAGGTCGCGCGGCCGAGCCCGGCGGCGTCGAGCACGTCGAGCGCCTGCGCCGTGATGGGCAGGGCGGCGAGCGCCCGGTCGGTGACCAGCAGTGGCCTCGCGATCCCCGCCGCGCGGCAGGCGTCGGCGAGTTCGGCCAGGCGTCCGACGCCGAAGCGGATGGCGGTGGGGTAGCTGAAGGTGCGGGTGGGGACGTCGCTCATGCCATGGCCTTCCGCAGGTGATAGGATTTCGGCCGCGTCACGGACATGAACCCGAGATGCGACAGCGACGTGCCCCGTCCGGTGTCCTTGACCCCCGTCCAGGTCAGCGCGGGGTCGAGGTAGTCGCAGCGGTTCATGAACACCGTGCCGGTCTCGATCCGCGCGCCGAGCGCCTCGGCGCGGGCGGGGTCGCGGGTCCAGATGCTGGCGGTCAGGCCGTAGGGGCTGTCGTTGGCGAGCCGCACGGCCTGATCCTCGGTGTCGAAGGGCATGATGCCGACGACACCGCTGGTGTAGATCTCGGTGGTCGCCGTATCATTAAAAAACAG
>CAZNPW010000057.1:0-16891 GCA_964575185.1 uncultured Exiguobacterium sp.
CCTACCTGCAACGCTACTCCGGCGCCGTCGTGGTGGTGAAGTTCGGCGGCAACGCCATGGGCGACGACGCCGCGATGGCCGAGTTCGCGCGCGACGTGGTGCTGATGCGGCAGGTCGGCGTCAACCCCGTCGTGGTCCACGGCGGCGGCCCGATGATCAACGAGATGCTGACCAAGCTCGGCATCCGAAGCACCTTCGTGCGCGGCAAGCGCGTGACGACCAAGGAAACCGTGCAGGTGGTCGAGATGATCCTCTCGGGCCTCGTCAACAAGCGCATCGTGCAGGCGATCATGGACGCGGGCGGCCGCGCCGTCGGCATCTCGGGCAAGGACGACGACCTGATGGTGTGCGAGGCCGACGACCCCGAACTCGGCTATGTCGGCCGCCCGGTCGAGATGAACGTCCAGGTCCTGCGCGACCTCTACAACGCCGGGATCATCCCGGTGGTGGCCCCGGTCGCGACCGGCATGGCCGACAACGAGACCTTCAACGTCAACGGCGACACCGCCGCGGGCGCCATCGCCGGCGCGCTCCAGGCGGACCGGCTGCTGCTTCTCACCGACGTGGCCGGGGTCAGGGACGCCACGGGGCAGATCGTCACGCAGCTGACGCCCGAGGACGTGCGCGCGATGATCGCCGACGGCACCATCGCGGGCGGCATGATCCCCAAGACCGAAACCGCGCTCGCCGCCATCGACCAGGGGGTCCGCGCCGTCACCATTCTCGACGGCCGCGTGCCGAACGCCTGCCTGGTGGAGCTGTTCACCGACGAAGGCTCGGGCAGCCAGATCCGCACCACCGTCCCGCGCGTGACGCCGCGCGTCCGGCGGTGAGCCTTGAGGGCCGGCTGGCCGACCACCGCCTGACGGTCCTCGGCGGCTTCCACCCCGGCCCCGACGACGCCACCCCGCCGGGCACGCAGACCCTGATCCTCATCGGACCGGCGGAGCCCGGCTTCTGGGCGCATCTGCAGGCGCAGCCCGAATGGGGTGGCCCGGACCCGGTGGACCGCTGGTCGCGCCGGGTGATCGGGCGGCTCGCCTGCGACCTCGGCGCGAAGGCGCTGTTCCCCTTCGGCGGCCCGCCCTGGCACCCGTTCCAGCGCTGGGCGCTGCGCACGGGGCGCGCCTGGGAAAGCCCCGTCCGCCTGCTGGTGCAGGCCGACCAGGGCCTGATGGTCAGCTTCCGCGGCGCCCTCGCCCTGCGCGAAAGGGTCGACCTACCCCCGCCCGCCCGAAAACCCTGCGACAGTTGCGCCGAAAAACCCTGTCTGTCGGCCTGCCCGCCCCGCGCTTTGACCGCGCAGGGCTACGACCTGCCCGCCTGCCACGCCTTCCTCGACACCGCGCCGCCCTGCATGACCCGGGGCTGCGCGGTCCGCCGCGCTTGCCCCCTGTCGCAGGCCCATGCAAGACTGCCCGACCAGTCGGCCTATCACATGAGGCAGTTCCACCGATGAAGCGCCTGATCCTGACGCGCCACGCCAAGTCCGCCTGGGACGACCCCGCGCTGTCCGACCACGACCGGCCGCTGAACGACCGCGGCCGCGCCGCCGCCGCCGACCTCGGCACCTGGCTCGCGAGCCGCGGACACGTCCCCGACCTCGTCCTGTGCAGTGATGCGCTGCGCACGCGAAAGACCTGGGCCGGCCTCGCCCCCGCCCTGCCCGGCAGCCCGGTGGTGGAGCTGAAGCCGGCGCTCTACCACGCGGGGCCGGACGTGATGCTCGCCGTCCTGCGCCACGCCCGCGGCGACAGGGTGATGATGATCGGCCACAACCCCGGCATCGCCGAGTTCGCCGCCCGCATCCTGGCCAGGCCCCCGGCCAGCGCCGACTTCGCGCACTACCCCACCGGCGCGACCCTGGTGGTGGAGTTCGCGACCGACTGGCCGCAGGTGGACTGGCACCAGGGCAGCGCCGTCGACTTCATCGTCCCGAAAGAGCTCGCAGCATGACCGACTACGGCAAATCCGGCAGCCACAAGACCGCCCGCGACGCGACCCGCCAGAAGGACCCGGGGAAGCCGCCCGCGGCCAAGAAGGGCAGCACCAAGGCCAACCCGCGCACGCCGCTGTCGAAGGACGAGCTGGTGGCCCGCCTGAAGGCCCGCAAGCCGGACTGACCCCGGCCCCTCTCCCCCGTCCCCTCTCCCGGGGGAGAGGGGAGGCGCGCGCCCGCGAGCGCCGCGCCAAGGGGCAAGGTCACCCCTCTCCCGTGGGAGAGGAGCGGGGGGAGAGGGGCAAGCCCCCCTCAGTGCCCGAGGATCTGGCTCAGGAACAGCTTCGTCCGCTCGCTCTGCGGGTTCTGGAAGAACTCGCGCGGCGCGTTCTGCTCGACGATCTGGCCCTGGTCCATGAAGACCACGCGGTTCGCCACCGCCTGCGCGAAGCCCATCTCGTGCGTGACGCAGAGCATCGTCATGCCCTCCTGCGCCAGCTCGATCATGGTGTCGAGCACCTCCTTGATCATCTCGGGGTCGAGCGCAGAGGTCGGCTCGTCGAACAGCATGATCCGCGGCTTCATGCACAGGGACCGCGCGATGGCCACGCGCTGCTGCTGGCCGCCCGACAGCTGGCCCGGATACTTGCCCGCCTGCTCGGGGATCTTCACCTTGCGCAGGAAGTGCATTGCCGTCTCTTCGGCTTCCTTCTTCGGGACCTTGCGGACCCAGATCGGCGCGAGCGTGCAGTTCTCGAGGATCGTCAGGTGCGGGAACAGGTTGAAGTGCTGGAACACCATCCCGACCTCGGACCGCACCCGGTCGATGTTCTTCAGGTCGCTGGTCAGTTCGGTGCCGTCCACGACGATCTGGCCCGACTGGTGCTCCTCCAGCCGGTTGATGCAGCGGATCAGCGTCGACTTGCCGCTGCCCGACGGCCCGCAGATGACGATGCGCTCGCCCTTGTTCACCGTCATGTTGATGTCGCGCAGCACGTGGAAGCTGCCGTACCACTTGTTCATCGCGGTGATCTGCACCGCGACCTCGTCGTGCACCTGCATGGCGGCTTCGGCCATAGGACCTCCTCAGCGGTTGTCGGTTTTCAGCTTCTGCTCCAGATACATCGAATAGCGCGACATGCCGAAGCAGATGACGAAGAAGATGGCCCCCACGAACAGGTAGGGCTCCCAGTAGATGCCCTTCCAGGCGATGTCGGCGCGGATGATCTGCGTCACCCCCCGCAGCGGGTCGAGAAGCGCCACGAAGCTGACCAGCGTGGTGTCCTTGAACAGCCCGATGAACGTGCCCACGATCCCGGGGATCGACACCTTCAGCGCCTGCGGCATGATGATGTGCCGCTGCGCCTGCCAGTAGTCGAGGCCCAGCGCATCCGCCGCCTCGTACTGCCCGCGCGGCAGCGACGCGAGGCCGCCGCGGATCACCTCGGCCAGGTAGGCCGCGGCGAAGAAGGTGACCAGGATCATCACCCGCAGGATCGCGTCGAACTTCGTCCCCGGCGGCATGAAATAGAGCAGCACCAGCGCGGCGAAGAACAGAAGCGTGATGAGCGGCACGCCCCGCACGAACTCGATGAACCCCACCGACAGCGTCTTGACCACCGGCATGTCCGACTGCCGACCGAGCGCGAGCAGGATGCCGAGCGGCAGGCTGAAGGTGATCGCCGTGACGCCGATGGTGATGGCCAGCAGGAAACCGCCGAACTCGTCCGACGGGATGAAGGGCAGGCCCCAGGGCATGAACCGCTCCAGCTCCGCCGTCAGCCAGCGGTCGAGGAACAGCCAGTAGAGCACCGCCGCGACCAGCCCCAGGCCCGCCGCCACCGGCACGCCGACCACCCGCTGCGCCAGGCGATAGACCGCGACCAGCACCCCGAAGCCCGCCACCGCCACCAGCGTCAGCCAGATCGACCCGCCCCACAGAAGGAAGAAGGTGATCGCGGGGAAGGCGACGGTGAACCACCACAGCCGCCCCGGCGCGCGCAGCGCGACCAGCGCGAGGCCCGCCACGATCGCCAGCCCCGCCACGGTCGCCGCCACCGGCGCACCCGCGAGCGGCAGCGTCACCCCGACATAGGCGAAGACGATGCCCAGGATCACCAGGACGCTGCGGGGCCGGTCGGCGAACAGGATCGGCGCCAGCGCCGCGAACAGCAGCCCGAAGGCGAGCGTCGGGCGCCAGTAGGCCGCGACCGGATACAGCCCGAAGATGAACTGGTTCCACCGCTCGCGCAGCATGGCAAAGCACGCGCCCGTCGCACCTTCGCCGAACTCGGCGATCACCCGCGTGCGGCACTCGCCCAGCGATGTCGCCGTCCACTGCGCGCGCAGGAGCCACGGCACGATGGCCGACAGCGCATACCAGAGGGCGATCAGCCCGATCACCGTCAGCACCGCGTTCAGCGGCGTGGAGAACAGGTTCTCGCGCAGCCACCTGACCCAGCCGCGCTCGGTCGCGGGCGGGGCCTGCGGCGGCAGCATCCGGTCGCGGACGAAGGCGTCGCGCATCGCTCAGCGCTCCTTCAGCTGGACGGATCGGTTGTAGAAGTTCATCACGCTCGAGATCATCAGGCTGATCGTCAGGTAGATCGCCATCATCAAGAGCATGCACTCGAGCTCGCGCCCCGTCTGGTTCAGCGTGATCCCGCCCAGCGTGCCGCGCAGGTCGACGTAAGAGACCGCGAGGCCGAGCGAGGTGTTCTTCGTCAGGTTCAGGAACTGGCTGATCAGCGGCGGGATGATGACGCGCAGCGCCTGCGGCAGGATGATCAGGTTCATCGTCCGGTTCGGCCGCATCCCCAGCGCGAAGGACGCCTCGGACTGGCCCTTGCTGACGGCGAGGATGCCCGCCCGCACGATCTCGGCGATGAAGGCCCCGGTATACAGCGACAGCGCGACCAGCATGGCGATGAACGACGGCTGGATCAGGATTCCGCCGGTGAAGTTGAACCGCGTCAGCGTCGGATAGTCCAGATAGAAGCCGAGCGTCCACAGAAGCACGACGGTCGGCGCGAACAGGATCAGCAGCGACTGCCACCAGGTCGTCGGCCGCACGCCCGTCTCCTCCTGCACCGCGCGCGCCCGGGCGCGCAGTCGGCCGTTGGCCCAGAGACTGCCCCCGATCACCGCCACCACCGCCAGCAGCGTCAGGTTCAGCGTCAGGCCCGCGAACGACACCGTGCCGAGGCCGCGCTCGAACATCCCCCAGGGCATGAACAGGCCGCGGTTCGTCACCGCGACCGACCCGGCGATCATGCTGGCGGCGGGCGGGGTGCCGGCCGCCAGCATCTCGTCGGTCACGCGGAAGGCGTTCGGGGCCGGCGCGATCTCGGTCAGCGGCACGAAGATGAACAGGATCCACAGCAGCAGCGGCACGTTGCGGAAGATCTCGACGTAGACCGTCATGATCCGCGCGATCAGCCAGTTGCGGCTCAGCCGCAGCACGCCGACCGCGACCCCGATGATCGTGGCGAAGATGCAGCCGAAGAACGCCAGCACCAGCGTGTTGACGAGGCCCACCAGCAGCGCGCGGAAATGGCTGTCGTCGTTGTTATAGGGGATCAGCGTCTGCTCGATGTCGTAGCCCGCGCGCGACCACAGGAAGGCGTAGCTGAAGCTGCGGCCCTGCGCCGCGAGGTTCTGCGCCACGTTGTTCAAGAGCCACGACACCGCCAGGCCGAACAGCAGCAGCACGATGACCTGGATGGTCAGCGCGCGGAACCGCGTGTCGTAGACGAGCATCGAAAGCCGAAAGTCGTTCTTCGGCGTGTCGGTGGCCATGGCCATGCGTGGCATCCCCTGTCGTCCCCGATGGCCGGTTCACCGGCTCTGTCGGCGCTGCGCCGCCCGGGTCAATGGATTGGCCGGGCGCGGGTCGTTCCCGCGCCCGGCCGGTGGCGTCAGCGGAAGGGGGCCGCGTATTGCAGGCCGCCCTGCGTCCACAGCGCGTTCAGGCCGCGCGCCAGCCCGATCGGGGTCGAGGTGCCGATGTTGGCCTCGAACACCTCTCCGTAGTTGCCGACGGCCGCGATCGCCTGCTTGGCGAAGGCGTTGTCGAGCCCGATCTTCATGCCCATGTCGCCCTCAACCCCCAGCAGGCGGCGGACTTCCGGGTCGGTGGTGCTGGCCTCGACCTCGGCGATGTTCGCCTGGGTGATGCCCTTCTCCTCGGCGATCAGCAGCGCGTTCAGCGTCCAGCGGACGATGTCGCCCCAGTTGTTGTCGCCGTGCCGCACCACCGGGCCGAGCGGTTCCTTCGAGATGATCTCGGGCAGGATGACGTGGTTGGCGGCATCGGGGAAGGTCGCGCGGGTGGCCGCCAGGCCCGAGGCGTCGGTCGTGTAGGCGTCGCAGGCCCCGGCCAGGTATTGCCGCGAGCCTTCGGTGTCGTCGGCGACGTTGACCGCGGTGTAGGTCATGTTGTTGGCCTTGAAGTAGTCGGTCAGGTTCAGCTCGGTCGTGGTGCCGGTCTGGACGCAGATGGTCGCGCCGTCCAGTTCCTTGGCCGAGGTCACGCCGAGGTCCTTCTTCACCATGAAGCCCTGGCCGTCATAGTAGTTCACCCCGGCCCAGTCGAAGGCCAGTTCGGTGTCGCGGCTGAAGGTCCAGGTGGAGTTGCGGACCAGAAGGTCGACCTCGCCCGAGGACAGGGCGGTGAACCGCGTCTCGCCGGTCAGCGGCACGAAGCGCACCTTGTCGGGGTCGTTGAAGATCGCGGCGGCGACGGCGCGGCACAGCGCCACGTCGAAGCCCGACCAGACGCCGTTCGCGTCCGGCGCGCCGAAGCCCGTCAGGCCGGTGTTCGACCCGCACAAAAGCTCGCCCCGCGCCTTCACCGCCTCGAGCGTCGCTTGCGCCGAGGCCGCGCCGGCCAGCATGGCGGTCGCGGTGACTGCGCCAAGGATCACGGACGTTTTCATTGTTACCTCATCCTGAAGGCCGCCCGTCTGACGCGGGCGGGGTTTTTGTGACAGCCCCGCGACGGATCGCAGAGGCGTGGGTGATTTAGAAGGGTCGCCCCCGTCTGGCAACAGTTGAGGCAGGCCGCAACGCCCGGTCAAGCATCCGTTTCACGGAAGGGAAAGATCACGCGAAACCATGGGTTTGGCGCGGATTCTGCGCATTCGCGACGGGCCCTGCCGAAAATCCGGTCACGATTGTGACCGGCACAATGCCCAGAATCGCCCCGCATGCCGCAACGCGGCGTGACGCCGCGCCGCAGCGTCGCCCGCCTCGTCGTCGGTGCCCCAGACCTCGGCCTGCCAGTCCTCGTCGATCCGGCTCAGGCGCCAGGCCTCGTCCACGGACAGCCGACCCTCCGCGACGGCCAGCCCCAGCACCAGCGATCCCGTCAGCGCCACAAGATCGTGCGCCGCGGTCAGCTCGAACGGCGTCATCGCCGCCAGGCGCGCCCGCAGGCGCCCCAGCGCGCCCGCGTCCTGCGCCACCGGCACCACCCCCGCGGTCACCGCCAGCCGCGCGCCGAACCGCGCCGCCGCCCAGTCGAGCAGCCCGTCCCATGCCGCCTGCCGCGCGACCAGCCCCGCCGGGCCCTCGGCGCGGTAGCACAGAAGGTCGGTCCCGCCATAGGCCGCGAGCGCCTCCACCACCTCGGCGAACTGCGGCGTCACCTTGTCGAGGGCCGCGTTGGCCGACCGGGTGACGGGCATCGTCGCGGGGTCGACCGCGCCCCGCTGCGCGTCCCACTCCGCCGCCGCCGCCTGCGCCATCGCTTGCGTCGGCAGCACGAAGGCGGCCTTCGCGGGGGTGCGCACCGCCCGCTCGTCCAGCTGCACGGTCCACCCGCCCGCGGCGGCTTCGGCCGTCGCGGCCGTCCAGAACCGCTTTGCCGCCCAGGTCACCGGATCGCCTCGAACGGGTCGGCCGGCGCGTCGCGCTCGGCCCAGTCGAACATCGCCCAGGTCCGCGCCATGTGCTCGGGCAAGGGCGCCGTGAAGGTCATGACCTCCTTCGTCACCGGATGCTCGACCGTCAGGCTGCGCGCGTGCAGGTGCAGCTTGCGGCTGACCTCGCCGCCCACCCCCGCGCCCCAGCCGTCGCCCGCGTTCTCCGCCGCCGACCCGCCGTATTTGCCGTCCCCGAGGATCGGATGCCCCATCTCGGCCATGTGCGCGCGCAGCTGGTGCGTCCGCCCCGTCACCGGCTCCATCGCCACCCAGGCCAGCCGCGTCCCCAGCGCCGAGACCGTGGCGTAATCCGTCTGCGCTCGCTTGGCGTCGGGGAACTCCGCGACCTTGGCGGGATGGACGCAGATCATCCTCTCCCCCTCGCCGCCCCGCCCGTGCCCCGGCGCCTTCATCAGCGCGAACTTCACCGACCCCTGCTTGGGGCTCGGCACCCCGGCCACCACGGCCCAGTAGACCTTGCGCGCCTCCCGGTGCCGCAAGGCCTCGCTCAACCCCCGCGCCACCCGGTCCGTCCGCGCCAGCAGCAGCACGCCCGAGGTGTCGCGGTCGAGCCGGTGGACGAGCTTCGGCTTCTCCTTGTAGCCGAACGTCAGCGCGGCGGTCAGCGCATCGACATGCCGCTCCCCCTGCCCCGAGCCGCCCTGGGACGCGAGCCCCGGCGGCTTGTTCAGCACGATCAGGTGCTGGTCCTTCCACAGGACCGCCTCCTCGATCATCCGCGCATCCGCCGCCCTGATCCCCGGCGCGATGGCGGGCGCCGGCGTCGCCGCCAGCGGCGGCACCCGCACCGCCTGCCCCGGCGCGACATGGTCGCTGGCCTTCACCCGCCCGCCGTCCACCCGCACCTGCCCGGTGCGGCACAGCTTCTCGATCGCCCCCTGCGTCAGCACCGGAAACCGCCGCTTCAGCCAGCGGTCGAGCCGCTGCGCGCCCTCGTCCTCGGCCACCGTCAGGACCTGCACGCTCATGCGACGGCCCGCATCGTCATCACGCCCAGCGCCAGCGCCAGGATCGACAGCGCCACCGACCCCAGCACGTAGACCGCGGCCAGCAGCACGCCCCCGTTCTCCCACAGCGTGAAGGCCTCGAGCGAGAAGGCGCTGAAGGTCGTGAAGCCGCCGAGCACGCCGGCCAGCAGCAGGGGCGCGTGCTGCATCAGCCCGCGCTGGTCGAGGACCACGAACAGCACCCCCATCAGGAAGCTGCCGAAGATGTTGACGAAAGCCGTGCCATAGGGGAAATCCGCGCCCAGGACGCGCGCGAAGGCATGCGTCGTGCCGTACCGCGCGACCGCCCCCACCGCCCCGCCCAGGGCCACCTGCACCAGCGTCCAGATCATCCGCCGCCTGTCGCGCCGGGGCCCGCCGGAGTCAACCCTGCCGCTTCGCCCGCAGCTTCGCGAAGAAGTCGATCCGCTTGCCGAGCTCGCGCTCGAACCCCCGCTCGGGCGGGGCATAGAAGACCGGGCGCTTCATGCCTTCGGGGAAGTAGTCCTGCCCCGAAAACCCGTCCTCGGCGTCGTGGTCGTAGGCGTAGCCCGACCCGTAGCCCTGATCCTGCATCATCCGCGTCGGCGCGTTCAGGATGTGCTTGGGCGGCATCAGGCTGCCCGTCCGGCGCGCCGCATCCCGCGCGGCCTTGTAGGCGACATAGGCCCCGTTCGACTTCGGCGCGAGTGCGAGGTAGATCACCGCCTGCGCCAGCGCGAGCTCGCCCTCGGGCGACCCCAGCCGCTCGTAGGTCTGCCACCCGTCCAGGCACACCGCCTGCGCCTGCGGGTCGGCCAGCCCCACGTCCTCGACCGCCATCCGCACCAGCCGGCGGGCGAGGAAGCGCGGGTCCTCGCCCCCCTCGAGCATCCGTGCGAACCAGTAGAGCGCGGCGTCGGGGTCCGACCCGCGCACCGACTTGTGCAGCGCCGAGATCAGGTTGTAGTGCCCGTCCCCGCCCTTGTCGTAGTTGGCCGCCCGCCGCATCAGCCGCTGGGCCAGCTGCGCCACGTCGAGCTTCTCACCCGTATGCGCGGCGACCTGCTCGACCAGGTTCAAGAGCGCCCGCCCGTCGCCATCCGCCATCCCGATCAGCGCGTCGCGCGCCTGCGGGGTCAGGGGCAGCGCGCGGCCCAGCTCCATCTCGGCCCGCTGCGCCAGGCGTTCCAGATCGGCCGGCGACAGCCGCTCCAGCACCACGACCTGCGCGCGGGACAACAGCGCCGCGTTCAGCTCGAAGCTCGGGTTCTCGGTCGTGGCGCCGACCAGCAGGATCGTCCCGTCCTCCATGTGCGGCAGGAACCCGTCCTGCTGCGCCTTGTTGAACCGGTGGATCTCGTCCACGAACAGCAGCGTCCCCCGCCCCTGGCTCCGCCGCAGCCGGGCCGCGTCGAAGATGCGCCGCAGGTCGGGCACGCCGGTGAAGATCGCGCTGACCTGCGCGAAATGGCGGTCGGTCGCCTCGGCCAGAAGCCGCGCGATCGTCGTCTTGCCCACCCCCGGCGGCCCCCACAGGATGACCGACGACAGCGTGCCGGCCGCGAGCATCGCGCCGAGCGGCCCCTCGGGCCCCAGCACGTGGCGCTGCCCGATCACGTCCTCCAGCCGCGCGGGCCGCAGCCGGTCGGCGAGCGGACGGGGGGTCGGGTCGGCGGCGGCGGGGGTGTCGAACAGGTCCATCGCGCCGAACCCTGGCCTACTGCGCCAGCAGCCGCACCACGTCGTTCGACGGGATCGCGAAGCCCACGCCGTTCCACCCGCCGTCGCGCGACAGGATCGCGGTGTTGATCCCGACGAGCCGCCCGGACAGATCGACCAGCGCCCCGCCCGAATTGCCCGGGTTGATCGCCGCGTCCGTCTGGATGAACGTGCCGCCCCCGTTGCCGACCCGCAGGCCGCCGCGCGCCAGCGCGCTGACGATGCCCGAACTGACCGTCTGGCCGATGCCGAAGGGGTTGCCGATCGCCAGCACCAGATCGCCCACCGCCACCTTGTCGCTGTCGGCGAAGGGCAGCACCGGCAGCCCCGCCGCCCCCTCCAGCGCCAAAAGCGCGAGATCGCTGTCGGGCACCGCGCGCACCACGCGGGCGGCGAAGGTGCGACCGTCGGCAAGCTCCACCGCGATGTCGCTCGCCTCGCCCACGACGTGCCAGTTGGTGACGACCAGCCCCCCGGCGTCGACGATCACCCCCGACCCCAGCCCCGCCTGCCGCTGCGGCGCGTCGCGGAAGAAGCGGTCGAAGAACGGATCGCCCGACGCCTGCGCGACGACGCGCAGGGTGTAGACGTTCACCACCGCGGGGGCCGCCGCCTCCACCACCGGGGCGAAGGACAGCGTCACCTGCCCGGCCGAGGCGGGCACCGCCCGCGCTGGCACCGCCTGCCCCGGCCAGAGCGCAAGCGCCGCGAGCACGAGCGCCGTCGCGGCGAGCACAGGCAGGACGTAGCGCATCGGCGGTTCCGGAAAACGGGGCGGCGCAGAGGATATGGGACAAGCGCCGCCCCCCGGCAAGCCTCAGTGCAGCGACTGCGTGAAGTCCATCATCACGACCTGGTTCTCGACCCCGTCGATCTCCATCACCGGACCCATCGCCTTCATCTTCACGCCGACCCGGTCGCACCACCGCGGCCAGCTCGCCGCCAGCAGCGTCAGGCAGTGCGTCGCGCCGACCTCGCGCGCGCTCGCGCCAAGCTCGGCGATCAGCTGCGTGTGGACCCGGCGGCGCACCGACGACGGCACGTCCTGCGCGACGAACAGCCGGCTCGATTCCCAGACGTTGGGATCGACCGGCGCGTCCTCGTACAGCAGGTGGGACGGGATCGTGTCCAGAAGCTCGCGCTGCGCGTCGCGGATCATGTAGCTGTAGATGCCGCACTGCGCGGTGGTCGGCGTCAGGCGGTTGCCCGCCATGACCCGGCCCCGCTCGTCGTGCACCACGACCCAGCGGCTCGCAGGGGTGTCGTACTGGTCGTACTCCATCCCCATCGCCTGCGGAAGGTTCCACTTCCGGTGCTCGATGAAACGCTCCCGGCGGGCGCGCATCATGTTGGCGAAAAGCTCGCCATGGTTGTGGAAGTTGGCAAAGGAAAGCGTCGTGGTCTGCATCGCAGTCTCCTGGCAGGGTTAAAGGGACAAACCGTGCAGGGGGAGATGCCTAGATCAGCCGATAGTCCTTGGCCCGCTGGATGGCCTCGGCCGTCGTGCGCGCCATCAACCGGACGCGGGCACTCGTGATCCTGGCCTTCAGCGCACTTTCGGAAATACCGAGCTTTTCGGCAGCCGCGGCGAAACGGTCGCCCCCCGCAATGCATCGCAGGGCGTCCACCTGGGCCCTGGTCAGTTCTTCCGGGGGTTCGGTCATGTCGTGCAGGCGCAGCACGACCGACTGGATGGCGGCGATCTCGTCGTCCCGGAACTCGCGGTCAGACCGCGCGAAACTCGCAATGCTGCGCGAATTGATCGGCCCGCAGGCCACCGTCGCGCCGAAGTTCAGCCCGTAGCGGGCGGCCTCGCGGAACAGGCCGAAGGGGTCGAGAAGGGCGGTGTCGCTCCACCGGATCGTGCCGGTGGTGGAAAACCCCCAGCCGATCATCGGGTCGCGCAGGACATACCCGTTCTCGGTGTAGTGGTCGATCCAGGCCTGGTCGTAGGACTGGTAGGTGAAGAGCGGCGACGTGAAACGGATGTGCAGGCCGATGAAATACCCGGCTTCGGCCAGTAGCGACAACTGGTGCAGCTCTCGGTCAATCCCTAGCTTGACGTTCATCTTTTCCGGCATTCCAGGCGATTCTGTCGCAACTGTAGATTGCGCCCGCCCTGCCGACCATGAACTGTTGCCGGTTTTTCAACGCTTTGGCGCGGCACCGCCAGTTATCTGTGGATAAATCTGTGGATACAGGCCAAAGGGCCCGCCGGCGTGGCGGGCCCCGAGCCTCGCGTCCGGCCGTCTCAGGCCTCTTCGGCCTCGGCTTCCGTGCGGGCCAGGTCGGCGGCACCCTTGGCCGCCGGGTCGCGGTCGACGAACTCGATGATCGCCATCGGCGCCATGTCGCCGTAGCGGAAGCCCGCCTTCAGCACGCGCAGGTAGCCCCCGGCGCGGGCCTGCATCCGCGGGCCCAGGACGTCGAACAGCCGCGCGACGTGGCGGTCCTCCTTCAGCTGCGCCGCGGCCATCCGGCGCGCGTGCAGGTCGCCCCGCTTGGCCAGCGTGACGAGCTTCTCGACGATCGGGCGCAGGTCCTTGGCCTTGGGCAGCGTCGTCTTGATCTGCTCGTGCTCGATCAGGCTGCCGGCCATGTTGGCGAACATCGCCTTGCGATGCTCGTGGGTGCGGTTCAGGCGGCGATAGCCGCGGGCGTGACGCATTTCAAACTCCTATGCCGTCTTTTGCTTTGTGTTGCCGCCCGTGCGTTGCGGGCGGCGTCGTTGGGGCGTCATGCCCAGGGTTTTCCCCGGCAGGTCCGGGCATTGTCTCGTGCGGCGAGGCCCCGGCCTTCGCCGGGGTTTCGGCCTAAGGCCTCAAAACTGGTCCTCGAACCGCTTGGCCAGGTCCTCGATGTTCTCCGGCGGCCAGTCCTCGACCTCCATGCCCAGGTGCAGGCCCATGCCCGACAGCACTTCCTTGATCTCGTTCAAGGACTTCCGCCCGAAGTTGGGCGTCCGCAGCATCTCGGCCTCGGTCTTCTGGATCAGGTCGCCGATGTAGACGATGTTGTCGTTCTTCAGGCAGTTGGCCGACCGCACGCTCAGCTCCAGCTCGTCCACCTTCTTCAGCAGCAGCGGGTTGAACTCCAGGCCTGCGTCCAGCTCGCCGATCTTGGCCGATTCCGGCTCGTCGAAGTTGACGAAGATGCCGAGCTGGTCCTGCAGGATCCGCGCCGCATAGGCCACCGCGTCGTCGGGGGACAGGCTGCCGTCGGTCTCGATCTTCATCGTCAGCTTGTCGTAGTCGAGCACCTGGCCCTCGCGCGTGGGCGTGACCTCGTAGCTGACCTTCCTGACCGGCGAATAGATCGCGTCGATCGGGATCAGGCCGATCGGCGCATCCTCGGGGCGGTTCTTGTCGGCGCTGACGTAGCCCTTGCCGGTCTGCACCGTCAGCTCCATGAACACGTCGGCCCCGTCGTCCAGGTGGCAGATCACGTGGTCGCGGTTCAGCACCTCGATCCCGCCGCTCGTGTTGATGTCGCCCGCGGTCACGACCCCCGGCCCCTTGGCGGAAATCGACAGCCGCTTCGGCCCGTCGACATCCATCCGCAGCCGCACGCCCTTGAGGTTCAGCACGATGTCGGTGACATCCTCGCGCACGCCCGCGACGCTGGAAAACTCGTGCAGCACGTTGTCGATCTGGACGCTCGTGATCGCGGCCCCCTGCAGCGACGACATCAGCACGCGGCGCAGCGCGTTGCCGAGCGTCAGGCCGAAGCCGCGCTCCAGGGGCTCCGCGGTGACGGTCGCCGTGCGCTGCGCGTCGGGCCCGGCCTTGACGACCAGGCTCTCCGGCTTGATCAGGTCGAGCCAGTTCTTGTGGATCATGCTGCAGCCTCCATGCTTGTCCGCTGCCCATGTCCGAAAGCGGCGGACCCCCGAGGGTCGGAATCACTGGACGCGGCCCCGCTCGCGCAGGGCCGCCCGACGTCATGCGGAATCAGACGCGCCGGCGCTTGGGCGGGCGGCAGCCGTTGTGGGCGAGCGGCGTCACGTCGCGGATCGCGGTGATCTGGAAGCCCACCGCGGCCAGCGCGCGCAGCGCCGATTCGCGGCCCGACCCCGGACCCTGCACCTCGACCTCGAGCGTGCGGACCCCGTGCTCCTGCGCCTTGCGGCCCGCGTCCTCGGCCGCCATCTGCGCGGCGTAGGGCGTGGACTTCCGGCTGCCCTTGAACCCCATCGTGCCGGCCGACGACCACGAGATCGCATTGCCCTGCACGTCGGAAATCAGCACCTTGGTGTTGTTGAACGAGCTGTTCACATGCGCCACGCCGGTGGCGATGTTCTTGCGCTCCTTCTTCTTGGTCCGCGACGCAGCCGCCTTGGTCTCACGTGCCATCTGTCGCGCCCCCTACTTCTTCTTGCCGGCGATGGGTTTCGCCGGGCCCTTGCGGGTGCGGGCGTTGGTGTGGGTGCGCTGGCCGCGGACCGGCAGGCCCTTGCGGTGGCGCAGGCCGCGGTAGCAGCCGAGGTCCATCAGCCGCTTGATGTTCATGCTGACGTCGCGGCGCAGGTCGCCCTCGACCGTGAGGTTCGCGTCGATGTATTCGCGGATCGACAGCACCTCGGCGTCGGTCAGCTGATTGACGCGGCGGGCACGGTCGATCTTGACCGCCTCGCAGATCTGCTCGGCCACCATCGGGCCGATGCCGTGGATGTAGGTCAGGGCGATCGGAACCCGTTTCGCCGTCGGAATGTTGACACCAGCAATGCGTGCCACGTGGTCAGGCCCTTCTCATCGTTGCGGTTCCGTCATGCCAGAACCTTTTTTCACAACGCCGCCCGGATGCACGCAGCCCGGCGACACGATCGACCTGCGTTGAATGACACCGGCCGATTCCCTCTGGGGGACGGGGCGACATAAGGCCCTCCCGGCGGGGCGTCAAGGCGTGTCAAGCACTTTCGCGATGGCCGCCGCGACCTGGTCCGCATCCGCCATGCCGTCGATCTGCCGCAGGCAGCCCCTCGCCCAGTAATAGCCCGTCAGCGGCGCGGTGTTCCTGTAGTATTCGCGCAACCGCACCTCGAAGACCTCGGGCGTGTCGTCGCGGCGCACCGGCTCGCCCCGGGCCCTGGCATCCTCGGCCCGCCGGACGATCCGCGCGACCAGCGCGCTGTCGTCGACGACCAGTTCCACCACCGCATGAAGGCCCATCCCGTGCCGCCCCAGCAGCGCGCCCAGCGCGTCGGCCTGGCGCAGCGTGCGCGGGAAGCCGTCGAAGATGAAGCTGCCGCCCCGGTCCAGCCGCTCCTCGATCAGGCCGATGACGATCTCGTCGGTGACGAGCCGCCCCTCGGCCATGATCGCGGCGACGCGCCGGCCCATGTCGGTCCCGCTCGTCCGCGCGGCCCGCAGCATGTCGCCGGTCGACAGCTGCACCATCCCGCGCCCCTCGACCAGCCGCTGCGCCTGCGTGCCCTTGCCCGCCCCCGGCGGACCCAGCAGGATCAGGTTCGGCATCTCAGCGCCGTGCGGGGGGCTTGGCGGGACCCGCGGGTTTCTTGCGCCCGCGCAGCTGCGACCGCTCGATCAGGCCCTCGTACTGGTGGGCGAGCAGATGCGACTGCACCTGGTTGATCGTGTCCATCGTCACCGACACCACGATCAGCACCGAGGTGCCGCCGAAGAAGAAGGGAACCGCGAACTGGCTGACCAGCACCTCGGGCAGCAGGCTCACGCCCACGAGATAGGCCGAGCCGATGACAAGGATCCGGTTCAGCACGTATTCCAGATAGGCTTCGGTGTTCTTGCCCGGCCGGATGCCCTGGATGAACCCGCCCTGGTTGCGCAGGTTCTCGGCCACATCGTCGACCTTGAAGGCGACGTTGGCGGTGTAGAAATAGGTGAAGAACACGATCATCACGGTGAAGAACAGGAAATACAGCGGCTGCCCGTGGCCGAAATAGGCCAGGATCGTGCTCATGACCGGGCCGGCGTTGCCCCCCGCGAAGGTGTTGATCGTCACCGGCAAGAGCAGCAGCGAACTGGCGAAGATCGCCGGAATGACGCCCGCCGGGTTCACCTTGACCGGAAGGTGGCTCGACCCGCCGTCGTAGACCTTCATCCCGACCTGGCGGCGCGGATACTGGATGCTGATCTTGCGCAGCGCGCGCTCCATGAAGACGACGAAGGTGATCACCGCGACCACCGTCACGATCACCGCCAGGATCACCGGGGTCGAGATCGCGCCGGTGCGGCCGCTTTCCAGGAACTGCGCCAGCGCCATCGGGATCTGCGCGACGATGCCGACGAAGATGATGAGCGAGATGCCGTTGCCGATGCCGCGCGCGGTGATCTGCTCGCCCA
>CAZNPW010000058.1:0-16767 GCA_964575185.1 uncultured Exiguobacterium sp.
CGACGATCAGCCGGTCCATCGGGCTGCCCTTCTCAAGGTCGGCCACCACATCGGCGATGGCGGCGAGCTGGTCGTCGGTTTCCTGGTAGGGAAACCGCGCCGCGAAGGCCTCCCAGATCGAATGCGGGGCCTCGAACACCGGCGCCGCCCGCAGCGCGCGTTCGGCCGCGATCCGCATCAGCCGGTCGGCGATGTCGCGGATGCGCTGCTTGAGTTTCGCCTTCTTGGCCTGCCAGGCCCCGCCGCCGAGCCTGTCGAGCAGCCCCTCCTCGTGCCCGAAGCGCGACAGGAGCTCGATGTTCTCGACCGGCAGGTAGAGCTTCGCGCCCTCGGCGTATTCCAGCGCCACGCAGGCGTGCGGCGCGCCGAGCGCGGTGATCGTCTCGAGGCCGAGGTAGCGGCCGACCCCGTGTTCCACATGCACCACGAGGTCGCCGGGGGTCAGCGTGTCGGCTTCGCGCAGGAAGTTGTCGGCCTTGCGGAGGCGCTTCGGCCTGGCGGTCAGCCGGTCGCCGAGCACGTCCTGTTCGCTGACGACGGCCAGCCCCGGCGCGGTGAAGCCCGCCTCCAGCGGCCAGACGATCAGGTGCAGCGCGCCCTTGCCCGGCGGCACGTCGGCGAGCGCGCGGATGTCGGTCGCGCCGCTGACCCCGGCGTCGGCCAGAAGCCCCCGCAGGCGGTCGCGCGCGCCGTCGGACCAGCTGGCGATGACCACCTGCCGGTCTTCCAGCAGCGTGCGAAGATGATCGGCCAGCTCGCTGAAGAGGTTGACCTTCTCCTGCTGCCGCTCCGGCGCGAAGCTGCGCCCGATGCGGCCGCCGGCGTCCAGCACCCCCGGCCCCGGGGCCTGCGGCAGGGGCGACAGCCGGATCACCCGGCGGCCCGCCAGCGCCGCCTCCCAGGCCCCGTCGTCGAGGTAGAGGAGCCCCGGCTCCACCGGCCTGTAGACGCTGTCGCTGCGCCCCTTGGCCGCCATCGCCTCGCGCCGGGCGTCGTACTGGTCGGCGATTCCCTCCCAGCGGGCCAGCCGCGCGGGGGTCACGCCGTCGTCGAGCATGACCGCGGCGTCGGGCAGATAGTCGAACACCGTCTCCAGCCGGTCGTGGAAGAAGGGCAGCCAGTGCTCCATGCCTGCGTGCTTCCGGCCCGCGCTGACCGCCTCGTAGAGCGGATCGTCCCCCGGGGCGCCGAAGGCCGCGCGATAGGCCTGGCGGAAGCGCGTGATGCTGGCTGCGTCGAGGATGACCTCGGACATCGGCGCGAGTTCGAGGCCGCGCAGTTTTTCGGTCGTGCGCTGCGTCTCGGGGTCGAAGGCGCGCACGCCGTCGAGCGTGTCGCCGAAGAAGTCGAGCCGCACCGGCTGGCGCAGCCCCGGCGGCCAGAGGTCCACGATCCCGCCGCGGAAGGCGAAGTCGCCCGGCTCGGCCACCGTCGGGACGGGATTGAAGCCCATCCGGCCCAGAAGGTCGCGCAGACCCCCGAGATCGGCCCGGTCGCCCACCCGCGCGGCGAAGGCCGCCTGGCGCAGCGTGTCGCGCGCGGGGACGCGCTGCATCGCGGCCGACAGCGTCGTCAGCAGGATCACCTTCCCCCCGACCGCCCCCGCCGCCAGCGTGGCGAACGTCGCCATTCGCCGCGCGGCGATGCCGGGGTTGGGCGAGGAGCGGTCGTAGGGCAGGCAGTCCCAGGCCGGCAGGTCCAGCACCGCCCGGCCCGGCGCGCCGACCGCCAGCGCCGCCCGCATCGCCGCCGCCCGCTTGTCGTCGCGCGCGACGTGGATGACCGGGCGCGCCTGCGCTTCGCGCGCGACGAGCGTGGCGTCGAAGCCTTCGGGCGCGCCGCCGAGGGTGATCGTCTGCATGGCCGCGATGTATCCGCGGGGGCGGCGGGGTCAACCGGCGAAAGCGCCACCCCCTCCGCAAGGGCGAGACGGAGCCTTCGAAGGCTCCGGCCCGGAGTTTTGCAAAACTCCGGGTCGCGCCCGCCCGGGACGCGCCGCCTACAGCCCGAAGGCCGAGCTCAGGGACAGGTTCACCCACATGCCCCAGACCGTCGTCGCGAAGATGGCGACCACGCCGATGCCCTGGCACTTCAGCCGGTGGCGGAACAGCGCGCGGTAGAGATCCTCGCCCCGCAGCGCCCCGGCCTGGATCCGCCGGGCCGTCCGCACCGACAGCCAGCCCACGACCACCATCGGCAGGGCGAGGCAGAACACCGCCTGCGCGAACTCCGCCCCGTAGCCCCAGCCGAGGATCGCGAGCGAGGTGATCGCGAAGGCCGCGAGCCCCGCCAGCCACAGGCCCGCGGTATCGGCGATGTCGAGGATGCGGCGGATCGAGATGTCGGCCATCGCCTCCATGTCGGCCACCGCCTGCCCGCCCTTGCGCCGCGCCCGCAGCATCAGGTCGTAGGGCACCCCCAGCACGAAATGCGCGACCGACGACCACAGCACCGCAAGACCGATCCAGTACCACAGGTTGGAGAAGGACCGCAGGTCGATGGCTTCGGCGATCGTGTCGAAGAGATCCACGGCGGTCCTGTGCGCGAGGGGCGACGGGCCTTGCGTGCTTGAAGACCCGGGCGGTTCCATGGCAGGCAGGCAGCGATTTCGCAAGTCTCAAGGCCGAAGGCAGCCCATGCACCCCGTCGCCGCCCCCTTCCCCGCCGGCCGCTTCCGCCGCCTGCGCCGGACGCCCGCCCTGCGCGCGATGGTTGCCGAGACCACGCTGTCGGCCGCCGACCTGATCTGGCCGATCTTCCTGCGCGACGGCACCGATCTCGCCGAACCCGTGGCCGCGATGCCCGGGGTGGCGCGGCTGTCGGTCGACCGCGCGGTCCGCGCGGCGGAGGAGGCGGCGACCCTCGGCATCCCCGCGATCTGCCTCTTTCCCTATACCGACCCCGGGCTGCGGACGGTCGGCTGCGAGGAGGCCTGGAACCCGGACAACCTGACCAACCGCGCGATCCGCGCGATCAAGGCCGCGGTGCCGCAGGTCATGGTGATGACCGACGTGGCGCTCGACCCCTACAACGCGCTCGGCCACGACGGGCTGGTCCGCGACGGCGCGATCCTGAACGACGAGACGGTCGAGGCGCTGGTGCGGATGGCGCTGGTGCAGGCCGGCAGCGGGGCCGACATCCTGGGGCCGTCCGACATGATGGACGGCCGGATCGGCGCGATCCGGGTGGCGCTCGAGGCCGCTGGCCACCGCGACGTCACGCTCATGAGCTATGCCGCCAAGTATGCCTCGGCCTTCTACGGCCCCTTCCGCGATGCGGTGGGCGCGTCGGGGGCGCTGAAGGGCGACAAGCTGACCTACCAGATGCAGTGGGGCCAGTCCGACGAGGCGCTGCGGCTGGTCGCCCGCGACCTGGCCGAAGGGGCCGACATGGTGATGGTGAAGCCGGGGATGGCCTACCTCGACATCGTCCACCGGGTGAAGACGCAGTTCGGCGCGCCGACCTTCGCCTACCAGGTGTCGGGCGAATACGCGATGATCCGGGCCGCGGCGCAGCACGGCTGGATCGACGGCGACCGCGCGATGATCGAGGCGCTGACCGCCTTCAGGCGCGCGGGCTGCGACGGCGTGCTGACCTACTTCGCCCCGCAGGCGGCGCGGCTGCTGGCAGGCCGGTAGCCGCGCGCGGCCGACGGCGGGGCTGACAGGCGCGCGCGGATGCGCTAGCTTGCGCGAAAGGTCGCCCGGACAAGAGGCGGCATGGCGCAAGGGGCGGCAGATGATCTCACGGCGAACGGTTCTTCTCGGCGCGGGCACGGGCGCGCTTGCCGCCTGCGGCAACGGCATCGGCGGCGGCGGGGCGGCGCAGATCGACGCGCGGGTCGACGCCACGCGCGACTTCCTCGCGCGGAACTACCCCGGCACGGCGGACCTGACGGCGCGCGCGGCGGGCGTGCTCTACATGCCGCTGGTCACCGAGGTCGGGCTCGGCTTCGGCGGCGCCTTCGGGCGCGGCGCGCTGCGCATCCAGGGGGTGACGGTCGACTACTATTCCGCCGCCAAGGCCAGCGTCGGGCTGCAGATCGGCGCTCAGCAATACGCCCATGCGCTGTTCTTCATGACCGAGCAGGCCCTGCGCGACTTCCGTGCCGGGCCGGGCTGGGCGGCGGGGGCCGAGATCCGCTATGCCACGCCGCAGGACGGGGCCAGCATCGGCAAGGAGACGACCGAGCTGCAGCCCGTCGTGGCGCTCGTCTTCGGCCAGCAGGGCCTGATCGCCGGGGCCTCGCTCGCCGGGATCAAGTACACCCGGATCATCCCCTGACGCACGGCTGCGGCACGGCCGGGCCGCGCGGCGCATGGCTCCGCCTGCCGCGCGGCCCGGGCGATGCGCGAGGTGTCTTCATCTTCCTTCAAATATCCCCGCCGGAGGCATCCGGCCGTCTCGCCGGAACCGGCGTCACGGGGGTCGCGCGATGGCGGCCCGCGGGTCCGGTCCGCCGTGCGCCGGGCCGAACGCGCTATCGCAGCGCGGCGAGCAGGGCCGTCGAGGGCTCGCCCGTCACGGCCAGCCCGCGCGCGGCCTGGAAGGCGCGGATGGCGGCGCGGGTGGCGGGGCCGATCACGCCGTCGACGCCCTTCGTGTCGAAACCCGCACGGGTCAGACGCCGCTGCATCTCCTGCCGGTCGGCCTTGGTCAGGCCCTGCGCATCGGGCGGGAAGGTGCCGCGGATCGGGCCGCCGCCGGCGAGCCGGTCGGCGAGGTGGCCGATCCCGAGCGCGTAGTTCTCGGCGCCGTTGTAGCGCAGGATGACGGCGAAGTTCCCGAACAGCAGGAAGGCCGGGCCGCCCGCGCCCGCGGGCAGGATGATCGACGCGGCCCCCGCGCGGGGGATCGCGCCGCCGTCGGCCGCCCGCACCCCCATCGCCGCCCAGGCGCCCGCGTCGCGCCCCCTGCCCCGGCCCGCGAGCCCGGGGTCGAAGCCTGCGGGCAGCGCGACCTCCAGCCCCCAGGGCTGCCCGCGCCGCCAGCCCGCGTCCGCCAGGTAGTTGCCGGCCGAGGCGAGCGCGTCGGTCGGGTCGTCGCCCCAGATGTCGCGCCGCCCGTCGCCGTCGAAATCGACGGCGAGCGCCAGATACGAGGTCGGGATGAACTGCGTGTGCCCCATCGCGCCCGCCCAGCTTCCGACCATCCGGTCGGGCGTCGTGTCGCCCGCCTGCAGGATGCGCAGGGCGGCCACGAGCTGCTGCTCGAAGAAGGCGGCGCGCCGCCCCTCCTCGGCCAGCGTGGAAGTGGAGGAAATCACGTTGATGTCGCCGCGGCGGGTGCCGAAGTAGCTCTCCAACCCCCAGACCGCCGCGACGACGTTCCACGGCACGCCGTAGCGCCCCTCGATCGCGTCGAGCACCGGGCGCCACCGGCCCACCGCGGCCCGCCCCGCCGCGAGCCGTTCGTCGCCCGCCGCGATCGCGAGGTAATCCTCGGTCGAGCGGGTGAACTCGGTCTGGTTGCGGTCGCGGTCGATGACGCCGGGCAGGAAGCCCGCGTTGCGGAAGGCCGCGTCGAAGGTCGCGGGCGCGATGCCCTGCGCCAGCGCCCGGCCGCGGAACTGCGCCACCCAGGCGTCCCAGCGCGGGTTCGGCTGCGGCAGGAAGGCCGGGTCCGGCGCGCCGCCGTCCGCGACCGGAGCGCCGCCCCGCGCGCACCCCGCGAGCGCCACCGCGCCCAGGATCACCATCCGCCTGCCGACCATGCCCGCCCCCTTTTTCCGGCAGACTAGCGCCGGTGGCGGGGAATGTCAGTGCAGCCGGAACTCGCCGACGACATTCCGCCACGCGCCCGCGCCGATCATCTTGCGGTGGGTGAAGCGGACCGAATGGAGCGGCCCCTCGATGTTCTCCTGCCAGAACTCGATGAACCTGAAGAGCCGGGGGTGGTCCGGGGCGAGGTCGTAGTCCTGCCAGATGTAGCTGTTCAGCACCGACCGGTAGTCGGGCATGCGGTAGAAGAACTCGGCCGTGGTCAGGCCGTAGCCCTTCAGCATCAGTTCGGTTTCGCTGGGCATCCTTGCCTCCTTCGACTGCCTGCCCGAATCAGGATGCCGCAATGTCATTAACTTGCAATGAAAACATCATGTTGGCACTTCCGCCCTATGGCTGCCAGACAGCCCGGGCCGGGCGCGTTGCCCCCCATGGCTTGATCGTGTAGAAGGGACGGGCCCCAGATATGGGGCTGCGCCAGGGGGCCGACCGACACATGAGCGACGCGCCGGAAGATGTTGAAGGCGAAGGCGAAAGCCCGCGGATGCCGCATGACGGCCCGCAGGTCGACATCACCTCCGAGATGCGGACCTCGTTCCTCGACTACGCGATGTCGGTCATCATCAGCCGCGCGATCCCCGACCTGCGCGACGGCCTGAAACCCGTGCACCGGCGCATCCTCTATGCGATGCACGAAACCTCGAACACGCATGACAAGGCCTACCGCAAGTCGGCGCGGCCGGTGGGCGACGTGATGGGCAAGTACCACCCGCACGGCGACGGGGCGATCTACGACGCGCTGGTGCGGATGGCGCAGCCCTTCAGCATGAGCCTGAAACTCCTTGACGGACAAGGCAACTTCGGCAGCATGGACGGCGACAACCCCGCCGCCATGCGCTACACCGAGGTGCGGATGGACCGGCCGGCGGGCGCGCTGCTGGCCGACATCGACAAGGACACGGTCGACTTCCAGCCCAACTACGACGGCAAGGACCAGGAGCCGACGGTCCTGCCCGCGCGCTTTCCGAACATGCTCGTCAACGGGGCGGAAGGCATCGCGGTCGGCATGGCGACCCGCATCCCGCCGCACAACCTCGGCGAGGTGATCGACGCCACGCTCGCGCTGATCGCGAACCCCGACCTGTCCACCGAGGCGCTGATGGAGCACATCCCGGCGCCCGACTTCCCCACCGGGGCCACGATCCTCGGCCGGTCGGGGGCGCGGAAGGCCTATCTCGAGGGCCGCGGGTCGATCATCATCCGCGCGAAGACCCATGTGGAGGAGCTGCGAAAGGACCGCTTCGCCATCATCGTGGACGAGATCCCCTACCAGGTGAACAAGTCCCTGATGATCGAGAAGATCGCCGAGGTCGTCCGCGACAAGCGGGTGGAGGGGATCGCGGCGGTGTTCGACGAGAGCGACCGTTTCGGCGTGCGGGTGGTGATCGAGCTGAAGCGCGACGCGACGCCCGACGTGGTGCTGAACCAGCTCTTCCGCTTCACCACGCTGCAGGTCAGCTTCGGCGCCAACATGCTGGCGCTGAACGGGGGCCGCCCCGAGGTGCTGAGCTTGCGCGACTTCCTGACCCACTTCATCGCCTTCCGCGAGGATGTCGTCGCGCGCCGCACCGCGTTCGAGCTGCGGCGCGCGCGCGAGCGCAGTCATATCCTGTGCGGGCTGGCCGTTGCCGTTTCCAACGTCGATGAGGTCGTTGCCACGATCCGGTCGTCGGCCGACCCGGCGGAAGCGCGCGAGCGGCTGATGACGCGCCGCTGGCCGGCCGCCGAGATCGCGCCCTTCATCCGGCTGATCGACGACCCGCTGCACCCGATGAACGACGACGGCACCTACAACCTGTCGGACGCGCAGGCCCGCGCGATCCTCGACCTGCGGCTGCAGCGGCTGACCGCGCTCGGCGTGCAGGAGGTGACGGACGAGCTGGCGGAGCTGGCGGCGCGGATCAGGGACCTGCTCGCCATCCTCGCCAGCCGCGAGCGGATCATGGAGATCATCGCGACCGAACTGGCCGAGGTGAAGGCCGCCTTCGCCGTCCCCCGCCGGACCGAGATCGCCGACTGGTCCGGCGACATGGTGGACGAGGACCTGATCGAGCGCGAGGACATGGTCGTGACGATCACCTCGGGCGGCTACATCAAGCGCACGCCGCTGGCCGAGTTCCGGGCGCAGAACCGGGGCGGCAAGGGGCTGGCGTCGATGGCGACGAAGGAGGACGACGTGGTGACGACGCTGTTCGTCGCCAACACCCACGTGCCGGTGCTGTTCTTCACCACCGACGGGATGGTCTACCGGCTGAAGGTCTGGCGGCTGCCGCTGGCGGGGCGGCAGGCGAGGGGCAAGGCCATCGTCAACATCCTGCCGATCGCCGGGGGCGTCAGCATCGCCGCGCTGATGCCGGTCGACGTGCCGGAAGACGAATGGGCGTCGCTGCAGATCGTGTTCGCCACCTCGGACGGCGACGTGCGGCGGAACGCGCTGGACGACTTCACCAACGTCAAGGCCAACGGCAAGATCGCGATGAAGCTGCCGGACGGCGTCAGCCTGGTGAACGCGCGGATCGCGGACGAGGAGGACGACGTGCTTCTGGTGACGCAGGCCGGCCGCGCGATCCGCTTTCCGACGACCGAGGTGCGGGTGTTCAAGGGCCGCGATTCGACCGGCGTGCGCGGGGTGCGGCTGGCCGAGGGCGACCGGGTGGTCAGCATGGCGGTCGTCCGCCATTTCGAGGCCGATCCGGCGGAGCGTGCGGCCTACCTCAAGCAGCGTCGGCTGATGGCGGGGGTGACCGAGGACGAGGCCGACGACGAGGAGGAGGCGGTGGCCCCCGGCCAGCTGTCGCAGGACCGCTACGCCGCGATGTCGGCGGCGGAGGATCTGATCCTGACGATCACCGCGGGCGGATCGGGCAAGCTGTCGTCCAGCCACGACTATCCGGTGCGCGGGCGCGGGGGCCAGGGGGTCAAGGCGATCAGCCCCGGCCCCCGCGGCGGCCGCATCGTCGCGGCCTTCCCGGTCGAGATGGGCGACCAGATCATGCTGGCCACGAGCACCGGACAGTCGATCCGGGTGCCGGTGGAGCAGGTGAGTTTCCGGTCGCGGTCGGCGGGCGGCGTGCGGGTGTTCAGCGTGGCGGCCGACGAGGACGTGGTGTCGGTCGCCCGCGTGGCGGAACAGGGCGATGACGCTGGATGACCGGCTGGCCGCGCTGGCGGCGGCGGGCGGAACGGTCACCTACGGTGCCTTGGCGCGCGAGCTCGGGCTGCGGATGGGTGAGCTGACGGCGGCGCTCGATGCCGGGATGGCGGCGGATCATGCGGCCGGCCGGCCCTTCCGCGCCTCGATCTGCGCCGCGCGCCTGGGCGACGGGCTGCCCGCGCGGGGCTACTTCGACCTGCTGGCGAAGCTCGGGGTCGCGGTCGGGGACAAGGGCACCTTCGTCCGGGCGCAGCGCCTGGCGCTGAGGTCGCCGGGGGGCTTCACGCCCCCCGCACCCCCCGTGGGATATTTCCGGGAAGATGAAAGGGGATGAGCGGCGTCCTTCACATCATCGGCGGCGGCATGGCGGGGGCGGAGGCCGCCTGGCAGGCGGCGGAGGCGGGGGTGGAGGTGGTGATCCACGAGATGCGGCCCCGCGTCGGCACCTTCGCGCACCGCACGGGCGACCTCGCCGAGATGGTGTGCTCCAACTCCTTCCGGTCGGACGATGACGGGCAGAACGCGGTCGGGCTGCTGCACTGGGAGATGGCCGAGGCGGGCGGGATCATCATGCGGACGGCCCGCGCGCATCGGCTGCCCGCGGGCGGGGCGCTGGCCGTGGACCGCGATCCCTTTGCCGCGGCGGTGACCGCGGCGGTGCGGGGGCATCCGGCGATTTCCGTGGTGGAGGAAGAGGTTGCGGCGCTGCCTTCGGACGGGCGCTGGATCGTGGCGACCGGCCCCCTGACCTCGGGCGCGCTGGCCGAAAGCATCCGCGCCGCGACGGGGGCGGAGCATCTGGCCTTCTTCGACGCCATCGCGCCCATCGTCCATGCCGACTCGATCGACATGTCGGTCGCCTGGCTGCAGAGCCGCTACGACAAGGGCGAGACCGAGGACGAACGGCGCGCCTACATCAACTGCCCGATGGACCGGGCGCAGTACGACGGCTTCGTCGACGCGCTGCTGGCGGCCGAGAAGACCGCCTTCCGCGCGGGCGAGACGGCGGGGTATTTCGACGGCTGCCTGCCGATCGAGGTGATGGCCGAACGGGGGCGCGAGACGCTGCGGTTCGGGCCGATGAAGCCCGTCGGGCTGACGAACCCGCATGTCCCCGTGAAGCCCTATGCCGTGGTGCAGCTGCGGCGGGACAATGCGATGGGGACGCTCTACAACATCGTGGGCTTCCAGACCAAGATGAAGCACGGCGCGCAAGTGGATGTCTTCCGGCGGATTCCAGGGCTGGAGAACGCGGCCTTCGCGCGGCTGGGGGGGATCCACCGGAACACGTTCATCAATTCGCCGACGCTTCTGGACGACCGGATGCGGCTGCGCGGCCGCCCGCACCTGCGGTTTGCCGGGCAGATCACGGGGGTGGAGGGCTATGTCGAATCCGCCGCGATGGGGCTTTTGGCCGGGCGGATGGCGGCGGCGGAAATCCTGGGACACGATCTTGCGCCCCCGCCGCCCACGACCGCCATGGGGAGCCTGGTCCACCACATCACCGGGGGGGCGGAGGCGAGGACGTTCCAGCCGATGAACGTGAACTTCGGGCTCTTCCCGCCGATCGACGCGAGGGGCGGGCGGAAGGGCCGAAAGGACCGCTACCGGGCCTATACCGACCGCGCCAAGGCGGACTTCGCCGCGTGGCTTTCGTAACCCGCTTCGCGCCCTCGCCGACCGGGCCGCTGCATCTGGGGCACGCCTTTTCGGCGATGCTCGCGCATGACATGGCTCGGGCGGCGGGCGGAACTTTTCTGTTGCGGATCGAGGACATAGATCCCCGGCGCAGCCGGCCAGCGTGGGAGCGGCAGGCGCTGGAGGACCTGGCGTGGCTGGGGGTGGCCTGGGACGCGCCGCCCTTGCGGCAGTCGGAGCGGCTGGGGGTGTATCAGGCGGCGCTGGACCGGCTGTGGGCGCGCGACCTGCTGTTCCCCTGCACCTGCTCGCGGCGGGACATCGACCTGGCGCTGGGTGCGCCGCAGGAGGGAGCGGGGCCGGACGGGCCGGTGTACCCGGGGACCTGCCGGGAAAAGCATTGCGGGGGAATGCCTTGCAGCCTGAGCCTGCGGCCGCGTGACACGCACCTGCGGCTGCGGATGGATGTGGCGGCGGGCGTCCTGGACGATAGCCTTCGCAGCCCCGCAGGGGCCGCCCCGGGGCCGGCGTTCACCGAGACGGGCGGGCCGGTGCCGGGACCGGTTTTCGTGTCGGAACAGGAGTTTACCGGCCGGATCGGCGACGTGGTCCTGGCCCGGCGGGACTTCGGCACGTCCTACCATCTGTCGGTCGTGCTGGACGACGCGGCGCAGGGGGTGACGCATGTGGTGCGGGGGGAGGATCTGGCCGGGGCGACGGCGATCCATGTCCTGCTCCAGCGGCTCTTCGGCCTGCCGACGCCGGTCTACCACCACCACCGGCTGATCCGCGACGAAGGCGGAAAGCGGCTGGCCAAGCGGGACGACGCGCGGGCGCTGGCGCGGTATCGGGCCGAGGGCGCGACGCCGGCGGATATCCGGGCGATGGTCGGGTTGCCGGCGCAACAGGTTGCATGAAGGACGCAGCGTTCAGCGCGGGAAAGGCTGGGTTTTCGCTATCTTCCCTGCGTCTTCCGCGCGTCTTCCCTGCGTCTTCCGACTGTCTTCCGCCGGAGGGCGGCGACGGGCGTTCACCGGTGCCCGCGAATCACCCCACGGGCGAGAAGAAACAACTGCGGGCGCCGGTGTGGCAGGCCGGGCCGGTCTGGTCGACCACCGCGAGCAGGCTGTCGCGGTCGCAGTCGGCACGCAGCGCGACCAGGCGCTGGCGGTGGCCCGAGGTCTCGCCCTTGACCCACAGCGCGGCGCGGGAGCGCGACCAGTAGGTCACGTCGCCGGTGGCGAGCGTCCGCGTCACGGCCTCGGCGTTCATCCAGGCGAGCATCAGGACATCGCCCGACGCATGGTCCTGGGCGACGACCGGGATCAGGCCGCGGGCGTCGTAGGCGAGCGTCGCGGGATCGACGGTATCGGGCATGGCTGCGGGGTTCCATGGCGGGGACGACGGCGGTATGTAGGGGGCGCAGGGGGAAATGTCATGCCCGACGGCGACCTGACCAGCCTTTACTCGCAGCGCATCCTCGCGCTGGCGGCCGACATCCCGCGGGCCGGGCGGCTCGTCGCCCCGACGGCGAGCGTGCGCAGGCGCAGCCCGCTCTGCGGGTCGACCGTGACGGTGGACGTGGTGATGGCGGAGGGCCGCGTCGCCGACTTCCGGCAGGAGGTGCGGGCCTGCGCGCTCGGGCAGGCGGCGGCGGCGCTGGTGGGGGCGCAGGCCTTGGGGCGCAGCGCGCAGGAGCTGGCGGCGGCGCGCGACGGGCTGCGGGCGATGCTGGCCGGCGGGCCGGTGCCCCCCGCCCCCTGGGACGGGTTCGAGGTGCTGACCCCGGCGCGGGAGTATCGCAACCGCCACGCCTCGATCCTGCTTGCGATCGAGGCGCTGGCGGAGGCGGCCTCCGGGGCCGCGGGCGCGTGAGGGCGGTCCGGCTGCACGCCGCGGGCGACCTGCGGCTGACCGAGGTGCCCGATCCGGTCCCCGGCCCGGGGGAGGTGTTGGTGCGGGTGGTGGCGGCGGGGATCTGCGGCACCGACCGGCACCTGACGGCGGGGGAGTTCCCCTGCACCCCGCCGGTCACGCTGGGGCACGAGTTCTGCGGCCGGATCGTTGCCGGCGACGATCCGCGGCTGCCCGTCGGCACCCACGTCACCTGCGACCCGAACATCGCCTGCGGGACCTGCCCGGGCTGCGTCGAGGGCCGGGTGAACCTGTGCCACCGGCTGTCGGCCGTGGGCGTGCACCGCGACGGCGGCTTCGCGCCCCTGGTCGCGATCCCCGGCCACCGGGCCTTTCCCCTGCCCGACGCGCTGCACCCCCACCACGGCGCGCTGGCCGAGCCGCTGGCCTGCTGCCTGCACGCCGCCGACCTGGCGCAGCCGGTGGCGGGGCAGCGGGCCGTCGTGCTGGGCGGGGGCGTGATCGGCCTGATGTGCCTGCAGCTCCTGCGGCTGGCGGGGGTCGAGGTCATGGTCGTGACCCGCAGCGCCGCGAAGCAGGCGCTGGCGCTGGACCTCGGGGCGGCGCAGGTCGCGGGGGACCCTTCGGCCGCGCGGGCGGCGTGGCCGGGCGGTGCCGGGATCGTGATGGAATGCGCGGGCGTGGCCGAGACCGTCGCGGCGGCCCCGGGGCTTGCGGCGCGGGGCGGGCGGATGATCCTTGTCGGCGTCCTGCCGCAGGGGGCGCGGGTGGGTTTCGACCCCTTCGACCTTCTGGTGCGCGAGGTGGCGGTCGTGCCGTCCTTCCTGAACCCCTTCACGCAGGGCCGCGCCGCCGCGCTGATCGCCGCGGGGACCATCGCCTGCGCGCCGCTGATCTCGCGCACCATCGCGCTGGAGGAGGCGGCGGCGACCATCGCCGCCCCGCCGCGGGCGGGGGACGTGCGCGTCCTGGTGCTGCCCTAGGATGCGCGAGCGCCCGGCCGCGGCCGCCCTGTGGATGCTGGGGGCGATGCTGTCGTTTTCCGCGATGGGGGTCGCCGGGCGCGAGCTGGCGCAGCGGCACGACACGTTCGAGATCATGCTGTTCCGGTCGGGGATCGGGCTGTTCCTGGTGCTGGCGGTCGCGGGCGCGCTGGGGCGGCTGGGAGAGGTGTCGCGGCGGCGGCTGGGTGGCCACCTGCTGCGCAACGGCTTTCACTTCGCGGGGCAGAACCTGTGGTTCCTCGCGCTGGCCACGGTGCCGCTGGCGCAGGTCTTCGCGCTGGAGTTCACCTCGCCCCTGTGGGTGATCCTGCTCGCACCCCTGGTGCTGGGGGAGCGGCTGACGGGGAGCCGGGTGGTGGCGGTGGGCCTGGGCTTCGCGGGCATCCTGGTCGTGACGCGGCCCGATCCGGCGACGGTCGACGTGGGCACGCTCGCCGCCGCCGGGGCGGCGATGTGCTTTGCCGCGACGACGCTGATGACCAAGGCGCTGACGAAAGGGGAAAGCATCGTCGGCATCCTGTTCTGGCTGACCGCGATGCAGCTGGTCATGGCGCTGGTGCTTGCCGGCTGGGACGGGCGGATCACCTGGCCCGACGGGACCACGCTGCCCTGGCTGGCGCTCGTCGGCCTGTGCGGGGTGACCGCGCACCTGTGCCTGACCTCGGCGCTGTCGCTCGCGCCCGCGACCTACGTGGTGCCGATCGACTTCGTGCGGCTGCCGCTGATCGCCGTGGTGGGGGCGCTGGCCTATGGCGAGGCGGTGGATCCCTTCGTGATCGCCGGGGGTGCGGTGATCTTCCTGGGCGTGATGGTGAACCTGTGGGGGGCGCGCGTCAGGCCCGGCGAAACGCCAGCACCGCGTTGAGGCCGCCGAAGGCGAAGGCGTTCGACAGGCAGGCGTCGATGCGCGCGGGGCGGGCGGCGTTCGGGATGACGTCGAGGCCGATCTGCGGGTCGGGGGCGTCGTGGTTCGCGGTGGGCGGCAGGGTGCCGGACAGCGCCATGAGGCAGGCCAGCGCCTCGACCGCGCCGGCCGCGCCGATCAGGTGGCCGTGGGCGCCCTTGGTGGAGGAGACGGGGGGCGGGGCGGCGAAGACGGCGCGGATGGCCTGCGCCTCGGTCGCGTCGTTGAGCCGCGTGCCGGTGCCGTGGGCGTTGACGTAGCCGATGTCCTGCGGCGCGAGGCCCGCGTCGGCCAGCGCCGCGCGCATCGCGCGGGCGGGGCCGTCGAGGGTGGGGGCGAGGAGGTCGCCCGCGTCGGCGGTCATGCCGAAGCCCGCGAGTTCGGCGAGGACGGGTGCGCCGCGGGCCTGCGCGTGGGCGGCGGATTCGAGGACGAGGACGGCGGCCCCTTCGCCGAGGACGAGGCCGTCGCGGGTGGCGGCGAAGGGGCGGCAGGTGGTGGGCGAGAGGACGCGGAGGCCCTCCCACGCCTTGAGGCCGCCGAAGGTCACCATCGCCTCGGCCCCGCCCGCGAGCATCACGTCGGCGGCCCCGGCGCGGATCAGCTGCATCGCGAGGCCGATCGCGTGGTTCGCGCTGGCGCAGGCGGAGGAGACGGCGAAGCAGGGGCCCTGCAGGCCGTAGGCGAGCGACAGGTGCGAGGGCGCGGCGGAGGCCATGAGGCGGGGGACGGTCAGGGGCGGGACGCGGTTGCGGCCTTCGGCGAAGACGGCGCGATAGGCGTCCTCGATGGTGGTGTGGCCGCCGGCGGCGGTGCCGATGATCGCGCCGGCGCGGGCGGGGTCGAAGGTCGCGCCGGATTGCGCCATGGCCTCGCGCGCGGCGGCGATGCAGAACCGGGTGGCGCGGTCCTGGCGGGCGAGGTCCTGCGGGGAGAGGCGGCTGTCGTCCCAGGCGACCTGGGCCGCGACGCGCACCGTCAGGCGGTCGGCGTCGCGGAAGGTGACGGGGCCGATGGCCGCGCGGCCTGCCGCGAGGGCCGCGCGCGTTGCGGGCAGGTCGGGGCCGAGCGGGTTGACCGTCCCCGCCCCGGTGATGACGACGCGCCTCACGCCGCCTTGGCGTGGACCAGCGCCTCGACCCCCGCGATGATCGCGCCGACGGTCGAGACGTCGAAGCCGGCCTCGGGGGCGTTGGCGTTGAAGGGGACCTGGATGTCGAAGGTCTCCTCGATGGCGAAGATCGTCTCGACCAGCGCCATGCTGTCGGCCCCGAGGTCGTCGAGCCGGTCGGCGGGCGAAAGCGAGGCGGGGTCGCGCATGAGCTGGCGCGCCAGGATGGCGGTGACCTGCGCCGCGACGGTCATTCGGCGAGCTTCCGCATCAGGCGCGGCAGGCGGCGCAGGGCCTTCTGCATCTCGACATGCGTCTCCATCTTCACCGCCGGGTAGCCGAGCAGCACGCGGCCGGCGGGCGCGTTGGTGAAGATCTTGGTCGCCCCCCCGGCGATCACGTCGTCGCCGACGAAGATGTTGTCGTTCACCCCCACCTGCCCCCCCAGCACCACCCGGTCGCCGATCCGCGCCGACCCCGCGACGCCGACCAGGCCGCAGAGCAGGCAATCCTCGCCGATCGCCACGTTGTGGCCGACCTGGACGAGGTTATCGAGCTTCGTTCCCCGCTTGATGACGGTGTCGCGGATCGTGCCGCGGTCGATGCAGGCGTTGGCGCCGACCTCCACGTCGTCGCCGATCGACACGCCGCCGAGCGAATGGATGCGCGTCCAGCGCTGCGCCCGGATCTCGCCGCGCTGTCCGACCGCCTCGCGGACCTCCTCGACCCCCGAGGGCTCGGGGGTGACGAAGCTGAACCCGTCGCCCCCAATCACCGCGCCGGGCTGGGCGATGAAGCGGTGGCCGATCACCACGCGCGCGCCGATGCGGACGCCGGCGTGGAGCAGCGCGTCGTCGCCGATGACCGCGCCCTCGCCGACGGTGGCCTGCGCCACGATCCGCGCCCGCGCCCCGATCCGCGCGCCGGGGCCGATCACGGTGAAGGGGCCGATCGCCGCGCCCGGCCCCAGCTCCGCCGTTCGGTCGACCAGGGCCATGGGGTGCACGCCGGGCGCGACGGCCGGGCCTGCGTCGAACATCGCCGACAGCCCGGCCATCGCGAGCCGCCCGCGCGGCGCGAAGATCGCGGCCTCGAGCCCCATCGCCCGCCAGTCCGCCCCCGGCCACAGCAGCGCCGCCCGCGCCGAGCCGCGCGCCAGGCCCGCGGCATAGGCGGGCGTCAGCGCGAGCGCGAGGTCGCCCGGCCCCGCCGCGGCGGGCTCGGCCGCGCGGGCGACGGTCAGGGCCAGGTCGCCCGCGGCCTCGGCCCCGAGCGCCCGGGCGATGTCGGCGATGGCGTGG
>CAZNPW010000059.1:0-16197 GCA_964575185.1 uncultured Exiguobacterium sp.
CCCACCAGCGTGCCGTCGGCGCGGACCTTGGCGATGTGGCCGCGCGGGCCGACAAGCTCTTCGCCCGGCCGCAGCATCCCGCGCTCCACCAGCTGGCCGAAGGGCACCCGCGGCTCGGCGCGTTTCGACCCCGTGACCTCCAGCGACGAGGCGTCGAACCGGCGCACCCGCGCAATCCGCGCCTCGGCCGCAGCGACATAGGCCGCCTCGCGCTCGATCCCGATCCAGTCGCGGCCCAGCGCCTTGGCGACCGCGCCCGTGGTGCCCGTGCCGAAGAACGGGTCGAGCACCACATCCCCCGGGTTCGTCGTGCCGACAATCACCCGGTGCAGCAGCGCCTGCGGCTTCTGCGTCGGATGCGCCTTCGCGCCGTCCGCGCCCTTCAGCCGCTCGTGCCCGGTGCAGAGCGGGATCACCCAGTCCGACCGCATCTGCACCCCGTCGTTCAGCGCCTTCAGCGCCTCGTAGTTGAAGGTGTAGCGCGCGCCCTGGTCGCGGCTGGCCCAGATCAGCGTCTCGTGCGCGTTGGTCAGCCGCTTGCCGCGGAAGTTCGGCATCGGGTTCGCCTTGCGCCAGACCACGTCGTTCAAGAGCCAGAACCCCAGGTCCTGCAGCGTCGCCCCCAGCCGGAACACGTTGTGATAGCTGCCGATCACCCAGATCGCCCCGTCGGGCTTGAGGAGACGCTTCGCCTCGGTCAGCCACGCGCGCGTGAAACGGTCATAGGCCGCGAAGTCGGCGAACTGGTCCCAGGCGTCGTCGACCGCATCGACGAGGCTGTTGTCCGGCCGGTGCAGCGCGCCGCGCAGTTGCAGGTTGTAGGGCGGGTCGGCGAAGATCAGGTCCACGCTGGCCGCGGGCAGGCCGCGCATCACCTCGGTGCAGTCGCCCGCCAGGATGCGGTTCAGCGGCAGCGCCGCGGTCGTGTCCGACATGTCTCGCCTCGTGTCGCGGCATCTTGGACGCGCCGCTTGCGCCGGGAAGTCTCACAAACCCCCGCGCGTCCGTCAAATTGTTTATTGAATCAGGGACTTACAGTTTTCTCTTGATACAGCATCTGGTAGACGGGCGCGAAGGAACGCCTATGCCATGGGGTGACACCCAGCCGCTCCAGCGCCGCCAGGTGGGCGGGTGTGCCGTAGCCCGCGTTGGTCTCCCAGCCGTAGCCGGGGTGCTGTTGCGCCAAATCCACCATCAGCGCGTCGCGCGCGACCTTGGCCACGATGCTCGCCGCCGCGATCGACAGGCAGGTCGCGTCGCCCCCCACGATGGCCAGCGCCCCGCAGCCCAGAGCCCGGGGCAGCATGTTGCCGTCGACCAGCGCATGGTCGGCCGCAAGCTGCGCCACGGCCAGTTCCATCGCCAGATGGCTCGCCCGCAGGATGTTCAGCCGTGCGATCTCCTCGACCCCCACATGCACCACCGCGACCCGCGCCACCGCGTGGATCTCTGCCGCCAGACGCGCCCGCGCCGGGGCGGTCAGCTGCTTGCTGTCGCGCAGGCCGTCCGGGATGCGCACGGGGTCGAGGATCACCGCCGCTGCCGTCACCGGCCCGGCGAGCGGGCCGCGCCCCACCTCGTCCACCCCGGCCACCGCCCGGTGGCCGCGCGCATGGGCCGAGGTTTCGGCCAGGAAGTCGGGCATCCGCATGGCCCAAGGCCTACACGGCGGGGCCCCGGCGGCTCAAGGCGAAAAGGGGGGGCGGGGCTGCTCACCCCCCGCCCCCCGGACCGCGCGGGGCGGCGCGGCCGTCCGGTCAGCGACCGCAGGCCTCAGGGCCCGCAGGCCGCAGGCCCGCCCGCCGGCGGGGCGGCGCAGAGGCCGGGCTGCGGCCCGGCAAGGCCGGGCGCGAGCACGAGCGCGCTCAGCCCCAGCGCCAGCGCGGCGGCGAGCGCCAGGTTGAAGGCGCGCGCGAGGCGCGGTCGGGGAATCTCGATCTGGCGGGGAGGCATGGCTGTCTGCTCCGTCTTCGGCTCGCCCGAAGCGTGGCGGACGGCCGCCCTGCCGCGCAATGACCGAAGGGTGATAGGCGATAGCGGCGCATCCAACCGACGGCAGATATTGCATAGCCCGCGCCGCCCGCGCAGATTGCCGGGACGGCTTTCCCCGCCAGGCCCCTTCGCAAGGCCCCCCATGATCCGCACCGTCGCCCTGACTCTGACCCTGACCCTGCTGGCCGGTCCTGCGCTGGCCCAGTGCTACGCCGACTACAAGGCGCGGCAGGACGACCCCTACCGGCTGGCCTACGGCGTGGCCAAGGTCGCGGACGAAAACTGCGACCGGCGCGCCGCGGCGGCCGAACTCGCCCCCCGGCTTGCGGCGGCGGGCTGGACGCTGTTGACTGTGGTGTCCGTATTCGGCCCCGATGGCCTCAGCGAAAGGCAGGACCGTGCCGGGGACCAGTTCCTCACCTACTGACAGCTTGCGCGCCGGCAACCGCGTCGTCGCCTTGGGCATCGCGGCCATCGTCGCGATCCTGCTCGGCGCGGCGCTGTTCCTGTTCCTGAACCTGCCCGACGCCAACGCCTTCAACGCCAAGGTCGAGCAGATCTTCGTCGACAACGACCTGACGCTGAACGCCGAGATCCGCCTGCTGGAAATCCTCGCCCAGTCCGGCACGTCGTTCTCCGAGGTGCTGGCGTCCTACCGGTTCATCATCTTCGTCCTCCTCGTCTTCGCCACCGCGCTCCTCGTCGCGTCGCTGGTGTTCCTCGTCATGCTGATCGACCTGAACCGCCGCGTCGGCCGCATCCAGCGGGCCGGGATCCAGGTCGCCTCCATGCTCATCAGCCGCGAGGGCCGCGCGGTCTACATCAACGACATGGAGTTCCAGCTGACCGAGGCCGCGCTCGAGACGCTCGCCGTCCTCGCCGAGGCGCGGATGGACGACGACGTCCTGACCGGCGCGCAGATCGAGGCGGTCATCTCGGGCCGCAACGAGGCCGACTGCGACGAGGCGGCGGGCGCCACGCGGATCAAGCGGCTGCGCGACGCGCTCGGCAACCAGATGGTCGCCGAACTGCTGGTCAAGACGATCGCGCGGCGGGGCTACGCGCTGACCGTGCCGAAGGAGGCGCTGAAGATCGTCTGACCCGGCATCTCGGCCGCGCCAGCCCGGAACATCCGGCCGCGCACCGGGTTGCCCGTCACACCAGACAAAGGGAGCGCCGAGATGGCCACCACCTCCGCCGCGCACGAGGTCTTCATGACCGGGCTGAAGAACGCCCACGCCATGGAAAGCCAGGCGATGTCGATGATCAAGCCGCAGCTCGCCCGGCTGCGGAACTACCCCGAGATGTCGCAGATGCTCGAACGCCACCAGGCCGAGACCGAGGCGCAGATCGCCCGGCTCGACGGCCTGATGGAGGGCATGGACGAAAGCGCGTCGGGCTTCAAGGACACGGTGCTGTCGATGGCGGGCGGCATGGCCGCGATGGCCCACAGCGTCGCCCCGGACGAGATCCTGAAGAACGCGATGGCGAACTACGCCTTCGAGAACTTCGAGATCGCCGCCTACACCTCGCTCATCGCGGCCGCCCAGGCAGCCGGGCACAGCCAGGCGGTCGGCGTGCTGCAGCAGAACCTCGACGAGGAGATGCGCATGGCCGAATGGCTCCAGCGCGCGATCCCCGGCGTGACCGAACGCCACATCGCCCTGCGCGACGCGGGCGAACGGGCCGACGTCTAGACCGTCATCGTCGCCGCGACCGCCCGGCCCCAGCGGGCCAGGCGGGCCTCGCGGCGGCCTTCGTCCATGGCCGGGGTGAAGCGGCGGTCGAGCGCCCAGCTTTGCGCGAAGGCGTCAGGGTCCGACAGGCCTGCCTGCATCGCGGCCAGGAACGCGGCACCGAGCGCGGTCGTCTCGGTCACGCGCGGCCGGTCGACCGGCGCGTCCAGGATGTCGGCCAGGAACTGCATCGTCCAGTCGCTGCCGGTCATCCCCCCGTCGACCCGCAGCACCCCGGCACGCGCGCCCGTCCAGTCGGCCCGCATCGCCTGCCACAGGTCGCGCGTCTGGTAGCCCACGCTTTCCAGCGCGGCGCGGGCGAACTCGGCAGGCCCCGTGTTCCGCGTCATGCCGAAGATCGCGCCCCGCGCCTCGGGCTGCCACCAGGGCGCGCCGAGCCCGGTGAAGGCCGGCACCAGGATGACCTCCTGCCCGGGGTCCGCGGCCTCGGCCAGGTCTTGCGTCTCGCCGGCCGCGCGGATCAGCCGCAGCCCGTCGCGCAGCCACTGCACCACCGCGCCCGCGACGAAGATCGACCCCTCCAGCGCATAGGTCCGCCGCCCGCCCAGCTGGTAGGCCACGGTCGTGAGCAGCCGGTTCCGCGAGGGCACCAGGTCCGCCCCGGTGTTCAGCAGCGCGAAGCACCCCGTCCCGTAAGTCGATTTCATCATGCCGGGGTCAAAGCACGCCTGCCCGACCGTCGCCGCCTGCTGGTCCCCCGCGACCCCGAGGATCGGGATCTGTCCGCCGAAGGCCGCGGTCGCGCCGAAATCCGCGGCGCAGTCGCGCACCTCTGGCAGCATCGCCAGCGGCACGCGGGTCAGGTCGCACAGCTCCGCGTCCCAGGCCCCGGTCGCGATGTTCCACAGCATCGTGCGGCTGGCGTTCGTCGCGTCGGTCGCGTGGACGCGGCCGCCGGTCAGCTTCCAGATCAGGAAGCTGTCGACCGTCCCGAACGCCAGCTCGCCCCGCTCGGCCCGCGCCCGCGCGCCGGGGACATGGTCGAGAATCCACGCGGCCTTGGTCCCCGAGAAATAGGGGTCGAGCAGCAGCCCCGTGCGCGCCGTGACCATCGGCCCGTGCCCGGCCTCGCGCAAGCGGGCGCAGGCGTCGGCGGTGCGGCGGTCCTGCCAGACGATGGCGCGGTGCACCGGCTCGCCAGTCGCGCGGTCCCAGACCACGGTCGTCTCGCGCTGGTTGGTGATGCCGATCCCGGCGATGTCGGCCGGCCGCAGCCCGGCGCGCGCGATGGCGGCCGCGGCGGTGCCGACGGTCGTGGACCACAGGTCGGCCGGATCGTGCTCGACCCAGCCCGATTGCGGGAAATGCTGCGGAAACTCTTCCTGGGCGCTGGCGACGACGCGGAAGCCCTCGTCGAAGAGGATTGCGCGGGTCGAGGTCGTGCCCTGGTCGATGGCGAGGATATGGGTCATGGGAGGCCGTGCAAGGAAACGGCGCGGGCGGCTCTGCACCGCCCGCGCATCCCGGGCGAGCCGATGAAATACCCCACGAAGGTATGCGCAGGCCGCGCGATGAGCAGGCAGGCGGTGTTGCCGCCCAGAAGCAACGCCTCCTCCGGCTCGGTCGTGGCATAGACGAAGATGGCACCCGAGGCCTCGAAGATGCGCGGGATCTCGGCCCGCAGCTCCTCGCGCAGCTTGTAGTCGAGGTTCGCGAGCGGCTCGTCCAGCAGCACCAGCCCTGCGCCCTTGACCAGCGCGCGGGCCAGCGCGCAGCGCTGCTGCTGGCCGCCCGACAGCTCCAGCGGGCGGCGCGCCAGGTAGGGCGTCAGCTTCAGCATCTCGGCGGTGGCCCGCACCGCCCGGTCGACCTCGGCCCGGGGCTTCCCCGCCACCACCAGCGGCGAGGCGATGTTGTCGTAGACGCTGAGGCCCGGGTAATTGATGAACTGCTGGTAGACCATCGCCACCTGCCGGTCCTGCACCCGCACGCCCGTCACATCGCGCCCGTCCCAGTGCACCGTCCCGGCGCTGGGCCTGTCGAGCCCCGCCATCAGCCGCATCAGCGTCGTCTTGCCCGCAAGCGTCGGCCCCAGCAGCACGTTCAGCGTCCCGCGGGCGAAGGTCAGGTCGGTCGGGTGGATGTGCACCCGCCCCCCCACGCTCCGCGACACGCCCCGCAGCTCCAGCGCCATCTACTCCGCCGCCGCCCGCGCGGCGCCCCCCATGAAGTCGTCCAGCGCCGCGATCTCGGCCTCGGTCATCCGCAGCCCCAGCTTCGTGCGCCGCCACACCACATCCGCCGCGGTCCGCGCCCACTCCCGCTGCATCAGCCAGCGCACCTCGACCTCGGTCAGCGTGCCGCCGAAGTCGCGGCCCATCCCGGTCTGCCCCCGCACCCCCGAAAGCATCCGGCCTGCGTCGGTCCCGTAGGCCCGCACCAGCCGCCCGGCGTGCCAGTCGCCCAGATGCGGATGCGCCGCGCGCAGCTCGGCCACCAGCCGCGCCACCCCGTCATGCGGGAAATCCCCGCCCGGCAGCGGCACCCGCGCGGTCCACGGCTCCTTGGCCTGCGGAAAGTGCGGAGACAGCTTCTCCAGCGCCGATTCCGCGAGCCGACGATAGGTGGTGATCTTGCCGCCGAAGACGTGCAGCACCGGCGGGCCGTTCGCATCGACCTTCAGCACGTAGTCCCGCGTCGCCGCCGTCGCGCTCTTGGCCCCGTCGTTGTACAGGGGCCGCACGCCCGAGTAGGTCCAGACCACATCCGCCTTCGTCACCGGCCGCACGAAGTACTGGCTCGCGAAGGCGCACAGGTAATCGACCTCGCCCTCGGTGATCGCGACCTCGCCCGGGCTGCCCTTGTGGTCGTGGTCGGTCGTGCCGATCAGCGTGAAGTCGGTCTCGTAGGGAATGGCGAAGATGATCCGCCCGTCGGTCCCCTGAAAGAAATAGCACCGCCCATGGTCGAACAGCCGCTTCGTCACGATGTGGCTGCCCCGCACCAGCCGCACGCCTTCGCTGGAGTTCAGCCGCACGACGTTCTGGATCACGTCCTGCACGAAGGGCCCGCCCGCGTTGACCAGCGCCCGCGCCCGGTGCGTGGCGCGGCCACCCTCGCCCTCGGTCACGATTTCCCAGGCGTCGCCCGCCCGCGCCGCGCTGACCACGCGCGTCCGCACCAGCACCTGCGCCCCCCGGTCCGCCGCATCGCGCGCGTTCAGCGCCACCAGCCGCGAATCCTCCACCCAGCAGTCGGAGTATTCGTAGGCGAAGCGGAAGGCCTTCTTCAGCGGCACCCCCGCCGGATCGGTGGTCAGGTCCACCGTCCGCGTCGCGGGCAGGATCGCCCTGCCGCCCAGCCTGTCATACATGAACAGCCCCAGCCGGATCAGCCAGGCCGGGCGGCGGCCGCGCATCCAGGGCATCACCCGCGCCAGCAGCCGCGAGGTCGGCGTATCCCCCTCGAACCGCATGTCGGGGCTGTAGGGCAGCACGAAGCGCAGGGGCCAGCTGATGTGCGGCATGGCCACCAGCAGCGTCTCGCGCTCCTCGAGCGCCTCGCGCACCAGGCGGAACTCGAAATACTCCAGGTACCGCAGCCCGCCGTGGAACAGCTTGGTGCTGGCGCTGGAGGTCGCCTGCGCCAGGTCGCCCTGTTCGGCCAGCGTGACCGTCAACCCCCGCCCCACGGCGTCGCGGGCGATGCCGCAGCCGTTGATTCCGCCGCCGATGACGAACAGGTCCACCGTGTCCACGCGACGTCCTCCCCGCCGACATCGTGGGCGGACCATTCACGCCCTGTCAACAGCGCGTGAGCGCATTTGCGCTTTTCCTCGGCAAACGAATAAAATCGAACATCGGCCGATATCCGGGCCCGTTAACCCAGTTTATCTTTTCCCGCCCCGATCCGGCAAAAGCCGGGTGACGAAAGCGCATCAATTTGTCATCAACCTGATTCAAAGCGTTTCGAGCCACGAGACTCATGCCCCTCTCCTTCCGCCAGTCCGCCATCCTCGACATCGCCCGCAGCGAAGGCCGCGTCGTGGTCGAAACGCTCGCCGCAAGGTTCGGCGTGACCGTCCAGACGATTCGCCGCGACCTGACCGAGCTTGCGAACGCGAGCCTCCTCGACCGCGTCCACGGCGGCGCGGTGATGCGCACCGGGGTGACCAACATCGGCTACGAGGAACGCCGCCGGATGCACGACGCGGCCAAGGCCGCGATCGGCCGTGCCTGCGCCCGCGCCATCCCCGACAACTGCAGCCTCATCATCAACCTCGGCACCACGACCGAGGCGGTGGCGCGCGAGCTTCTGCACCACCGCAACATCACGGTCGTGACCAACAACATGAACGTGGCCAACATCCTGCTCGCCAACCCGCGCTGCGAGATCATGCTGGCCGGCGGTGCCATCCGGCGGTCCGACGGCGGGCTGGTGGGCGAGCTGACGACCCAGTTCATCGAACAGTTCAAGGTCGACTACGCGATCATCGGCTGTTCGGCGATGGACGATGACGGCGACATCCTCGACTTCGACATGGCCGAGGTGCGGGTGTCGAAGGCCATCATCCGCCAGTCGCGCCATGCCTTCCTCGTGGCCGACCAGTCCAAGCGCGGCCGCCGCGCGCCGGTCCGCCTCGCCTCGCTGGCCGATGTCGCGGCGCTCTTCACCGACGCGCCCCTGCCGCCCGACCTCGCGGCCCGCTGCGACGGCTGGGGCACCGCGGTCCACGTAGCGGGGTGACCCTTGCGGGCGCGCGCCGGCGGCCGCAAGCTGCCGCCGCGATAGCGGTCGGTGCGTGATGTTGACACCTGTGATTCTGTGCGGCGGGTCGGGCACCCGGCTCTGGCCCCTGTCGCGGAAAAGCTTCCCCAAGCAGTTCGCCCAGCTCGTCGGTGACGGCAGCCTGTTCCAGCAGGCCGCCCTGCGCCTGTCCGGTGACGGCTTCGCTCCGCCCGTCATCGTCACCGGCAGCGATTTCCGCTTCATCGTCACCGAACAGCTGGCCGAGGCCGGCGTCGCCCCCGGCACCATCCTGATCGAACCCGCCCCCCGCAACACCGCCCCCGCGATCCTCGCCGCGGCGCTCGCGGCCGCCCCCGGCGACCTGTTGCTCGTGGCCCCCGCCGACCACCTCATCCCCGACGCGCGGGCCTTCCGCGCCGCCATCGCCCGCGGCGAGCCTGCCGCGCGGGGCGGGCAGATCGTCACCTTCGGCATCCGCCCGACGCGCCCCGAAACCGGCTACGGCTACCTGGAGATCGACCGCCCGCCCGAAGGCCCCGGCCCCGTGCCGCTGCGCCGCTTCGTCGAGAAGCCCGACGCCGCCACCGCCGCGGCCTTCCTCGCGGGCGGCCGTCACCTGTGGAACGCGGGCCTCTTCCTCGTCACCGCGCAGACCCTGATCGACGCCTTCGCCGCCCACGCGCCCGACTTCCTGCCCCCCGCCCGCGCCGCGGTGCAGGGCGCGCAGGCCGACCTCGCCTTCCTGCGGCTCGACCCCGGCCCCTGGGCCGCGCTGCCCGACCTGTCGATCGACTTCGCGGTGATGGAACGCGCGGGCAACCTCACCGTCGTGCCCTACGACGGGGCCTGGTCCGACCTCGGCGGCTGGGACGCGATCTGGGCCGCCTCCGGCCCGAACGGCGACGGCGTCGTCGCCGGCCCCGGCACCACCGCGATCGACTGCCGCGACACGCTGTTGCGGTCGGAATCGCACGCGACCGAACTCGTCGGCATCGGCCTGTCGAACATCGTCGCCGTCGCGCTTCCCGACGCGGTGCTGGTCGCCGATGCCAGCCGCGCGCAGGAGGTGAAGCTTGCCGTCACCGCACTTAAGGCCCGCGGCGCGCCGCAGGCCGAAACCTTCCCGACCGACCACCGCCCCTGGGGCTGGTTCGAGACGCTGGTCCTCGGCGACCGCTTCCGCGTCAAGCGCATCCACGTCCACCCCGGCGCGGCCCTGTCGCTGCAAAGCCACGTCCACCGCGCCGAACACTGGATCGTCGTCGAAGGCACCGCTCGCGTCACCGTGGGCGAGACGGTGCGCCTCGTCACCGAAAACCAGTCCGTCTACGTCCCCCTGGGCGAACGGCACCGGCTGGAAAACCCCGGCAAGCTGCCCATGGTCCTGATCGAGGTCCAGACCGGCAGCTACCTCGGCGAGGACGACATCGTGCGCTATCAGGACGTCTACGCAAGGGGATAGCTAAAGGGGGCAAGCGCGGGACTGGTGAGCGGGGAGGGATTCGAACCCTCGACCCCATGATTAAAAGTCACGTGCTCTAACCAACTGAGCTACCCGCCCCAGCCAGTCCCGGGGCGGGGGATTAGGGTCTGCACAAAACAGGGTCAAGGCCCAATCGTTGCGCGCGCCCGCGATCGGGTATAGGCCCCCGCGCCATGCAGGACCACGCGATTTCCTTCCTGAAGATGCACGGGGCCGGCAACGACGTCGTGGTCATCGACTCGCGCGGGATGGGCGCGCGGGTGACGGCCGACCTCGCCCGCCGCAGCGGCGACCGGCACCGCGGCGTGGGCTTCGACCAGCTGGCCGAGATCCGCGACGGGGACGGGTCCGACATCGCGCTCGACTTCTGGAACGCCGACGGCACCACCGCCGGCGCCTGCGGCAACGCCACCCGCTGCGTCGCCGACCTCGTGCTGCGCGAGACGGGGCGCGACCGCCTGACCATCCGCACCGCCCGCGGGGTGCTGACCGCCGCACGCGGCGGCATGGGCACCATCGTCAACATGGGCCCGCCGCAGCTTTCGTGGCAGGACATCCCGCTGGCCCGCCCGATGGACCCCCTGCACCTGCCCGACGGCAGCGCCGCCGTCGGCATGGGCAACCCCCACCGCATCGCCTTCGTCCCCGACGCCGAGGCCGTGGACCTGGCGCAGGTCGGCCCCGGCCTCGAACGCGACCCCCTCTTCCCGCAGCGCACCAACGTGGAGTTCGCCTCGCTCCTCTCCGAAAACACCCTGCGCCTGCGCGTCTGGGAACGCGGCACCGGCATCACCCTCGCCTGCGGCTCCGGGGCCTGCGCGACCGCCGTGGCCGCCCACCTGCGCGGCCTGACCGGGCGGCGCGTCACGCTGCGGATGGACGGCGGCGACCTCGTCGCCGACTGGCGCGACGACGGCGTCTGGCTGACCGGCCCCGTCGCCACCGTCTTCGCGGGCACCCTCGCATGACCGCGCCGATCCTCCACAGCCTCGGCTGCCGCCTCAACGCCTACGAATCCGAGGCGATGCGCGACCTCGCCACCAGGGCCGCGCTCGGCCCCGCGGTGATCGTGAACACCTGTGCGGTCACCGCCGAGGCGGTGCGGAAGTCGAAGCAGGACATCCGCCGCCTCGCCCGCGAAAACCCCGGCGCGGCGGTCATCGTCACCGGCTGCGCCGCGCAGACCGAGCCCGAAACCTTCGCCGCCATGCCCGAGGTCACCCGCGTCATCGGCAACCACGAGAAGATGCAGCCCGCCACCTGGGCCGGCCTTGCCACCGGGCAGACCGAACGCATCCAGGTCGACGACATCATGTCGGTGCATGAGACGGCAGGCCACCTGATCGACGGCTTCGGCCGCCACCGCGCCTACGTCCAGGTCCAGAACGGCTGCGACCACCGCTGCACCTTCTGCATCATCCCCTTCGGCCGCGGCAACGCCCGCTCGGTCCCGGCGGGGGTCGTGATCGACCAGATCAACCGCCTGGTGGACAGGGGTTTTCGCGAGGTCGTGCTGACCGGCGTGGACCTCACCTCCTGGGGGGCCGACCTGCCCGGAACCCCCCGCCTCGGCGACCTCGTCCGCCGCATCCTGCGGCTGACCGGGATCGAACGCCTGCGGATCTCCTCGATCGACTCGATCGAGGCCGACCCCGCCCTGATGGAGGCCATCGCCCTTGAGCCCCGCCTCATGCCGCACCTCCACCTGTCGCTCCAGCACGGCTGCGACCTGATCCTGAAGCGCATGAAGCGCCGCCACCTGCGCGCCGACGCCATCCGCTTCTGCGAGGACGCGCGCGCCCTGCGCCCCGACATCGCCTTCGGCGCCGACATCATCGCGGGCTTCCCCACCGAAGACGAACGGGCGTTCGCAAACTCGCTCGACCTGATCGCGGCCTGCGGCCTGACCTTCCTCCACGTCTTCCCCTTCAGCCCGCGCAAGGGCACCCCCGCCGCCCGGATGCCCCAGGTCCCCGGCCCGCTGATCCGCGACCGCGCCGCCCGCCTCCGCGAGGCCGGCGCGGCAGCCCTTGCCCGCCACCTCCGGGCCCAGACCGGCCGCACCCACCGCATCCTGACCGAAGGCCCCCGCCTCGGCCGGACCGAACACTTCACCGAAGTCGCCTTCACCGCCGACCAGCCCGAAGGCGCCATCGTCACCGCCGCCATCACCGGCCACGACGCCACCCGCCTGATCGCCTGACCCTCTTCATCTTCCCGGAAATATCCCGGGGGGTGAGCCCGAAGGGCGAGGGGGGCAGCGCCCCCCCGTCTTCACGCCGCCCGGATCGTGTCCCCCGGCTGCAGCACCGGGAACAGCTCCACCACCTCGCCCGCCGCGCTCCGCGCCACCATGTCGGCCGCCCGCGCGCCGATCTCGGCCCGGCAGGCGTCCATCGTGGCCAGCCGCACCGGCAGCCCGTCCAGAAGCTCCACCCCGTTGAACCCCGCAAGTCCCAGCCGCCGCGGCACGTCGATCCCGGCACCAAGGCAGTGCAGAAGCCCCCCCGCGCCGATCATGTCATTGGAGTAATACAGGAAATCCAGGTCCGGCGCGCGCGCCAGCAGCGCCGCGGTCATCTCGCGCCCCTTCAGCAGGGCCGACCCGCCCGAATAGAACTCGCGGTCGACCAGCGGCCCCGGCAAGGCGGCGCAGAATCCCTCCATCCGCTTCCGCGCCCGGTGGTCGTCGGGCATCATCGTGCCCAGGAACGCGATCCGCCGGTAGCCCGCCGCCAGGATCGCCGCCGCCATCTGCCGCCCGGCGCGGGCATGGCTGATCCCCACCGCGTTGTCGACCGGCACCCCGTCGATGTCCATGATCTCGACCACCGGCACGCCGGCCCGCGCCAGCATCGCCCGCGCGGGGTCGGTATGCTCCAGCCCCGCGACGATCAGGCCCGAGGGCCGCCAGGACAGCATCTCGTAGATCACCGCCTCCTCGCGCACGGGATCGTACTGCGTGACCCCGACCACCGGCTGCAACCCCGTGCCGTCCAGCCCGCGCGCGATCCCGGTCAGCACCTCGGGGAAGACCATGTTGGACAGGCTCGGGATCACCACGCCCACCAGGTTCACCCGGGCGCTCGCCAGCGCCCCGGCGATCCGGTTCGGCACATAGCCCAGCGCGCGGGCCGCCCGCATCACCCGCTCGCGCGTCGCGGGCGACACGTCGCCCCGCCCGCGGAGCACCCGGCTGACCGTCATGTCGCTGACCCCCGCCGCGTCCGACACGTCGCGCAGGGTCAGCGGGCGCGGCGTCGGGGGGCGGGGGGCGCGGGCCATGCCCGCCACGTTAACGCCGCCGCGCCCGCGCGCAACCGTCCGCAAGGCGTTCAGGTCGGGGAAAACCGGACGTGACAGGCGGGCGATCCGGCGTAAGGTGGGCCATCCCGATGGAGGCCACGATGAAACCGACCGCCCTGATCCCCGCCGTCCTCGCGCTTGCCGCCTGCGTTCCCGCCATGCCGGTCGACGCGGGCCTCGGCGCGGCGAACGCCGGCAGCGCCGAGACCGCATGCCGCACCCAGGCCCTGCGCCAGGGGCTCGAGGTGCGCAACGTTAGCGCCTTCCGCCAGGTCACCGGCCCCGACGGCCCCTCGGGGATGAGCGGCATCGTCATCCTCGCCAACGGCGAGGCGCGCTGCGACTTCAACTACGCCGACGGCCGCGCCACGGTGACCCCCTTCTGACGGTGGACAGCGCGCCGCCCATGCGGCATGAACGCGCGAACGGCCCCGTAGCTCAACGGATAGAGCAACCCCCTCCTAAGGGGTAGGTTGCAGGTTCAATTCCTGCCGGGGTCGCCAGGACATCACCGGATCCCGCGCCCACACCCGGCCGCGCGCCGTCAGGAAGACCACCGCATGTTCATCGAACCCTTCGGCGTCGAGCAATGGATGAACGCGTTCGAGACCGGCTGCACGCTGAACCTCGCCGAAACCTGCGTCCATTCGCTGACCCTGGCCGACCTCCTCGACCTCGCGGGCAGGAACGCCCGCGACCTGTCGGCGCTCCTGCCGATGCAACTCACCTACGGCGCGATCGAGGGCTCCGACGCGCTGCGCGACGCCATCGCCGCGCTCTATGCCCGCCAGCGCCGCAGCAACATCGTCGTCACCCATGGCACGATCGGGGCGAACCACCTCGTGCACAGCGCGCTCGTCGGTCCCGGCGACCGCGTGGTCAGCATCGTGCCGACCTACCAGCAGCACACCGCCATCCCCGCGAGCCTCGGCGCGCAGGTCGCGGAGCTGCGCCTGCGGCCGCAGGACGCCTGGCTTCCCGACCTCGACCGTCTGGCGGCCCTCGCAAGGGGCGCGAAACTCATCACCTTCACCAACCCGAACAACCCCACCGGCAGCCTGATGCCGCCCGCGATGCTCGACGCCATCGTCGGCATCGCCGCCGCGAACGGCGCCTGGATTCTCGCCGACGAGGTCTACCGCGGCACCGAACAGGACGCCGACACCCCCGGCCCGGCGATCTGCGACCGCTACGACCGCGGCGTCTCGACCTGCGGCATGTCCAAGGCCTTCTCGCTCGCGGGCCTCCGCCTCGGCTGGGTCGCGGGGCCGGACGAGCTCATCGCGGCCGTCAACCGCCACCGCGACTACACCACGATCAGCGTGGGCATGATCGACGACCATGTCGCGACCATCGCGCTGCAGGCCGCCGACCGCATCCTCGCCCGCAGCCGCGCCATCACGCGGCGCAACCTCGGCCTGCTCGCCGGTTGGGTCGCCGCCACCCCCGGCCTGTCCATGGTCCGGCCCCGCGCCGGGACCACCGCGCTGGTCGCCTACGGCCGCGACACGCCCTCCCGCCGGTTCTGCGAGGACCTCCTCGCCGCGACCGGCGTCCTCTTCACCCCGGGCGAGGTCTTCGGCCTCGAGGGCCATGTCCGCATCGGCTACGCCTGCGCGACCGACACCCTGACCGAAGGCCTCCGCCGCACCGCCGCCTGGCTGGAAGGGGGCTGAGCTTCACCAGCATTCCCGCCACCGCCCCGCGCCTTGCGGTCGATGCCGTAAATCCTTCCCTATCGGCACGCCTCGCGTCGGCGCGGCTGTCCCTGCCCCTTTCCGCCGCCCCCCGTCGGCGGGTCGACCTGCTTCGCCGGGTTCAGCGCATCGAAGTCGCCCGGGGCATGGGCCGACCCTTCGTGGTCGTGCTGCGCATTCCCGCGCGGCACGGGGGCGGGGCGGCGGTCGGCGGCGGGCTTCGGGGCATTGGCCATGACGGTCTCCTCCTGTCGGACCGCAGAACGGCCCCGCACCCCCGCCTGTTCCCGACCGCCGTCCCGCCACCCCCGCCGACCCGCCTGCGCCGCCGCCGGTTCCTTCCAAGGAACCGGACCGGACCCTTCCAAGGGTCCGGCGCGGAGCTTTCGGAACTCCGCCCGCACCGGGCCGGTCTCAGGGCAGCGCCGCCCCCGCCGCCCGCCAGCGGTCGATCGCCGCCAGCGCCTCCTCCGCCGTCTCGACGAAGCCGAACAGGTTCAGGTCCTCGGGCGCGATGACCCCCGCGTCCGCCAGCGCGCGCCAGTCGATGATGCTTTCCCAGAAGGCCCGCCCGAACAAAAGGAAGGGGATCGGCGCCATCCGCCCGGTCTGGATCAGCGTCAGGCTCTCGAACATCTCGTCCAGCGTGCCGAACCCGCCCGGGAACACGCAGACCGCCCGCGCGCGCAGCAGGAAATGCATCTTCCGCAAAGCGAAGTAGTGGAAGTTGAAGCACAGTTCCGGCGTCACCCAGCCGTTCGGAGCCTGCTCGTGCGGCAGGACGATGTTCAGCCCGATCGACCGCCCGCCCGCGTCGAAGGCGCCGCGGTTGCCCGCCTCCATCACCCCCGGCCCCCCGCCGGTGCAGATCACGTCCTCGCGCCCCCCGGCCGCGAGACTCCGCGCCGTCACCGCCCGCGCGAAGGCCCGCGCCTCGTCGTAGAAGGCGGCCAGCGGCCCCTCCCCCTCGCGGATCCGCGCGCCGCCGAACATCACCACGGTGGTGTCCACGCCCTCGCGGTCCAGCGCCATCTCGGGCTTCAGCAGTTCGAGTTGCAGCCTGACCGGCCGCAGGTCCTCGTGCGTCAGGAAGTCGGGGTCGGCAAAGGCCAGCCGGTAGGTCGGTGCCCGCGTCTGCGGCGTGTCGGGCGTGCGCCGCGCGGCGCGCAGGTCCTGCTTGGAGGACCGCAGGGGGTGCTTGCGGGTGGGATCGGTCATCGCGCGGGTGTCGCAGAAGGCGCGGCCGCAGGCAACCGCGTCACCCCCCCCCCCC
>CAZNPW010000060.1:0-15970 GCA_964575185.1 uncultured Exiguobacterium sp.
CGGGCGCGGTAGAGGTCCTTGTGCATGGTGTCGAGCGTCGGCTGGTCGCCGGTATAGCTGTGGATCGTCGTCATCATCCCGCGGTCGATCCCGATGGCCTGATGCAGGACATGCGCCACGGGTGCCAGGCAGTTCGTGGTGCAGGAGGCGTTCGACACGACGATGTCGTCCTGCGTCAGCGTGGCGTGGTTGACGCCGTAGACGATGGTCTTGTCCGCCCCGTCGCCGGGGGCGCTGATGAGCACCCGCTTCGATCCGTTCTGCAGGTGCGGCTGGACCTTCTCCTTGCTGGTGAAGATGCCGGTGCATTCCAGCGCCACGTCCACGTCGCCCCAGGGCAGGTCGGCCGGGTTTCTGATCGCCGTCACGCGCATGCGCCCGCGGCCCACGTCGATCCAGTCATCGCCCGTCGCGACCGCGGCCGGGAAGCGGCCGTGGATCGAATCGAAGCGCAGGAGGTGCGCGTTGGTCTCGACCGGGCCGAGGTCGTTGACCGCCACCACGTCGATGTCGGTGCGCCCGGATTCGATGATGGCGCGCAGCACGTTGCGTCCGATGCGGCCGAAGCCGTTGATGGCAACCTTGACGGTCATGGATCGGGTTCCCTTCGGGTGTGGCGGTCGCGCCGCTTGAAGCCCAAAACGCCGCCCTGCGCAACCGCGGTCAGCGCCAGAACACCAGCCACTCCACCGCGGCCACCAGCTTCCGCAGCAGGAACAGCGTGGCCGCGCCGCCGTTCAGCGCCATGTCGGCCAGAAGGCCGGCAAGGATCACGGCGGCCACGGCGAAGGCGGTACGGGTCGACATGGGTGACTTGCTAGCCGGGAACGCCTGCGTCAGGAAGGGCGAAAGGGAGACACGGGGATGAGCGGGTTGATCGCGCTTCTGGACGACGTGGCCGCCATCGCCAAGGTCGCGGCGGCGAGCGTCGACGACATCGCGGCGGCGGCGGGCAAGGCGGGGGTCAAGGCCGCGGGGGTGGTGATCGACGACGCCGCGGTCACGCCGAAATACGTCACGGGCTTTTCCGCCGAACGGGAGCTGCCGATCATCTGGCGCATCGCGCTGGGGTCGGTCAGGAACAAGCTTCTGGTCCTGCTGCCCGCGCTCCTGTTGCTGCAGGCCTTCCTGCCGCAGGCGATCACGCCGCTGCTGATGCTCGGCGGGGCATACCTCTGCTTCGAGGGGGCCGAGAAGGTCGCGCACATGCTGGCCCCCCACGCCGATCACGCGGTGGCCGAGGACATGGACGTGAAGGACCCGACCCGGCTGGAGGAGGAGAAGGTCGCAGGCGCGATCAAGACCGACTTCATCCTGTCGGCCGAGATCATGACCATCGCGCTCGCCGCGATCGGGGCGGGGTCGATCTGGTGGCAGGGCACGACGCTCGCGGTGGTCGGCGTGCTGATCACCGTCGCCGTCTACGGCACCGTGGCGCTGATCGTGAAGATGGACGACGCAGGCCTCGCGCTCGCCGCGCGGGGCCGCACGGCGGCGGGGCGGGCCTTCGGGCGGAGCCTGGTGACGGCGATGCCGCGGCTGCTCGCCGGGCTGTCCCTGATCGGCACGCTGGCGATGCTGTGGGTCGGGGGCAACATCGTCATCCACGGGCTGGACGTGCTGGGATGGCCCTGGCTCTACGACTGGATCGCCGGCCTGGCCAAGGCGGCGGCCGGTGGCGTTCCGGTCGCGGCGGGCCCCGTGGCCTGGCTCGTCACCGCGGTCTTCGACGGCATCTTCGGCCTTGTCCTGGGCCTCGCGCTGATCCCGCTTGCCACGCGGGTCATCGCGCCCGCCTGGCGGGCCGTCGCGGGCTGACGGAACCGCGCGGGCCGCCGGTCCGTTTTCCCCCGGCAAGGCAGGGGGATCAGGGACATGACGCAAGAGGAATGGGACGCGCTCGAGGTCCGGGTGCGGGACCGGGCGCAGCTCCTGTGGGACGAGGCCGGCCGACCCGAGGGCGGAACGGCCCGCTTCCTGGCCGCCGCGCGCGCGATCGTCGCGCTGGAGGAAGTGCCGCCGCCCACGCGCGACCCGGCGGAGGCCGCGAGGCCGGTGATCGAGGACGCCGCGATCCAGCGCAACCTCGGCGAGTTCCCGACGCTGACCGACCAGGGCGAGGAGCAGGTCTTTCCCGACATGGAAGGCGCGCGCCCCGACCCCGCCGCGATGGCCGCCGCCGCGTCGCTCGCGCCCGCCGCCGCGCCGATGGTGGCCTACGGGCGGCTGAACAACCCCGAGGACGGCGACCGGATGCTGTCGGACGGCGATGCGGGCGAGCTCGGCGGCGTGATGCCCGCCGACCGCGAACCTGCCGAGGATCTGCCCGAGGTCGCCCAGGCCGAGGCCGACGTCACCTCCTCCGCCCCCGGCGAGGACGGGGCCGTCTCGCCGACCGAGGACCCGGAGGCGGAGGATCTGAACGACGACGGCCTGCCCGACCAGCCGTCCTTCGCGGGCGCGGGGCCGTAGGCGCGGGAACGATGTCTTTGAAGTCATCGTGCCGGAGCCTTGGAAGGCTCCGGACCGGAGTTTTTGAAAACTCCGGGGGGCCTTACAGCAGGCGGCGCGCCGCTGCTGCCACCGCCTCAGCCGTGATCCCGAACTCGGCATAGAGCCGTTCGGCCGGGGCAGAGGCCCCGAAGCCGGTCATGCCGACGAAGGCGGCCTTCGCCTCGCGCCCGCCCTGGCCCAGAAGCCAGCGGTCCCAGCCGCCGGCCCGCGTGGCGGCCTCCACCCCCACGCGGACCGGGCCGGGGGGCAGCACCCGGCGGCGGTAGGCGTCGTCCTGGGCCGCGAAGAGCTCCATCGCGGGCATCGAGACGACGCGGGTGCCGATCCCCTGCGACTCGATCTGCTTGCGGGCGGCGAGCGCGATCTCGACCTCGGACCCGGTGGCGATCAGGATCGCCTGCCGCTTGCCGGTCGCCTCGGCCAGGACGTAGGCCCCGCGCGCGGTCAGGTTGCGGTTGCTGTGGGTCGTCCGCACCGCGGGCAGGTTCTGCCGCGACAGCGCGAGCACCGTGGGCCGGTCCTTCTGGGACAGCGCGATCTCCCAGGCCTCGGCCGTCTCCACCAGATCGGCGGGGCGCAGGACGAGCGTGTTGGGCGTGGCGCGGCTGATGGCCAGGTGCTCGACCGGCTGGTGGGTCGGCCCGTCCTCGCCCAGGCCGATGGAATCATGCGTCATCACGTAGACGACCGGCACCCCCATCAGCGCCGAGAGGCGCATCGCGGGGCGCGCGTAGTCGGTGAAGCACATGAACGTCCCGCCGTAGGGCCGCACGCCCCCGTGCAGCGCGAGGCCGTTCATCGCCGCGGCCATGCCGTGTTCGCGGATGCCGTAATAGACGTAGCGGCCCTTGCGGTCCTGATCGGAAAACACGCCCAGGTCGGCGGTCCTGGTGTTGTTCGACCCTGTCAGGTCGGCCGACCCGCCGATCGTCTCGGTCACGACCGGGTTGAGCGCCGTCAGCACCCTTTCGGACGCGGCGCGGGTCGCGAGCTTGGGCATGTCGGCCACCGCCTGCTTCTTGACCGTGCGGATGACGGCGGCGAGTTTCGGCGCGGGCTCGGCGGCGAAGATGCGGGCGAAGTCGGCCTGTTTCGCGGGGGAAAGCGCGGCCAGCCGCCCCTCCCACGCCTGGCGCGTCGCAGCCCCCTTGCGGCCCACGCCCTCCCACCAGGCCTTGATGTCGGCGGGCACCTCGAAGGGGGCCGCGGTCCAGCCGTAGGCCTCCTTCACCGCCGCGAGCTGCGCCTTGTCGGTCAGGGCGCCGTGGCCCTTGTTCGTGTCCTGCGCGGCGTGGCCGAGCGCGATGTGGGTCTTGCAGGCGACCATCGCCGGCCCGGGGCTCGCCTTGGCCGCGGTCAGCGCGCGGTCGATGTCGTCGGGGTCGTGGCCGTCGCAGGCGAAGACGTCCCAGCCCGAGGCCGCGAAGCGCGCCATCTGGTCGGTCGCGTCCGACAGGCTGAGCTTGCCGTCGATGGTGATGCCGTTGTTGTCCCAGAGAACGGTCAGCCGCGACAGCCGCAGGCGGCCGGCGAGCGCGATCGCCTCCTGGCTCACGCCCTCCATCAGGCAGCCGTCGCCCGCGATGACCCAGGTGCGGTGGTCCTGCAGCTTCGTGCCCCAGCGGGCGCGGAGCGATTCCTCGGCGATGGCGAAACCGACGGAGTTGGCGATCCCTTGGCCGAGCGGGCCGGTCGTCGTCTCGATCCCCTCGGCGTGGCGGTATTCGGGGTGGCCCGCGGTCTTCGAGCCCCATTGCCGGAAGTCGCGGATCTGCTGGATCGGCATGTCGGGGTAGCCCGTCAGGTGCATCAGCGCGTAGAGCAGCATCGACCCGTGGCCCGCCGACAGGATGAAGCGGTCGCGGTCGGGCCAGCGCGGGTGCGCGGCGTCGAAGCTCAGGTGCCGGTCGAACAGGACGGTGGCCACGTCGGCCATGCCCATCGGCATCCCCGAATGGCCCGAGTTCGCCGCGGCGACCGCATCGAGCGTCAGCGCGCGGATGGCAGCGGCGCGCATCCAGTGATCGGGGTGGCGGGCGCGCAAGGTTGCGATGTCCATGGGGGTCCTCCTGCCTTCGGGGTTGCTTAGGCGGGGGGAGGGGCGAGTGCAAGCGCCGCCGCGGCCGGTGCCGCGCCGTTGACGGGGCGGGCGCTTTGCGCGACAGTTGAAGAACGGGCGTGAAGTGGCGGGAAAGCCGCGAAACTTGGCCGGAGGCTGCATGGACGACATCAAGGCCATCGAGAAGCGCATTCTTGCCGCCTTCGCGCGCGTGCAGCGGGCGCTCGACGGTGCCGCGCCCGGGGCTGCGCCTGCCGACGGCGGCGCGGCGGCGCGGCTGCGCGGCGAACTGGCCGAGGCGCAGGCCGAGGCGGGCCGTCTGCGCGACCGGCTGCGGATGCAGCCCCCGCGCGATCCGGCGGGCCTTGACGCGCGGATCGACAAGCTGACGCGGCAGCTCGACGTGCAGGGGATCGAGATGCAGCGCCTGCGCAAGTCGAACATCGCGCTGCGCGAGGAGCTTCGCCGCTTCCGCGAGGCGGCCGAGGCGCAGGCGGACCCCGCCGCCATCAACCGCGCGATGAAGGACGAGCTCGAGGCGCTGCGCGCGACGCGGCATGCCGAGATCGCCGAGATGGACGAGATCCTGGGCGAACTGACCGCGATGATCGGCGAGGTGGGCAATGCCTGAGATCACCATCACCGTCGGCGGGCGCACCTTCCCCGTCACATGCCAGCCGGGCGAGGAGCCGTTCCTGCGCGGGGCGGCGCAGATGCTCGACGCCGAGGCGCAGCCGCTGGTCGCGCAGCTTGGCCGCCTGCCCGAGGCGCGGATGCTGCTGATGGCCGGGCTGATGCTCGCCGACAAGGCGGCGGCGGCCGAGGACGAGAACCGGTCCCTGCGCGCGCGGGTGCTGGAGCTGGAAGGCCGGATGGCGTCGCTCGGGCAGGGCGGGGTGCCGAAGGACGTGACCGAGATGCTGGCCGAGATCGCCGCGCGCGCCGAGGCGCTGGCGGGCCAGCTGGAGGGGAAATGACCCGCATGTCCGCCCTGGCCGCGCCGGTCGCGCTCGGCATCCTGTCCGCCGCCCCCGCCCGGGCCGAACTGGAGCTGACGACGCTGCGCTATGCCTGCGACCGCGGCGTCGTCGTGCCTGCGGCCTATGTCAGCGACAGGGTGGACACGGTGGTCGTGACGCTGATGGTCGACGGCGGGCTGGTGACGCTGTTCGGCCAGGCGGCGGGCGAGGCGATGCGCTATGCCTGGCCGTCGGACGGGTCGGGGTATGTCTGGACCGTGCAAGGCACCGCCGCCACGCTGGCCTGGAAGGACGGCGAAGCGGGGACCGAGGCGGCGATCCTGACCTGTGCGCAGGTGGAGTGAGGCGGAGGCCCCGGCCTGCGCCGGGGCGCGGCTTTCTCGCGGAGCGGCTGGTCAGGCGTTGGCTTCGCGGATCTTCTCGGCGGCGGCCTTGTCGAAGGCCACGCCCCTGGCCTCGAACAAGGCATCGAGTTCGCCGGAGAGCGTCATCTCGGTGACGATGTCGCAGCCGCCGACGAACTCGCCCTTGACGTAGAGCTGGGGGATCGTGGGCCAGTCGGAGAAGTCCTTGATCCCCTGGCGGATCTCGGGGTCGGCGAGCACGTTCACGTCGGCGAAGGCGACGCCCATGTAGTTGAGCACACCCGCGACGCGCGAGGAGAAGCCGCATTGCGGCATCATCTTCGTGCCCTTCATGAAGAGGACGACGTCGTTGCCCGCGATGGTGTCGCGGATCCGGTCGGTGGCGGTGGCGGTGGTCATGGCGGGGTCCTTCATCAATCCGGGGCGCGGGTGGTCAGCGCCAGCGCGTGCAGCGCGCCGGCGGGGCCGTCCATGCGGCCCTTGAGGCTGGCGTAGACCGCGCGCTGCTGCTGGACGCGGTTCAGGCCGCGGAAGCTTTCGTCGATCACCTCGGCCGAGAAGTGCTCGCCGTCGTCGCCCTCGACGGTGATGCGGGCCTGGGGGAAGGCCTGGCGGATCAGGTCCTCGATGTCGCGGGCTTGGATGGGCATGGGCATTCCTTCGGGATCGAAGGTAGGGGTTTGGCGGGGAGGGTGCAAGGGAGGGGCGCTGCCCCTCGCCCCTGCGGGGCTCACCCCGGGATATTTCCGGGAAGATGAAGGATCAGAGGTCGAGCCGTGCGGCGAAGGCGGCGCGGTAGAGGGCCGAGAGGTCGGCGAGGGGCGCGCTGTCATGTCCGAGGGTCACGCGGTCGCCGCCGAAGGTGCCGACCTGCGCCACGGGGACGGTGGCGGCGGCGCGGAGGGCGGCGGCGTCGGCGGGAGTGCAGGCGAGGAGGTAGCGGGCCTGGTCCTCGCCGAAGAGGGTGGGGATGTCGGGGGCGGTCAGGGTCACGCCGATGCCGGCGGCCTCGGCCATCTCGAAGGCGGCGAGCGCGAGGCCGCCGTCGGAGAGGTCGGTGGCGGCACGGATGAGGGGGCGGTGGGCGCGGACGGCCTCGCCGTGGGCGCGTTCGGCGGCGAGGTCGACGGGGGGCGGGGGGCCGGCCTCGATGCCGAAGGCTTCCGCGAGAAGCGCGGACTGGCCGAGGTGGCCGCGGGTGGTGCCGATCAGGAGGGCGACGTCGCCGTCGGCCGGGTGGCCGTGGATCAGGTCTTCGGGGCGCGCGATGAGGCCGACCGCGCCGATGGTGGGGGTGGGCAGGATCGCCCGGCCGTCGGTTTCGTTGTAGAGCGAGATGTTGCCCGACACGATCGGCATGTCGAGCGCGCGGCAGGCCTCGCCGATCCCCCGGATGGCGCCGACGAGCTGGCCCATGATCGCGGGTTTCTCGGGGTTGCCGAAGTTGAGGTTGTCGGTCGCGGCGAGCGGCGTCGCGCCCATCGCGGTGAGGTTGCGCCAGGCCTCGGCCACCGCCTGCATGCCGCCCGTCACGGGGTCGGCGGCGACGTAGCGGGGGGTCACGTCGGAGGTGAAGGCGAGCGCCTTGGTGGTGCCGTGGACGCGGACGACGCCGGCGGGCAGGCCGGGCGTCACCAGGGTGTCGGCCCCGACCTGGGCGTCGTACTGCTCCCATACCCAGTGTTTCCGGGCGTAGGTCGGGGAGCCGATCAGCGCGCGGAGGGCGGCGATGGGGGCGATGGCGGGGATTTCGGGCAAGGGCGCGGGCGGGGGTGTCGGCACCCAGGGGCGGTCGTATTCGGGGGCGCTCGAGGCGAGCTTCGACAAGGGCAGGTCGGCCTTCACCTGACCCCGGTGGAGGATGAGGAAGCGGTCCTCGGGGATCGTCTCGCCGATCACGGCGAAGTCGAGGTCCCACTTGGCGAAGATCGCGCGGGCCTCGGCCTCCTTCTCGGGGCGCAGGACCATCAGCATGCGTTCCTGCGATTCGGACAGCATCATCTCGTAGGCGGTCATCGCCGCCTCGCGCTGGGGCACGGCGTCGAGGTCGAGGCGGATGCCCAGGGACCCCTTGTCGCCCATCTCGACCGCCGAGCAGGTCAGGCCGGCGGCACCCATGTCCTGGATCGAGATCACGGCGCCCGAGGCCATGAGCTCGAGGCAGGCCTCGAGCAGGCGCTTTTCGGTGAAGGGGTCGCCGACCTGGACGGTGGGGCGTTTCTCTTCGATCGTGTCGTCGAACTCGGCCGAGGCCATGGTGGCCCCGCCGACGCCGTCGCGCCCCGTCTTCGCGCCGAGGTAGACGACGGGCATGCCGACGCCCGAGGCGATGGAGTAGAAGATGCGGTCCGCGTCGGCGATGCCCGCGGCGAAGGCGTTGACCAGGCAGTTGCCGTCGTAGCTGCGGTGGAAGCGGACCTCTCCCGCCACGGTCGGCACGCCGAAGGCGTTGCCGTAGCCGCCGATGCCCGCCACGACGCCCGCGACGAGCCGGCGGGTCTTCGGGTGCGCGGGGTCGCCGAAGCTGAGCGCGTTCATCGCGGCGACGGGGCGGGCACCCATGGTGAAGACGTCGCGCAGGATGCCGCCGACGCCGGTCGCGGCGCCCTGGTAGGGCTCGATGTAGGAGGGGTGGTTGTGGCTTTCCATCTTGAAGATGACGGCGAGCCCGTCGCCGATATCGACGACGCCCGCGTTCTCGCCCGGGCCGCAGATGACCCGGGGGCCGGTGGTGGGCAGGGTGCGGAGCCAGCGCTTCGACGACTTGTAGGAACAGTGTTCGTTCCACATCGCCGAGAAGATGCCGAGTTCGGTGAAGCTCGGCACGCGGCCGATGATGTCCAGCAGGCGGTCGTATTCGTCGGGCTTCAGGCCGTGGGCGGCCACGAGGTCGGGGGTGATCGTCGGGTCCGTCATGCGGTGCCTGCCCAGAGGGTGCCTGCCCAGAGTCGCTGCCTTCTAGGCGATTGCCCGCCGCCGGGAAAGGCCGCGGGCACCGGGGCGTCGGGGTGGCCGGACGGGCCGGGGCGGCACGGGCGATCCCCCGCCCGTCGGACCAAAAAAAAGGCCGAGCGCAAGGCTCGGCCAAAGTCCAACAGGGAGGTTCGTGTCGGGCAAGAGCGAACTCGACTGCCCTTCACGAGGGAAAAGATACGTCTGCGGGCCGCGCGTTTCAAGGTAAGGGATGCCGCAGTGGGGGAAACCCTGCCATGCATCGGGCGCATGGCTTTTCTGACGCTGGCTTCACGCGGCCGTCACCGACTTCGCCGCGATTCGGTCAGTCGGACATGCGCCTGCGGAAGCTCATGATCTCGTCGGTCACGAACTCGCGGAAGGCCGCCACGCGCTTGGAATGGCGCAGCTCCTCGGGGTAGGCGAGGAAGACGGGCACGTCCTGGCTTTCGACGTCGGGCAGGACGCGGACGAGGTGGGGGAAATCCTCGGTGATGTAGTCGGGCAGGACGCCGATGCCGAGGTGGTTCAGCACGCCCTGCAGGACGCCGAAGTAGTTGTTGACGGTGAAGGTGGACGGAATGTCGTGGCTCATCAGCTCGGCCACGAGGAGCGCCCCGGCGGCGACCTGGGCGGTGCCCGCGTGCTGGCAGATCAGGCGATGGGCGGTGAAGTCGTCCATCGTGTCGGGGGTGCCGTGTTCGGCGAGGTATTCGGCCGTCGCGTAAAGCCGCATCCGGATGTTCATCAGCCGCTTGCGGATCAGGTCCGCCTGGCTCGGTTCCTTCATGCGGATGGCCACGTCAGCCTCGCGCATCGGCAGGTCGAGGACGCGTTCCTCCAGCATCAGGTCGATCTTCAGGCTGGGAAACTTGGCGAAGAGCTTGGGCAGGCGGGGGGCGAGCCAGAGCGTGCCGAAGCCCGTGGTGGTGGTCACGCGCAGTTCGCCGAAGACCTCGTCCTCCGAATCGCGGATGCGGGCGGCGGTGGCGTCGAGGCGTTTCACCATCGCCTGGGTCGCGTCGAACAGCAGTTCGCCCTGTTCGGTCAGGATCAGGCCGCGGGCGTGGCGGTGGAAGAGCGTGACGGCAAGCTGCTCCTCCAGCGCGCGGATCTGGCGGCTGACGGCGGATTGCGACAGGTGCAGGACCTCGCCCGCGTGGGTGAGGCTGCCCTTGTCGGCGACCGCGTGGAAGATGCGCAGCTTGTCCCAGTCCATGCGCGGCCCCTTAGCAGTTTCCGCGTCCGAGGTATGCAGAAAACGCCCCGACATGAAGACGCAACATGCCTGTCACGCAACTCTGTCATCGCGGGGGAAGACATGGAGGGGACCCATGCGGCAGGACTCACACCGGGCGACGCGCGACATCAGCTATGCCCCGGCGGCGCGCAGCCGCACCGGGCGGACCGTCATCCGGCTTCTGGAGAACGCGACGGGGCGGCTGTCGCTGATCCGGCGGGCCGAGGGGTACGAGGCGGACCTGGCCGCCGGGCGGTCGTTCTGGGAGGTGATCCCCGAACGCTTCGGCCTGAGGCTGGACGTCATCGGCGGGTCGCTCGCGAACATCCCCGCGACCGGGCCGCTGGTGTTGATCGCGAACCACCCGTTCGGGATTCTCGACGGGCTGATGATGGGCCACATGCTCGACCGCCGGCGGCCGGAGTTCCGCATCCTGGCGAATGCGGTCTTCCGCCGGGCGCGGGCGCTCGACCGGGTGCTGCTGCCGATCTCGTTCGACGACACGGCCGAGGCGGTGCGGGCGAACATCGCGGCGCGGGCGACGGCGCTGGACCTGCTGGGGCAGGGGGGCGCGATCGGGGTGTTTCCGGGCGGGACCGTCAGCACCTCGGCCACGGCCTTCGGCCACCCGATGGACCCCGGCTGGCGCAACTTCACCGCCAGGATGATCGCGAAGTCGGACGCCGCGGTGGTGCCGGTGTTCTTCGAGGGGCACAATTCGCGGCTGTTCCAGCTCGCCAGCCGGGTGAACCATGCACTGCGGCTCGGGCTTCTGATCCGCGAGTTCCGGGCCCGCGTCGACACGCCGGTGCGCGTGGTGATCGGGCGGCCGCTGTCGCCCGCGACGCTGGCCCTGCCGCCCGGTGCGCTGATGGAGGCGCTGCGGCGCGAGACCTATGCGCTTTCGCCCGCCGTGCTGCCGTCCTATGATCCGGGCTACGAGTTCGAGGCGCGGTACCGGAAGGACGGCAGGGCATGGCGGTCGGGGTCTTCGATTCGGGGCTTGGCGGGCTGACGGTCCTGGACGCGGTCAGCAAGCGGCTGCCCGACGTGCCCTTCGTCTACCTCGGCGACAATCTCCGCGCGCCCTACGGCGTGCGCACCGCCGACGACATCTTTGCCCTGACCACGGCGGCGGTGGAGCGGCTGTGGGAAGAGGGCTGCGACCTGGTCATCCTGGCCTGCAACACGGCGTCGGCGGCGGCGCTGAAGCGGATGCAGGAGACCTGGGTGCCCGCCGACAAGCGCGTGCTCGGCGTCTTCGTGCCGCTGATCGAGGCGCTGACCGAACGGCAGTGGGGCGACAACTCCCCCCCGCGCGAGGTCGCGGTGAGGCACGTCGCGCTGTTCGCCACGCCCGCGACGGTGGCGAGCCGCGCGTTCCAGCGCGAGCTTGCCTTCCGGGCCATCGGCGTGGACGTCGAGGCGCAGCCCTGCGGCGGGGTGGTGGACGCGATCGAGGCGGGCGACGAGGCGCTGGCCGAAAGCCTGATCCGCGCGCATGTGGAGGCCCTGAAGCGGCGGATGCCGCACCCGGAGGCGGCGGTGCTGGGCTGCACGCATTATCCGCTGATGGAGCAGGCCTTCGCGGATGCGCTCGGGCCGCAGGTCACGGTCTACTCGCAGGCGGGTCTCGTGGCCGAGGCGCTGGCCGATTACCTGCAGCGCCGCCCCGCGATGCGCGGGCCCGGCACGGTGGCGCGGTTCCTGACGACCGGCGACCCGCGTGCCGTCAGCGACCGCGCGACGCAGTTCCTGCGGCGCCGGGTGGTGTTCGAGGCGGCTTGAATCCTTGCCGGTTTTCGCCGCATGTGGCGCGTGGTTCCGCAGGGTGAGGCCATGACGCGTCCCATCGGCATTCTCGGCGCCTCGGGCTATACCGGGGCGGAGCTTGTCCGGCTGATCGCCGGGCATCCGGGGCTGCGCATCGCCGCGCTGGCGGCGGACCGCAAGGCGGGGATGGAGATGGGGGAGGTCTTCCCGCACCTCGGCCACCTCGGCCTGCCGCGGCTGGCCAAGATCGACGACATCGATTTTTCCGGCCTGGATCTGTGCTTCTGCGCGCTTCCGCATGCGACGACCCAGGCGGTCGTGGCGCGGCTGCCGCGACGCCTGCGGATCGTCGATTTGTCGGCGGATTTCCGGCTGCGGGACGTGGCGGCCTACGAAAGGTGGTATGGCCAGCCGCATGCCGCACCGGACCTGCAGGCCGAGGCGGTCTACGGCCTGACCGAGTTCTACCGGCCCGAGATCCGCGCCGGGCGGCTTGTCGCGGGGACCGGCTGCAACGCCGCCGCCGGGCAGTATGCGCTGCGGCCGCTGATCGCGGACGGCGCGATCGACCTCGACCGCATCGTGATCGACCTGAAGGCGGGCGTCAGCGGGGCGGGGCGGAGCCTGAAGGAGAACCTGCTGCACGCCGAGCTCAGCGAGGGCACGCAGGCCTACGGCTTCGGCGGCACGCACCGGCACCTGGGGGAGTTCGACCAGGAGTTTTCGCTGGTCGCGGGGCGCGAGGTGCGGGTCCAGTTCACGCCGCACCTTCTGCCGATGAACCGCGGGATCCTGGCCACCTGCTACGTCGATGGCGACCCGGCCCGGGTCCATGCCGCGCTGGTCCGGGCCTACGCCGATGAAACCTTCGTGAAGGTGCTGCCCATGGGCCGGTTGCCCTCGACTCGCGACGTCCGCGGCTCCAATTTCTGCCTGCTGGGCGTGGCGGGGGACAGGATGGCGGGACGAAGCATGGTCGTCAGCGTGATCGACAACCTGACCAAGGGATCGTCGGGGCAGGCGCTGCAGAACGCGAACCTGATGCTCGGCCTGCCCGAGGCGACCGGACTTCTCGCCCCGGCGGTGTTTCCGTGAAGCGGCTGAAGAAGCAGCGGCGCATCCAGGTCGTCGTGCTCGCAGCACTCGCGCTGATGCTGGGCACGGGTCTCGTCGGCTATGCGATGCGCGACGGCATCAACTTCTTCCGCGCCCCGGCGCAGGTCATGTCGGATCCGCCCGCGCCGGGCGAGGTGTTCCGCCTGGGCGGGCTGGTCGCCACGGGCTCGCTGGTGCGCGGGCAGGGCGCGACGGTGACGTTCCGCATCACCGACGGCGCGGTCTCGATCCCGGTCGCCTACACGGGCATCCTGCCCGACCTCTTCGGCGAGGGGCAGGGCACCATTGCGCTCGGCCAGATGCAGGGCGACACCTTCGTCGCCACCGAGGTCCTGGCCCGGCACGACGAGACCTACATGCCGCCCGAGGTGATCGACGCGCTGAAGGCGCAGGGGGTCTACCAGCCGCCCGGGACGGGGAGTTAAGGCCGGGTTAAGCGCGGGCGTCGAGGCTGCCTCCGACAGCGGGGGTGGCCGATGCAGACAGTCAGGCAGATCGCGGAAGGGATCGTGGCGCGCGAGGGGGGGTTCGTCGACGATCCCGACGACCCCGGCGGGGCCACGAAATACGGCGTGACCGTGCACACGATGCGGCGGCTCGGCCTCGACCTGACGGGCGACGGCCAGGTCGATGCGTCCGACGTGCGCAAGATGACGGCGACGCAGGCGACCGACATCTACGAAGAGCACTATTTTCGTCGGCCCGGGATCGCGCGGCTGCCCCACGTGCTGCAGCCCACCGTCTTCGACATGTATGTCAACGCGGGGGCCAACGCGGTGCGGATCCTGCAGCGGCTCGTGACCGCGATGGGGTTTCCCGCGGTCGATGACGGGATCATCGGGCCGAAGACCGTCGCGGCGGTGGCGGCGGCGGCCGGCGCCGCGCCGCGCCACATCGCCGACGCCTACGCCATCGCGCGGCGCAACTACTACTACGCGCTCGCCGACGCGCGCCCGGCCAGCCGCAAATACGCGCGTCGGCGCGATGGCGGCAAGGGCGGCTGGATCACCCGGGCGGAAGAGTTCATGGACGCGCGCTGGCGGCTCAGCGACGCGCAGCATCGCGAAAGGGTCAGGGCATGGGACTGATACGGCAGCTTCTGGGACGCGGCGGCGTCGCCGCGCTCGGCGGGGTGGCCAAGGACGTGGCCGAGGTCTTCACGCCCAACTCCACCCGCCAGATGGAGCTCGATGCCGCGGCGACGCAGGGCGCGCTGGCGCAGTTCGGGGCCGAGTTCGCGGCGGCGGGATCGGGCTGGTTCGACCGGCTGGTGAACGGGCTGAACCGGCTGCCGCGGCCCTTCATGGCCTTCGGCACGCTCGGCCTCTTCACCTTCGCCATGGTCGACCCCGCGCGCTTCGCCACGCGGATGCAGGGCCTCGACGCGGTGCCCGAGCCCTTGTGGTGGCTGCTGACGGCGGTCGTCGGCTTCTACTTCGGCGCGCGCGAGGCGCATTACTTCCGCTCTCGCGCCGCGGCGCGGCAGGCTCCGGCGGCCGCACCGGCACCGGGCGCCTTCGACGACAACCCGGCCCTGGCGGAATGGGCCGCGGCGCGCTGACCTGACGGACCCGCCCCCGGTCTTCATCTTCCCGCAAATATCCCGGGGGTCCGGGGGCCGGCCCCCGGTCCCGCACCCGCCGCCCGCGCGGCTTCCCCGCAGTTGACCGGACCCGCCGCCTCTGGCATCCCACCCCGGTCATGCGGGATGCGATCGAATGAACCTCTTTGCCGATCTGCGGGCGGTCGTGCTGGCGGGGATCGATGCCCTTCAGGCCGAGGGCCGGCTGCCCGCGGGCCTCGATCTGTCGGCCGTGGCGGTGGAGCCGCCGCGTGACGCGGGCCACGGCGACATGGCGACGAATGCCGCGATGGTGCTGGCCAAGCCCGCGGGCCTGGCCCCGCGCGCCGTTGCCGACGTGCTGCTTGCCCGGCTTCGGGCCGATCCGCGCGTGGCCGACGTGACCGTCGCGGGGCCGGGCTTCATCAACCTGCGGCTGGTGCCGCGGGTCTGGCAGGATCTGACCCGCACGATCCTGACCGACCCGGGTTACGGCGCGAGCGACATCGGCGCGGGCATCCGCGTCAACGTGGAGTTCGTCAGCGCCAACCCCACCGGCCCGATGCACGTGGGCCACGTCCGCGGCGCGGTCTTCGGCGACGCGCTGGCGCGGCTTCTGGCCTTCGCGGGCCACGACGTCACGCGGGAATACTACATCAACGACGGCGGCGCGCAGGTCGACGTGCTGGCGCGGTCGGCCTACGAGCGCTACCGCGAGGCCTGCGGCCTGTCGCCCGAGATCGCCGAGGGGCTCTATCCGGGCGACTACCTGATCCCCGTGGGACAGGCGCTGAAGGACCGCTTCGGCGACAGCCTGCTCGACAAGGGCGAGCACTCCTGGCTGGCCGAGGTGCGGGAGTTCGCGACCGCCCGCATGATGGCGATGATCCGCGCGGATCTGGCCACGCTCGGCGTCACGATGGATGTCTATTCCAGCGAGAAGGCGCTCTACGGCACCGGCCGGATCGAGGCGGCGATCGCGCGGCTGCGCGAGATGGATCTGATCTACGAGGGCACGCTCGCGCCGCCCAAGGGCAAGCTGCCCGAGGATTACGAGGACCGCGTCCAGACGCTGTTCCGCTCCACCGCCTTCGGCGACGACGTGGACCGCCCGGTGCGGAAGTCGGACGGGTCCTGGACCTATTTCGCCCCCGACATCGCCTATCACTGGGACAAGGTCGACCGGGGTTTCGCCCATCTGGTCAACGTCTTCGGGGCTGACCACGGCGGTTATGTCAAGCGGCTGAAGGCGGTCGTGGCGGCCCTGTCGGGCGGGGCCACGACGCTGGATGTCAAGCTGATCCAGCTCGTGAAGCTGTTCAAGGACGGCCAGCCGTTCAAGATGAGCAAGCGCGCGGGCACCTTCGTGACGCTGCGCGACGTGGTGGAGCAGGCCGGGGCGGACGTGAC
>CAZNPW010000061.1:0-15263 GCA_964575185.1 uncultured Exiguobacterium sp.
CCGCCGCCTGGTGGCGGGCGGCGAGCCGGGCCGCGTCCTCGGTCGCCCGGGACAGGGTCGCCTCGGCCTCGGCCAGCGCCGCCCCGGCCTCGCGCGCGGCCTCGGCGGCGGCCGAGAGCCGGTCGGCATGGCCGTCGTCCGCCCGCGCGAGCCGGGCGATCTCGCCGTCGAGCCGCTGGATCGTCTCGCCCGCGTCGCGGTTCAGGGCCGCCTCGCGGTCCGCATCGCGGTCGGTCTGGGCGATCTTGGCCCGCAGGTCCGCGACCACCTCGGCCGCCCGCGCCGCAGCCTCGGCAAGCGACTGGTCCTGCAGCGCAAGCCGCTGGCGGACGGCGGCGGCGACGGTCTCCTCCTCGCGCCGGGGCGGCAGGTCGGCCTCGGCCGCCTCGCGGGTGCGGATGGCGCTGCGGGCCCCGGCTTCGGCCTGCGCGGCGGCCAGGACGGCGGCGCGCAGGGTCGCCTCGGCGGCCGACAGCCCCTGCCCCGCCTCGCGCCAGCGGAGATAGAGCAGCATCCCCTCGGCCCGCCGGAGATCCGCCGCGATCTCGCGGTAGCGCTGCGCCGCGCGCGCCTGGCGGGCCAGCGCCGCCAGCTGCTCCGCAAGGCCGTTCAGCACGTCGTCGACGCGCGAGAGGTTGGCTTCGGTCGCCTGCAGGCGCAGTTCGGCCTCGTGGCGGCGCTGGTAGAGACCGCCGATCCCCGCGGCATCCTCCAGCACCCGACGCCGGGCGCGGGGTCGGGCGTTGATGAGGTCGCTGATCTGGCCCTGCCGCACCAGGGCCGGGGAGTGGCTGCCCGTGGCCGCGTCGGCGAACAGCATCTGGACGTCGCGGGCCCGCGTCTCGCGCCCGTTGGCACGGTAGGCCGATCCCGCCTCGCGCGTGATCCTTCGCGTGATTTCAAGCGTATCCGCATCGTTGAAGGCGGCGGGGGCAAGCCGGTCGGCGTTGTCGATGACAAGCCCCACCTCGGCGAAATGGCGCGCCGGGCGGGTGGCGGCACCGGCGAAGATCACGTCCTCCATCCCGTCGCCGCGCATCGCGGTCGGGCGGCTTTCCCCCATGACCCAGCGCAAGGCTTCGAGAAGATTGGATTTCCCGCAGCCGTTCGGGCCGACGACGCCGGTCAGCCCGGCGTGGATCACGAGGTCCGTGGGGTCCACGAAGCTCTTGAAGCCGTTCAGGCGCAGGCGGGTCAGGCGCAAGGCGGCCCTTTCGGACGATCGAGGTTCCGCCATGGTCGGGGTTGCAGCGGCATGAGTCAACCCGGGGGGCAATCCATGGCGGTTCGCGGCGGCCGGGACGCAGGATATGGGGCCGGGCAGGACCGCGGGCGGCGCAAGGGTCGGGCGGGCGACGCTGCGGCGGTTCGACCGGACGCGACGGCCGCGCGCCGGGCGGCCGGCCTCGGGGGCACGACGTGGCGGGCCGACGCTAGAGTCCCGCCTCCAGCCTGCCCACCAGCGCCTCCAGCATCGCGGCGCAGCGGGCCAGCTGGTCCTCGGTCACGTATTCGTCGGGCTTGTGGCCCTGCGCCATCGACCCCGGCCCGCAGATCACCGTGGGGATGCCGAGGCGGCGGTGGAACAGCCCGCCCTCCGTCCCGAAGGCGACCTTGATCGTCCCGTTCGCCCCGGTCAGCCCCTGCACGAAGCGCACCACCCCGGCGTCGGTCGGCGTGCCGAGGCCGGGGTAGTCCCACAGCCGGTCGATCCCGATCGCGGCCTCGGGGAAGGCCGCGCGCAGCGGGGCCACGATCGCCGCGCAGCGGGCGCGCATCGCGGCGATCAGCGCCTCGGGGTCGTCTTCGGCCAGCGACCGGATCTCCCAGTCCACCGTCGCGCGGGCGGGCACGATGTTGACCTGCACGCCGCCCTGCATCAGGCCCGCGTGCAGCGTGGTGTAGGGCACGTCGTAGTCGCCGTCGCGCGGGCCTTCCGCCGCGACCCGCGCCTGCTCGACGCGCAGCGCGCCGACGAAGTCCGCCGCCAGGTGCAGCGCGTTCAGCGCCAGCGGCGCGAGCGCCGAATGCCCCTCGCGCCCCGTGCAGACAGCGCGCAGCGCGACCTTGCCCTTGTGGCCGGTGGCGACCTGCATCCCCGTCGGCTCGCCCACGATGCACATCAGGGGTCGCACCGGGGCGGCCTCCAGCATGTCGATCAGCGACCGCACGCCGAGGCAGCCCACCTCCTCGTCATGGCTGAGCGCGAGCTGCAGCGGCGTGCGCAGCGGGCGGCCCGCCGCGTCGATCATTGCGGCGACGGCGCAGGCGACGAAGCCCTTCATGTCCGCCGCCCCGCGCCCGTAGAGCCGCCCCTCCGCCCGCCGCAGCGCGAACGGGTCCGAGGCCCAGACCTGCCCCTCGACCGGCACGACGTCGGTGTGGCCCGACAGCATCACCCCCGGCCCTTCCCCCAGGCGCGCGAAGAGGTTCGCCTTGCCGCCCTCGCCCGGAACCAGCGTGACCTCCGCCCCGGCCTCGCGCAGCAGCCCCGCGACCCAGTCGATCAGCGCAAGGTTCGGCCGATGGCTGACCGTGTCGAAGGCGATCAGCCGCTCGAGGATGTCCAGCCTGTCCATGCGGCAACTTACCCCTTCGCCTTTCGCGCCCCCCGGCCTACATCAGCCGCAGCACCCGGGGAACCCACATGTCCGACAGCCCTCTCTTCATCGTGGCCGCGATCGGCGGCTTCATGGTCCTCGCGATCCTTCTGTTCGGGATCGGCAGCTTCGCCCGCGGCGGCGAGTTCAACCAGAAGCACGCCAACAGGATCATGCGCTACCGCGTGATGGCGCAGGCCGCCGTCGTGCTCGTGCTTGTCGTGATGGCCTGGGCCGGTTCGGACTGACCGATGGTCGTGCTGTCGAAGATCTACACCCGCACCGGCGATGCCGGGCAGACCGCGCTGGGCAACGGCGCGCGCGTGCCCAAGCACGACCCGCGCGTCGCGGCCTACGGCACGGTGGACGAGACGAACGCGACCGTGGGCCTCGCCCGCCAGCACGCGGGCGGGGTGATCGGCGAGGCGCTGACGCGCATCTCGAACGACCTCTTCGACCTCGGCGCCGACCTCTGCACGCCCGACCGCGACCGCGACGCGACGCTGTCCTACACGCCGCTGCGCATGGTCGAAAGCCAGACCCTGCGGCTGGAATCCGAGATCGACACGATGAACGAAAAGCTGACGCCGCTGCGCAGCTTCATCCTGCCCGGCGGCTCGGCGCTCGCCGCGCAGCTCCACCTCTGCCGCACCGTCTGCCGCCGGGCGGAGCGGCTGGTGGTGGAACTCGCCACGGTCGAGGACGTGAACCCCGAGGCCTTACGCTACCTCAACCGCCTGTCGGACTGGTTCTTCGTGGCGGGACGCATCGCCAACGACGACGGCCGCGCCGACGTGCTGTGGGTGCCGGGGCTGACCAGGTAGGATGGGCAATACTGCCCATCCTACGGGGCGTCGCGCGATGCGCGGGCGTCGCATTCGGCCTTCCGACCCGCCTGCAAGGGGGCTATGACGCTCGCGGCACAACAGGGGGCACGTCCCATGAAGGTTCTCGTCCCGGTCAAGCGGGTGATCGACTACAACGTCAAGGTGCGGGTCAGGGCGGACGGGTCGGGTGTCGACCTCGCGAACGTCAAGATGAGCATGAACCCCTTCGACGAGATCGCGGTCGAGGAGGCGATCCGCCTGCGCGAGCGTGGCGTGGCGACCGAGGTCGTCGTCGTCTCCATCGGCGTGAAGCAGAACCAGGAGACGCTGCGCACCGGCCTTGCCATGGGGGCCGACCGCGCGATCCTGATCGAGGCCGCCACCGACGTGCACCAGGACATCGAGCCGCTGGCGGTGGCCAAGCTGCTCGCGGCGGTGGCGAAGGACGAACAGCCTGGCCTGATCCTCACCGGCAAGCAGGCGATCGACAACGACATGAACGCCACCGGGCAGATGCTGGCCGCGCTGCTCGGCTGGGCGCAGGCGACCTTCGCCTCGCAGATCACCATCGCGGGCGACACGGCCACCGTGACGCGCGAGGTCGACGGCGGCCTGCAGGTCATCCGCGTGGGCCTCCCCGCGATCGTCAGCGTCGACCTGCGCCTGAACGAGCCGCGCTACGCCTCGCTGCCCAACATCATGAAGGCCAAGACGAAGCCCATGGCCATGAAGACGCCGGCCGACTACGGCGTGGACGTCTCGCCCCGGCTGCGCGTGGTGAAGACCGTCGAACCGGCGGGCCGCAAGGGCGGGGTCAAGGTCGGGTCGGTCGCGGAACTGATCCAGAAGCTGCACGACGAAGCGGGGGTGCTGTGATGGCGGTTCTTCTTCTGGCGGAGGTGGTCGAGGGGCGGCTTTCGACCGACGCGGTGGCCAAGGCGCTGACCGCGGTGGCCCCGCTCGGCCCGGTGACGGTGCTGGTCGCGGGCCTGGGCGGCGACGCCGCGGCGGCCGAGGCCGCGACGCTTGCCGGCGTGGCGAAGGTGATCTTCGCGGGTGCCCACGTCTACTGCCACGGCATGGCCGAGCCGACCGCGGCGCTGGTCGTGTCGCTGGCCCCCGGCTTCACCCACATCGCGGCCCCGGCGACGGCCTTCACCAAGAGCGTGCTGCCCCGCGTGGCGGCGCTCTTGGACGTGATGGTCATCCCCGAGGTCACCGCGGTCCACGGGCCCGACAGCTTCGACCGCCCGATCTACGCGGGCAACGCGGTCCAGACGGTGACGTCGGCCGATCCGGTCAAGGTCCTGACGATCCGCACCGCCGCCTTCGCCGCCGCCGGCACGCAAGGCGCGGCCCCGGTCGAGACCGTGACGACCGCGACCGACGCATCGCTTTCGGCCTGGGTCGAGGACCGCACCGCCGCCACCGGACGGCCCGACCTGACCAGCGCGGGCATCGTCGTCTCGGGCGGCCGGGCGCTCGGGTCGAAGGAGAACTTCGACCTGATCGAGCGGCTGGCCGACAAGCTCGGTGCCGCCGTCGGGGCCAGCCGCGCGGCGGTCGATTCGGGCTATGCGCCGAACGACTGGCAGGTCGGCCAGACCGGCAAGGTCGTGGCCCCGCAGCTCTACATCGCGGTCGGCATCTCGGGCGCGATCCAGCACCTCGCGGGGATGAAGGATTCGAAGGTCATCGTCGCCATCAACAAGGACGAGGAGGCCCCGATCTTCCAGATCGCCGACTACGGCCTGGTCGGCGACCTGTTCACCATCGTGCCCGAACTGATCGACAAGGCCTGAAGCGCCGGGGCCACCGCCTCGGCGATGCGGGCGTGGCCGGCCTCGCCCGGCAGCTCGCGCGGGCCGGGGGCGAGCGTCGGCGGCACCCGGTCGTCCCGGGTCAGCAGCAGCGACACGACCCCCGCGGCCCGCGCCGCCGCCGCCTCCACCATGCCGGCATCGACGAAATCCACCCCGCCGGGCAGCACCGCCCGCGCCGGCGGCGCGGCGTTCTCGGCCCAGACGAGCAGCGCCCGGCCCTGCGCGCGGGCGACCAGCCGCGCCATCCGGTCGGCCCAGGTCGCCTGCAGCTCGGCCACCAGCGGGGCCAGCCGCGCCTCCCCCCTTGCCGCGAGCGCCGCGATCATGTGCCGCACGAAGGCGAACTCGGTGAAGTCCACCTCGGGGAACAGGTGCCGCAGCGCGCCGCTCGCCGCGACGAAGCGGTCGTTCCTGCGCGGATGCACGCTGTAGAAGCGGTTGGACAGCAGCGCCGCGCCGGTCAGGTGGATCACCAGCCCGTCGGCGCGCCCGATCAGGTCCATCACGTCGGGGTCGCCCACCCAGGCGTCGAGCCCCGCCTGCGGCAGCGACAGGTTCACCACCGGCCGCCCCAGCCGCCGCTCCAGCAGGTCGGGCCAGGGGGCCGCCACGTCGCGGCCATAGGCCGCCGCCCCCCCCAGCACCACCACGAACCGCTGCCCCGTATCCCGCTCCGGCCCGCGGAAGGCCAGGCGCGATCCGCCATAGCGCGCCGTTGCCAGCGCCGCCGCATGATGGCTTGCCATCACACACCCCATGTTCACACTCACCCGTGGGCCAAGATGCGGGCGAAACCTTGCCGAATGGCTAAATGTTGCAGTTGCAGCAAATCGCGGGCATCTGGGGGCGACGCAGGAGATCGGCATGGGCATCCAGAACATCGGCATCGTCGGCGCGGGGCAGATGGGCAGCGGCATCGCGCATGTCTTCGCGCTCGCGGGCTTCGACGTGCTCTTGATGGACGTGGCCGAGGACAGCCTGACCGCCGCGCTGGCGCTGATCGACCGCAACATCGACCGCCAGGTCGCGCGCGGCCGCGTCCTGCCCGCCGACAAGCGCGCCGCGCTCGCCCGCATCCGCACCACCCGGCGGCTCGCCGACCTCGGCCCCTGCGACCTGGTGATCGAGGCCGCGACCGAACGCGAGACGGTCAAGGCCGCGATCTTCGAGGACCTGGTGCCGCATCTCGCCCCCCACACGATCCTGACCTCGAACACCTCGTCGATCTCGATCACCCGGCTGGCCAGCCGCACCGACCGGCCGGAAAAGTTCATGGGCCTGCACTTCATGAACCCGGTTCCCGTGATGCAGCTCGTGGAGCTGATCCGCGGCATCGCGACCGACCAGCCGACCTACGACGCGCTGGCCGCGGTGGTGGCGCGGATCGGCAAGACCTCCTCGAGCTCCGAGGACTTCCCGGCCTTCATCGTCAACCGCATCCTGATGCCGATGATCAACGAGGCGGTCTACACGCTGTATGAAGGCGTGGGGTCGGTCGAAAGCATCGACACCTCGCTGAAGCTCGGCGCCAACCACCCGATGGGGCCGCTGGAACTGGCCGACTTCATCGGGCTCGACACCTGCCTTGCGATCATGAACGTGCTGCACGACGGGCTGGCCGACACCAAGTACCGCCCCTGCCCGCTGCTCACGAAATACGTCGAGGCCGGCTGGCTCGGCCGCAAGACGAAGCGCGGCTTCTACGACTACCGGGGGGACGTGCCGGTGCCGACGCGCTGAGCCGCCGCCTTCGCGGGCAGGCTCAGGCTCTCCTCGCGCAGCCAGGCCAGGAACCCCCGCGGGTTGTCGGCCCAGGGCCGCAGCACCTCCGGCCGGATCGGATGGCCGACGAAAGGACGCTGCGGCTTGTAGAGCGACCGCTTGATCTCGTAGAGAAGCAGCCCCTGCCGCACCGTCGAGGACACCAGGTTCGCGATCTGGTAGGCGCGGCTGTTCTGGCCGGGAAAGAACATCGGCACCACCGTCGCGCCCGACCGCATCACCATCTTGTGGGTGAAGGGGTTCCACTCCGGCTCCACCGCGGTGCCGAACCAGGTCTCGGACGTGGCGACCTTGCCTGCGGGGAACAGGATGATGACGCCGCCGGCCTTCAGCTGCGCCATGGCATCGTTGCGCATCTGCAACCCCATCTCGCGCGCGTTCTCCTCGTGCGGGAAGGGCACGGGGATCATGAACTCGGCGACCTCGGGGATGCCGGTCAGAAGGCTGCGGGTCAGGATCTTGAAGTCGGGCCGCACCCGGCAGACCATCTCGGCGATCAGCATCCCGTCCACCACGCCGCTGGGGTGGTTCGACACCACCACCACCGGCCCGCTGCGCGGGATGCGCGCGATCTCCTCGGCCGGCGTGTCGATGCGGATGCCCATGTGGCGGATCGCGGCGGGCCAGAAGGGCGGGCCGAAGGGCGCCCCCGCGCGCTCGAACCGCCGGATCAGCGCCAGCAGGTGCGGCTTCGCGGTCAGCCACTCGATCGCCCGGATGGAGCCTGCCTTGAACGGGTTCGTGAAGGTCCCCGCGTAGGACAGCCGCCGCATGTCGTAGGGGCGCGGCGGGGCGGACGCGGCGGCGGGCGGGGCGGCGATGTCGTCCATGGGCGGCGCGTCACGGGACTGGGGAGGGCGAGGCTGGCCCCGCGTGTCCCTGCGGTCAGTAATCCTCTCCGAACCTCTCTGCAACCAGCGCGGCCAGCGCGTCGGCCAGTTGCGCCGCCTGCGGCCCCTCGGTCTCGACCACGATGGTGCTGCCCCGCGCGGCCCCCAGCATCAGAAGGCCCATGATCGAATCGCCCGCCACGCGCATCCCGTCGCGCAGCACGGCAGCGCTCGCGTCATGCGCCTCCACCACCTCGACGAAGCGGGCGCTGGCGCGGGCGTGCAGGCCCTTCTCGTTCACGATCACCAGCTCGCGGATCACGGCCGCGCCCCCACGTCCAGGCTGTTGATGTACTTGCGCCCCGCGTCCAGCGCCGCCGCCACCGCCTCGGGCACCGTCAGGTCGCGCGACTTGGCGAGCTTGACGAGCATCGGCAGGTTCGCGCCATAGAGGATGCGCCGGTCGGTCCCCATGCAGGCCATCAAGGACAGGTTCGACGGGCTGCCGCCGAACATGTCGGTCACGATCACCACCCCCGACCCGTCGTCCACCCCGTCGGCGGCGGCGCAGATCTCGGCCTGCTTGGCGCGGCGGTCGTGCTCGTCCTCGATCGTGATCGCGCGCACGCCCTGCTGCGGGCCCACCACATGCTCCACCGCCAGAAGATACTCGCGCGCGAGACCCCCGTGGGCGACGATGACGATACCGATCACGCGGACCTGACCCTGGCTGCCTCGGTCGCGGCGGCGGGGGCCGTGCGCTCGAGCTCGAGATGGCGTTTTGACACCGCCCAGCCGCTCTCCGCAAGGGCATCGCCCAGCATTTCCACCAGCGCGACCGACCGGTGCTGGCCCCCGGTGCAGCCGAAGGCAATGGTGAGATGCGCCTTGCCCTCGTCGAGGTTGGCGGGCAGAAGCAGCGCCACCAGGTCGCGCACCCGCGCGAAGAACGGCGCGAAGCGCGCGTCGGCCGCGATATGCGCCCGCACCGCCGGGTCGCGCCCGTCCAGCGCCCGCAGGGCCGCCACCCAGTGCGGGTTCGCGAGGAACCGGCAGTCGAGCACGATGTCCGCCCCCCGCGGCAGCCCGCGGCGATAGCTGAAGCTCTGCAGGCCCACCGCCAGCCCCGTGCCCTCGGCCGGCGCGAACCACCGCCGCACCTCGGCCGCAAGGTCGTGCACCGACAGATCGGTGGTGTCGATCAGGTGGTCGGCCCGCGCCCGCACCGGGGCCAGCAGGCTGTTCTCGCGCGCGATCCCCTCCGCCGGGCTTTCGTGCGGGGCGAGCGGGTGGCGGCGGCGCGTCTCGGAATAGCGCCGGATCAGCGCCTCGGGCGCGCAGTCGAGGTAGAGCACCTCTGCCGTCACGCGCGGGTCGCGGGTCAGCGTGTCGATCAGCTCGATCAGCGCGGTCGCCGCAAAGTCGCGGTTGCGCGCGTCGAGCCCCAGCGCGACGGGCCGCCCGCCCCCGGGCGCGTCGATCAGCGTCGGCACCAGCCGCAAGGGCAGGTTGTCGATCGTCTCCCACCCCAGGTCCTCGAAGGCGCGGATCGCCGTGGTCCGCCCGGCCCCCGACGGCCCGGTCACCATGACCAGGCGCGGCGAGGGGGGCGGGGGCGTGGCTGCGGGCATGGCGCGGGGGCGGACGGGGACGCGAGGTCAGGCGGGGCGGCCTGGCTGCAAAAGCAGCATCAGCGCCACCGGAACATGGGGGTCGCGCGCGACCCGCACAAGCGGGATCACGCAGCCGAGAAGCCGCACCGTCTCGGCCTCGGGCAGGCGGGGCGGTGCTGCGGCCTGCACCAGCGCGACCAGCGCGACGCGCGCCTCCGCGCGGTGCGGCGCGCGCACGAGGCCCAGGCCCCGGGCCTCGATCGCGCCCGCGAGCGCCGGGTTCGGGCAGCGCGCGGTCACCCCGTCGCCCGCGCGCGCCAGGGCCACGAGGTCATCCGCGACCAGCGCCGCGCCGAGGCCGACGAGCTGCAGCGCGAGCGTCGATTTCCCCGCCCCCGCAGGCCCGCGGATCAGCACCGCCGCGTCGCCGAAGGCCACGGCGCCGCCCTGGCACGTCGCCGTCAGACCCGCGGCAGGCAGTCCGATGTCGACATCACTCCCCATCGCGCCCGCTCCCCTGCCACCCCGCACCTCCGGCGAAGGCCACAGGCCCTGCCACGCCCTTGCAGCCGCACGCGGAGGCGCAGCGCGATCCCTGCGCCGCCGTGGCCCGCAGCCGCAGGCAGCCGCCCGCATGCGGCGCGCAGGCAGCCGCCCGCATGCGGCGCGCGGGCGGCATCCTGTTGCACCGCGTGAACGGGCGGCAGCCGCCACGCGCGCCGAGGCCACGTCCGCCACGCCACACCGCGCGCCGAGACCGCGACGCCCGCACCCCGCACCCCGCACCGGCAGCCGGGCCGCGCCGCCCCGTCAAACCCCGCCCCGCCACGCGCGCCGAGGCCACGTCCGCGATGCCCGCCCCGCCACGCGCGCCGAGGCCACGTCCGCCACGCCACACCGCGCGCACAGACCACGATGCCTGCCCCGCACCGGCAGCCGAGCCGCGCCGCCCCGTCAAACCCCGCCCCGCCGCGCGCGCCGAGGCCACGTCCGCGATGCCCGCCCCCGCCGCACGCGCCGAGGCCACGTCCGCCACGCCACACCGCGCGCCTAGACCGCGATGCCCGCCCCGCCCCGCGCCCCGCCACCGGCAGGCGACCTGCGCACCCCGCCCCGACACCGGACGTCCCGCCGCGCCCCGCGCCCTCACACCGGCAGGCCCACCACGAAGCGCGCGCCGAGCGGGTCCGACAGCGGGTCGGCGGCCGTGGGGCGGATGTTCTCGGCCCAGATCACCCCGCCGTGCGCCTCCACGATCTGCTTCGAGATCGCGAGGCCGAGGCCCGAATGGTTGCCGAAATCGCTGTTCGGCCGCTGCGAGTAGAAGCGCTTGAACACCTTCTGCAACGCCTCTTCGGGGATGCCCGGGCCGGTGTCCTCGACCACCACCAGCACGCGGCCGTCGCGGCAGCGGACCCAGACGCGGACCGCGTCGCCGTCCTCGCAGAACGAGATCGCGTTGGTGATGAGGTTCACGAAGACCTGCGCCAGCCGCCCCTCGAGGCCCCGGACGACCACCGGGTCGGCGGGCAGGTCGGTGATGAACTCCACCCCCTTCGCGGCGGCCTGACCGCCGAGGTATTCGGCCAGGTTGCGCACCGTGCGGGTCAGATCGAAAGGCTCCTCCTCCTCCTTCACCAGCTCGCTGTCGAGCCGGCTCGCGTTCGAGATGTCGCTGACCAGCCGGTCGAGCCGGCGCACGTCGTGCTCGATCACCTCCAGAAGCCGCTCGCGCTGGTCGTCGCGCCTGGCCACGCGCAGCGTGCCCACCGCGCTGCGCAAGCTGGCCAGCGGGTTCTTGATCTCGTGCGCCACATCCGCCGCGAACTGCTCGTTCGCCTCGATCCGGTCATAGAGCGCCGCCACCATGCCGCGCATCGCGATCGACAGCCGCCCGATCTCGTCGGGCCGCGCGGTCAGGTCCGGGATCCGCACCCGGCCCGGCGCCATCTTCCGCGCATCGCGGTCTCGGCCGAGCTCCGCCGCGGCGGCGAGGTCGGACAGCGGGTTCGCGATGGTCGAGGCCAGCACCAGGCTCAGCCCGATCGACACCAGCAGCGCGATGATGAACATCTGCAGCACCTGCTCGCGTTCGTGCCGCACCAGCGTGTCGATCTCGCCCTCGGGCGAGGTCAGCGCGACCGCGCCGATGACCCGACCGCCCTGCACGATCGGCGCGGCCACGGCGAACACCGTCCCGCCCGCCGGCCCGCGCGAGGTGGCCGAAACCGTCTGCCCCGCCAGCGCCTGCGCGATCAGCCCGTCGGTCACCGGCCTCTCGGGCGCCGGCGCACCGCGGCCGCCCACCGCCACGACCGACGACACGCCGTTCCACACCGCGTTCAGGAAGTCGGTGATGACGGTCGACTGCGGCACCGCCGCACCCGCATCCGCAGGCCCCGTCACGCCCGCGAGCCGGGTGCCGTCCGCGCCCACGACCACGGCGGTGATGCCGGGGCCGACCGGCATCTCCGGCATCACCTGCGCCACCCGCGCGGCCAGCGCCGCGGCGTCGGGCAGCCCCGCCGCCAGCACCCGGGCCGACAGGTCGGCCTGCGTCACCAGCCCCTGCTCGCGCTGCACCACCACCCCGTCGCGGAACGGGTTCAGGAACAGCACCCCCGTCACCAGGATCACCAGCGCCAGGAGGTTGAACAGGATGATCTTCCGCGCCAAGGGCGACTGCCGCAGCCCGAACAGCCGCGGCCGCGCGCGCTGCGCCGCGTCGCCCGTGATCCAGTCCTCGCCCAAGAGCACGTCGCGGCCGGGGTCGGATCCGCCGAGGCGCGGCAGGGCCGTCATTCCTCGTTGTAGCGGTAGCCGATACCGTAGAGCGTCTCGATCGCCGAGAAATCGTCGTCGACCGCGCGCATCTTCTTGCGCAGCCGCTTGATGTGGCTGTCGATGGTGCGGTCGTCGACGTAGACCTGGTCGTCATAGGCCACGTCCATCAGCTGGTCGCGGCTCTTCACGAAGCCCGGCCGCTGCGCCAGCGCCTGCAGGAGCAGGAACTCGGTCACCGTCAGGCTGACCTCGAGGCCCTTCCACGTCACCGAATGGCGCAAGGGGTCCATCACCAGCGACCCGCGCTCCATCAGCCGGTTTTCCTCGGCCATCGCCGTCTCGCCCGACACGACCGCATCCTGCCGCCGCAGGAGCGCGCGGATCCGCTCCACCAGCAGCCGCTGGCTGAAGGGCTTCTTGACGTAGTCGTCCGCGCCCATCCGCAGGCCCAGCACCTCGTCGATCTCGTCGTCCTTCGAGGTCAGGAAGATGATCGGCATCGTGGTCTTCTGCCGCAGCCGCTGCAGCAGGTCCATGCCGTCCATCCGCGGCATCTTGATGTCGAGCACCGCCATGTCGGGCAGCCGCCGGTTGAACGCGTCGAGCGCGGTCTGGCCGTCGTTGTACGTCTCGACCTCGAACCCCTCGGCCTCGAGCGTCATCGACACCGAGGTCAGAATGTTCCTGTCGTCGTCCACAAGGGCGATCCGTGACATTGGGCCTGATCCTGCTCTTTTATGTTTTCCGCGATACTGTTGCCTTTGCCGCCACAATTCAACAGCGAACTGCGAATCACGGGCGGCCCCTGCGCCCATTCCCGCAGGAATTTCCAAAGGAATGACTAATTTGCGACAGTCGCTCGCGCGGCCCCGCAATGGTGGCGCAAACATCCCCCTGGTGGCGCTAACAGCCGCAGATGCAGCTTTTCCCAAGGAAATACATGGTGGTATGGTGCACCCGATCCGCCTTCTAACAGCCTCGGAGCGGGCCCATGATGATTTCTTCCGTCACGCCGGCCGCCGCCGCTCTCGCCGACCCCTCCGTCCCCGCGCTCATGACCGCCGCCGTCGCGCGGGGCGAGGGCCTTCTCGGCCAGGGCGGCGCGCTGCTCGTCACCACCGGGGCGCACACCGGCCGCTCGCCCGCCGACAGGTTCATCGTCCGCAGCCCCCTGACCGAGACCACCGTGGCCTGGGACACCAACGCCGCGATGACGCCCGAGGCCTTCGCGCGGCTGCGTGCGGACATGACGGCCCACATCGCCGCCCGCGCCGCGGTGACGCAGGACCTGACCGCCGGGGCCGACCCCGCCCACCGCCTGCACGTCCGCGTCACGACCGAGCTTGCCTGGCACGCGCTCTTTATCCGCCACCTGCTGCGGCCGGGCACCGGCGCGGCCCCCGACTGGACGATCCTGAACGCCCCCTCCTTCCGCGCCGACCCCGCCCGCCACGGCTGCCGCAGCGGCACGGTCATCGCCATCGGCTTCGACGACCGCCTGGTGCTGATCGGCGGCACCGCCTACGCGGGCGAGACGAAGAAGGCCGTCTTCACCGTCATGAACCACATCCTGCCCGACCGCGGCGTGATGCCGATGCACTGTGCGGCCAACCACGCGCCGGGCGATCCCGACGACGCGGCGATCTTCTTCGGCCTCTCGGGCACCGGCAAGACGACCCTCTCCGCCGCGCCCGACCGCACGCTCGTCGGCGACGACGAACACGGCTGGTCCGACGACGGCCTCTTCAACATGGAAGGCGGCTGCTACGCCAAGACGCTGCACCTGTCGCCCGAGGCCGAGCCCGCGATCCACGCCGCCACCCGCCGCTTCGGCACCATCGTGGAAAACATGGGCCACGACCCCGTGACCCTGGCGCTCGACTTCGCGGACGACCGCCTGACCGCCAACACCCGCTGCGCCTACCCGCTGGAGGCGATCCCCAACGCCTCGCCCACCGGGCGGGCGGGCCACCCGCGCCACGTCGTGATGCTGACCTGCGACGCCTTCGGCGTGCTGCCGCCCCTCGCGCGCCTCACGCCCGCGCAGGCCGTCTACCACTTCCTGCAGGGCTTCACCGCCAAGGTCGCGGGCACCGAACGCGGCGTCACCGAACCGCAGCCGACCTTCTCCGCCTGCTTCGGCGCGCCCTTCATGCCACGCCGGCCCGAGGTCTACGCAGCGCTCCTGGCCCAGCGCATCGCGCGCCACGGCGCGGCCTGCTGGCTCGTCAACACCGGCTGGACGGGCGGCCCCCACGGCACCGGCCGCCGGATGCCCATCGCCGCCACCCGCGCGCTCCTCAAGGCCGCGCTCGACGGCACGCTCGCCCGCGCCTCCTTCCGCCGCGACCCGCACTTCGGCTTCGACGTGCCGACCGCCGTCCCGGGCGTCGACGCGCACCTCCTCGACCCGCGCGCAACCTGGGCCGACCCCGCCGCCTGCGACGCCGCCGCCGCGCGCCTCGTCGCCATGTTCCGTGAAAACTTCGCCCGCTTCACCGACGTCCCGCCCGAGGTCCGCGCCGCCGCCCCCTGACCGTCTCCCCCGCCCCCCTGCCCTCATTCCGGCACAAATACTCCGGGGAGGTCGACGGCTGGTGCGCCACTGGTTCGAGAACCAGCCGGCGACGGGGCAGAGCCCCCCGCGCGGCCGCGCCGCGGGCGTCGACCTTCAGGTGATCTCCTCCAGCCGCTCCTTCGACAGCTCGCCCGGCACGATCGTGATCGGCACCGGCAGCGTGCCCGAGGCGCGCGACATCGCCGTCACCAGCGGCCCCGGCCCCGACTTCTCGGTCCCGGCGCCCAGCACAAGCACCCCGATCCCCGCATCCTCGCGGATCTGCGCCAGGATCTCGGCCACCGGCGCGCCCTCGCGGATCACGAGCTCGGGGTTCACCCCCTGCTTGTCGCGCATCCACTTGGCGAAGACCTCGAAATGCGCCGCGATCCGCTCGCGCGCCTCGGCGCGCATCAGGTCGGCCACGCCCATCCAGTGCTGGAACTC
>CAZNPW010000062.1:0-15095 GCA_964575185.1 uncultured Exiguobacterium sp.
GGCGAATCGGGCTGCGGCAAGTCGACCTTCGCCAAGGTGCTGATGGGGCTGGAAACCGCGACCTCCGGCCAGATCATGCTGTTCGACCAGGACATCCAGTCCACCCCGATCGAGAAACGCAACACCGACACCGTGTCATCGGTGCAGATGGTGTTCCAGAACCCCTTCGACACGCTGAACCCCAGCATGACCGTTGGCCGCCAGATCATCCGGGCGCTGGAAGTCTTCGGGCAGGGGGCGTCGGACGCGGACCGCCAGGCCCGGATGCTGGAACTCCTCGACCTCGTGAAGCTCCCCCGCGCCTTCGCCGACCGGATGCCGCGGCAGCTCTCGGGCGGGCAGAAGCAGCGCGTCGGCATCGCGCGCGCCTTCGCGGGCGGAGCCAAGGTGGTGGTCGCCGACGAGCCCGTCTCGGCGCTCGACGTCAGCGTCCAGGCGGCGGTGACCGACCTCCTGATGGACATCCAGCGCCGGAACCGCACGACGCTCCTGTTCATCAGCCACGACCTGTCGATCGTGCGCTACCTCAGCGACCGGGTGCTGGTGATGTATCTCGGCCATGTGGTCGAAACCGGCACCACCGACCAGGTCTTCGCCCCCCCCTACCACCCCTATACCGAGGCGCTCCTCTCCGCCGTGCCGATCGCCGACCCGAGGGTCGAGCGCAAGCGCATCGTGCTCGAGGGCGACATCCCCTCCGCCGTCAACCCGCCCCCCGGCTGCCCCTTCCAGACCCGCTGCCGCTGGAAGGTCCAGGTCGCGGACGGCCTCTGCGACCGCGAGGTGCCGCCGGTGCGCGACCTCGGGGGCGGGCACCAGATCAAGTGCCACCTGCCCGACGCAGCGCTGGCGCGGATGGAGCCGGTGATCCGCGTCGCGGCCGAATAGCGCCGCGCCCCGATGTCTTGAAAGACATCGGACCGGATCCTTCCAAGGATCCGGGGGCCGGGCCTAGCCGAGGATCGCGATCACGTAGGCCTGCGTCTCGTCGAAGGGCGGGATGCCGCCGTAGGTTTCCACCACCCCCGGGCCGGCGTTGTAGGCCGCGAGCGCCAGCCGCCACGACCCGAAGCGGTCGTACATCATGCGCAGGTAGCGCGCCCCGCCTTCCAGGTTCTCCTCCGGGTCGTTGATGTCGACGCCGAGCTTCGCCGCCGTCCCCGGCATGAGCTGCGCCAGCCCCGTCGCCCCCTTGATCGAGACCGCGCCGGGGTTCCAGCCGGATTCCTGCTCCACCAGCCGCAGGTACAGATCCTCGGGCACGCCGTGGCGCAGGGCGGCGGCACGGGCGACATCCAGATATTCGCCGCGATAGCTGCCGCGGAAGGTCGGCACCTCGTCCTCCGCCGCGGCCCCGAAGTCGGGCCGCAGGCGGGCCGACCCCTCGTACTGCCGCGCCAGCCGCCCGTCCAGCAGCGCCGCCTGCGCGGCGAAGAGCGAGCTGCGGCTCTTGGACGACCCCGAGAGGCTCGGCCCCTCGGCCAGCGCGGGGGCACCCGGCCCGAACACCAGCGAGGCCGCGAACCACACCGAAACCGTCCTGCGCCGCATCGCCGCCGCCCTGCCTGTCCCTGCCGCGCGCGAGTATACGCAAAGTCCATCGCCGATCCAGTGGGCAGCGCGATCGGTTGCGGCGGCGCGCGTTTTGGGGCTTTGTTGACCGAAGGCCCGCGCGAGCGGTCCTGCGGCAGCACAAGAGGGGCGACATGGCGGGAAGCGTCAACAAGGTGATCCTGATCGGCAACCTCGGGGCCGACCCCGAGGTGCGCACGTTCCAGAACGGCGGCAAGGTGGTGAACCTGCGGATCGCCACGACCGAGAGCTGGCGCGACAAGAACTCGGGCGAGCGCAAGGATGCGACGCAGTGGCACAGCGTCGCGATCTTTAACGAAAATCTCGGCCGCATCGCGGAGCAGTACCTGAAGAAGGGCTCGAAGGTCTATCTCGAGGGCAAGCTCGAGACGCGCAAGTGGCAGGACCAGTCGGGCCAGGACCGCTACACGACCGAGGTGGTGCTGCGGCAGATCGGCAGCGAACTGACGCTGCTCGACGGCCGTGACGGCGGCGGCGGCGGCGGCGGCGGGCGCGAGGTCGAGCACGACCGCGGGGCGCAGGGCGGCTACGGCGGCGGCTCGCGCGCCCCCACAGGCGGCGGCGGGCGGCGGTCGGACCTCGACGACGAGATCCCGTTCTAGGACGAGGTCCCGGCCCGGCGGCTCGCGCCTCCCTCCCCCCGGCCGGCAGGGGCGGGACGGGAGGGGCACCGCGGGCGCGGTCAGCGCAGGTTGATCCGCAGCGCCGCCGCGGCGGCGAAGGGCAACAGCGCGACCGATCCCGCGGTCACGCCCGCCAGCATCAGGACGGGCGTCTCGACCGGCAGGCGCACCGCGGCGCGGCGCACCGCATCGGCACCGAAGACCAGCGTCGGCACATACAGCGGCAGCACCAGCAGCGACAGCAGAAGCCCGCCCCGCCGCAGCCCCACCGTCAGCGCCGCGCCGAAGGCGCCGATGACGCTCAACGCCGGGGTGCCGAGCAGCAGCGTGCCGACCAGCCAGCCGTAGGCATCGGGCGGCAGGTTCATCAGCACGCCCAGCACCGGCGACAGCGCGGCGAGCGGCAGGCCCGTCGTCAGCCAGTGCGCCAGCGCCTTCGCCGCCACCGCGCCCTCCAGCGGCACCGGCGCGCAGGCGAGCGCGTCGAGCGACCCGTCCTCCCAGTCGGTCGCGAAGATCCGGTCGAGCGTCAGCAGGCAGGCGAGCGCCGCGCCCACCCACAGGATACCCGGCGCGACCGACCGCAAGAGGTCGGTGTCCGGCCCGACACCCAGCGGCACCAGCACGACCACGATCAGGAAGAACGCGAGCGCGAGGCCGAAGCCGCCCCCTGCGCGCACGGCGAGCCGCAGGTCGCGGGCCAGGATCGCCCTCATGCCGGGGCCCGGGCCTTGAAGGGCGTCAGGTCCAGCACCGCCGCACCCTCGAGCCCCAGGTCGAGGTGCGTGGCGATCACCGCCGCCCCGCCGCCCGCCAGATGCTCGGCCACGATCCCCGCCCACAGCGCCACCGACGCGGCGTCGAGCGACACGGTCGGCTCGTCCAGCAGCCACAGCGGCCGCCCCGTCACCAGCATCCGCGCCAGCGCGAGCCTGCGCCCCTGCCCCGCCGACAGCTCCGCCGCCGGCCGGCCCGCGAGCCGCGCCAGGTCCATCCGGGCCATCGCCGCCTCGGCGCGGTCGGTGCCGCAGACCCGCGCCCAGAAGCCCAGGTTCTCGGCCACGGTCAGCGCGCCCTTCATCCCGTTCTGGTGCCCGCCCCAGGCCACCGCCTCCTCGGCGACGACCAGCCGCCCGGCCGCGGGCCGCTGCAACCCGGCGATGGTGCGCAGCAGCGTCGTCTTGCCCAGCCCGTTCGGCCCCCGGATCACCAGCGCCCGCCCGCGGTCCACGGCGAAGGACAGCCCCGCCAGCACCGGCACCCCGCCCCTTTCCACCGTCAGGTCATGGCCCATGCACAGCATGGCGCATCGGTATCCCATGGCTGGCGCGCGCGGAACCCCATGCTATCTGTGGCGGCCGAACAGGAGACCGACCCATGCTGTCCACCCGCCCCTTCGGCGCCTCGCGCACCCCCGTCAGCGCCATCGGCTTCGGCGCCTGGGCCATCGGCGGCACCTGGGGCGAGGTGACCGAGACCGCCGCGAAGGACGCGCTGCACGCCGCGCTCGACCAGGGCCAGAGCTTCATCGACACGGCCGATGTCTACGGCGACGGCCGCTCCGAACGCCTGATCGCCGAGGTGCTGGCCGACCGCAGCGGTCCGCGGCCCTTCGTCGCGACCAAGGCCGGCCGCCGCCTGTCGCCGCACGCGGCCGAGGGCTACCGCGACCTCGCCGCCTTCATCGACCGCTCGCGCTCCCTGCTGAAGATGGACACGCTCGACCTCGTCCAGCTCCACTGCCCGCCTTCCGCCGTCTACCACGACCCCGCCGTCTTCGACGCGCTGGACACGATGAAGGCCAGGGGCATCATCGCCCGCTACGGCGTCAGCGTGGAGACGGTGGCCGAGGGCATGGCGGCGCTCGCCCGGCCCGGCGTGGAATCGGTGCAGGTGATCTACAACCTCTTCCGCCCGCGCCCCGCCGAACGATTCTTCCGCGCGGCCGAACGGCTGGGCGTCAGCATCATCGCCCGCGTGCCGCTGGCGAGCGGCCTCCTGACCGGCAAGCTCCGCCCCGACACCGCCTTCGCCGCCGACGACCACCGCAGCTTCAACCGCAACGGCGAGGCCTTCGACATGGGCGAGACGTTCTCGGGCGTGCCCTACGACGTGGCCCTGCAGGCGGTGGAGGAGCTGCGTCCGCTGGTGCCGCAGGGGGCCACGATGGCCCAGTTCGCCCTGCGCTGGATCCTGATGGACCCCGCCGTGACCGTGGCGATCCCCGGGGCGAAGTCGGCCGACCAGGCCCGCGCAAACGGCGCGGCGGAGGCGCTCGCGCCGCTGCCCGACGCCACGATGGCCGAGGCGCGCGCGATCTACGACCGGCTGATCGCCCCGCACGTCCACCACCGCTGGTAGGGTCACACCGCCTGCCCGGCGGCCCAGCCCGACGACCAGGCCCACTGGAAGTTGTAGCCGCCGAGCCAGCCGGTCACGTCCACGACCTCGCCGATGACGTGCAGCCCCGGCACCGCCTTTGCCTCCAGCGTCCGGGCATCGAGCACGGCGGTGTCGACGCCGCCGAGCATGACCTCGGCGGTGCGGTAGCCCTCCGACCCCACGGGCGTCAGGGGCAGCGCATGGACCAGCCGCGCCAGCGCCGCCAGCGCGGCGTTGCCCTGCGCGCCCACCGGCCCCGCCAGGCCCGACAGCCCTGCCACCACCCCGGCCAGCCGCTCCGGCATCAGCCGCGCGAGCGCCGTCGCCACCTGCGCCTTCGGCATCGCACCGCGCGCCGCGCGCAGCGCCGCCTCGGCGGGCACGCCCGGCGACAGGTCCAGCGCGATCGCCTCCCCTTCCCGCCAATAGGACGACAGCTGCAGGATCGCCGGCCCCGACAGCCCGCGGTGGGTGAACAGCATCCCCTCGGCAAAGGCCGCCCGCGTGTTCCGCGCCGTCGCGGCGAGCGACAGCCCGGCGAGCGGCGTCCACCGCGCCAGCTCCTGCGCGGCCAGCGTCAGCGGCACGAGCGCCGGCCGCGTCTCGACCAGCGGCAGGCCGAACTGCGCGGCGAGCTTCAGCCCGAAGCCGGTCGCCCCCATCTTCGGGATCGACTTGCCCCCCGTCGCGACCACCAGCTTCGCACAGCGCACCGGCCCCCGCGCGGTGCCGACCGTGAAGCCCGCGCCCTCGCGCGTCACCTCGCCGACCGCGCAGCCCGTCCACAACATTCCCCCGGCGCGCGACAGGTCCCCGGTCAGCGCCGCCACCACCTGCGTCGCAGGCCCCTCGCAGAACAGCTGCCCCAGCGCCCTTTCGTGCCAGGCGATGCCCCAGTCGTCCATCCGCGCGACGAAATCCCGTGCCGTGAACCGCCGCAGCGCCGACAGCGCGAAGCGCGGGTTTTGCGACAGGAACCGCCCCGTGATGGTCTCGGGCGCGATGTTCAGGTTGGTGAAGTTGCACCGCCCCCCGCCCGAGATGCGGATCTTCTCCCCCGCCCGCGCCGCATGGTCGATCACGACCACCCGCCGCCCCCGCCGCGCCGCCTCGATCCCGCAGAACAGCCCCGCCGCCCCGGCCCCCAGAATGCACACGTCGACGTCCATTCCGACGCCCTATCCGGCCCGCCGACAAACTGCAAAGGCCCCCTTGCAGCCCGCCGGGCCAGCCGCTAGACACCCCGCCAGTTGGGGCGTCGCCAAGCGGTAAGGCAGCGGTTTTTGGTACCGCCATACCTAGGTTCGAATCCTAGCGCCCCAGCCACGTCATCCGGACCCTTCACGCCACGGGCGTTGCCGCACCGGCGGCGCGATATTCCGCGTGCGCCTTGTCCCAGTTCTCGTCCGGGTAGGCCTTCCTGACCTTGGCGAGGAAATCCGGGCCGTTCAGGGTTTCAAAGGTCACATCCATGGTGCGGACGTCCAGCGTCATGCGGCTGACGAGCGTGTCGGCCCGGGGGAAACACTTCTCCAGCTCGCGCGCGATCCACGCCCGTGCATTGTCGGCGGTCACGGCTGACACGCTCGCGGCCAGCGCGCGGGGCGGGGCGGCCTGAACGCGGGGCAGATACTCGGCGACAAGCGCATCGCGCGATGTGTCGAGCGCCGTCTGCAGCCCTTTCACGACCTTTTCCTGATGTTCGGCCAGCCTGCCGCGCAACGCCTCCAGCGCCTCGTCCAGTTTGGCCCGCGCAGCTTTCAGGATGACGTGCGGACCCTTGCCGACCGACCGCAGGAAGTCCTTGCGGATCGTCCTCAACGTATCGTCGATCGCCTTCGACGACAGGTCACTGCCTTTGGCGATCAGGTCGAACGTGGTCTTCAGCCTGCCTTCGAGGCCCGCGCCCGCAAGATTCTGCAGGCTTTCCGGTATCGTGATCCGACGCCGCTGGACCGCGGCGCCTGTCAACTCGATCTCGACGTACTGCAGATAGGCGCTGTAGACCCGCACCTGCCGGGCAACGTCGAACCTGACCGGCGGTGTCGCCTGAAGACGCCGCTTGACGGCATCGAGATCGTGGCGCTCGACCGCGCTTGCCGCGATCTCCACCGCGGTGTCGCGGATGCGCTTGCGGTCCGCCTCCGTCGGCGCCATGGCGACAGCGATGTCGCGGGCGACCGGTGACAGCCGGGCCATCGCCTCCGTCGCCTGTTCCCGCGACAGGTACATCGCATTCGGCGCAGGCGAGCCACGGTGCTCGGCTTCAAGAAACAGCGCGGTCGGCGTAAAGGTGAAGCCCTCTCCATCGACGATCAGCAGGCCCATGCGCAATCCGGCTACGGACTGGACGACAACGTCCGCCTTGCGCAGGACATCGACGGCTTCAACGGACCCATATCCCATGCGCAGAACCCGCTCGTCGAAGTCGAGGCATACGGTCGCCGACGCAGCACCGTGCCTTCCGGCAAAACCCGCTATCGCATCCGCCGGTTCCAGTTGGATGCCGGGTGCCGCGTAGCACACCGAGACTTCGGCCGCCCGGATGCGATCGGCGATCGAACGCTCGGTGACATGCAGGAAAAGGCTTTTGCTCATGCCAACCGGAAACGTTGACGCATCCACATCGATCGCGACTGCCGGAAACGCAATACTGCCCTCGCAGGCGTGTGCAATGCAAGACCATTGGCTCGGGCGGCGAAAACGCTCGAACGTGGCGGCGTCCGACCCCCTGTCCCCGTGTGGCGCGCGCCGTGGCAGCACCGATGCGCGGAACGGGGTCCAGGGTCTGGCCGTCGTCACCCTGCACAGCCTGACGCTTCGGCCCTGAAGACCGCGCGCCCACCCTCCCGGTGTGCCGCCAGCTACCTGCGGGGCACGCTCGCCACGGCCACCGCGCTGCACGCAGCCGACAACGCCCGCGCCCGCACCATCGCGGGCAGCCGCAGTCCGCGCAGGCGGCGGCGATGGCCGGGGCGGGCCTCCGGCTCGCCCCGCCCGCGTCACAGCTCGTCGAGCTTCGCCACCGCCGCCTGCAGGTCGTCCTTGCCCACGGTCTTCTCGGTGACCTGCGCCAGCCCCAGGATGTGATCCACCACCTTGTCCTCGAACAGGGGCGCGCGCAGCTGCTGCTGCATCGCGGGGTTCTTCTGCACGAACTCGAAGAACTGCCGCTCCTGCCCCGGATACTGCCGCGCCGCCTGGATCACCGCCTGCGTCATCTCGGCGTCGCTGACCTTGACCTCGGCCTTGCGCCCGATCTCGGCGAGCAGCAGGCCCAGCCGCACCCGCCGCACCGCCAGCGCCTCGTGCTCCGCGGTGGGCGCGATCGCGCCGTGGTTGTGGCCGTGCTCGTCGGGATGCTCCTCGTGGTAGAGCTGGTGCGCGATCTGGCCCGCCTCCGCCTCGACCAGCCGCGGCGGCAGGTCGAAGTCGACCATCGCGTCGAGCCTGTCGAGCAGCGCCCGCTTCAGCACCGCCCGCGCGGCACCCTGGTATTCGGACTCCAGCCGCCCCTCGATCTGGGTCCGCAGCCCCGCGAGGTCCTCCGCGCCGTACTTCTTCGCCAGCTCGTCATCGACCGCGGCCGCGACGGGCCCCTTCACCGCCTTGACGGTGACGTGGAACACCGCGTCCCTGCCCGCCAGGTGCTTGGCCCCGTAGGCCTCGGGGAAGGTCACGGCGACCTCCTTCGCGTCCCCCGCCGTCGCGCCGACCAATTGCTCCTCGAAGCCGGGGATGAAGCTCTTCGAGCCCAGCACCAGCGGATAATCCTCCGCCGTGCCGCCCTCGAAGGGCTCGCCGCCGACCATGCCCTTGAAGTCGATCACCACCTGATCGCCGTCGGCCGCCTGCGCCCCCGCCTCGCGGTCGGCATAGGACTTCGCCTGCCCCGCCAGGGTCTCCAGCGCCTCATCCACGTCCGCCGCCGTCGCCTTCACCACCAGCCGGTCGAGCGCGATGGACCCCGCGTCGACCTCCGGGATCGGCGGCAGCGCCTCGTAGGTCATCTCGACCTGCACGTCCCGGCCTTCCGCCCATTGCTCGCCGCCCAGCATCTTGACCTCGGGCTGCAGCGCGGGGCGGTCGCCGGTGGCGTCGAAATGCGACTTCATCGCCCCGTCGATCGCCTCCTGCATCGCGTCGCCCATCAGGCGCGGGCCGAACTGCTTCTTCAGGATCGGCAGCGGCACCTTCCCCTTGCGGAACCCCTTGATCTCCACGTCCGGCTGCGCCTCGCGCAGCTTGTCCTGCACCTTGGCCTCCAGCTCGGCGGCGGTGACGGTGATCGTGTAGGCCCGTTTCAGGCCGTCGTTCAGGGTCTCGGTGACCTGCATGTCCTGTCCTTCGCAAACGTTGCCGGGCTTCTAGCGATTTGCGCGCCAGAGTCGAGTGGGGGGGGCCGCGTGGTGCGGGTGAAGGGACTTGAACCCCCACGCCTTGCGGCGACGGAACCTAAATCCGTTGCGTCTGCCAGTTTCGCCACACCCGCACGCAGCGGCCGCTTAGCAGGCGGCCGCGCCACAGGAAAGGGAGATGCCGCAGGGGCGGCCGCGCGTGAACCTATTGTTGACACATTCGCGGCAATGGTGGCTCCGGCAGAGGAGAACCCGCATGGCATTCGGCGCAGGCACGGTGGTGATGACGGCGGACGGCGCGCTGCCGGTCGAATACCTCTGCCCCGGCGACCGCGTGGTCACGCGCAGCGGCTTGCGCCGGCTGGCCGAGGTGCGGGTGACGGTCGGCCTGGCCGACATCGTGCGCATCGCGCCCCTGGCGCTGGGGCACGGGCGGCCCGCCGACACCGTGGTGCTGTCCGCCGCGACCCCGGTCCTCGTGCGCGACTGGCGGGCGCAGGCGCTGTTTTGCACGGCGCGGGCGATGGTGCCGGCCGGACGGCTCGCCGACGGACGGCTGATCGTCCGCGACCGGGCGGAGGCAAGGCTCTTCGCGGTGATGCTCGACACCCCCGCCGTGATGCAGGTCGCCGGGATCGAGGTCGGCTGCGCGGCGGTGACGGTTCCCGCCTGACGCCCGCGCACGAGGCAGGACGGCGCTTCCGGCACGGGCGCCGCCGGTTTCTTCGAAGAAACCGGCCCGGATCCTTCCAAGGATCCGGCACCCCCAAGGCCCGGCGCCGCGCCCGGGATCCGCGGCCCGCGCTTCCCGCCGGCTCGCAGGAAATCCTTCACGACCCTGACAGTTTGCCCCGCGACGCGCCGTCGCGCCCCTGTGCGGGAACACGTCCCCGCCCTATGTTGCAGCGCAGCGAAGCCAGCCCGAGGCCCCGATGGATACCCTGCTCCTGTCCCGCATCCAGTTCGCGGCCAACATCAGCTTCCACATCCTGTTCCCGACCATCACCATCGCGCTCGGCTGGGTCCTCCTCTTCTTCAAGCTTCGCTTCAACGCCACCGGCGACCGCAAGTGGATGGACGCCTACATGTTCTGGGTGAAGGTCTTCGCCCTCTCCTTCGCCATGGGCGTCGTGTCGGGCATCACCATGTCCTTCCAGTTCGGCACCAACTGGCCCGGGTTCATGGAAACCGTGGGCAACGTCGCGGGCCCGCTCTTGGCCTACGAGATCATGACGGCCTTCTTCCTCGAGGCGGTGTTCCTCGGGATCATGCTCTTCGGGGCGTCGAAGGTGCCGGGCTGGCTGCACACCACGGCGACCGCGCTGGTGGCCTTCGGCACCACGATGTCGGCCTTCTGGATCCTCGTCCTCAACTCGTGGATGCACACCCCGCAGGGGTTCGAGCTGCGCGACGGGATCGTCTACGCGACCGACTGGTGGGCGATCATCTTCAACCCCTCGATGCCCTACCGGCTCGGCCACATGCTGCTCGCCTCGGGCCTGACGGTCGCCTTCCTGATCGCGGGCATCAGCGCGCTGCGCCTGCTCATGCGCGACCGCAGCGAGAGCGTGCGCGCGACCCTGCGCGTCGGCCTGATCCTCGCGGCGGTGCTGGCGCCCGCGCAGATCGTGATGGGCGACCTGCAGGGCCTGAACACCAAGGCGTATCAGCCCGCCAAGGTCGCCGCGATCGAGGCCAACTGGGAGACGCGCGGCAACGTGCCCCTCGTCCTCTTCGCCATGCCCGACGAGGAGGCGCGGACGAACCGCTTCGAGATCGGCATCCCGAACGGCGCCTCGCTGATCCTGACCCGCAGGCTCGACGGCGTATTGCCCGGGCTGAACGACTTCGTCGGCCCGAACGGCGAGATCCTGCACCCGCCCGTCGCGCCGGTCTTCTGGTCCTTCCGCGTCATGGTCGGCGTCGGGATGCTGATGCTGGTCGCGGCCTGGACCGGCGCCTGGCTCTTGCGGCGGCGCGGCGCGGCCGACATGCCGCAGGTCTACCTCTACGTCCTGTCGGGGATGACCTTCTCGGGCTGGGTCGCGACGCTCGCCGGCTGGTACACGACCGAGATCGGCCGCCAGCCCTGGCTCGTCCAGGGGGTGCTGACGACCGAGGCGGCGGTGGCCGACGTGCCCGCGCCGATGGTGCTGTCGACGCTGATCGTCTATCTCGCGGTCTACGCGGCGCTGCTGCTGGCCTACATGGGCGTCATCACCTACATGGCGCGCAAGGCCGCGAAGGGTGAACCGCTGCCCAAGGACGAACGCGTGAAGGGCGGCGAGGCCATGGCCGTCCCGGCGGAGTAGCGGCGCATGTTCCTGGGGTTCGAGCTTCCCTTCGTCTTCGCGGCCCTCCTCGGCCTGTCGATCCTGATCTACGTCGTGCTCGACGGCTTCGACCTCGGCGTGGGCATCCTCTTCCCCTTCGCCGACGAGGCCGAGCGCGACACGATGGTCGCCTCGATCGGCCCCTTCTGGGACGCCAACGAAACTTGGCTGGTGCTCGCCATCGGCATCCTGCTCGTGGCCTTCCCGATCGCCCACGGCGCGATCCTGACGCAGCTCTACCTGCCCGTCGCGATCATGCTCGTGGGCCTGATCCTGCGCGGCGTCGCCTTCGAGTTCCGCGCCAAGGCCCCCTACGCCCACAAGCGCGCCTGGGACGGCGCCTTCTTCGCGGGCTCGCTGATGACCGGCCTCAGCCAGGGCTTCATGCTCGGCATGTACATCATGGGCCTCAGCTACACCTGGTGGCACATCGCCTTCGCCGTGCTCACGGCGGTGTTCCTGACCGTCGGCTACAGCTTCATCGGGGCCACCTGGCTCATCGCCAAGACCGACGGGGCGCTGCAGCGCAAGGCCGTGAAGTGGTCGCGCGAGGGGATCTGGGGGGTGATCCTCGGCCTCGGCGCGGTGTCGCTCGCGACGCCCTTCGTGTCGAACCGCATCTTCGACAAATGGTTCGGCTGGCCGCAGAGCGCCTATCTCGCCCCCCTGCCGATCATCTCCGCGCTGCTGATCGGCTTCATCTGGTGGAAGCTGCGCCGCCTGCCCTCGGACGGCGACCGCTACGCCTGGGCGCCCTTCGTGGCCACCATCGCGCTCTTCGCGATGGGCTTCGGCGGCATGGCCTACAGCTTCTACCCCTTCATCGTGCCCGAGGCGATCACCATCTACGAGGCCGCGAGCGCGGACGAATCGCTGTCGATCATCCTCGTCGGCACGCTGATCGTGCTGCCGACGATCATCGCCTACTCGATCCTCAGCTACTGGATCTTCCGCGGCAAGGCCACGAAGCTCCGCTACGACTGACGCGCCACGCGCCTCAGACCGCCACCTCCTGCGGCGGATGGTCGAGCAGCCGCACCAGCGTCACCAGCGCGCCGTCCAGCCGGTCGCGCGGCATGTTGCCCGCGATCGCCACCCGCACCGCGTTCGGCGCGCGGTTGTGGGCGAGCGCATAGTCGTCGGCCGCGCGCACCAGCACGCCCTCGGCCTCGGCCGCGCGGGCAAAGCGGCTCGCGCGCCAGCCCGCAGGCATCGGCAGCCAAGTGATCGGCAGCCCCGGCCGCCAGCGCAGGCCCCAGGCCCCCAGCCGCCCCGCCAGCAGCGCGACCCGCGCCTCCATCTCCTCCGCCGCGAGCGCGCGCAGCCGCGCCGCCTCGCCCGAGGCCATCAGGTCGCCCACGACCTCCACCAGCAGCCGCGACAGCGCGAAATAGCTGTGCTGCGCGGTCAGCCGCGCGGCCTCGCCCATCCCGCGCGGGCAGACGATCCAGCCGAAGCGCAGCGCCGCGCTGACCGATTTCGACAGGCCCCCGGTGTGCCACACCCGCTCCGGCGCCATCGCCCGCAGGCTCGGCAGGTCGGTCTCGGCGGTCGCATAGCTCGCGTCCTCGATCACCTGCAGGTCGAAGTCGCGCGCGATCCGCGCGACGGCGGCGCGGCGGGCCAGCGACATGCGGCCCGTCGTGGGGTTCTGCGCCTCGGGCGTCAGGCACAGGATCTGCGGCCCGTGACGGCGGCAGGCGGCCTCCAGCGCCGCAGGCACCACGCCCTCGTCGTCGAGGTCCACCCCCACCACCTCGGCCCGCGCCAGCCGCGCGGCATAGCGGAAGCCCGCATAGGACGGCTCCTCCACCAGCACGACCGGCCGGTCGCCGCGCAGGCAGCACAGCATGATCGACAACAGCGCGTTCTGCCCGCCGTTCGACAGCGCCACGTCGCCGGCATCGACCGGCCCGAGGTCGCGGTCGGCGAGCCACGCCAGCACCGCCGCGCGCAGCGGCGCCTCGCCCGACTGCGTGGGATAGTCGATCCAGTCGATGCCCGCCCGCGCGCCCACCCGCGCCATCGCCGCCGCGAAGGCCGCGCCCTGCCCCACCTCGGGCAGCAGCGGCGGGCGCAGGTCCACCGGCCCGCTGTCGGCGGTGCCCGCCCGGTCGGTATAGAGCGGCTCCTGCGGCCCCAGCCGGGGCGCGCGCGCCGCGACGAAGGTGCCGCGCCCGACCGTCGCCGACAGAAGCCCCTCCTGCGTCGCGAGCGCATAGGCCCGCGCCACCGTGCCGGGCGTGACCTTCAGCGACCAGGCGAGATCGCGCACCGTCGGCAGCCGCGCCTGCGCGGGCAGGCGGCCACCCCGGATCGCCTCGCGCAGCGCCCGGGTCAGGGCGAGATACTTCGGCCCCGCGACCCGTGCCAGATCGGGCACCCAAGTTGTATCGGTCACAAGAAATCCCTCGCGGCTTGTGGACCGATATTGTATCAATCAGCCACCGCAATCAAGCGTTTTGTATCGACACAAAGGTTCATCCCATGGCCCCGATCACCAGCACCGGGCAGCGCGTCCTGCCCCTGCCGCACCTTGCGCTGCGGGCCGTGCTGGCGCGATGGGCGGTCCTGCGCGCCACCCGCCGGGGCCTTGCCCGGCTCGACCCGCGCATGCTGCGCGACATCGGCCTCGACCCCGCCGCGCGCGCGGCCGAATGTGACAAGCCCTTCTGGCAGGAATGACGAAGGCCCGGTCCTGCGACCGGGCCTTGCCGTCGGTGCCGGCCGCTCAGCGCTTGGAGAACTGGAAGCTCCGCCGCGCCTTGGCCTTGCCGTACTTCTTGCGTTCCACCACGCGGCTGTCGCGGGTCAGGAACCCCGCCGCCTTCAGGGCCGGGCGCAGGCTCGGTTCATAAAGCTGCAGCGCCTTCGAGATGCCGTGCTTCACCGCCCCGGCCTGCCCCGACAGGCCCCCGCCCGCGACCGTCGCAAGCACGTCGAACTGGCCTTCCACGTTGGCGATGGTGAAGGGCTGGCGCAGGATCATCTGCAGCACCGGCCGCGCGAAATACTCCGCCATCGTCTTGCCGTTCACCGTCACCTTGCCCTTGCCGGGCCGGATCCAGACGCGCGCCACGGCGTCCTTGCGCTTGCCGGTCGCATAGCTGCGGCCCTGCCTGTCGCGCACCGGCGCGCGGACCGGCGCCGCCTCGGCCACCGGCGCGGCCCCGCCCACGGCGGCCTTCAGGTCGTCCAGCGATTTGATCTCGGCCATGCTCATGCGCTCCGCGTGTTCTTGGGGTTCATCGCCGCCACGTCCATCACGACGGGCTGCTGCGCCTCGTGCGGGTGGGCGGCCCCGGCATAGACGCGCAGGTTCGACATCTGCTGGCGGCCCAGGCTGTTGCGGGTGATCATCCGCTCCACCGCCTTCTCGACCACCCGCTCGGGATGCGCGCCCTCGAGGATCTCGCGCGCGCTGCGCGACTTGATCCCGCCGGGATGGCCGGTGTGCCAGTAATAGCGCTTGTCGGCGCGCTTGTTGCCGGTCATCTGGACCTTGCCGGCATTGATGACGATCACGTTGTCGCCCATGTCCATGTGCGGCGTGAAGGTCGGCTTGTTCTTGCCGCGCAGGACATTGGCGACGATCGTGGCGAGCCGGCCCAGAACCACGCCCTCGGCGTCGATCAGGACCCACTTCTTCTCGATGTCCGCAGGCGTCGCGGTGAAGGTTTTCATGCGGCGTTCCCCAAAAGGCAGGATGGCGGTGTATCGGCGATCACCGCCCCCGCGTCAAGGGGCGCGGACATAAAAGAAACAAGCCGGAACAACAGCTTGCATCAGCGGTATCATGTTACCGC
>CAZNPW010000063.1:0-14927 GCA_964575185.1 uncultured Exiguobacterium sp.
CCGACGTGGCCATCGTGATCGGGTCGAACGACATCGTGAACCCGGCCGCGCAGGAAGACCCGAACTCCCCCATCGCCGGGATGCCGGTGCTGGAGGTCTGGAAGGCCAAGCAGGTGTTCGTGTCCAAGCGCGGCCAGGGCACGGGCTATTCGGGCATCGAGAACCCGCTGTTCTACAAGGAGAACACGCGGATGTTCTACGGCGACGCGAAGAAGAGCCTGGACGCGCTGCTGCCGATGATTTCGTAACGCCCGGGACCGGGGATCGCCCGTTCCACTTGACCGCCGCCTGCGCCGGGTGTCGTCTTTGACCAGACGGTCAGCACCGGAATCGGGGGGATCATGGCGGCACCTGGGGCGAACCTGCGGGTCAATTCCGCGCGGTTGTGGGACAGCCTCGACGCCATGGCGCAGATCGGCCCCGGCGTGGCGGGGGGCTGCAACCGGCAGACGCTGACCGATGCGGACGGCGAGGGGCGGCATCTCTTCGCGCGCTGGTGTGCGGAGGCGGGGATGACCATGGGGGTGGACTCCATGGGCAACATGTTCGCGACGCGCGCCGGGACGGACCCGCAGGCGCTGCCGGTCTGCATGGGAAGCCACCTCGACACCCAGCCGACGGGCGGGCGGTATGACGGGGTGCTGGGGGTCCTGGGCGCGCTCGAGGTGGTGCGGACGCTGAACGACATGGGGGTGCGCACGCGGCACCCGATCACGGTGGTGAACTGGACCAACGAGGAGGGCGCGCGCTTCGCCCCGGCCATGCTGGCGAGCGGGGTCTTCGCGGGGATCCATACCGAGGAGTATGCGAAGGCGCGGCGCGACCTCGACGGCCGCGTCTTCGGCGAGGAGCTGCGGCGCATCGGCTGGGAGGGGACCGAGCGGGTCGGCGCGCGGAAGATGCACGCGATGCTGGAGCTGCACATCGAGCAGGGCCCGATCCTCGAGGCCGAGGGGCGGGACATCGGCGTGGTGACGCATGGCCAGGGCCTCTGGTGGCTGGAGATCACGCTGACGGGCAAGGACGCGCATACCGGAAGCACCCCGATGCACATGCGGGTGAACGCGGGTCTCGGGATGGCCCGCGTGGTCGAGCGGGTGCACCAGATCGCCATGGCGCACCAGCCGGGGGCGGTGGGGGCGGTGGGGCAGGTGAAGGTCTTCCCGAACTCGCGGAACGTGATCCCGGGGAAGGTCGTGTTCACGGTCGACATCCGCTCGCCCGAACAGGGCAAGCTCGACGCGATGAAGGGCGAGGTGGAGCGGGCGGCGCGGGCGGTGGCGGAGGAGCTGGGCCTCGGCTGCGCGATCGAGGACGTCGGGCATTTCGATCCGGTGACGTTCGACGCCGGGCTTGTGGGGGTGGTGCGGGGGGCGGCGGAGAAGCTGGGGTTGAGCCACATGGACATCGTGTCGGGCGCGGGCCACGACGCCTGCTGGATCGCCCGCGTGGCGCCGACGGTGATGATCATGTGCCCCTGCGAGGGGGGCCTGAGCCACAACGAGGCCGAGGCGATCACGCCGGAATGGGCCGCGGCGGGGACGGACGTGCTGTTGCACGCGGTGATGGACGTGGCGGGGGTGGAGGGGTGACCTTCCCCCACACCCCCCCGCGTCCCGGCGAAGGCCGGGACCTCACCCTTTCCGCCATCGCTGCGCGTGCGGTGAGGGCGAGGTCCCGGCCTTCGCCGGGACGCGATGGCTTTTGTGACTTTGTTCACCCTTTTCCGGCATCGTCGGCATGTGGCCCATTTCGTCTACATCATGGCCTCGCGGCCCCACGGCGCGATCTACATCGGGTCGGCTGCGGACCTGCGGCAGCGGGTCGAGCAGCACCGCAGCGGCTTCCCCGGCAGCCACACGGCGCGTTACCGGATCCGTACGCTCGTCTGGTTCGAGCAGCATCCCGACCGGAACGCGGCCTTCACCCGCGAGCGGCGGATGAAGGAATGGCAGCGCCACTGGAAGGTGCGCGCGATCGAGGCGGTCAATCCGCAGTGGCGCGATGTGAGCTCGGACATCCCCCTCTAGGCACGACGACCGCGGCAGCGCACCGCGCCCCGGCGCAGGCCGGGGCCTCGCCCTTTCCGCCTTTGCTGCGCCTCGACGTTGAGGCCCCGGCCTTCGCCGGGGCGCGTCCCCCTTTGTGGAGAAGGCTCCCCATGACCACCACCACCATCCGCAACGGCACCGTCGTCACCGCCGACCTGACCTACCAGGCCGATGTGCAGGTCGACCACGGCGTCATCACCGCCATCGGACCGGGCCTGAAGGGCGGCAACGAGCTCGACGCGACCGGCTGCTACGTGATGCCCGGCGGGATCGACCCGCATACGCACCTCGAGATGCCCTTCATGGGCACCTACTCCGCCGACGACTTCGAGTCCGGCACCCGGGCGGCGCTGTCCGGCGGGACCACGATGGTCGTCGACTTCATCCTGCCCGGCCAGGGGCAGGACCTGATGGATGCGGCCAAGATGTGGTCGAACAAGTCGGGGCGGGCGACCTGCGACTACTCCTACCACATGGCGGTGACCTGGTGGGGCGAGAAGGTCTGGGAAGGGATGGAGGCCAGCGTCAAGGCCGGGATCACGTCGTTCAAGCACTTCATGGCCTACAAGGGCGCGCTGATGGTGAACGACGACGAGATGTTCGCGTCGTTCCGTCGGGTCGGCGATCTCGGCGGGCTTGCCATGGTCCATGCCGAGAACGGCGATGTGGTGGCGGAGCTGCAGGCGAAGCTGCTGGCGGAAGGCAACCGCGGGCCGGAGGCGCATGCCTATTCGCGCCCGCCGCAGGTGGAGGGGGAGGCCGCGAACCGCGCGATCATGATCGCCGACATGGCGGGGGTGCCGCTCTACATCGTGCACGTCAGCTGCGAGGAGGCGCACGAAGCGATCCGGCGGGCGCGGGCGGCGGGCAAGCGGGTATGGGGGGAGCCGCTGATCCAGCACCTGACGCTGGACGAAAGCGAATACCAGCACCCCGACTGGGACCACGCCGCGCGCCGGGTGATGAGCCCGCCGTTCCGGTCCAAGGACCACCAGGCGTCGCTGTGGGCCGGGCTGATGAGCGGGTCACTGTCGGTCGTGGCGACCGACCATTGCAGCTTCACCACCGAGCAGAAGCGGTTCGGGAGGGAGGACTTCACGAAGATCCCGAACGGCACCGGGGGGCTGGAGGACCGGCTGCCGATGCTCTGGACGCATGGGGTGGCCACGGGCCGGCTGACGCCGAACGAGTTCGTCGCGGTGACCTCGACCAACATCGCCAAGATCCTCAACTGCTATCCGAAGAAGGGCGCGGTGCTGGTGGGGGCGGATGCGGACCTGGTGGTCTGGGACCCGGAGAGGGAGAAGGTGATCGGGGCGGCACACCAGCAGTCGAAGATCGACTACAACGTCTTCGAGGGGCAGAGGGTGAAGGGTCTTCCCCGCTTTACCCTGACCCGCGGGCACGTCGCGATCCACGACGGCGAGGTCCGCACGCATGAGGGCCATGGGCGTTTCGTCGCCCGCGAGGCCAGGCCGGCGGTGAACCGGGCGCTGAGCCAGTGGAAGGAGCTGACGGCCCCGCGCCCGGTGCTGCGGACGGGGGTGCCCGTGACGGGCGTGTGAGAAGGCCTGTTTCGGTCGATCGTGCATCGGGGACGTTGTGACCCGTCCGTCGGTGCCGGGCGACATGGGTCCGGCCGACGGCGCAGACGATCCGGCGCAGGTCGGCCAACGGACCGGGCTTGACGCTTTTTCGGGCAGGCACCGCCCGGCTTGCGCCTGGAATGCGGGTTTCGCTTGCGCGGGCGGGGGCGGGACGTCTCGACTGACGCGATGAACCTCGCGCTTCCGATCCTCCAGCGCACCCGGGGCGAGGCGCTCGTCGCCTTCGGTCCGGCGGGCCTCGCGCGGTTGCGGCAGCGGGGGTCGGCCAAGGCCATCCTGCCGCGGGTGGCGGGCGACCCGGAGGTCGTGTTCCTGAACACCGCGGGGGGGCTGACGGCGGGGGACCGGCTGGCGTACGCGACCGAGGTGCCGCCGGGCCTGCGGCTGACCGCGACGACGCAGACCGCCGAGCGCGCCTACCGGGCCGAGGGCGGGGTGGCCACGGTGCAGGTGTCGCATCGCGTCGGGGGCTGGCTCGACTGGCTGCCGCAGGAGACGATCCTCTTCGACCACGCCGCGCTGCACCGGCGGACCGACATCGACCTTGCGCCCGGCGCGGGGTGCCTCGCGCTCGAGATGGTGGTCTTGGGCCGCGCGGCGATGGGCGAGACGGTCGCACAGGTCGATGTCCGCGATACGCGCACGATCCGGCGGGCCGGGCGGCCGGTGGTGGTGGAGCCGCTGGCGCTGACCCCGGCGGGCTTGCGGTCCGGGGCGGCGGGGATCGACGGCGCGCGGGCCTTCGCGAGCCTCGTCATGGTCGCGCAGGGGGCCGAGGATGCGGTGGGGCCGGTGCGCGCGCTGGGCGTTGCCGCGTCGGGGTTTGACGGGCGGCTGATCGTGCGCATGATGGCGGGCGACGGCCTGCCGCTGCGGCGGCAGGTGGCGGCGGTGCTGGCGGTGCTGCGCAAAGCGCCGCTGCCGCGCGTCTGGCAGATGTGAGGGACGATGAACCTGACCCCGCGCGAAAAGGACAAGCTGCTCGTCAGCCTCGCCGCGATGGTCGCGCGCGGGCGGCTGGCGCGCGGGGTGCGGCTGAACCACCCCGAGGCGGTGGCGCTGATCACCGACTTCGTGGTCGAGGGCGCGCGCGACGGGCGGTCGGTGGCGGACCTGATGGAGGCGGGTGCCCATGTCGTCGCCCGCGCGCAATGCATGGAGGGGATCGCCGAGATGATCCCGTCCGTCCAGGTCGAGGCGACCTTCCCCGACGGGACGAAGCTCGTGACCGTCCACCACCCGATCCGCTGAGAGAGGTTCAAAAGATGCTGCGCAAGTTGCTGGACTGGCTGGACGCGCGCGCCGCCCCGCGGGCCGACCCCGTGCCGGTGCCCGTCCGGGGCCGCCGGTGATCCCGGGCGAGGTGATCCCCGCGGCGGGGGAGATCGTGCTGAATGCGGATGCGGTGCAGGTCACGCTGACGGTGGCCAACACCGGCGACCGGCCGATCCAGGTCGGCAGCCACTACCACTTCGCCGAGACGAACGCGGGGCTCGCCTTCGACCGCGAGGCGGCGCGCGGGCACCGGCTGGACATCCCCGCCGGCACCGCGGTGCGGTTCGAGCCGGGGCAGACGCGCGAGGTGCGGCTGGTGCCGTTCGGCGGCGCGCGGGTGGTGCACGGGTTTCGCGGGCTGGTGGGGGGTGCGCTGGATTGACGCGGGGGCAGGCGGCGTGACAGCCTGCGCGGACACCAAGGGAGAGACATCATGTGCGACGCCTGCCTGATCGAGAACGTGAAGCGGTCCGCCCTGTCGCGGCGGCAGCTGTTCACCGGCGCGGCGGCGACCACCGCGGCGGTGGTCGCGGCGGGCGCGATGACGGCGCGGCCGGCGCTGGCGCAGTCCACCGGCCGGGTGGTGGACCTGACCCATGCCTACGACGGGGCCTTTCCGACCTTCGACGGCAAGCCGGGCATCCTGTTCGACCCGGCGGTCAAGTTCGCCGAGTCGGGCTACCAGCTGTGGAAGCTGACGATCTTCGAGCACACCGGCACCCATATCGACGCGCCGCTGCACTTCACCGAAGCGGGCACCAGCGTGGACGAGCTGCCGGTCGAAAACCTGATGGCCCCGCTCTGCGTGATCGACATCACCGCCAAGGCGGCAGAGGACGCCAACGCCATGGTTGAGCCCGCCGACATCGAGGCCTTCACCAGCGCCCATGGCGCGATCCCCGCCGGGGCCTGCGTGGCCATGCATTCGGGCTGGGCGCCGAAGGTCGGCGCGCCGGACTATCGCAACACGCCCGACGGCAAGCTCGCCTTCCCGGGGTTCAGCAAGGCCGCGACGGACATGCTCGCGGGGCTGGACGTGGCGTCGATCGCGGTCGACACGCTGTCGCTCGACCCCGGCAACAGCGCCGATTTCGCGGTGCATTTCAGCTGGCTGCCGGGCGGGCGCTTCGGGGTCGAGAACGTCGCGGGGCTGGACCAGGTGCCGGCCGCTGGGGCCACGATCTTCATCGGCGCACCGAAGCACCGGGGCGGCACCGGGGGACCCGCGCGGGTGATGGCGGTGGTCTGATGGGCACGGTGCCGCTGCTGTCGGACGAGGATGCCTCGCCCGACGCGCGCGCGGTCTTCGACGACATCCGGGCGAAGCGGGGCACGGACGACGTCAACAACTTCTGGCGCGCGCTGGCGCACGATCCCGGGCTGCTGCGCGCGACATGGGAGCGGGCGCAGGCGGTGATGGCACCGGGCGCGCTCGACCCGCTGGTGAAGGAGCTGGTCTACGTGGCGGTCAGCACGGCCAACGGCTGCGCCTACTGCGTGCACTCGCACACGGCGGCGGCACGGGCCAAGGGCATGACGGCCGCGCAGCACGGCGAGCTCATGGCGGTGATCGCGATGGCCATGCAGACGAACGCGCTGGCGGTGGCGCTGGGGGTGGAGGTGGACGAGAGGTTCCGGGCGGGTTGATTTTCGGCGATGTTCGCCTTACAATTTTGCAAGGTAAGGAACTTGATCGGAGTAAGTCATGAAAATCGAGGCAACGATGACATCGAAAGGCCAGATCACTCTGCCGGTCGCGCTGCGAGAGCGCCTGGGGCTTCGTGCCGGCGACAGGGTCGCCTTTGCGCTGCGCGAGGATGGCAGCTTCGTCGGCCAAAAGGCCACCCTGTCGCTGGACGGGATCACCGGGCGGCTTGCGGCTTATGCTGGGCCGAAGCCCGTCGGCGTCGACGACATCGACGCGGCGCGGGCGGAGGAATACGCCAACCGCGCCGGGCAGACATGATCGGGGTCGACGCCAACATCCTGCTGCGGTTGCTTCTGGCCGATGATGAGGACCAGCTGGCGGTGGTGCGGAAGCGGCTGGACCGGGCGGTGGCCGCGCGCGAGGAGGTGGTGATCGGTCCCGTCGCGCTGGCAGAGACGGCCTGGACGCTGGCCCATCGCCTGAAGGTGCCGATGGCCACCATCGCACGGACGCTGGCCGATCTGGGTGATACACGTCCGTTCCGCTTCTTCGATCCGTCTGCCGTGGCCGAGGCCCTGCGCCTTCTGGCGACGGGGCGAGCCGGTGTTTCGGACTGCCTGATCCGCGCGATGGACGCGGCTGCCGGCTGCGCCACGACCCTGACCTTCGACCGGCGCGCGCTTGCGCTGCCGGGTTTCGTCCACCCATCCGAGTAGCCCCATGCCCTTCTCCATCCCCCGCGCCGCCTATGCCGACATGTACGGCCCCACCACCGGCGATAGGGTGCGGCTGGGTGATACCGAGTTGCTGATCGAGGTCGAGCGGGACCTGACGATCTACGGCGAGGAGGTGAAGTTCGGCGGCGGCAAGGTGATCCGCGACGGGATGGGGCAATCCCAGGCGACCCGCGCGCAGGGCGCGATGGACACCGTCATCACCAACGCGCTGATCCTCGACTGGACGGGCATCTATAAGGCCGACGTGGGCCTGCGCGACGGGCGGATCGCGGGGATCGGCAAGGCCGGGAACCCCGACACGCAACCCGGCGTCACGGTCGTCATCGGGCCGGGGACCGAGATCATCGCGGGCGAGGGGCGCATCCTGACCGCGGGGGGGATGGACGCGCATATCCACTTCATCTGCCCCCAGCAGATCGACGACGCGCTGCATTCGGGGATCACCACGACGCTCGGCGGCGGGACGGGGCCGGCGCACGGGACGCTCGCCACCACCTGCACGCCGGGACCGTGGCACATCGGGCGGATGCTGCAGGCGTTCGACGCCTTTCCGGTCAACCTCGGGCTGTCGGGCAAGGGCAACGCGAGCCTCGCGGCCCCGCTGGAGGAGATGATCCGCGCAGGGGCCTGCGCGATGAAGCTGCACGAGGACTGGGGGACGACGCCCAAGGCCATCGACACCTGCCTGACGGTGGCGGAGGCGATGGACGTGCAGGTGATGATCCACACCGACACGCTGAACGAGTCGGGCTTCGTGGAGGACACGCTGGCCGCCATCGCGGGCCGCACGATCCACGCCTTCCACACCGAGGGCGCGGGGGGCGGCCATGCGCCCGACATCCTGAAGGTGGTGGGGTCGCAGAACATCCTGCCCAGTTCCACGAACCCCACCATGCCCTACACCGTCAACACGATCGAGGAGCACCTCGACATGCTGATGGTCTGCCACCACCTCGACCGCCGGGTGCCCGAGGACGTGGCCTTCGCCGAAAGCCGCATCCGGCGCGAGACGATCGCGGCCGAGGACATCCTGCACGACATGGGGGCGATGTCGGTGATCTCGTCCGACAGCCAGGCGATGGGGCGGGTGGGCGAGGTCATCACCCGCACCTGGCAGACGGCGCACAAGATGCGGGTCCAGCGCGGTCGGCTGGACGGCGAGCAGGGCCGGAACGACAACCTGCGCGCGCGGCGCTACGTGGCGAAATACACGATCAACCCGGCGATCATCCACGGGATGTCGTCGGAAATCGGCAGCGTCGAGGTCGGCAAGCGCGCCGACCTGGTGCTGTGGTCGCCCGCCTTCTTCGGGGCCAAGCCCGAGATGGTGCTGGTCGGCGGCGTCATCGCCGTGGCGCAGATGGGCGACCCCAACGCCAGCATTCCCACGCCCCAGCCCGTCTACACCCGGCCGATGTTCGGTGCCTTCGCGCCCTCCCGCGGCGCCGTCACGTTCCTGTCCGGCGCGGCGATGGAGGCCGACGTGAAGGGTGCGCTCGGGCTGGCCAGGGACTGCGTGGCGGTCACCGGCACCCGCGCCGTCACCAAGCGCGACATGCGCCTGAACGACGCGACGCCGGTGGTCGACGTGCACCCCGAGACCTACGAGGTGCGCGCCGACGGCGTGCTTCTGACCTGCGAGCCCGCGCGGGAACTGCCGCTGGCGCAGCGCTACTTCCTTTACTGACCGCTCAACGCCCGCGGTCCGGTCGCGCGGGGCTTTGCCCCTGCACCCCCAGAGTATTTGTGTCCGGAAAGAGGGAGTGTAGGAAGGGGAGCCTGCGGCTGGACCACCCTGTCCGTTATCGCTAACGTTCGCCGCGCCGGGTCAAGGCGCTTTGGAAGGGGCTTCACGATGGTCGCACGCATCATTCCGGTCGAGCCCTTCGACCTCGTGATCTTCGGCGGCACCGGCGACCTTGCCCGGCGCAAGATCATGCCCGGCCTGTATCGCCGCTTCCTGCAGGCGCAGATTCCGGCCGACGCGCGCATCGTCGGCGCGGCCCGCAGCGAATACGACGACGCGAGCTACCGCGACCTCGCGCGCGAAGCGATCCGCACCTTCGTCGCGAAGGACAAGCAGGACGAGGCGAAGATCGCCGATTTCCTGAACCACATCATCTACATCTCGATCGACGGCAAGACCGCGGGCGGGTGGGAGGCGCTGAAGGAGGTGATCCGGCCTTCGGTGGTGAAGGCCTTCTACTTCAGCGTGGCCCCCGGCCTGTTCGGCGAACTGGCGAAGAAGCTGCACGACCACGGCATCGCCGACGAACGCAGCCGGATCGTGGTGGAAAAGCCCTTCGGCCGCGACCTTGCCACGGCACGCGAGCTGAACGCGGTGCTGGCCGAGCATTTCAGCGAAGGCCAGATCTACCGGATCGACCACTACCTGGGCAAGGAGACGGTGCAGAACCTGATGGCCGTGCGCTTCGCCAACATCCTGTTCGAGCCGATCTGGAAGAGCCAGTATATCGACCACGTCCAGATCACGGTGGGCGAGACGGTGGGGGTCGAGGGGCGCGGGGCCTACTACGACACCTCGGGCGCGATGCGCGACATGGTGCAGAACCACCTGATGCAGCTTCTGTGCCTGATCGCGATGGAGCCGCCGACGCGGTTCGACCCCGACGCGGTGCGCGACGAGAAGCTGAAGGTGATCCGCGCGCTCGACCCGGTGGAGCCGCGCGACATCGTGCGGGGGCAGTATGCCGCCGTGAACGGGCAGGGCAGCTATGTGGCCGACGCAGGGAATCCCGACAGCCGCACCGAATGTTTCGTGGCGATGAAGGTCGGGATCTCCAACTGGCGCTGGAAGGGCACGCCCATTTACCTGCGCACCGGCAAGAAGCTGAAGTCGCGCGCCTCCGAGATCGCGGTGGTGTTCAAGGCGGTGCCGCATTCGATCTTCGACCGGCAGGGCGAGATGCACGAGAACGTCCTTGTCATCCGCCTGCAGCCCGACGAGGGCATGAACCTGGTCGTGATGATCAAGGAACCCGGCCCGGGCGGAATGCGTCTGACCGAGGTGCCGCTCGACATGAGCTTCGCCGATGCGCTGGGGGCCGAGGGGACCGACATGCCGGACGCCTACGAACGGCTGATCATGGACGTGATCCGGGGCAACCAGACGCTGTTCATGCGGGGCGACGAGGTCGAGGCCGCCTGGGCCTGGGTCGACCCGATCATCGAGGGCTGGGAGGCCCGTGGCGACCGGCCGAAGCCCTACGAGCCGGGGTCGGCCGGGCCGGACGACGCGCTGATGCTTCTGCACCGCGACGGGCGGCGGTGGCGGGACATGAAATGAGGTTCCAGGACTACCCCGACCGCGAGTTCCTGTTCCTCGACGTGGCCAACACCATCGCCGGGCAACTGGCCGATTTCCTGCGGCGCGAGGGGCGGGCCTCGCTCTGCGTGCCGGGGGGGACGACGCCGGGGCCGGTGTTCGACATCCTGTCGGGGGTGGACATCGACTGGGCCCGCGTCGCGGTCTTCCTGAACGACGAACGCTGGGTGGGCGAGGACAGTCCGCGGTCGAACACCGCGCTTTTGCGGGCGCGGCTGCTGAAGGGTCGCGCGGCGGCGGCGCGGCTGGTGCCGCTGCACATGGCGACGCCCGCGCCCGAGGACGCGCTGGAGGACCTGTCGGCGGGGATCGCGGCGGAACTGCCGATCAGCGTCCTCTTGCTCGGCATGGGGGCCGACATGCACACGGCGAGCCTGTTTCCGGGCGCGGACCTGCTGGCGCAGGCGATGGCCGCCGATGCGCCGCCGGTGATGGCGCTGCGGGCCGAGGCCGCGGGGGAGCCGCGGATCACATTGACCGCGCCGGTGCTGAAGGGGGCGTTCCACACGCATATCCTCATCACCGGGCCCGAGAAGCGCGCGGCGCTCGACCGGGCGCAGGCGCTGCCCGAGCTCGAGGCGCCGGTGCGGGCGGTGCTGGCGAACGCAACCGTGCATTGGGCGGAGTGACGCGATGAAGGCGGAATGGGACGCGCTGCGGGCGCATCACGCGCAGGTGGCCGACAGACGGATCCTGCCCCTGTGCGACGATGCGCGGGCGGCGGCGTTCACGGCGCATCTGGGCGACATGCGGCTCGACTACGCCAAGACCAACATCGACGCCGAAGGCCGACGGCTGCTTGTCGCCCTGGCCGAAGCGGCCGGCGTGGCGGCCAGGCGCGACGCGATGTTTTCGGGCGCGAAGATCAACGCGACGGAAGGCCGCGCGGTCCTGCACACCGCGCTGCGGAACCTGTCGACGCCGGTCATGGTCGATGGCGCGGACGTCATGTCGCCGGTGCGCGCGACCCATGCGCGGATGGAGGCGTTCGCGCGCGACGTGCGCGACGGGCGGTTCGCGGGGCAGGGCGGCACGATCACCGATGTGGTCAACATCGGGATCGGCGGGTCGGACCTCGGCCCCGCGATGGCCTGCATCGCGCTGTCGCCGTATGCCGACGGGCCGCGCTGCCATTTCATCTCCAACGTCGACGGGGCGCATGCGGCGGACACGCTGCGCGGCCTCGATCCCGCGACGACGCTGGTGATCGTGGCGTCGAAGACCTTCACCACCATCGAGACGATGACCAACGCGCAGACGGTGCGCGACTGGATGGCCGGGGCGGTGGCGAACCCCGCCGCGCAGTTCGCGGCCGTCAGCACCGCCGCCGACAGGACCGCGGCCTTCGGCATCGACCCCGCCCGCGTCTTCGGCTTCGAGGACTGGGTGGGCGGGCGCTATTCGCTGTGGGGGCCGATCGGGCTGTCGCTGATGCTCGCCATCGGGCCGGAGCGGTTCGCGGAGTTCCTGGCGGGCGGCGCGGAGATGGACGCGCATTTCCGCGAGGCACCCTTCGCGGAGAACCTGCCGGTGCTGCTCGCGCTCGTCGGCATCTGGCACAACCAGGTCGGCGGCCATGCCACCCGCGCCGTCCTGCCCTATGACCAGCGCCTGTCGCGGCTGCCCGCCTACCTCCAGCAGCTCGAGATGGAGAGCAACGGCAAGCGCGTGGCGATGGACGGGGCGACGCTGACCGAAAACTCCGGTCCCGTGGTCTGGGGCGAGCCGGGGACCAACGGCCAGCACGCCTTCTACCAGCTGATCCACCAGGGCACGCGCATCATCCCCTGCGAGTTCCTGGTCGCGAAGGAAGGCCACGAGCCGCATCTCGCGCACCAGCACACGCTGCTGGTATCGAACTGCCTCGCCCAGTCCGAGGCGCTGCTGCGCGGCCGGTCGCTGGAGGAGGCGACCGCGATCATGGCGAAGAAGGGCCTGACCGGGGCGGAGCTCGACCGCCAGGCGCGCCACCGCGTCTTTCCGGGCAACCGTCCCTCGACCACGCTGGCCTATGCCCGGCTCGACCCCCGCACGCTCGGCCGGATCATCGCGCTGTATGAACACCGGGTCTTCGTCGAAGGCGTGATCCTGGGGATCAACTCCTTCGACCAGTGGGGGGTGGAGCTCGGCAAGGAGCTTGCGCTCGCGCTGCAGCCGATGGTCGAAGGGCGCGCCGGGACCGAGGGCAAGGACGGTTCGACCCGCGCGCTGGTCGCCTGGGCGCGGCCCTGACGGGCCTTCATCCTGCGGAAACACCTTGGGGGGGCGAGGGGCCAAAGCCCGCCTTCGCTTTTTTCCGACAATCCGCTGCGGCCGGTGAAACTCCCCGTGCCGCGCCCCGTAGCTTCGGGCGTGAGACGGGACGGACCCGCCACCTGACCTGACATGGAGCTACCGATGAACCGCATCCTGATGGCCACCGCCGCCTTCGCCCTCTCCGCCGTTGCCGCCGCTTCGGCCGACAACCCGATGGTGGGCGGCGCCGCGATGTTCGAAGACAAGAACATCGTCGAGAACGCCATGAACTCGGCCGACCACACCACGCTCGTCGCGGCCGTGAAGGCCGCGGGCCTGGTCGAGACGCTGCAAGGCAAAGGCCCCTTCACCGTCTTCGCGCCGACCAACGAGGCCTTCGCGGCGCTGCCCGCGGGCACCGTCGAGACGCTCTTGAAGCCCGAGAACAAGGATCAGCTCGTCAAGATCCTGACCTGCCACGTGGTCGCGGCCAACGCGATGGCGTCCGACATCGTCGGCATGATCGACGCCGCCGGCGGCACCTACAAGATCGACACCGTCGGCGGCTGCGGCTTCGAGGCGAGCCTCAAGGACGGCATGGTCCAGATCACCGACGGCCAGGGCCGCGTGGCGACCGTCACGATCCCCGACGTCAAGCAGTCGAACGGCGTGATCCACGTCATCGACTCGGTCCTTCTGCCCGCGATGTGATCCCTCGCACCGCGGCATGAAGACCCGGGCGGGCGTCGTCACGCGCCCGTCCGGGACGCGTCCTGCGGCCGGGCGCGATCCGTCCCCACGGCACCGGCCAAGGGCGGGGTTTTCCCGGGCGTTCCGGGGAAACCCCTTTCGTTTGACAGCGAGCCGCGACGGCGTAGGCTCGACGCATCGAGCCGAGGGGGCATGTCCATGGCGTTGATCGAGGGCGACGACGAGAACAACGCGCTGCGCGGCACGGCCGGGCGGGACAGCATCTACGGCTATGGCGGCGACGACACGATCAGGGCGCTCGGCGGCGACGACCGGATTGGCTATGGTTGGGGGTGGAACCGCGTGTTCGGCGGCGACGGCGACGACGAGATCGACGTCACGCCCGGCGACGTCGGCATGATCGGGGACAACTGGCTTGCCGGCGAAGGCGGACGCGACAGCATCGCGGGGGATGACGGCAACGACTCGCTGTTCGGCGGGACGGGGAACGACACGCTCGACGGCGATGTCGGGGATGACCTTCTGTCGGGCGGGGCGGGGAACGACGTGCTGGTCTTCAGCGGCGGCACCGACACGCTGTCGGGCGGTGCCGGGATCGACACGCTGCGCTACGTCTTCGACGTCGGCGTGCGGGTGGACCTGGGCCAGGCGACCTCCACCGTGACCGCCGGGGCCTCGTCGGCGCGGATCTCGGGCTTCGAGCGGGTCGAGACCGGGACGGGGAACGACACGCTGATCGGCAGCGCGGGGGCAAACGCCCTGTCGTCGGGCGACGGCGCGGACCTTCTGAACGGGGCGGGCGGGGACGACCGGCTGAACGGGTTCCTCGGCCGCGACGTGATCCGCGGCGGCACGGGGAACGACATCGTCGCCAACGACATCGTGACCTTCATCATGGACGACGGCGGCGACCGGCTGTTCGGCGGGGCGGGCCGCGACACTTTCGTCTTCAACCGCGCCTGGCAGAGCCCGGCGGGCGACCCCGACCGGATCGCCGACTTCCTGCGCGGCACCGACATCATCCGCCTCGACGCCTTCGGCGACGCCTTCGGGCGGGTCGACCTGACCTTCGTGCGCGGCGCCTTCACCGGCACCGGGCAGGTGCGGATCGTCGGCGGCGACCGGGTGGAGGTCAACATCGCGGGGTCCGCCGCCGCCGATTTCGCGGTGGAGGTGACGGCGGCCACCGACCTCACCCGCGGGGATCTGCTGCTGTAGGGATCTTGAACCCGCCGGGCGGGCGGTGCTATCAGGACGGCGACGCGGGTGTAGCTCAATGGCAGAGCAGAAGCTTCCCAAGCTTACGACGAGGGTTCG
>CAZNPW010000064.1:0-14915 GCA_964575185.1 uncultured Exiguobacterium sp.
CGCCGCGACGGCGGGCGACCCGGGCGGCAGGAACAGCAGGTCGACCGGCAGCGCCGCGGCGAAGACCACCGCCTCGAGGAGCGCGCGCGCGAGGTCCGCCTCGGCCTCCCCCGCCCCGGCCACGACCAGGACCGGCCCCTCGCCGCCCGCCACCAGCCAGGCCCCCGCGACCCGCGCCCGCCCGATCACCCGCGCCAGCGCCGCCGCCAGCGCCGGCGGCACCGCACCCGGCGGACCGAACCGCCGCGGCGCGGCCGCCACCTCCTCGACCTCGCCCGCCAGCGTCGCGGCAAGCCAGTCCACCGCCTCGGGCGGCAGGAACGTCGCCCCGTCCACCGCCAGCCCCAGCCCCTGCCCCGCCAGCATCTCCACCACCACCCGCCCCGGCAGCGCCGCATAGGGCGCAGGCCCCCCGGCGAACCCCGCGAGCCGCGCCTCGTCCTGGAAGGCCAGCACGAACCGCCCCTCCTCCAGCGCCACGACCTCCGGCTCCAGCCGGTCCCCCGCGGCCTCCGCGGCGAGCCACAGCACCAGCTCCGCCTCGACCAGCGCCCCGTACCAGCGCAGCCGCGCGGCGTCGTCGCCGTCCATGATCGCGCGCAGCTCGTCCAGAAGGGTCATGCGCCCCGCGCTACCCCCACCCGGCCGGACCCGCAACCCGCCCCCTCTTTCCGGCTCAAATACTCCCGCCGGAGGCAGACCCGAAGCGGGACCTGCGCAGCCAGGCCCGCGACACGAAAAGCAACGCGCCGAAGGCGCACGATTCACGCGGCCGACAGCGCCGCCGCCACCGCCGCGCGCAGGGCCGGCACCGTCTCGGCCTCGAACCAGGGGTGCCGCTTCAGCCAGCCGGTGTTGCGCCAGGAGGGGTGCGGCAGCGGCCAGTCGCCCCGCGCGGCATGCGCCCGCCAGTCCGCGACCGTCGCCGTCACGTCGCGCGCGCCGAGGTGCCAGCGCATCGCCGCGCCGCCGACCAGAAGCCGCAGCCGCAGGCGCGGCAAAGCCGCCATCACCGGCCCGGCCCATGTCGCGGCGCACAAGGGCGGCGGCGGCAGGTCGGACCCCTTCGCGTCGTAGCCCGGAAAGCAGAAGGCCATCGGCACCACCGCGATCAGGTCCCGGTCCCAGAGCACCTCCGGCCCCACCCCCATCCAGCCGCGCAGCCGCGCGCCCGACCGGTCGTCGAAGGGCCGCCCGCTCGCGTGCACCCGCGCGCCCGGGGCCTGCCCGGCCACCAGCACCCGCGCGCCCGCCCGGAACCACACCACCGGCCGCGGCGCATGGCGCGTCGCGGTCGCGGCAAAGCGTCCCGCGCACAGCCGGCAGGCCGCGACCTTTTCGCGCAAGGCGTCGCCATCCCCGTCCATGCCCTCGCCCTCTATTGTCTTTCGCGCCGCGACAGCGCCACACTTTCGCCAGGCGCAGGGACCACATCGAAACAACCCGCGGCCGGAAGGGCGGCGTTAACGCTTTTCGCGCAGAACGGTGCGGAACGAAACAGGATCGCCAGGACGGATGATCGCCTTCCAGAACGTCAGCAAGTCCTTCTGGACGGGCAAGGGCCGCAAGGTCATCCTGAACGATGCCTCGTTCCGGGTCGACCTCGGCCATTCGCTCGGCGTGCTGGCCAGGAACGGCACCGGCAAGACCACGCTCATCAACATGATGGCCGGCCTCGAAAAGCCCGACCAGGGCGAGATCATCCGCACCGCGCGCATCTCCTTCCCCCTCGGCTTCATGGGCGGCGTCGTCTCGAAACACACCGCGGTCGAGAACAGCCGCTACATCGCCCGCCTCTACGACCTCGACCCGGATTATGTCGAGGCGTTCTGCCGCTGGATGGCGGGCATCGGCGACTATTTCGACATGCCCATCGGCACCTACAGCCAGGGCATGCGGGCGCGCTTCTCCTTCAGCCTGATGCTCGCGCTCGAGTTCGACATCTACCTGATCGACGAAGGCATGCCCTCCACCACCGACGTGGAGTTCAACCGGCGCGCGGGCAAGATCCTGCGCGAACGGCTGATGAACGCGACCGTGGTCATCGTGTCGCACCAGGCGGCGACGCTGGAAAAGTTCGCGCGCTCCGCCGCCGTGATGAAGGACGGGCGCATCTACATGTTCGAAACCCTGGAAGAGGCGAGGCGTCTTTATGACTACCAGGATCACGGTTGACCGCTATCGCCTGAAACGGCCCGACGCCCCGGTCGAGGCCGGACCGGCGCCCGCGCCCGCCCCGCCCCGGCCCCCCGCGGCCGCCGACACGCCCTTCGACCCGCCCGAGACGCAGATCATCGCCGACGGCGCGCCGTCGGACGGGGACGAGGGGCTGGACCGGATCCGGGCCGAGGGGCTGACGGGGCGGCAGCTCCGGCTCGCGCGGCGGATGGCGCAGATGCACGGGATGCAGCCCGCCTCCGATCACGACGCCGTGCGAAAGCTCCGCGCCGCCGGGATCGACCCTTTCGACCGCACCGCGATGCTCGATGTCGTGCAGCCCGAAGCGGCCGCCTCGACCGCGCTCGCCCCCCGGGCCGAGCCGCGGCTGCCCGCGCCCGCGGCCCCGATCAAGGTCCCCTCGACCGAGGTGCGCGCGGCCGAGGCGCAGATGGGCGACATCGCCCGCATCCAGGCCGACCTCTCGGCGCGCAGGCGGCGCCGGTCGCTCCTGCTGGTCGCGCGGCTTGCCGTCTTCGTCGGCCTGCCGACGCTGCTGATCGGCTGGTACTACTACATGATCGCGACGCCGCTCTACGAATCGAAGTCCGAGTTCGTGATCCAGACCGCCGACGGCGCGGTGACCGCCGGGGGGCTCGGGGGTCTGGGCGGGATCGGCGGGTTGATGGAGGCGAACGTCGATTCGATCGCCGTGCAGGGCTACCTGCAATCGCGCGAGGCGCTGATGCGGCTCGACCGCGACATCAACTTCCGCGCCATCTTCCAGGATCCGTCGGTCGACCCGCTGCAGCGGCTGGCTGCGGATGCCACCGAAGAGGACGCCTTCCGCGTCTACAACCGCAACGTCAGGATCGCCTACGACCCGACCGAACGGATCGTCAAGATGACCGTCCGCGCGCCGAACGCCGCGCAGGCGGTCACCATCTCGAACGCGCTGATCGGCTATGCCGAGGAACAGATCGACGCGCTGAGCCAGCGCAAGCGGGCCGACCAGATGAAGGACGCGACCCTGTCCTACGAGAACGCGCAAGGAGAGATGGCCGCCGCCCAGCGCCGCGTGGTGGACCTGCAGCAGCGGTTCGACGTGCTGTCCTCGGATGTGGAGGTGGGCCTCATCACCGGCCAGATCGGCCAGCTCGAGACCCAGCTCTCGACCGACCGCCTCAGCCTCGCGCAGATGGAGCTGAACGCCAGCCCGAACGAGGCGCGGATGCAGCCGATCCGCGCGCGGATCGCCGCCATCGAGGCCGAGATCGCGACGCTGCGCAGCCGCCTGACGCAGGGCGGCCCCGGCGGCGTCTCGCTGGCCGAGGTGCAGTCGGAGCTCCTCATGGCGCAGGCCGACGTGCAGACGCGCCAGCTCATGCTCGCCTCGACCCTGCAGCAGCTCGAGACCGCGCGGATCGAGGCGAACCGGCAGGTGCGCTACCTGTCGCTGTCGGTCCGCCCCGTGGCGCAGGACGAGGCCGCCTGGCCGCGGGCCTTCGAGAACACGGTGGTGGCGGGGCTGATCTTCGCCGGGATATACCTGATGATCGCGATGACCGCGGCGATCCTGCGCGAACAGGTCAGCGCCTGAGGAACAGATGACGGATGTGACGATCGGCGGCCTGACCGTCGGCAACGCCCGGCCGCTGTGCGTGATCGCAGGGCCGTGCCAGCTCGAAACCCTTGATCACGCACAGGAAATCGCCGGGCACATGGCCGAGGCCTGCGCCGCCGCCGGGGCGCAGTTCGTCTTCAAGGCGAGCTACGACAAGGCCAACCGCACCTCGCTGAAGGGCAGGCGGGGCCTCGGGATCGACGCCGGGCTGCGGGTGCTGGCGGAGGTCCGGGCCATGGGGATGCCGGTCCTGACCGACATCCACGATGCCGAACAGGCCCGCATCGCCGCCGGGGTCGTGGACGTGATCCAGATCCCCGCCTTCCTGTCGCGGCAGACCGACCTTCTGGTCGCGGCCGGCGAGACCGGGGCGGTCGTGAACATCAAGAAGGGCCAGTTCCTTGCCCCCTGGGACATGGCCAACGTCGCGGAAAAGGTCGCAAGCACCGGAAACCGCAGGATTCTCCTGACCGAACGCGGCGCGTCCTTCGGCTACAACACGCTCGTGGCCGACATGCGCAGCCTGCCCGTCATGGCGCAGACCGGCTACCCCGTCATCATGGACGCCACGCATTCGGTGCAGGCCCCCGGCGGACAGGGCGGCGCCTCCGGCGGCGACCGGCGGTTCGCGCCGGTGATGGCGCGGGCGGCGGTGGCGGTCGGGGTCGCGGGGGTGTTCATCGAGACGCACCAGGACCCCGACCACGCGCCGAGCGACGGGCCGAACATGGTGCGGCTGTCCGACATGGCGCGCCTCGTCGCGCTGCTGATGAACCTCGACCGGCTGGCGAAGGCCGCGCCGGTCGCGATGTGAAAACGGTTCGATATCGCACTATCTGGTGCGATATCGTACTATCTGGTTCGATATCGCACTATCCGGTACGATATCGTAGCAGTTTCCGTCACACCGGGAGCAGCGCCACCGCGACCCGCCGGCCCTCGCCCAGAAGCACGTTGTAGGTCCGGCAGGCGGCGGGGGAGGCCATGGGTTCGACCCCCATCCCCGCCGCCTCCATCGCCGCCACGAAGGGGCGCGGCGGGTGCGCGACCTCGGCCCCGGTCCCCGCGAAGAGCACGTCGATCCGGCCCGCGAGCGTGAGGGGGCCCGCGGTATCCTCCCACCCGCCCCAGGGTCCGGCGTCCCAGGGCGAGATCAGGCAGGCCCCGCGCAGGACGTGGGTGCCGACCCGGAAGAACCCCGGCCCGTAGCCCGCGATGGGCTGGGCGCTGTCGTAGGTGACGGGCGTGAGCCTCATGCGTCGATGTTGGCGTATTGCCCCTTGGCCCCGCCCTTCGGCTTTTCGCTGCGGTCGAGCCCGATGAACAGAACGATGTTCTTCGCGACGTAAAGCGTGGAGTAGGTGCCGATCACCACCCCGAACATCATCGCAAAGATGAAGTTGCGGATCACGTCGCCGCCGAAGACGAACAGCACCATGAGCGCGATCAGCGCGGTCGAGGCGGTCATCAGCGTGCGGCTCAGCGTCTCGTTCGCCGACAGGTTCATCAGGTCGCGCAGGGGCGTGGTCTTGTACTTGGCCAGGTTCTCGCGCAGGCGGTCGAAGATCACGACCGTGTCGTTGACCGAATAGCCGAGGATGGTGAGCAGGGCCGCCACGATCGTCAGGTCGAAGCGCAGTTGCAGCACCGAGAACAGCCCCACCGTCACGATCACGTCGTGCAGAAGCGCCGCCACCGTGCCGACCGCGAACTGCCATTCGAAGCGGAACCAGACGTAGATCAGGATGCCGAGACAGGCGAGGCCGACGGCCAGGAAGGCGGCGGTGATGAGCTCGCCCGACACCTTGGGGCCGACCGATTCGACCGATGTGAAGGCGATCCCCGGCGCGATGACGCGCAGCGCGTCCTCGACCCGTGTCAGCACCTCCTCCGAGATGACCGACCCGTCCTCCTGCACGCCGATGCGGATCTGGGCCACGCGCTGGTCGGGGCGGAAGGCGGGGTCGAACACCTCGGTGATCGAGACGTCGCCGAGGTTCATGCCGTCGAGCGTGGACCGCCAGGCGGCCAGGTCGATCGGCTCGGTCGTCTCGGCGCGGATCGTGGTGCCGCCGCGGAAGTCGATGCCGTAGTTCAGCCCCAGCGTGAAGACCGCGACGATCGACAGCACCGACAGCAGGACCGACACGCCGAAGGTGACGTATTGCAGGCGGAAGAAGTCGATGTTGGTCTTGACCGGAGCCAGACGCAGACGCCATGCCATGGCCGGTTCCCCTTACACCACGATGGTTTTCGGCCGACGCGCGTTCAGCCAGATCTCGATGATGAGCCGCGTGACGTAGACGGCGGTGAACATCGAGGTGACGATGCCGATCCCCATCGTCACGGCAAAGCCGCGCACCGCGCCCGAGCCCACGGCGAACATGATGATCGCGGTCAGAAGCCCGGTCACGTTCGAATCGGTGATCGCCGACAGCGCCCGGTCGAAGCCGATCTCGATGGCGCGGGCGGGCGACTTGCCGTCGCGCAGTTCCTCGCGGATGCGTTCGTAGATCAGCACGTTCGCGTCGACCGCCATGCCGATCGTCAGCACGATCCCGGCGATGCCGGGCAGCGTGAGCGTCGCCCCGATGACCGACATCGCGCCGACGAGGAGGCCCATGTTGATGACGAGGCTGATGTTGGCCATGACCCCGAACCAGCCGTAGCAGGCGATCATGAAGGCCGCGACCGCGACGAGGCCGATCCAGGCCGCGCGCTGGCCTGCGTCGATGCTGTCCTGGCCGAGTTCGGGGCCGATGGTGCGTTCCTCCTCGAAGGTCAGGGCGGCGGGCAGCGCGCCCGCGCGCAAGAGCACGGCGAGGTTGGTCGCCTCTTCCGAGGTGAAGCGGCCGGTGATGACCCCCGCGCCGCCCGGGATGCTGGACTGGATGACGGGCGCGCTGATGACCTGGTTGTCGAGCACGATGGCGAAGGGCTGGCCGATGTTGGCCGCGGTGTATTCGCCGAAGGCCCTGGCACCGGTCGGGTTGAAGCGGAAGTTCACCGCCGGGCGGTTGTTCTGGTCGAAGGCGGGCTGGGCGTCGACGAGTTCGTCCCCCGAGACGACGGGAGAGGTGTCGATGACGTAGAAGAGGCCGGGCTGGTCGACCGACGGCAGCAGCGCCTCGCCCGTCTGCACCGGCGCGGCGGCGTTGGCGGTGGTCGACAGCACGCGGTTGAAGGTCAGCTGCGCGGTGGTGCCGATCAGGTCCTTCAGGTCCTGCGCCGAGCCGATGCCGGGCACCTGGATCAGGATGCGGTCGGCGCCCTGGCGCTGGATGGTGGGTTCGCGGGTGCCGACCTCGTCGACGCGGCGGCGGATGATCTCGAGCGACTGCTGCATCGTGCGGTCGTCGGTCGCGGCGCGTTCGGCCTGCGACAGCTGCACCACGATGTCCTGCGCATCGGTCGCGACCTCGATGTCGGAGGAGCCGACGCCGGTCAGCGTGACCATCGGCGTGGCGAGCGCCCGCACCGCGGCCACCGCCGCGTCGAGGCCCGCAGGGTTCTCGATGCGGACGCGCAGCATGCCGTCCGGGGCGGGCTGGCGGCGCACCGCGCCGGTCTGGTCGCGCAGGGCGCGGAGCGCGTCGCGCACCTCGGGCCAGAGCATGTCCATGCGCTGCTTGTAGACGTCGGAAAGCCGCACCTCGGCCAGAAGGTGCGCGCCCCCCCGCAGGTCGAGGCCGAGGTTCATCAGGCCCGACGGCAGGATGTCGGGCCAGGCGGCCTGCGCGGCCTCCTGCTCGGGCGTCAGGACCTGGCCGCGTTCGATCGCCTGCAGCGCGTCGTTGCGGGCTTCGACGCGGGCGTAGAAGGCGTTCGGCATCGCCCAGAGCAGGCCGAGCGCAACCACGCCCCAGATCAGGATGCGCTTCCAGAGGGGCGTGAACAGCATCGGTGTCAGCCTGCCGCGGGTTCGGTCTTGTTCATCACCTGGGTGATCGTGTGCCGCAGCACCGTCACGCGGACGCCGTCGGCGATCTCGACCTCGAGCTTGCCGTCGTCGGCGACCTTGGTGACCTTGCCGACGATGCCCCCCTGCGTCAGCACCTGGTCGCCGCGGCGCAGCGCCTCGACCATGGCGCGGTGGTCCTTCAGCTTCTTCTGCTGCGGCCGGATCAGCAGGAAATACATGATGAGGAAGATCAGGATCAGCGGGATGAAGCTCGCGAGCATCGAGCCGGCACCGGCGGCGGGCGCGGCTTGCGCGAAGGCGGGGGTGACGAACATGGGCTTCCCTGTCACAGAGGCGGGCGGGCCCCGCGCGGTTCGCGGGATACCTATGCGCAAGGCTTTTGAAGCGCAAGGCGGCGCGATGTCCGCCCCCGGGTGGCCGCGCGGCCCCCCCCCCCCCCGGACCTTTCCCCGCGTGGCGCAATCTGGCAAGGGAGGGCGGCGATGCGCCGGAGGCCCCTATGCACGACATCCGCCTGATCCGCGAGAACCCCGCCGCGTTCGATGCCGGGCTGGTGTCGCGCGGCGGGGAGCCGATGGCGGCGCGGGTGCTGGAGATCGATGAGGCGCGGCGGGCGGCTATTGCAAATGCCGAACATCGGAAAGCACAGATCAACCGGCTTTCGCAGGAAGCGGGTGCCGCGAAGGCAAGGGGTGACCAGCACGCGTTCGAGGAAGCGCGCGACATCGTTGTGAAGAGCAAGGATGACTTGGCCTTCTTCACCGAACGCTCCGAGGCCTTGGATGCCGAGCTGCAAGACCTCCTCCTCACCCTGCCCAACACCCCCCTCCCCACCGTCCCCGTCGGCCCCGACGACAGCGCCAACGTCGAGACCCACCGCTGGGGCACGCCGCGGGCCTTCGCGTTCCCGCCGCGGGAGCATTTCGACATCCCCGCCGCGCGGCCGGGGCTCGACTTCGCCACCGCCGGAAGGCTGTCGGGCAGCCGCTTCGTCATCCTGCAAGGCGCGATGGCGCGCCTGCACCGCGCGCTGGCGCAGTTCATGGTCGACACGCATGTCACCGAACACGGGCTGAAGGAGACCTGGACCCCCGTGCTGGTGAAGCCCGAGGCGATGGTCGGGACCAACCAGCTGCCGAAGTTCGCCGAGGACAGCTATCAGACGACGAACGGCTGGTGGCTGATCCCGACATCGGAGGTCACGCTGACCAACATGGTCGCGGGCGAGATCCTCGACGAGGCCGCGCTGCCGATCCGCCGCACGGCCCACACCCAGTGCTTCCGGTCCGAGGCCGGCAGCGCGGGCCGCGACACCGCGGGGATGCTGCGCCAGCACCAGTTCGAGAAGGTCGAGATGGTGTCGATCACGCGTCCCGAGGACTCGCAGGCCGAGCAGATGCGGATGGTCGGCTGCGCCGAGGCGATCCTGCAGAAGCTCGCCCTGCCCTACCGCGTGGTGGAGCTCTGCACCGGCGACATGGGCTTCGGGGCGCAGCGGACCTACGACCTCGATGTCTGGCTGCCGGGGCAGGACAGCTACCGCGAGATTTCCAGCGTGTCGGTCTGCGGCGACTTCCAGGCGCGGCGGATGAACGCGCGGTTCCGCCGCGCGGGCGGCGGCAAGCCCGAGTTCGTGCACACGCTGAACGGCTCGGGCCTAGCGGTGGGGCGCACGCTGATCGCGGTGGTGGAGAACGGCCAGCGCGAGGACGGGTCGGTCGTTCTGCCCGAGGTGCTGGAGCCCTGGCTCGGCGGGCGGATGGTGATCGGGGCCGACGGGCAATGGCTGTGACGGAACCGGGGGCGGCGACGGGGGTTCGGCGGGCATGACCTTGCGCGCGCTTCTCGTCCTGCTGACCGCGCTCGCCTTCGGGGCCGGGCCGTTCGTCACGGAGCCCTTCAGCGGCTATGACCCGGCGCAGTTCCGGGTGGTCATCGAACGCCCGTCGATCCAGCCGGCGGGCTGGGCCTTCGCGATCTGGGGGCTGATCTACGCGGGGCTGGCGGCGCACGCGCTGTTCGGAGCCTTCGCGCGCCGGACCGATGCGGGCTGGGACCGGCCGCGGCTCTTGCTCGCGACCGCGCTGCTGGTGGGCAGCTTCTGGCTGTGGATCGCGCCGCGCGACCCCTGGCTCGCCACGCTGGGGCTGTGGGTGATGATGGCGACGGCGGTGGGTGCGCTGTTGCGGATGCCGGTCGGGCACGGGATCGACCGCTGGCTGGGGGTCCTGCCGCTCGCGCTCTTCGCGGGCTGGCTGACGGCGGCGATGAACGTGTCGCTCGGCGTGGTGATCGCGGGGTCGGGGGTGATGTCGGACACCGCGGCGGCGCTTCTGATGCTGGCGACCACGCTTGCCATCGCGCTGGCGGTGCAGGCGCGGATGCGGCGGGTGCCCGAATACGGGCTGACGGTGATCTGGGCGCTGGCGGGAATCGTCGCGGTGAACCTGAGCTCGCCCGTCGCGCCGAACCCGACGGTCGCCTGGGCGGCGGCGGGCGGGGCGGCGGTGATGGCGGCCGCGATCCTTTTCGCCCTGCGCCGCAGGCCCGTCGCTGTGACCTGAGCGCCGCAGGTCGCCCGCAACTTCGCCTGCGCGGAAATGTGCCGCACCGGAATGCCTTGATTGCGCCCGGTTCCGGGGGAATATCGGTGCAACGAAAACAGCCGACCGAGCAGGATCATGCCGAAGACCACGACAGCGCAGCCGCAGCAGGGCGGCAGCACCACGCCCGCGCAGCAGCCCGGGCAATCCGCCCCCGCCCCGCAGCAGCCCGGCACCACGCCCCGCGTGATCCGCGACTGGGCGGCGTTCTGACCGTGTGACCGTCGGCGGTGGCCGCGGTCAGCTCCATCCCGAACCTGGGGCCGTCGTCGGAGGCGGCCTTTGCCAGGGTCGGCATCCATACCGCCGAGGCGCTGCGCGAGATCGGCGCGGATGAAGCCTATCGCCGGCTGCTCGCCGGCGGCACGGCCCCCCATTTCATCGGCTACTACGTGCTGGTCATGGGCCTGCAGGGCCGGCCCTGGAACGACTGCAAGGGCGCGGAGAAGAAGGCCCTGCGGGCGCGGTTCGATGCGCTGAAGGCGGGGGCGGATACGGCGGACCGGCGGATCGAGGCGGCGCTGGACGTGCTGGGGGTGGTCAGGCGGAAAGGGTGAGGTCCCGGCCTTCGCCGGGACGCGGCCCGCTAGCGGTGCCGGCGCGCCAGCAACACCAGCACGAGCGCCGCCACCAGGAGGGCCAGCGTCACGGCGCCGTTCAGGAGGCCCCCGGGGTCGGCGGCGTCGAAGGGGCGGAAGACCAGTGCTGCGAGCGCGAGCGCGATCAGCACCACCGCCGCGCGGGGCAGCTTCACAGCCGCACCACGCGCACCTGGGCGCCCCTGGCCGCAAGCGCGATCTCGCCGCGGCAGAGCGCGAGCGCGTCCTCGCCGAAGGCCTCGGCCCGCCAGCCGCGCAGCACGTCGAGGTCGCGCCGGCCGGCCGCGAGCGCGTCGAGGTCGGCCGCCGCCGCGATCAGCCGCGGGGCGACCCCCAGGCCTTCGGCCTTGGCCTTGAGCAGGACGCGCAGCAGGTCGGCGAGCGCGGGGTTCACCTGCGGCTGGTCGCGGTCCTGCGCGACCTTGGGCAGGGCCTCGGGCGGCAGGGCCATGGCGGTGCGGATGGCGGCCAGGATTCCCTCGGCGATGTCGGGCTTGCGCCCCTCGCGCTGGAGGAGGCGCGACTTGCCCAGGTCCTCGGCGGTGACGGGCCGGGCGCTGGCGAGTTCCAGAAGCGCGTCGTCCTTCATCACCCGCGACCGGTGCACGTTGTTGGCCTGCGCGTAGACTTCGCGGAAGCGGGCGAGTTCGCGGACCACGGCCATGAAGCGCGGGGAGTTCGAGCGGGTCTTGATCCGCTCCCAGGCGTCGTCGGGGTGGGTGGTGTAGGTGGCGGGATCGGTGAGGAGCGCGAGTTCCTCGGCCACCCAGGGGCCGCGGCCGTTCTGGGCGAGCTGGGCCGCGAGGTGTTCGTAGATGACGCGCAGGTGCGTCACGTCGGCGATGGCATAGTCGGCCTGGGCGCGGGTCAGCGGGCGGCGCGACCAGTCGGTGAAGCGCGAAGTCTTGTCGAGGTCGGCCTTCGCGATGCGCTTGACCAGCGTCTCGTAGCCCGCCTGCTCGCCGTAGCCGCAGACCATGGCGGCGACCTGGGTGTCGAACAGGGGCTTCGGGAAGACGCCGCCTTCGACGAAGAAGATCTCGAGGTCCTGGCGGGCGGCGTGGAAGACCTTGACCGTGCCTTCGTGCCGGAAAAGGTCGTAGAGCGGCGCAAGGTCGAGGTCGTCGCCCGCGATGGGATCGACCAGCACCGCCTCGCCGTCCGGGGCCCCGTTCGATCCCGGCAGCGCCATCTGGATCAGGCAGAGCTTCGACCAGTAGGTGCGTTCGCGCAGGAACTCGGTGTCGAGGGTGACGTAGGGGTGGCGCTTCGCCTGCCCGCAGAAGGCGGCGAGGTCGGCGGTCGTGGTGATGGTGCGCATCGGCGGCCTTCGCTTGCGCGGGGGCATCCCGCAGGTCGGGCGGTTCTAGTGCCTTTGCCCGGCGGCGGGAAGGGCGGAGGGGGCGGGAGCCTCCGGCGGGGATATTTGCGGGGAAGATGAGAGGCGCAGGGCAAGGTCCCGGACGGTGACGGGGTAGAGGATGTGTTCCTGGGCGAGGACGCGGGCGGCGAGCGTGTCGGGCGTGTCGCCGGGCAGGACGGGGACGCGGGCCTGGCCGAGGATGGGGCCCGCGTCGAGGTCCGCGGTGACGGCGTGGACGGTGCAGCCGGCCTGCGTGTCGCCGGCCGCCAGCGCCCGGGCGTGGGTGTGCAGGCCGGGGTATCTCGGCAGGAGCGAGGGGTGGATGTTGAGGATGCGGCCGGCGGGCCAGCGCGCGACGAAGGCGGGCGTCAGGATGCGCATGAAGCCCGCGAGGCAGATGAGGTCGGGGGAGGCGGCGCGGAGCGTGGCGTCGAGATCGGCCTCGAAACCCGCGCGGTCGCGGCCGCGGTGGTCGACGGTGGCGGTGGGGATGCCCATCGCCTGCGCCCTGGCCAGGCCGGGTGCGCGGGGCATGTTAGAGAGGACGAGGACGGGCCGCGCGGGGTGGTCGCCGGTCATCGAGGCCGCGAGCGCGGCCATGTTCGAGCCGCCGCCCGAGATCAGGATCGCGACGCGGATCACCCGAGGCGGCCCTGGTAGGCGACCCCCTGCCCGGCCGCGACATGGCCGATGACGGTGACGGTTTCGCCTGCGTCGGCAAGGATTTGCGCGGCGTCCTTCGCATGGGATTCGGCCACGACCGCGACCATGCCGATGCCGCAGTTGAAGGTCTTCAGCATCTCGGCGTCGGGGAGGTCCGCCTGGGCCTGCAGCCAGCGGAACACCGGCGGCAGCGACCAGGCCGCAAGGTCGATCCGGGCGCCGAGGCCGTCGGGCAGGACGCGGGGCAGGTTCTCGGTCAGCCCGCCGCCGGTGATGTGCGCCAGCGCGCGGACGCCGCCCGCGCGGATCGCCGCCAGCGCCGGGCGCACGTAGAGGCGGGTGGGGGTGAGGAGCGCCTCGCCGAGCGTCACGGCGGCGAAGGGGGCGGGGGCGGACCAGGGGAGGTCGGCGCGGTCGACGATGCGGCGCACGAGGCTGTAGCCGTTGGAATGCACGCCCGAGGCGGCGAGGCCGAGCAGCACGTCGCCCTCGGCCACGCCCTGTGGCAGGTCCGCACCGCGCTCCATCGCGCCGACGGCGAAGCCCGCGAGGTCGAAGTCGCCGCCGTGATACATGCCCGGCATCTCGGCCGTCTCGCCGCCGACGAGCGCGCAGCCGGTCGCCGCGCAGGCCGCGGCGATGCTGCCCACGACCTGCGCCGCCTGCGCCACATCGAGCCTGCCGGTGGCGAAATAATCGAGGAAGAACAACGGCTCCGCACCCTGGCAGACGAGGTCGTTGACGCACATCGCGACGAGGTCCTGGCCGATCGTGGCGAGGTGCCCGGTGTCGATCGCGATGCGCAGCTTGGTGCCGACGCCGTCGGTCGCGGCGACGAGGATCGGGTCGCGGAAACCCGCGGCCTTCAGGTCGAAGAGCGCGCCGAAGCCGCCGAGGCCCGCCATGCTGCCGGGCCGCCGGGTGCGGGCGGCGGCGGGCCGGATCGCGTCGACCAGCGCGTTGCCCGCGTCGATGTCGACGCCCGCCTGGGCATAGGTCAGTCGGGTCATGCGCGCCCCCCCGCGGTGAGATCGGGGCGCGGGATACATCAGGCCGGGCGCGGTCACAACCGTGCGGCGGAGGTCCCGGCCTTCGCCGGGACGCGGGGTTCCCGCGCGGGCGGCGCGCTTTTCCTCGGGCCGGCCGCGTGCTACGCCCTGCCCCGGCCGGGTCCGTAGCTCAACCGGTCAGAGCTGGGCGCTCATAACGCCTTGGTTGGGGGTTCGAGTCCCTCCGGACCCACCGGCCTATTCCACCACGAAGCTTTCCAGCGCCATCAGGGTCGAGGGGCCGGCGGTCCGGGCGAGGGCGGGGAAGAAGTCGGAGGCGCGGCGGCCGATGTCGGTGTCGAGCGCCGGGGGCCGCGTGTCGGTGGCGAGCGCGAGGATGAGTTGCGCGGTGTCGCGCGGGGGGCCGTCGCGGGTGACGGGGGCGTCGAACTGCACGACGGGGCCCGCGAAGCTCATGAAACTGCCCATGTCCTGGACCACGCCGCCCGAATCGATCAGCAGCAGCGAGACGTAGCGCCCGCCCGCGTTGCGCAGCGCGCCCTGCAGCGAGGTGCCGTCGGCGATGGTGGCGCCGGCGAGGCCGAGGCCGATCGGGCTGCCGGGGTAGCGCGTCGCGGCGCGGACGTAGTTCAGCGCCGGGCACTGGCGCGGGTCGACGAGGATGCGGCGTTCGGGGATCGGGGCGGCGGCGCCTTCCATCAGGCTCGCGGCGAAGGCGATGATGTCGGATTCGTTGGCGGCGATGTAGTCGATCGAGAGCGCGCCGTCCGCCCCGGCGCGGGGCAGCGCGACGAGGCAGGGCACGTCGAGCGCGCCCCGGATGCGGCGGATCAGCTCGCCCGCGGGGGTGTCGGCACCGCCGCCCCCGGCCCGGGGTGCCGCGGCGGGGGTCGCGGCGGGGGTCGCGGCGGCGGGGGGGCGCGGCGGGGGGGCCGCGGGGACCGCGGCGATGACGACCGGGGCCTGCGGCAGGG
>CAZNPW010000065.1:0-14695 GCA_964575185.1 uncultured Exiguobacterium sp.
CCGCCCCGCCGATCCACGTCTGCCCGCCGGGCGGCGGCCCCGCCGCGGCGGCCCGCGCGGCCCCCGGCAGCGCGCCGCCGATCACCGTCCGGTCGGCCTCGGGCCCCGACGGCGCGGCAGGCGGCCGCGGCACGCCCGGCAGCGCCCCCCCGATCACCGTCCTGTCCTTGTCGTCCCCCGCCATCTCAGGCTTTCTCCGGGATCGCCCAGAGCTCCATCTTCAGGTCCGGCCAGTCCCCCGCGAAGTGCATCCCGATCGCCGGCGCGGTCGAAAACGCGGGCCAGAGCGGCGTGTTCTTGTCCAGAAGGAAATACACGTTCGACGAGATCACCCGGATCTGCCGCGGCGGGTTCGGCAGATGCTGCAAGGGGATGCCCGGCAGGTTGTTCTTGACGATCACGCTCATCTCGGTGTTCGGACCGACCTTGCACAGATGCGGGAACTGCTGCTGCACCTGCCCGAGCGGGCGCGAGGACGCCACCTCGACCACGAAGGTCGCCTCGCGGAACAGGTTGCGGTCCGCGACCTCGGCGATGTAGCTGTTCTGCCGCACCTGCCGCAGGTCGAGCCTGACCGCGCGCCCCAGATCGCGCGACAGGAACCGCTGGATGTCCTGCACCACGGGCTGGAACACGTCGCGCAGCGCCGCGTGGTCGTAGGGGCCGTAGCTCCGCGCCATCCGGTCGGCGCCGTCGAAGCTCGCAAGCTCCCCGGCCAGCCCGATCAGCTTGTCGTAGAGCCGCTCGGGATGCACGTTGCGCATCGATGCCAGGTGCCGCAGGCCGGTGATCTCGCGGTTCAGCACCGTCAGCATCATGTAGTCCGCCGCCTGCATCCCGCCGCTCGACGGGTCGGCGGCATAGCGCGCCAGCGACTGCAGCTTGGCCTCGACCCAGCCCGTCACGCGGCTCAGGAAGCCCGCGATCACCGGATGCACGCCCACGATCAGCGCGGGCGGCGGAAGCTGGTCGTCATAGGCCACCACGCCGTCGCGCACCTCGGCGATGCGCGCGACCTTTAGGCACTGGTAGCCGGGCTTCGGGGTCTGGCGCACGTCGAGCTCCAGCCGCGGATGCGCCACCTCCACCGGCTGCTCCAGCCGCTGCTCGGCGGCGTTGTCGGCCACCGTCACGGCGTCGAGCACGTAGCGCGTCGTCCCGGCCGCGTCGCCGATCCCCACGTCGCGGCCGTTCTGGCTCGCGTCGGGCAGCGTCAGCCAGACCGCCAGGTCCTTGGCGTCGTCCTCGACCGCCACCGGCAGCGGCAGCGGGTCGATCCCCGGCGCGTCGAAGCAGGTGCCGTCGGGCATGATCCCCGCCACCCGGCGCAGCGCGATGCGGCCCTGCTGGGCCAGGTCGCGGTCCATCTGGAACTCGGTCAGGCCCCAGGGATAGGGGGTGATCGCCTCGGTCCGCGCGCGGATCAGCCGTTCGGCGTAGCGGTCGGCCTGCTGCAGGTGCTGCGGCTGGAGGAACAGCCCCTCTTTCCAGGCGACCTTGCTGAACGACGACATCTGACCGATCCAATCCGGGGGCAGCGCGCGCGAGGACGCGCATCCCCCGCTTACCCTACGCGACCTTGGAACCTTGCCGCAGGTCGGTCAAGCCTTACCCGCCCGGGGTCAGAACTGCAGACGCAGCTGCCCCGTGATGCCCCAGCTGTCGAGACTCGCGCCCGTCCGCGCGTCGCCCCGCACGGTGGCCGACATCTGCCGCGACCCGCCGACCCCGCCCTTCAGCTGCCGCGTGTAGGACCAGCCCGCCGACAGCTCGCCATAGGCGCCGAGGTTGGTCAGCGTCAGGTCCTCGGTGTTGGCGGACGCGCCCGCGATCAGCAGCGTCGCCTGCGGGTCGCTGGCGAAGTCGTTGTAGTAGGTGGCCGACACGAACATCGACGTGCCGCCGTCCTGGGTGGCGAGCGGCCGCGCCCGGCTGACGGCCAGGCCGAGGAACCCGACCTGGTTCTGGAAGTCGTCGACGCGCAGGATGTCGGGGTTGCCGCCCGCGGGGTTCGACAGCGTGATCTCGTCGGTCGAGGTCCGCGTCCAGGAAAAGCCCAGGCGCGGGGTCACCGCGAACCCCGTGTCGCGGATCGGGAAGGTATAGGTCACCGCCCCCGACAGCGTCTGCGCGTCCGACCCGAAGGAGGTGTCGCCGAACAGCGCCGTCGCGCCCGCGACGGGCACGTTGCTGATGTCGAAGGCGGTCTTCTCGGCCCGGAACTGCAGGTCGGCGGCGAAGGGGCCGCGGGTGAACACGCCGTAGGCCCCCACGTAGGTCTGGCGGAAGTCGCTTTCGTTGACCGACGTGGTGCCGCCGCCCGCACCGCCCTGGGCGAAGATCGCCTGCGAGATCGGCTGGCTGGTCGAGCCCTGGTTCAGGCCCAAGAGGCCGCCGACCGCGAAGTTGACGCCCCCCGTCACCCCGCGCGAGCACGAGAAGTCGCCGCCGAGCAGGATGCCCTGGAAGCTCGCGTTGGTCCCCGTCGCGGTGGTCGTCCGCGGGGTCGAGACGGTGCCCGTCGCGTCGGCCTGCCCCGCCGTCACGCGGCCCCAGATGCCGGGTCCGCAGGGGTCCTCGGCGTCCTGCAGCGGGGTGAAGGCGGCGCTCGTCGGGCGGTTGATGACCGATCCGATCAGGCTCTGCGTCAGGACGATGTTGCCGACGATCGCCCCGAAGGCCGGGTTGAAGTCGGATTCGAGCACGATCCGCCCCTGGTCGTCCAGGTCGAGGCCGAGCACGATCCGGCTGGTCGAGGGCCGCAGGTTGGTCTCGACGGGCAGCGTCAGCGTGCCGCCGCCCTCCGCCTCCGCCAGCACCACCGACCGGGTCAGGTCGTCCGATTCCAGCGTCGAGAGCTGCCCGTTGCCCTCGACCCCGCGCGCGTAAAGCTCGAACCGCAGGTTGCCCGACAGCGACGCCCCCGACTGCAGCGTCAGGACGTCGGCCGACCGGTCGGCGAGATCGACGTTGAAGCGGAAGGTCTGCCCGCCCGACACGCCCGCGCCGCCGATCGCCGCCGCGTTGCCCGTGTCGGTGTTCCGCGTCAGGTCGACGACGCCCGACGCCGGGGTCGCCCCGCCGCGCAGGCCGCCCAGAAGCTGCAGGTCGCCGCCGCCCTGGCCGTTGTCCACGCGGCCCGTGTTGGTCAGCAGGCCGCGGAACTCGCCCGCCCCGGTGGCGATGCCGTCGTTGCCGATGCTGCCGTTGATGATGCCCCCGTTCAGGATGCGCCCGTCGCCCGCGCTGGTCAGCGGCCCCGCGATGGTGCCCGTCACCCGCAGCGTGCCGCCGCCGCCCACCGCGAGCCCGCCGGCGAAGTTGCCCCCCGCCGCGTTGACCGTGCCGCCGCCCGCCACCGTCGTGCGCCCGTCGATCCGGCTGCCCGCGAAGGTGTTCAGGACCGCCGTGCCGGTGATGCCGGTGGCCCCGGTGATCGTGCCGCGCTGCGTGGTCGTGCCGCCCGAGGCGGTCAGCGTGCCGTCGAGGATGCCGAGGTTGCCGACCGTGCCCCCCGTGGCGGTCACGGTGCCCTCGAACCTGTCCCCCGCCCCGATGTCGAGCGAACCCGACGGCCCGACCGTCACGTCCACCCCCGGCCCCGCCGCGCCCGGGCCCGTCGAGATGCCCGCGGTGCGCACCAGGATGCGCCCGCCGCCGCTCGCCGTGATGCCCCCGGTGAAGGCGCCGCCGCGCAGCGTCACGGTGCCGCCGGTCACCTGCGACGCCCCCGTCACCACGCTGCCCTGCCGCGCCTCGAAGGCCCCGCCCGTCACCCGCAGCGCGCCCGCGATGCGCCCGTCGTTCGCGGCAGAGCCGCCCGCGACCGTCACGTCGCCCGCCAGCCGCCCGGTGGCGGTGACGTTGAGGTTGCGGTCCGGCCCCGGAAAGCCGTCCGACGCCCCCGCCGCGACCGTGATGTCGCCCGCCACGCTGCCGCTGACCACCGCGCGGCCGTCGTCGTTGACGACCGCGCCACCCGACAGCCGCCCGCCCTGGGCCAGAAGGATGCCGCCGTTCACCGTGGTCAGCCCTTGCGTGTCGCTGCCCGCAAGCTGCCGCAGCGTGCCGCCCTCGACCCGCACCGTGCCGGTCATCGTGCCCGCCTGCACGATGGTGCCCGCGTTCACCCGCGCGCTGCCCGACATCCGCCCGTCGTTGCGCAAGGTGCCGCCGCTGACCGTCTGCGCCCCCGCAAGCGCGCCGGTCGCCGTCACCGTCGTCGTCCCCGCGGCCGAGACGATGCCGCCCCGCACCGCGCCCGTCACGTTGATCGTGCCGCCCGCGTTGCGCACCTCGCCGGTCATGCTGCCGCCCGAGGCGTTCAGCGTCCCGCCCGTCACCCGCACGTCGCCCGCGACCGTGCCGTCGGCCTGCGCGAAGGTGCCGCCCGACAGGACCGTGTCGGCCACGATGGTGCCGCGGTTGGTCAGCGTCCCCGCGCTTTGCCGCACCTCGTCGCCCGCGGCCCCGAGCGTGCCCGTGCCCTCGTTCACCAGCGTCCCGCCCGACCGGATCACGTCGCCCGCGACGGTGCCCGCGTTGCGCGCGGTGGCCCCGGCGCCCTGCGTCAGCGTGCCGTCGAGCCGGCCGCCCGCGGTCACCCGCACCAGCCCGCCGTCCTGGCGCACGCTGCCGCTGCTGTTGCCGGTGACGCGCAGCTCGCCCCCCTCGACCTGCACCCCGCCGGTGAAGTCGGCGGCCCCCGTCTGCACCAGCGCGGTGCCCGACACGGTGGTCAGCCCCCGCACGTCGCCCGCGCCCGATCCGGTGAAGGTCCCGGCGCTCGCCGTGACCGCGCCGCGCACGATGCCCGCGTTCGTCACCGCCCCGCCGGTCTGCGTCACGTCGCCGTCCAGATCGCCCCGCGGACCGCCGCCCTGCACGGCCAGCGTGCCGCCCGACAGCGCCACGTTGCCCTGCAATGTGCCGCCCGACTGCACCCGCAGCGTGCCGCCCGACTGCGCGACCTCGGCGGCCGAACCGCCCGTGACGTTGACCTGCCCCTGCTGCAGCACCAGCCCCCCCGCAAGGTCGCCGCCGTCGGCCACCAGCACCGCGTCCGCGCCGTTGACGGTGGCCGGCCCCGACACGGTGCCCCCGGTCGCGTTGGTGAAGGTGCCGCCGGTCAGATCGAGCCCGCCGCCGACATCGCCGTTGTTGGCGATGCTGCCGCCCGACTGGACGACCGACCCGGTGATCGTGCCGTTGTTCGTGGCCCCCCCGCCCGAGGTCGAAAGGCTGCCGTCCAGCGTGCCCGTCGCGGTGACGGCGACCGTGCCGCCGGTCTGCGTGACCGACCCCGTGCTCTCGCCGGTGACGCGGTAGACGCCGCCCTCGACCGTGACGCCGCCGGCGACATCGCCGCCCGCGCCGACCAGCGTGCCCCCGGCGCGCACCGTCGCGGTCCCGCCGATCGTGCTCGTGCCCTGGTTCGCGACCGTGCCGTCGGCGCGCACCACCACGCTGCCGCCCAGGTCGTTGGCGATCTCGACCGTCGCGCCGGTCACGTCGACCGTCAGCCCGTCGGTCGCCGCCCCGCCGTTCGCGCCCGACAGGACCAGCGTCGCATCGTCGCCGCCGTCGACCGTCAGCGTCCGGGTCCCGCCGCCGTCCGACAGCCCGGCCGCGATCTCGGCCGTGTTGCTGCCCGTCACGGTGATCGTCGTGCCGCCGCCCGGGCGCACGACCAGCGCGCCCCCGCTGCCCGCGACGGTGTAGCCGTCGGCCTCGAACCGCAGGCTGTCGGCGGCCACGTCGGTGGTGATGGAGACCACGGGCGACCCCACGGTCGGCCCGCCGAAGATCACGTCGTCGCCGGTCTGGAAGGTCGCGGGGGCACCGCCGGTGTCGGCCCAGTTGCCGTCGGCGAAGTTCCAGTCGCCGTCGCCCGCCTGGATGCCCGGCGCGCCGCCGGTATCCCAGCGCAGCGTCTCGGCCAGGCCGGCCCCGGCGGCAAGGCACAGGACCAGCGCCAGCCCGGTCGACGAGGCAAGCTGCCTGCGCCGACCTGCGGCGCCGCCCGGGGTGACGGTGACGCGCGGCGACGGCTTCTGCATCGGACCCTCAAATCTTTTCGTGACGTTTTATGCCGAAGTGAAACACGAACCGCGGCCTGCGGCAACCGCCCCGCGCGCCAAGGCCGCCGTCTGTTGCAGATGCGCCCCGCAGGCCCGGCTCAGTTGTGCGCGACCTTCGCCCCCTTGACCGTGGCGTTGCCCGAGGCCTTCAGCCCGATGTCGGCAGAGGCCTTGACCGTGACCGACGCCGACATGTCGATCGACAGGTTCTTGCCCTTGATCGCGATGTCGCCGTTCTGCTTCATGATGATCTTGGCCTGCCCGACCTCCAGCACGATCTGGTCGCCCGCGCTGATCCCGTGGTTTTTGCCCGACGCGTGCGACGTGCTGCCGCCGACCGAGATGCCCAGATCCTCGCCGACGGTCTGCGAGGCCGCCTTGTCGGTCTGGTGGTCCCAGGTGCCGCCGACCGTCTCGGCGCAGTTCTTGCCGACGGTCAGCGTCTGGTTCTCGCCGATCGTGACGCTCTCGTTCTTGCCGATGGTCGTCGTGGCGTTCTCGCCGATGTCGGTGACGGTGTTCTTCTCGATCGTGGTGGCAAGGTCGCCCGCCGCCACCGCCGCCCCGTTGCCGAGCGCCACCTCGCCCACGCCCTGGTCGTTGTCCGCGGGCCTGCCCGCGACGACGCTGTTCCTGAAGCCGGGGCCGACCTTGAAGGTCATGCCGCCGCCGACCACCTGGGTCAGGTTCTCGAACACCTCCTCCAGCTTGTGCGCCCCGGTCGATTCCACCAGATTCTTGTCGGCCCGCACCGTCAGGTTGTTCAGCACCTTGGTGTTCATGTCCTTCTGCGCGTGCAGGAAGATCTCCTCCTTGCCCGCCTGGTCCTCGAGCCGCAGCTCGTTGTAGCCCTCGCCCTCGTGCGTCTGGCTCTTCAGCGTCGCGCGGCTCTTCTGGCCGGGCAGCGGGTAGGGCGGCATGTTGCGCGCGTTGTAGACGCAGCCCGTGACCAGCGGCTTGTCGGGGTCACCCTCCAGGAACTCGACCACCACCTCCATGCCGACGCGCGGGATCGCCATGCCGCCCCAGCCCGGGCCCGACCAGATCTGCGCCACCCGGCAGCGCATCGAGTTCGCGCCCTCGCGGTCCCAGTGGAAATGCACCAGGATCCGCCCGTATTCGTCGCAGTCGATCTCGCCCGCCCCCACCACGGTCGCGGTCTGCGCGCCGTAGATGCGCGCGGGCGGGGTCACCTGCTGCGGCACTACGGGCGCGGCCTCGGCCTGGAAGGCATATTCGCCCTGATACTGCGGCGTGCCCGCGCCGTCGCCCGTCCGGTAGCCCGCCTCCTCGTAGTCGTGCCGCGCCTCGGTCAGCACATAGGCGCCGTCGGCGGCGCTGCCCTGCGCGCCCGCCACCGAGAACCGCATCCCCGGCCAGATCGACAGAAGGTCGCCCCGGCCCCGCGACCGCCCGTCGCCCGACCGCACCTGGTCGGTCCGCAGCCGCGCGACCGCGCGCCCGTCGACCGGCCTGCCGTAGCCGCCCGGGTAGACGAAGCTTTCCATCTGCCCGTTGGCGTGGGTCGCATCCCCCGCCTGCTCGACCTTCATCGCCACCGTCGGGGTCTTGAAGTTGTAGTCGGTCAGCACCACGCGCCCGGTCGTCGTCCCCCGCCCCGAGACCACGTCGGTGACATGCTCCAGCATCCCGCCGTGGCGGCTGTCGGACGGCAGGAACAGCCGCGCCCCGCCCGGCGCCTCGGGCAGGTCGTCGGTCGTGTCGGTCAGCATCAGCCGGTGCTCGCCCGCGGCATGGGCGAAGTGGTAGCTGATCCCCGCCATCTCCATCAGCCGCGACAGGAAGGCGAAGTCGCTCTCGCCGTACTGCACCACGTATTCGATCGGCGCGTGGGTCTTCGAGTAGGTCGGCGCGTTCGGGAAGGAATAGGCCCCCAGCACCTCGGCGATGATCTGCGGCACCGACTTGTTGTGGAAGATCTTCTGGTTCCGCCGCAGCGTCGCAAGCCAGAACCACGGCCGCAGCGTCAGCCGCAGCGTGCCGAGCGCGGTGTATTCCGCAGGCGGCTCGGCCCCGGTGATGATCCCGTCGATGAACCGCTCCGCCCCGTCGAGGCTCGTGTCCACCGCCAAGGTCCCGTGCGTGCCGAGCAGCGCGTCGAGATCGGGCAGGCCGTTCTCGAACTGCAGGTCGACCGTGAGCTCGCCCAGGCCGTTCATCCGCTCCACCCCCGCGAAGCGCCGCAGGACCAGAACGTCCGGGCCGAGGTCGCAGGCGAAGCTGCCCCTGCGCGTGGTCTGCGAAATGCCGATGGGCATGATGTCCCTCACACGATGCGCGCGACCGCCGCGACCCAATCCCCTTGGCCCAATGTCGCACCTCTGCCCCGCCGTGGCAAAGCCTTTGACGGTGGGGTATTCCCCGCCTGCCCGGGGTGCAGGTATCATGACCTACACGGGGAAGGCATGACCTGGTTCCAGCGCATCACCGGCTTCGCCGAGACCGGCCATGCCGCCACCCGCGATGGCCGCCGGCGCCGGCACGATCTGGCGGAACGACCTGATGCCCCTGCCCGGCGGCACGGGGCCAGACCGCGCGCCGCCAGGCCGACATGGCCGCCGACCTGCACGCCGCGCTCGCCGCCGCCACGGGGCGGCCGCGCCTCTGGCGGATGCGGAACGGCCATGCCCTGCCCGACGCGGCGGGCCTCGCCGCGGCCGACGCCTGGCTCGCCGGGGCCGGGGACACCGCCCGCGACGCGCTGCGCGCCCGGCTGCGCCTCGGCCTGCACCGCGACGTCGAGCCGCGCACCAGCCGCTCGACGTGGCGATGGTGAGCCACGGCCCCCCGGCCCCGCCCTTCTGCCGCGTGATGCGGGCCTTCGCGGGAACGGACCGGTGAACCGCGACATGCTCCGGGTCATCGCATCGGCGCGCGGCGAACGCGGCCGGGCTTCGGCCCGCCCTCCGCGCGGCCCCTCTGCGACGGCAACGATGCCTCATTCTCCGCGGCCTTCTGCGACCGCATCGGCCGGGTGGCCGCTGCGCTGCGGGTGCCCGACCGTGCCACCGCGGAGTAGATCCTGCTTTCGCATCGCGGGCGGTCGCCGGGCCGGTGGCGCGCGCATGTGATGGTGCGGTCGGGCATGACCGACGGCACCGGACCAAGGGACGTCACGCAAGGGTGTCCGCACCCCCCGCCCCGCCGCGCGGCACGACCCCGACGCGCCGTCCCGTCGTCAGCCCCGCGCCAGCAGCGCCGCGATCTCGGCCCGCGACGGCATCGCCGGGGCGGTGCCGGGGCGGGTGACGCTGATCCCGGCGGTCGCGGCGGCAAAGCGCAGCGCGTCCTCCACCGGGCGGCCCTCGGCCAGAGCCACGGCGAGCCCGCCGCTGAAGGCGTCGCCCGCGCCCGTCGTGTCCACGACCGGCCCCGCGCCGATCACCGGCTGGTGCAGCGTCCGCTCGCCGTCGTGATACAGCGCGCCGTTCCCCCCCAGCGTCACGATTACCCGACCCACGCCCTGCGCCCGCAGGGCGCGCGCCGCGGCCTCGGCGCTGGCGCGGTCGGTCACGGCGATGCCCGTCAGCCCCTCGGCCTCGGATTCGTTCGGCGTCAGCCAGTCGCACAAGGGCAGCATCCCGGCGGGCAGCGTGGCGGCGGGCGCGGGGTTCAGGATCGTCGTGACCCCCGCCGCGCGGGCGATGCGCAGCCCCTCCACCGCCGCCGGGACCGGCTGTTCGAGCTGCGTCATGAACACCGCGGCCCTTTCGATCAGCGCGCGCGACCGGCGCACGTCGTCCGGCGCGATCCGCCCCGCCGCGCCCGGCGCGACGATGATCGCGTTGGCCCCGGTGCCCTCCTCGAGGAAGATGTAGGCCGCGCCGGTATAGCTCTCTGGGTCCTCGGTCACCACCGGATGCACCCCCGCCCGGCCCCAGGTCGCGCGCGCGATGTCGGCGAAGGCGTCGGCGCCGAGCCGGGTGATGAAATGCGTCTCGCCCCCCGCCATGGCGGCGGCGACCGCCTGGTTCGACCCCTTGCCCCCCGGCCCGAGCCGGAACTGGCTCCCGAGGATGGTCTCGCCCATCTTCGGCTGGCGCGCCGCGACATAGGCCGTGTCGGCGACGAAGATGCCCAGGATGACGATCGGTTTCATGGCGGCCTCGGAACGGAAGACGGATGGAAGACGTGCGGAAGACGCCCGGAAGACAACGCGTTTGCGCAAACCGACGGGAAATCCGCCGGTTGCGGGGCGCTGTTCATGCGTCCGGCGGAATCACCCCCTTGCGCAACATGAAACACCCGTAGAACCGCCGCTCGCCCGTCAGGATCACCGCGTAAGCCTCTCGCGCCATGTCATAAAACGCGAAACGCTCGATCCCGACCATCGGGCGGCTGCGCCCCTCGGCCCGGTCGATCTCGGCCTGCACCTCGGCCTGCACCGGCGGGACCGTCGCGGGATCCCCCACGATCTCCATTCTTCCAGCAAAATCAGGGACAAAGGTGTCCAGGGGATACACCGACAGCACCGCCTGCGCGGCCTGCGCCGAGCTCAGGTTCTCCATCCTGAGGAGCTCCCCCCAGACCGTTGATCTTGCAACGGAATCCGACGGAAAGTTGGTATCCGCCAGGATCAGCACATCGCCATGCCCCATCGCCCGCAGGCAGTGCAGGACCGGCGCGGACAGCCTCGGGTCGATGCCTTTCAGCATGGCTCCTCCTTTCAGGAAAGACGGATTCCCGTCGCGTTGTCAAAGACATGCACCGCAGCAGGGTCGGCCGCCAGATGCACCGCATCGCCCGGTCCGGCCGCCACCCGCTCGCGCAGGACGGCGGTGACGTGGCCGACCGCCGTGTGGCACAGCACATGCGTCTCCGCCCCCGTCGGCTCGACCACCCCGATGGTGGCGGGCAAACCCCGGTCGGCCAGCCGCAGCCCCTCCGGCCGCACCCCCCAGGTGATCGCACGCCCCGGCTGCATCACGAACCCCCGCGGCATCGGCATCGCCGCCCCCGCCACCACCGCCCCGTCCGCCGCGCTCGTCGCGGCGAGCATGTTCATCGCCGGGCTGCCGATGAAGGTCGCGACGAAGGCGTTCGCCGGGCGGTCGTAGAGCTCCAGCGGGCTGCCCACCTGCTCCACGCGGCCCGCCTGGAGGACCACGATCTTGTCGGCCATCGTCATCGCCTCGATCTGGTCGTGCGTGACGTAGACGGTCGTGGTCTTCAGCCGCTGGTGCAACTCCCTGATCTCGCCGCGCATCTGCACCCGCAGCTTGGCGTCCAGGTTCGACAGCGGCTCGTCGAACAGGAACACCTGCGGGTCGCGCACGATGGCGCGGCCCATCGCCACGCGCTGCCGCTGGCCGCCCGACAGGGCGCGGGGATAGCGGTCGAGGTAGGGCGTCAGCCCCAGGATCTCGGCCGCCCGCGCGACCTTGCCGCGGATCGTCTCGGCGCTTTCGCCGCGCATCTTCAGCGCGAAGCCCATGTTGGCCGCGACCGTCTTGTGGGGGTAGAGCGCGTAGTTCTGGAACACCATGGCGATGTCGCGCTCCGACGGCGGCAGGTTGTTCACCACCCGCGGCCCGATCGCGATCTTCCCGGCACTGATCTCCTCCAGCCCCGCGATCATCCGCAGAAGCGTGGACTTGCCGCAGCCCGACGGGCCGACCAGCACCACGAACTCGCCGTCCGCGATGTCGAGGTTCAGGCCCGCCATGACCTCGACCGCGCCATAGGCCTTGCCGAGTTCCCGGATCGTGACTTCGGCCAAGCCGCCCCTCCCGCTGCCGTCCTGCGGTCAGGGTTAGCGGCGGAAGTCCGGGCTGTCCACGGGCCTTCGCAACTGACATGTTAGAAACTTGACAGCCCGCGCAGGCCCGGCGCAAGGTGCCGCCACGCGCCAGAAGGGCGGGCCAACCGCCCCCGCCGCAAGGATCTGCCAACCGCGCCCGGCCCCGGACGGCCGGGCTGCGCCAACCGGGAGGATCGTCCGTGAAAGTCCACCATTACAACGCCATCCAGCGCGCGATGCTGTCGCGCCGCGCGGTGCTGATGGGCGGGGCCGCGCTCGGCGCCGCTGCCGCCCTGCCCCTGTCAGTGCGCCCCGCGCTGGCGCAGGACGCGGCCCTGCGCGCGCAGATCCTCGCCATCCCGGGGGTCGGCGCGGGCTCGCCCACCGATGTCCACTGGCAGGAGGTGGGGCGGCTGACGATGGGGCCGACCATGGCCAACGTGACCGAAGGCGAGTTCGCCGGGGTCGAGCTGACCTTCATGGGCCTGAACAACCAGAACCAGCACAACGTGCTGTTCCGCGGCTTCCTGAAGGCGTGGACCGAATACACCGGGGCCACGATCAACTGGATCGACCTCGCGCAGGCCGACTACAACGCGCGGCTGCAGCAGTCGATCGCGACCGGCACGGTCGACTTCGACGTGCTCGCCATGGGCGCGCCCTTCGAGGGCGACACGGCGGGCCGGGGCCTTCTGGACGAGATGCCCGACTGGGTGAAGACGCAGATCGACATGGACGACTACGTGGCCTACCTGAAGCCGCCCGTCGGCACCTGGGACGGCAAGACCTACCGCATCTCGATCGACGGCGACTGCCACACGCTCGCCTACCGCAAGGACTATTTCGGCGACGGCGCGATCAGCGGCCTCGCGGACGTGCCGACCCACTGGGAGGACATCAACGCCATGTCCGTGGCGCTGAAGGGCACGACCGACCCGCTGACCGGCCTGCCCGCCTACGGCTTCCTCGACCCGCTGAAGGGCTGGGGCGGCTTCGGCTTCTACTTCCTGGAAGACCGCGCCACGGCCTACGTCAAGCACCCCTCCGACAAGGCCTGGCTGTTCGACGCCGACACGATGAAGCCGCGGGTCAACAACCCCGGCTGGGTGCAGGCGATCCAGGACGTGATGGACCTCATCAAGGCCGAGGCCTACCCGGCCGACCAGATCAACGCCGACCCCGGCACCACCGCCTTCCAGCAGTTCCTGGCCGGCACCGGCACGGCGCTGACCTGGTGGGGCGACGTGGGGTCGAACGCGCGCACCAGCGACACCTCGGTCGTGGGCGACGTGGTGGGCTTCTCGATCAACCCCGGGGCCCGGCGCGTCTACAACCACCAGGCCGGTGCCTGGGAGGAGACCGAGAACTTCGCCCCGAACCTCGCCTACCTCGGCTGGGGCGTCTACGTTACCAACCGCGTCTCGGCCGACGAGAAGCGCCGCAAGGCCGCCTGGTCCTGCGCCGCGCACCTCGGCGGCAAGGACATCTCGCTGTGGATGGCGGCCTATCCCTCGGGCTACCAGCCCTACCGGCAGTCGCAGTTCGACTATGCCGAATGGGAGGCCGCGGGCTACGACCGCGCCTTCATCGAGGATTACCTCGGGTCCAACCTCGACAGCTACAACCACCCCAACGCCGCGATCGAGCCGCGCATCCCGGGCATCTTCCAGTACTACTCGGTCGCCGAGGACGAACTGGCCAAGGGCTATGCCGGCCAGTACGCGGGCGCGCAGGAGACCGCCGACGCCATCGCCGCCGCCTGGGAGAAGCTGACCGACCAGATCGGCCGCGACAGCCAGATCGCGCTCTACAAGGCGTCGCTCGGCATGTGACGACCGGGGGGAGGGCACCGCCGCCCTCCCTTCATCTTCCCGGAAATATCCTGGGGGTCCGGGGGCAACGCCCCCGGGCTCTCCGCCAGGAAAGACCCCATGAGCCACGGCGACCGCCTGCACGTCGTCACCAACGACAACATCCCCGACAGCCGCCGCCGCCTGGGCCGCCTGATGATCTGGGGCAGCTTGGTGCTGCTTGCCGCGGTCGGCGCACTGCAGACGCTGCAGGCGACAGGTGCGCAGGACTTTGGCTTCGCCAACTGGCGGCCGACGCTCTACGCCTTCGTCCTCTGGGCCACCGCCTTCTCGTGGGCGCAGGTGCTGATCCACGGCGAGGCCGGCAAGCGGCGGCTCTTCATCCTGCCGGCCGCCATCTTCGTCCTGGCGATGACGGTGTTCCCGCTGCTTTTCGGCCTCGTCATCGCCTTTTCCGACTGGAACCTCGCCTCCACGCAGGGGCGCCGGTTCAACGGGCTCGACAACATCCGGCAGATGTGGGCCGACCCGTTCTACTGGAACGCGCTCGGCAACATGGTCTGGTATGTCGCGGCGATCTCGGTCGAATACGTGATCGCCTTCGGCCTCGCGCTGCTGCTCAACGCCCAGATCCGGGCGCGCAAGTTCTTCCGGGTGGCGTTCCTGCTGCCGCTGATGCTGTCGCCCGTGGCGGTGTCCTGGATGATCGGCAAGTCGATGCTGGAAAGCCGCTTCGGCCCCGTCGCGCGCGTCCTCCGCTGGCTGGGGGTGGAGCAGCCGACCTTCTTCGGCGACCCCTTCTGGGCCAAGTTCTGGATCATGGCGATGGACGCCTGGACCTTCATCCCCTTCATGATGATCATGCTGCTCGCCGGGCTGCAGGCGATCCCGCGCGAGCTGACCGAGGCCGCGCGCGTCGACGGGGCCCGCGGCTGGCGCGCCTTCTGGGAGGTGACCTTCCCGCTGATGCTGCCCGTCAGCATCACCGCGATCCTGATCCGCATCATCTTCAAGCTGAAGCTCGCCGACATCGTCATCACCGT
>CAZNPW010000066.1:0-13790 GCA_964575185.1 uncultured Exiguobacterium sp.
GCGGGCGGCGCGGGCATCCCGGGCTTCTACACCGCGACCGGCGTGGGCACGGCCGTCGCCGAGGGCAAGCCGCACATGGAGTTCGACGGGCGGACCTATGTGATGGAACGCGGGATCGTCGCCGACCTCGCCATCGTCAAGGCGTGGCGCGCCGACACCTCCGGCAACCTCGTCTTCCGCAAGACCGCCCGCAACTTCAACGTCCCCGCCGCCACCTGCGGGCGGGTGTGCGTGGCCGAGGTCGAGCAGATCGTCCCGCTGGGCACGCTCGACCCCGACGCGATCCACCTCCCTGGCATCTACGTCCACCGCCTGATTCAGGGCGCGCACGAGAAGCGGATCGAGCAGCGCACGGTGCGCAAGCGTGAGGCCGCGTGATGTGGGACCGCAACCAGATCGCCGCCCGTGCAGCCGCGGAACTGCGGGACGGCACCTACGTCAACCTCGGCATCGGCATCCCGACGCTGGTGTCGAACCACATCCCCCCCGGTGTGAACGTCACCCTGCAATCGGAAAACGGGATGCTCGGCATGGGGCCCTTCCCGTGGGAAGGCGAGGAGGACGCGGACCTCATCAACGCGGGCAAGCAGACGATCACCGAACTGCCCCAGACCGCTTATTTCGACAGCGCGACCAGCTTCGCCATGATCCGCGGCGGCAAGATCGCGATGGCGATCCTCGGCGCGATGGAGGTGGCCGAGAACGGCGATCTCGCCAACTGGATGATCCCGGGCAAGCTCGTCAAGGGCATGGGCGGGGCGATGGACCTGGTCGCGGGCGTGGGGCGCGTGGTGGTGGTCATGGACCACACCTCCAAGACCGGTGAAAGCAAGGTGCTGCGCCGCTGCACCCTGCCCCTGACCGGGGCGGGCGTCGTCAACCGCATCATCACCAACCTCTGCGTCCTCGACGTCGTGCCGGGGGGGCTGCGCCTGGTCGAATGCGCCCCCGGCGTGACCGAGGGCGCGGTGCGCGCGGCGACCGAGGCGACGCTGGTCTGACCTCAGCCGAACTCGTCGTGGCGCGGCAGGCGGCCCTGCGGGGTGTACTGGTCGACCGCCCGCGGCAGCTCGCGCGACAGCCGGGTCACGATCTCGGCCCGCGACAGGCCGGTGCGCTCGGCCAGGTCGTCGAGCGTGTCGTTGCCGATCGTCGCCTCCAGGTCCTGCGGGGACATGTCCCGGTTCGTGCCGGTGCCGACCCAGCTGTCCATCACCTCGCCCCGCCCGGACTGGCGGAAGCGGTCGGCAAGCTCGCCCAGGCCGCCGCCCAGAAGCCCGCCGAGGCCGCCGCCGCCGAGGCCGCCGAGCAGCCCGTCGAGCCCCGCGGGCCGTCCCGCGCCGCCGCCGCCACCCCCGCCCAGCATCGCCGACAGCTTGTCGCGGTTCTGGTAGCCCGCCACGGCCAGAAGGCCGAGAAGCGCCGTCATCGACGGAAATCCGTTGCGTGCCATGATGTGGCTCCCCGAAAGGTTCAGACGCGGCGGCGCTGCAACGCGCCCCAGACCAGCAGCACGATCACCGCGCCGACGACCGCCCCGATCAGCCCCGCGCCCTCATTCGGGCCATACCAGCCCAGCGCCTGGCCGAGCCATGTGGCGACGAAGGCCCCGACGATGCCGAGAAGCGTCGTCAGCACGAAGCCCTGGGGCTCGTTCTTCCCCGGGGTCACGAACTTGGCGATGATTCCGGCGACGAGGCCGATGATGATGGTCCAGATGAAGCTCATGGGTCCCTCCCCTGTGGCGTCGCAGGCGACACCGCCCGCCGTTCCCTGCGGCTTAAGCGCGCGGGCGGGCGATCGGTTCCCGCGATCCTACAGCGCCATCACCCGCGCCGCAAAGTCCTCGCCGCGCTTCTCGAAGTTTTGATACTGGTCGAAGCTCGCCGCCGCCGGGGCGAGCAGCACGACCTCGCCCGGCCCGGCCTCGGCCGCGGCGCGGGCGACGGCGCGGTCCATCGTCCCGCAGACCTCGTGCGGCGTGCTGCCCAGCTGCAGCGCGAAGTCGCGGGCGGAGTGGCCGATCAGGTAGGCTTTCACCACCGACCCCATCTGCGGGGCGAGCGCGGCGATGCCCCCTTCCTTCGCCAGCCCCCCGGCGATCCAGCGGATGCGCGGGAAGGCCGCCAGCGCCTTGGCGGCAGCGTCGGTGTTGGTGGCCTTGCTGTCGTTCACGAAGCGCACGCCCGCGATCTCGCGCACGAGCTGGCTGCGGTGCGGCAGGCCCTGGAAGCTGTGCAGCGCCGCCTCGATCTCGCGCGGGCCGATCCCCAGGGTGCGCACCGCCGCCCAGGCGGCGCAGGCGTTCTGGTGGTTGTGCGCGCCGGGCAGCCCGGGCACCCCGCGCAGGTCCACGCTGGCCACCTGCCGCCCCTTGCGCCATTCCGCCAGATGCCCCTTGCGCGCGAAGACCGCCCAGCCGAAGCCGTCGAGCCGCTGGCCCGAGGACACCCGGATCACCCGGTCGTCGCCGGGGCCCTGCGCCAGCGCCCCGGCGAGGAACCGCCCCTCCTCCTCGTCCACCCCGATCACCGCGCGGTCCGGCCCCCCGGCGGTGAAGAGCCGCGCCTTGGCGGCGAAATAGCCGCCCATCCCGCCGTGGCGGTCGAGGTGGTCGGGGGTGAGGTTGGTGAAGACGGCGACGTCGGGGGTCAGCGCGCGGGCGAGCTCGGTCTGGTAGGACGACAGCTCCAGCACCACGACCCCGCCGTCCTGCCCGGGGTCGAGGTCCAGCACCCCGCGCCCGATGTTGCCCGCCATCTGCACCGGCCGCCCGGCCTCGGCCAGGATGTGATGCGTCAGCGCGGTGGTGGTGGACTTGCCGTTCGACCCGGTAATCGCGATGACCCGCGGCGGCTGGTCGAAGCCGTCCCACGCGGGCGTGGCGAAGCTGCGGAAGAACAGCCCGACGTCGTTGTCGACCGGCACGCCCAGCGCCAGCGCGCGGGCGATCACCGGATGCGGCCGGGGGTAGAGGTGCGGGATGCCGGGCGAGGTCACGAGCAGGCTCAGCCCGGCCCAGGCGCGGTCGCGCGTCAGGTCCTCGACCGCGAAGCCCTGCACCCGGTCGCGCGCCTCGGCGCTGTCGTCCCACAGGACGGGCATCGCGCCCCCCGCCTGCAGCGCGGCCGCCGTGGCGAGGCCGGACCGGCCGAGGCCGAGGACACCGACGCGCCGACCTGCGTAGCCTTGGACGGGGATCATGCGGGCGAACTCCGGTCTGACGGACAGGTTGTCCGGGGGGTTTCACACCCCCCGGACCCCCCGTGGGATATTTGAGGGAAGATGAAGAGGAAAGAGGTCTCTCGGGCCGCAGGCCCGCGGTTGCCGAAGACGCCGCCCGCCGGGGCGTCCCCGGGCAGATGCGCGATCCGGCGCGGCATGCCGCCCGGCGACCGCGGCGCGCCCCCGCCTGCGAGGATTTTTTTGCGCACGTCCCGCCCGCGCCATGGGACCGGCGCGGCGGCACCCCTATATCCCCGGCCATGACGCCCGAGATCGCCGCCGTCCGCTTCGGCTTCGGCCTGCCCGCCGACCCGGGCGGGACGCAGGCGATGCTGGACCGGCTCGCCGGGTCCGACGAGGCGGCGCGGGCCTTCCCGGGCGCGGGGCTGACCGTCGTGCAGGCCGACTGGCAGGCCGCCGCCGCCGCCCGCGACGGGGTGCGCGCCGGGACCACAAGCCGCGAGGACTACCGCGCCGCCATCCGCACCGTGCAGGCCCAGGCCGCCCGCGCGGTGCAGACCGACCTCGCCCGCGCCGTCTGGTCGCCCGACGGGTTCCGCGAGCGCCTCGTCCGCTTCTGGGCCGACCACTTCACGACCGAAGGGCGATTCCTGATCGACGTGGCCCTGCCCGCGGCGATGGTCGAGGATGCCATCCGCCCGCATGTCGGGGGCCGCTTCATCGCCATGCTGAATGCGGCGACCCTGCACCCGGCGATGCTGATCTACCTCGACCAGGCGCGCTCGGTCGGCCCGAACTCGGCCTTCGGCCGGCGGCGGGGCCTCGGGCTGAACGAGAACCTCGCCCGCGAGCTCCTGGAACTGCATACGCTCGGCGTCGGCTCGGGCTACCGGCAGGACGACATCCGCCAGGCGGCCGAAGTGCTCGCGGGGCTGCGCGCCGATGCCGCGCAGGGGATGCGGTTCGACGCGACCTGGGCCGAGCCCGGGGCGGCGCGGGTCATGGGCCGGGTCTATTCGACCGACAACCTGCGCGCGGTCAGGGACCTGCTCGACGACCTCGCGCGCCACCCCGACACCGCGCGCCACATCGCCCGCAAGCTCGCCGTGCACTTCGTGGCCGACGACCCGCCGCAGGCGCTGGTCGACGCGATGGCCGCGGCCTGGGGCGATCGGGGCGACCTGCGCGCCGTCTATGCCGCGATGCTCGGCCACCCCGCGGCGGCCGTGCCCCCCGGGGCCAAGGTCCGCCAGCCGTTCGACTTCATGGCGGCCGCGCTGCGCGCGCTGGCGGTTCCTCCCGAAACGGTGAACGAACTGTCGCGCGGCGTCGCCCGGCGGCGGCTGATCCTGCCGCTGCGCGCCATGGGGCAGGAGCCGTTCCGCCCCGGCGGACCCGACGGCTGGGAGGAGGAGGAGGCCGCCTGGATCAACCCCCAGGGCCTCGCCGCGCGGATCGCCTGGGCGATGGAGACCCCGTCCGACCTCATGGCCCTGCCCGACCCGCGCGACCTGCTGCCCCGCGCGCTCGGGCCTTTCGCGGGCGACCGGCTCACCTGGGCCGTCGCCGCATCCCAGTCGCGGGCCGAGGGCGTGGGCCTCGTCCTGTCCAGTCCCGCCTTCAACCGGAGGTGACCATGCCGAGCCGCCGCCTGTTCCTGAAGACCGCGGGCCTCGGTGCCTGCTCGGCCGCGGCGCACCCCCTGATGTCCACCGTGACCTTCGCCGCGGCGCAGGGCCTGGGGGACGGGCGGCTGATCGTGGTGATCCTGCGCGGCGCGATGGACGGCATCGACCTTCTCCGCCCGGCGGGCGACCCGATGTGGCGCGCCTGGCGGCCGGGCCTGGCCGACGACGCGGGCCTGCCGCTCGACGGCTTCTTCGCGCTGCACCCCGACCTCGCGGACCTGCTGCCGCTGTGGCGGGCGGGGCAGCTCGCCGTCGTGCCCGCGACCTCGACCCCCTACCGCGACAAGCGCAGCCACTTCGACGGGCAGGACATGCTCGAGGCCGGGACGGGGATGGACGTGGCCCCGCGGGCGCTGCGCGATGGCTGGCTGAACCGGATGCTGCAGGCGGTGCCCGGCCTGCGGGGAGAAACCGCCTTCGCGATCGGCCGCGATGCCCAGACCCTGCTCGAGGGCACCTTCCCGGCGCGGCTCTGGACGCCCGACGTAGCGCTGGAGCTGACCGCGCAGGCGCGGCTGCTGCTCGATCACGTCTACCATGACGACCCGCTCTTCCGCGAGGCCGCGACCGAGGCGCTGGAACTCGCGGCGCTCGGCATCCCCGACCCGGGGACGGCCGCCCCGGGCCCGGGCCGCGCCCGCGACATCGACCCGCTGGCCGACTTCGCCGCCGACCGGCTGCGCGACGCCACCCGCATCGCGGCCTTCTCGCTGTCGGGCTGGGACACCCACCGCGGCCAGCGGTCGTCGATCCGGCCGAGCCTGCAGCGGCTGGCGCGCCTTGTCACCCGCCTGCAGGACCGGCTCGGCCCCGAGGTCTGGGGCCGCACGATGCTCTTGGCCGTGACCGAGTTCGGCCGCACCGTGGCCGAGAACGGCTCGGGCGGGACCGACCACGGCACCGGCGGCGCGATGCTCGCCGCGGGCGGGGCGGTGCGCGGCGGGATCCACGGCGGCTGGCCGGGGCTGGAGGAGACCGCGCTCTACGACCGGCGCGACCTCATGCCCCTGTCCGACGTGCGCGGCTGGGCGGCTGCGGCGCTGCAGGGGATGTTCGGCTTCGACCGCGCGGTGCTGGAGGGCGCGGTGTTCCCGGGGCTGGCGATGGAGGGCGACAGGCGGCTGCTCCTGTAGCCCTGTCGTCAACGCCTGCGGACAGGTCGCGCGGGGGCTTTGCCCCCTGCACCCCCCAGAGTATTTGTCGCCGGAAAGAGGGGACGGGCGCGTTAACCTTAATAATGGGTTGAGGCCTGCGACGGGGGGACGGTCATGGACCTTGGAACACCGGTGCCCGGCTGGCGGGGTGCCGCGGCCCAGATGCCCTTTGCGCTGCAGGACGGCGTGGTGCGGCTCGAACGGCTCGACCCCGCGCGCCACGCGGCCGACCTGCACGCCGCCTGGGCCGGGCATGACGCCCTGTGGGACTATCTGCCTTACGGCCCCTTCGTCGACCTCGCCGCGACGACCGCGCATCTCGCCGCCTGCGCCGCGAAGCCCGACCCGTGGTTCCTCGCGATCCTGCTGCACGGCCGCGCGGTGGGCGTCGCCTCCTTCCTGCGGATCGACCCGGCCATGGGGTCGATCGAGATCGGTCACATCTGCCTGTCGCCCGCGCTGCAGGGGCAGACCGCGGCGACGCGGGCCTTCGCGCTGATGGCCGCCTGGGCCTTCGCCCGGGGCTACCGCCGCTACGAATGGAAGTGCGACGCGCTGAACCTGCCCTCGCGCCGCGCGGCCGGGCGGCTGGGGTTTTCCTTCGAGGGCGTCTTCCGCCAGGCCGCCGTCATCAAGGGCCGCAACCGCGACACCGCCTGGTTCGCGATGACCGACGGCGACTGGCCGGCGGTCGGGGCGGCCTATGCCGCCTGGCTCGACCCCGCGAACTTCGACGCACAGGGCCGGCAGCGGCAGGCGCTGTCCGACCTCACCCGCCCCGCCCTCGTCACCCGCGACCCCGCGCTGGGCTGACTACCGCCGCCCCCGCCGTTCCCGCACCGGGGCCGCGCCGTCGGTGCCGTCGCTCGCCGAGGAGAACCCCCCCAGCGCCGCCGAGATCGCCTCGAGCGTCGGGCGCTCGCCCCTGGGCCGCGACTCCAGCGCCTCGCGCATCGCGCGCAGGTGGTCGGGCATCGTCCCGCAGCAGCCGCCGATGATCCGCACCCCGGCATCGCGCGCGAGCACCGCGTAGTCGGCCATCAGGTCGGGCGTGCCGTCATAGTGGATGTGCCCGTCGTGATACTTCGGAATCCCGGCGTTGCCCTTGGCGATCACCGGCCGGTCGGTCCCGGTCGCCATGAAGCCCAGCACCGTGCGCATCAGGTCCGACGCGCCGACGCCGCAGTTCGCGCCGAAGGCCAGCGGCGGGTTCGGCAGCTTCTCGACCATCGCGGCCATCGCGGCGCTCGTCACGCCCATCATCGTGCGGCCCGCGGTGTCGAAGCTCATCGTGCCGCACCAGGGCATGCCCGCGCGCGCCGCGGCCTCGGCCGCCGCGCGGTATTCCTCGGGCGCGCTCATCGTCTCGACCCACAGCACGTCGGCGCCGCCGGCCTTCAGGCCCTCGGCCTGCTCGTGGAACATCTCGACCGCCACGTCATGCGTCAGGCTGCCCATCGGCGCGAAGATCTCGCCCGTCGGCCCGACCGAGCCCGCCACGACCACCGGCCGCCCCGCGGCATCGGCGACCTCGCGCCCCAGCGCGGCCGCCACGCGGTTCAGCTCGTGCACCCGCCCCTCGGCCCCGTGCAGGCGCAGCCGGCTCGCGTTGGCCCCGAAGCTGTTCGTCAGGAACAGGTCCGATCCCGCCTCCACCGCCCCGCGATAGAGCGCGCGGATCGCCTCGGGCCGGTCGACGTTCCACAGCTCCGGCGGCTCGCCCGACTCGAGGCCCATGTTGAACAGGTTCGTCCCCGTCGCCCCGTCGGCGAGGATCCAGTCGCGGGCGGCCAGCATCCGGGACAGCGCGTCGGTCATCGGCGGAACTCCGTGAAGGCAGCGCCAGATGCCCCGGCCCGCTGCGCCGGCACAAGCCCCATTCGCTGCATGATGATGTTCTAAAGCTCGCTCATCAGCTGCGCCTTGGCGACCGGCAAGAGCTCGGCCATCTTGGCGCGCACCTCCTCGGCGGTCGCGTGGCCCGCCAGGTCGGCCGCCACCTTGCGCACCACGTCCTCGATCCCCGCCTCCTCGAAGTCGGCCGCCACGACGGTGCGGGCATAGGCCTCGGCGTCATCACCCGCCTTGCCGAGCAGGCCCGCGGCCCAGAGCCCCGTCAGCTTGTTCCGCCGCGCCTCGGCGCGGAACTGCATCTCGGCGTCATGGGCGAACTTGTTCTCGAAGGCATTCTCGCGGTCGTCGAAGGTCGGCATCGGCGGTCTCCCCTGGTTGCCCGCCATATGTCCCTCCGCAGCGCGCCGGGCAAGGGTGCGCGTCAGCCGATCCATGTCCGGGCGGCCTGCCGGGACCTCACGCCGCTGCCCCCGCCGCACATCGCGCGTCGCCTCCAGAGCGGCCCGCGGCACCCGCGCCGGCGCCTCGCCCTCCGGCACGGCGCGCCCTGCCCCCGCCTGGCCGCAAAACACCACCCTCGCCCCCGCCTCGCGCCCCATGCCCTCATCTTCCCTCAAATATCCCACGGGGGGAGTCGTCCGGCACGGACGACGGGGGGCGTGAAGCCCCCCTTCCGCCCCCCGCCCGTCCTTGCAGCCCTTGCGGCCTTGGCGTATAGCCGCCCGCACGGCGCGGCCCATCCGGCTCTCGCGCCCATGACAGGATTCGCGCATTCATGGCCAGACGCAAGAAGGTCTACGAGGGCAAGGCCAAGATCCTCTACGAAGGCACCGAACCCGGAACGCTGATCCAGTATTTCAAGGACGAGGGCGCGGTCGATGAAGGCCGGCCCGACGGCAAGGGCGTGCTGAACAACCGCCTGTCCGAGTTCTTCATGAACGGCCTGAACGGCATCGGCGTGCCGACCCACTTCATCCGCCGCATCAACATGCGCGAACAGCTCGTCCGCATGGCCGAGATCGTGCCGCTCGAGGTCGTCGTGCGCAACTTCGCGGCCGGCGAGCTGTCCGACCGCCTCGGCATCCCCGAAGGCACCGCCCTGCCCCGGCCGATCGTCGAATACTACTACAAGGACGACAAGCTGAAGGCGCCGCTGGTGGCCGAAGAGCACATCCTGGCCTTCAACTGGGCCAACCAGCAGGACCTCGACGACATCGTGGCGCTGGCGCTGCGGGTGAACGACTTCCTGTCGGGGGTGATGATCGGCGTGGGCGTCCGGCTCGCCGACTTCCGCATCGAGGTCGGGCGCATCTGGGAGGGCGACTTCATGCGCCTGATCGTCGCCGACGAGATCAGCCCGGACAACTGCCGCCTGTGGGACCTGCGCGGGGTCTCCGAGGTCGCCGAACGCGACGGCGTCCCGCGCGAGCCGGGGCCGCTCGCGGACGTCCACACCGAACTCGCCCGCCGCCTGGGCGTGCTGCCCACCAACGTCACCCACGCGCCGAAACCCACGCTGATCAACTGACCATGAAGGCCCCCGGATGAAGGCTGTCGTCACCGTCATGCTGAAGCCCGGCGTGCTCGACGTGCAGGGCGAGGCGGTGCGCCACGCGCTGGCGACGCTGGGCTTCACCGGCGTGACCGGCGTGCGCCAGGGCCGCGTGATCGAGCTCGACCTGACCGCGACCGACCCCGCGGCGGCCGAGGCCGAGGTCCGCGCGATGTGCGAGAAGCTGCTCGCCAACACCGTGATCGAAGGCTTCCGCGTCAACGTCGCGTGAACCTGCGGGCGGCGCCGTCGCGCATCGGGCCACCTCTCCGGCACAGCGGCACCTTCCGGCCGACGGGCGCAGACCCTTGCCCCGGCGTGCGGAAACGCCCGCCGGGCCCGCCCCCGGCAGGCAGCCCGTGCCCCGCCGTCCCGGGTCCGATTGACGCACCCCCGCGCCGCGTGCGACCGTCGTATCGGTTCGTTGCGCCGTCTCTTCTTTTTTTCCCCATTTCATCCCCGGAAGGGAAAGCCTCATGACCATCTTCATCGGCAATGCCGACAACAACGCCATCACTCCCGCCACCGTGTCCCCCGGCGTCCTCCGCAACCCGCTCGACGGGCCGAACCCTTCGGCCGCGGCCGACATCCTGTATGGCGGCGGCGGGAACGACGTCCTGAACGGCGGCGGCGGGGCCGACCAGAGCTTCGGGGGGTCGGGCAACGACACGATCTTAGCCGTGATCGGCATCGACATCGCCGACGGCGGCAGCGGCAACGACACGCTCATCACCACGCTGTTCAGCGGCGACTACGTGGTGAACCTCGCCACCGGCCTGACCAACTTCAGCGGCGAAAGCTTCATCAACTTCGAGAACCTGTACGTCGGCACGGGAAACGACAGCGTGACCGGCACGGCGGACACGAACCGCCTGTTCGGCGGCGACGGCGACGACACGCTGAACGGTGCGGGCGGGGACGACAACCAGTTCGGCGGCTCCGGCGACGACCTGGTCTTCGCCTCCCTCGGCCTCGACATCGCCGACGGCGGCACCGGCACCGACACGCTCGACACCACGAGCTACGGCGACGACTACGCGGTGAACCTCGCGACCGGACTGACGAACTTCGCGGGCGAAAGCTACGTCAACTTCGAGAACCTGATCGCGGGCGACGGCAACGACACCCTCACCGGAACCACCGGGGTGAACCGGATCGACGGTGGCGCGGGCGACGACGCGATCTTCGGCGGCGGCGGGTCCGACACGCTGACGGGCAGCACCGGCAACGACCGCCTCGTCGGCAACGCGGACAGCGACACGCTGCGCGGCGGGGCCGGGGCCGACACGCTGCAGGGCGGCTCGGGGTCCGACAGGCTGAGCGGCGGGACCGGGTCCGACACCTTCCTCTTCGCCGGCGTCTCGGGCTCGCCCCCCTTCGCATCCGACCGCATCGCCGCGGGCGACCACGCCGCCGCCTTCGATGGCGCGGGCGCCGCCGCGGGCGACATCATCGACCTGTCCGGCATCGACGCCAGGGCGGGCATCGCGGGCAACCAGGCCTTCGGCTTCGGCGGCTTCGGCGCGGGCCGGCTGCGCGTGGTCGAGGACGGGGCGGGCAACAGCCTCGTCCTCGGCAACACCGACGGCGACGCGGTGAACGAGTTCCGGCTGGTGATCGAGGACGCGGGCGTGCTCGCCGCCGCCTACACCGCGGCCGACTTCGTGCTGTAAGCCGCTTGCCAAGACGGCCCCCGGGCGCTACCGCGCGGGGATCGTGACCCTTGGGGCCCCATGCGCGCCGCCGTCATCACCTACCCCGGCTCGAACTGCGACCGCGACCTCGGCCTCGCCTTCGCCCGGGCGGGCTTCGCCACCGTCCGCGTCTGGCACAAGGACACCGACCTGCCCCCCGGGACCGACATCGTGGGCCTGCCCGGCGGCTTCTCCTTCGGCGACTACCTGCGCTGCGGCGCCATCGCCGCCCGGTCCCCCATCGCCGCCGCGATCGCCGCGCACGCCGCGAGGGGCGGCCTCGTGCTCGGCGTCTGCAACGGCTTCCAGGTGCTGACCGAGATGCGCCTCCTGCCCGGCGCGCTGATGCGCAACGCAGGGCTCCGCTTCGTCTGCCGCACCCAGGCCCTGCGCGTCGCCTCGACCGCGAGCCCCTTCACCGCCGCCTACACGCCCGGCCAGGGCGTCCGCATCCCCATCGCCCACCACGACGGCAACTACGTCGCCGACGCGGACACCCTCGCCCGCCTCCACGGCGACGGCCGCATCGCCTTCACCTACGACGGCAACCCCAACGGCAGCATGGCCGACATCGCGGGCGTGCTGTCGGTAAACCGCCGCGTCCTCGGCCTCATGCCCCATCCCGAACGCGCCGCCGATCCGGCGCTCGGCGGCACCGACGGCGCGCCCCTCTTCGCCGGCATCCTGGGCGGGATGGCGCTTGCGTGACCCCGCGCGCCTTGAGGCGCGCCGATCCCGCCGGATAGTGTTACGCCATGGCTGACAGGAGCATCCCCGACAGCGCCCCCGCCCGAGACGGTTCCGGGGGGCCCGTCCCCGGCATCTGGCGCGTCCGCGTCGTGGTGGCCCTGCTCGTCATCCTCGCCGTCGCCGTCGTCGGCGTCACCAACCGCTGGCTGACCGACCGCTTCACCGAAACCACCCGCACCCGGGCCGAGCTGCGGCTCCTGCTCTACTCCGGCAACATGATGAGCGAGCTGCAGCGCACCGCCGTCGTGCCGCTCCTGCTCGCCCGCGACCCCGAGCTGATCGACGCGCTGCGCCAGGGCCGCTTCGCCACCACCTCGGCCCGCCTCATCTCGCTCCAGGCCGAGATCGGCGCGGCCTCGATCCGGCTGCTCGACGACGGCGGCCGCACCGTCGCCGCGACCAACCGCAACCTCCTGGGCGAAAGCCACCGCCAGAACCCCGCCTTCGTCGAGGCGCAGCGCGCCGCCGACACCGTCTTCACCACCTCCGCCACCCCCGGCGGCGGGATGACCTTCACCTACTCCCGCGCCGTCATCGCCGACGGCGCGGTGCGCGGCGTCGTCGTGGTCGAGGTCGACCTGAAGAAATACGAACGCGCCTGGGCCGGCCTGCAGGACGCCGTCGCGGTCACCGACAGCGAGGGCCGGGTGATCCTGTCGACCGAACCGCGCTGGCGCGGCCTGCCGCTCGACGAGGCGCTCGCGCTGCACGACGCGCCAAGCGCGCTCGACCGCGCGCTGCAGGTCACCGCCGACTGGACCACCACCGCGCCCGACGCCTTCGTCGGCGGCGAGGCGGTGCTGCGGACCGAGGCGCGGGTGCCCTTCCGCGGCTGGCGCATCGTCACCTTCACCGCCTACGCCTCGGTCCGCGAACGGGTCAACGCGGTGCTCGCGCTCGAGATCATGGGCTTTGCCATCCTGCTCGCGCTGACCTTCTGGTTCATGTCGCGCCGGGCGATGACCCAGTCGCTCGCCGACCGCCGCGAGTCGGCCGAACTGCGCGTCCTGAACGCCCGCCTCAGCCGCGAGATCGCCGAGCGCGAGAAGGTGCAGAAGGAACTCCGCACCGCCGAGCAGACGCTCGCGCAGTCCTCCAAGCTCGCCGCCCTGGGCGAGATGTCGGCGGCGGTCAGCCACGAACTCAACCAGCCGCTCGCCGCGATGAAGACCTACCTCGCCGGCGCCCGCCTCCTCCTGCAGCGCAAGCGGCCGGAAGAGGCGCTGGCCTCGTTCCAGCGCGTCGACGACCTGATCGAACGCATGGGCGCGATCACCCGGCAGCTGAAATCCTACGCCCGCAAGGGCAGCGACGCGCTGGAACCCGTCGACATGCGGCAATGCGTCAGCGCCGCACTCGCCATGATGGAGCCGCAGCTCAAGTCGCGCGTCGTGCGCATCACCCGTACCCTGCCGCGCCAGCCCGTCATGGTCATGGCCGACCGGCTGCGGCTGGAACAGGTCATCATCAACCTTTTGCGCAACGCGCTCGACGCGACGCGCGACCGGACCGACCCGCAGGTCGACCTGATCCTGACCGAGGGCGACACCGCGCGGCTCCTGGTCCGCGACAACGGCACCGGCATCGCCGACCTCGAAAACCTCTTCGAGCCGTTCTACACCACCAAGAAGCCCGGCGAGGGCGTGGGCCTCGGCCTCGCCATCTCGTCGGGCATCGTGAACGACCTCGGCGGCCGGCTGACCGCCCGCAACGGCGAGGACGGCAGCGGCGGCGCGGTGTTCGAGCTGCAGTTGCCGCGCGCCGGACAGGACATCAAGGCCGCGGAATAAGCGGAGCAAGGGGACGCAGATGGCACGCACGATGAAGGTCGCGATCGTGGACGACGAGGCCGACATGCGGCAGTCGATCAGCCAGTGGCTGGCGCTGTCGGGCTTCGACACCGAAACCTACG
>CAZNPW010000067.1:0-13547 GCA_964575185.1 uncultured Exiguobacterium sp.
GACACGCCCTATCCGCAGGCCGTGCCCCGGGCCGCGCCCGCCGCCGCCCCGGCCCCCGCGGGCTTCGACCGCGCCGCCGCCGCACCCCCCGGTGCCCCGATGCCCGCGCCCGAATCCCCCGCGCGCTCCCCCGGCGCGCCGGTCGCCGCCGACCCCTTCCTCGCCGCCTTCTGCGAGGGCGCGGGCCTGTCGCCCGACGCGCTGCCGCAGGCGATGACCGAAACCTTCGCGCACGAGCTCGGCCGCACGATGCGCATCGTCGCGGCCGAGCTCATGGCGATGCTCCAGGACCGCGCCACCGCCAAGCGCTTCACCCGCGGCGGCGAGCGCACGATGATCTCGACCGAGAACAACAACCCGCTGAAGTTCCTGCCCGACCCGACCCAGGCGCTGGAGGCGATGTTCCTGAAGCCGCGCGCGGGGTTCCTGAAGGGCGGCGACGCGGTGTCGGCGGGCCTCGCCGACGTGCGGCTGCACCAGGCGGCGGTCTTCGCCGCGATCCAGCCCGCGCTGGCGCGGCTCCTGTCCGACCTCGCGCCCGAGGCGATCGACGACGGGGCCGAGGGCGCGGGGCTGTTCGGCGGGCAGAACAAGAAGAAGCTGTGGGAAACCTACGTCGAGCGCTGGGACGCCAAGGCCGCCGCGCACGAGAACGGGATGCTCGACGTCTTCCTGACGCACTTCGCCGAAAGCTACGCCGCCGCGGTGGATGCGGCGCGGCGCAGCCCGCGCTGAGCCGTGAGGCACAGCCTTCCCGTTGACTGCGCAGGCCCGGCTGATACGGTTGCCGCGACGGAAGGCCCCCGGAGGGCGCAATGGCCATCGCCTGGCTGACGACCCCTGTGTCCGACGACACGCCCTGCGGACCCGACCTGCTCGAGGCCGACGACGAGGCCTTCGTCAGCTATTACTTCGAGGCGGAAAGCAACCTGCCCGAACGCTACTTCACGCCCGCGGCCCGGTCGGCCGCCGATACGGTGCAGCCGGGCACGCTGTTCGACCCCAAGTCGATCAGCCACCAGAAGGAACGCGACGCGGTGCTGGCGCTTCTGAAGCGCAGCCGCGACCTGCGGCTCCTGTCGCTGATGGCGCGCCAGCAGGCGCTGGCGCAGCGGCTCGACGGGGTAGCCGACGCGCTGACCGGGATCGCCGACCTGCTGGAGACCTTTCCCGCCGAGCTGCACCCGCGCGCCGGCGTCGACCGCCGGTCGGCGCTGGAGGAACTCGCGTCGGTCGCGACGATGGTGACGCCGCTGCACTACATGCCGCTCGCCGGGGCGGCCGAGGTGTCGCTGCGCCGGATGCTCGTCGCCACCGGGCAGGCGGAGCCGCGGGCGGGCGAGCAGGGGCTGTCGCAGGCGGGGCTGACGGCGCTGCTGGCCGCGCCGACGGCGGCGCAGGCGGTCGAGCGCACCGCCGCCACGCTGGACGAGATCGCCGCGGCCCTGGCGCGGATCCGGTCGGCCTGCCTGCGCGGTGAACGGCCGTTCACATTGGCGGTCGACGCCACCCTTGACGCCATCGCGGCGATGCGCAGGATGATCGCCGAGGCGCGCCCCGACCTTGCCGCGGCCCCCCCGGCCGCCGCCGCGGACGCGGACCCCGCGGCCGAGGCCGAGGCCGGTGCAGGCCCCGACGCCGCGCCCGCCGCGTCCCCGGCCCGTGGCGCGGGCCCCGCGCGGCAGGTCGCCACCGCGGCCGAGGCGCGGGCGGTGCTGCGCGCGCTCGAACGCTTCTTCCTGCGCCACGAGCCGTCGTCGGCGGCGCTGCTGCTGGTGACCCAGGCGCGGCTGCTGGTCGGCAGGCCGCTCCTCGAGGCGATCGAGACGCTGATGCCCGCCGACGCGCCGAACACGCGGATCGAGTTCGGCGCCGACACGGGATTCGCGATGCCGATGGACCGGCTGCGGCTGTTGGCGAAGGAACTCGCGGACGCGGGGGCCGAGCCGCCGGAGCCCGATCCCGACCCGCCCGCCATCGACGACCGCGCCGAGGTCGCAGGCTGGCTCGCCGGGGTCGACCACTACTTCCGCACCCGCGAACCGGCGAGCCCCGTGCCGCTGCTGATCGCGCGGGCGCGGGTCTACCTGGACAAGGACTTCGCGGCGCTGATCGCGGAAATCCTACCGTCCAGAGGTAAGGGATAACCCACTGGCCCCGCGCCGGTGATTTTGGAAGGTTTGCGGCAGGGACGCGTTGAACCTGCCTAATTCGGGGAGAAGAGAATGTCGCAGGATTCAGCCACCGGTTTCATCAAGAGAAACCGTCCGCCGCGCGTGCAGATCGCCTATGCCGACCCCTATGACAGCGAGAAGATGGTGGAATTGCCATTCGTGATGGGGGTGATGTCCGACCTGTCGGGCAACGCCTCGCCGGTGGAAAAGCCGCCGGTCGCGGAACGCGAGTTCACCGACGTCACGGGATCGACGCTGGACGACTACATGGCCAGCGTGACGCCGGGCCTGTCCTTCAACGTCAAGAACACGCTCGACCCGGAAGCGGGCGGCAAGATCGGCGTCAACCTCGAGTTCAAGGCGATGTCGGACTTCACCCCCGGCGCGGTGGCGCGGCAGGTGCCGGCGCTGGCCAAGCTGCTCGAGGCGCGCGAACAGCTCGCCAACCTCGCCCGCTACATGTCGGGCAAGGCCAAGGCCCAGGACCACATCAAGGCCCTCCTGAACGACCCCGAGCTGATGGCCGCCCTTGCTGAGCGCAGCAAGGACGAGGCCAAGGAATAAGGGGGGACATGGACATGGCACAGGACGCAGCGAAACAGGAAGGCCAGGTCGCGGGTCTCGCGGAGCTCGACGAGTTCTCCGACATCCTGAAGCAGACGATCAAGCCGCGCACCGAGGAGGCCGCGAAAGAGGTCGACAGCGCGGTCGTGGCGCTGGTGCGGGAGGCGCTCGCCGACCAGTCGGTGATCGCCGACGACGTGATCGACACGATCCAGGCGATGCTGGCGCGGATCGACAAGAAGCTGACCGACCAGGTCAACCAGATCATCCACGCGCCCGAATACCAGCAGCTCGAAAGCGCCTGGCGGGGGCTCGCCTACACGATCAACAACTCCGAGACCGACGCCACGCTGCGGGTGCACGTGATGAACGTCTCGAAGGACGAGCTGAAGTCCGAACTGCGCCGCTATCCGGGCGCGAAATGGGACAAGAGCCCGTTCTTCCAGAAGATCTACGAGGCCGAGTTCGGCACGCTGGGCGGCAAGCCCTATGGCGCGCTGATCGGGGACTACTACTTCGACCAGTCCTCGGGCGACGTGAACCTCTTGCGCGACCTGGGCAAGATCGCCGCCGCAAGCTGCGCGCCCTTCATCTCGGCCGCCGCGCCGACGTTGCTCGGGCTCGACAGCTGGAACGAGATCGGCAACCCGCCCGACCTGTCGGAGATCTTCGAGACGCCCGACTACGCCGGCTGGAACTCGCTGCGCGACAGCGAGAACTCGCGCTACGTCGCGCTGGTGGCGCCGCGGATGCTGTCGCGGATGCCCTACGGGCAGAACGGCGACCCGGTGGCCGAGTTCGGCTTCGAGGAAGAGACCGACGGCCACCAGGGCAACCTCTATGCCTGGCAGAACGCGGCCCACGCGATGGCCGCCAACATCAACCGCGCCTTCAAGGAGCACGGCTGGACCGTCCGCATCCGCGGCGTGCAGTCGGGCGGCGAGGTCATCAACCTGCCGACGCACATGTTCGACACCGGCGACGGATCGAAGGACATGAAATGCCCGACCGAGGTGTCGATCACCGACCGGCGCGAGGGCGAGCTGTCGAAGGCCGGGATCATCGGCCTGATCCACCGCAAGAACACCGACAAGGCGGCCTTCATCGGCGCGCAGTCGCTGTATCGGCCGAAGAAATACGTCGACGACCTGGCGACCGCCTCGGACAACATGTCGTCACGCATCTCTTACATGTTCGCGGTATCGCGTTTCGCGCATTACCTGAAATGCATGGTGCGCGACAAGATCGGGACCAGCCCGGACCGCGTGCAGCTCGAGCGCGACCTGCAGAGCTGGATCAACAAATACGTGACCGCCAACCCCGAATCCGCCACGGAAAAGGAGAAGGCCCGCAAGCCCCTGGCAGCCGCCAAGGTCGAGGTGATCGAGGATGCCGAAAATCCCGGTTACTACATGGGCAAGTTCTTTCTCAAGCCGCACTTCCAGATGGAAGGCATGGATATCGGCCTGAGCCTGGTCTCTAAACTCGACCGCGGAAAGTAAGACCGGCCGCGCTTGAAACCGAAACGCCATTGTCAGAGGAGACACGAAAATGGCCGTCGACATGTTCCTGAGACTGGAAGGCATCACGGGCGAGGCGCAGGACAAAGTGCACGGAGGCGAGATCGACGTCCTCGCCTGGTCCTGGGGGGCCTCGCAGTCGGGCACGACCCACGTGGGATCGGGCGGCGGCTCGGGCAAGGCCAGATTCCAGGACCTGAGCATCACCAAATACGTGGACCTCGCGTCGCCGAAGCTGTTGCAGTTCCTCACGCTGGCCACGCACATCGCGTCCGGCACGCTGACCGTGCGCAAGGCCGGCGGGAAGCCGCTGGAATACATGATCTACACGCTGACCGACATCATCGTCACCGCGGTCTCCACGGGCGGGTCGGGCGGGGAGGACCGGCTGACCGAGAACGTGTCGCTGAACTTCGCGCAGTTCGACTTCAAGTATGTCCAGCAGGCCACGGGTGGCGGGGAGGATGTCGACGACAACTGGTCGTGGGACATCGCGGCGAACGCCGAGGGCGATGGCTGATGGCATGCGGCGGCGCGGCGTCCGGGCCGCGCCGTCCGCCCTTGTGGTAACGGTCGATGGCCAGACGGCAGGTGGATCGGGGGGATGACCAGCGCAAGCAGGTCTCGCTGATGCACGTCTTCCGCAGCGCGGCCGAACGCGGCGATGCGCGCCGGTCCGACCACGTCCTGCGCGACGGCGACCGCGAGGTCAGCCGCCGCAGCAAGGAACGCCGCGAGGGGATCGACGAGGCCGCGCTGCGGCGGCACCTGTCGGACGAGCTCGCCGCGCTCATGAACACGATCAACCTCGAGGCCGCGGTCGATCTGACCGACGCGCCGCGGGTGCGCGACAGCGTGCTGAACTTCGGCTTCGGCGACCTCAGCGCGTTCGACAGCCGCAGCGCCTCGGGCGAGGAGGTGGCGCGGCTCTTGCGCGAGACGCTGCTGCGCCACGAGCCGCGGCTGATCGCCGACACGGTGGACATCAAGGTGACCCGCCGCGACGAGGCGGCCAGCCGGCGGCTGACCTTCGACATCCAGGCCGAGATGTATGCAAGCCCGGTCGACGTGCCGCTGGAGTTCGTGGCCGAGGTCGACGGCGGCGCGGGCAAGCTGCAGATGACGCGGATCAAGGTGGCGACGTGAGACGGGCCTTCCGCGACGCCTACAACCGCGAGCTTGCGCTGCTTTACGAACGATCGTCCGAGTTCGCCCGCGACTATCCCGGCATCGCCGACCGGCTGGGCGGGCTGGTCAAGGACAACCTCGACCCCGCCGTCGCCGGGCTGATCGAGGGCACGGCCTTTCTCGCCGCCCGCGTGCAGCTGAAGATGGACGAGGAGTTCCGCACCTTCAGCGCGGAGCTTCTGAACCAGGTCTTCCCGGACGCGCTGGCCCCCACGCCCTCGGCCATGCTGGTGCGGGCGAACGTGCCCTTCACCAACAAGGACCTGCTGAAGGGCCTGACCTTTCCGGCCCATGCCTACATGGACGCGCGCTTCGTCGACGCCGACGAGCGGGTCAGCTGCCGCTTCCGCCTGGCCGAGCCGCTGACGATCTGGCCGCTGGCCGTGAAGGACGCGGTCTACCACGCCTCGCCCGCGCCGATCCTCGCGCTGGGGGAAAGGGACGTGGCCCCGGGCACGCGCGGCGGGCTGGTGGTGACGCTGATGCGGCCCGTCGACGGCACGCTCCAGGCCGGGGCAGGGCCGCTGTCGGACGTGCAGGCGGATGCGCTGACGGTGCATCTGACCGCCGACATGCCCGACGCGGTGGCGCTTTACGAACAGATGTTCGGCGACGTGAAGCGGCTGTCGCTGCGCTGGCTCGACGCGCGGGGCGACCCGGTGTTCATGCGGCTGAACCCCGCCGCCATCCAGCAGATCGGCTTCGACGACGACCTGCCGCTGTTCCCCCGCGCCCGGCCGGAGTTCGCGGGCTTCGCGCGGCTGCGCGAATACTTCGCCTTCCCGCGCCGCTTCGTCGGCGTCCGGCTGACCGGCCTGCGCGCGGCGCTCGCCCGCGTCCCGCGCCCCGAGGCGCAGCTGGTGGTCGAGTTCGGGACCCCCCACCAGGGCCTCGCCGCCCGCCTGCGCCCCGCGCACCTCGCGCTCAACGCCGCCGCCGCGGTCAACCTCTTCGAGGACACCGCGAGCCAGGTCCGGCTCGACCGCAAGCGGACCGAGTTCGTCGTCACCCCCGACTCGGCGCCCATCACGCATTACGAGGTGCAGCAGATCCTGAAGGTCGAGGCGCATTACGCCGCCGTCGCGAGCCGCGTGCCGGTCTTCCCGCTCTATGCCCTGCCGCCCTCGGGGGTGAAGGCGGGCGAGGCGCTGTTCTACACCACCCGCCGCAAGCCCCGCCGCCTGACCGAGAAGGAACGCCGCTTCGGCACCAGCCGCCGCTACCGGGGGACCGAGACCTACATCGCCGTGCACGAACCCCCCGGCGACGGCCAGCCCGCGCAGCGGCTGCAGATCCGCACGCTGAACAGCAACCGCCACCTGCCCGAGGAACTGCCGCTGGCCGCCAGCCAGGACGATTTCTTCATGTGCGACGACGTGACGGTCACGCTCGCCCCCGTCGCGGGCCCCACCCGCCCGCGCGAATCGCTGGTGGAGCTCGACCGCTCGGGCCCCCACCGCAGCACGGCGGGCGACAATGCCTGGCGGCTCATCAGCTACCTGTCGCTGTCGCGCCTGGGCCTCGACACCGGCGGGGCCGAGGAGGTCGCGGCCTCGCTCCGCGAGCTTCTGTCGCTGTTCGTCGACCCGACCGACGCGGCGGCCGAGGCGCAGCTGCGCGGCCTCGTCGCGGTCGCGACGCGCCCCATCGTGCGGTCGATCCGCCGCGGCGACGGCTTCCACCCCGCCCGCGGGATCGAGGTCCGCCTGACGCTCGACGAGGCCGCCTTCGAGGGCGCGGGCATCGCGATCCTCGGCGCGGTGCTCGACCGCTTCTTCGCCGAACACGCGGCGATCAACAGCTTCACCCAGACGATCCTGGTGTCGACCGACCGCGGGGTCGTCCTGACCTTCCCGCCCCGCACCGGCGCGGGGCCGCTGCTGTGACCGACGCGGCCGACGGGGGCGCGGCCGACTGGGGCTTTCTCGCGCTGCTGCGGGTGCTGGAACGCGGCGCGCAGGACCGCCCGCGCATCGGCCGCAACCTGACGCTCGCCGACGAGGTGGCGACGATCGGCCAGCCCCCCTCGCTCGCCTTCGCCGAGACCGAGGTGGCGGGCTACACCCCCGGCCGCCGGGCGCGGGTGCGCACCAACGTCCTGGGCTACTTCGGCCCCCATGGCGCGCTGCCGCTCGTCACGACCGAGGAGGTCAGGCGCTGGGTCGACCGGGGCGACGACAGTTTCGTGGCCTTCGTCGACATCTTCGGCACGCGGTTCCAGCAGCTCTTCTACCGCGCCTGGGCCGACACCCGCGCCATCACCCAGGCCGACCACGCCGCCGACGACCGCTTCCTGCCCAAGGTGCTGGCGCTGACCGGGCGCGGCACGGGCACCTTCCGCAACCGCCAGATCCTGCCCGACCCGGCCGTCGCGGGGCTGGTGCCGCTGGGCCTTTCCCGCGTGAAAAGCCCCCGCCGGCTGCAGCAGATGCTCGCCGCCGACCTTGGCGCCCAGGTCGCGGTCGAGGAGCACCGCCTGTCCTGGCTGCCGATCGAGCCCGACGCGACGAACGCGCTCGGGGTGCGCGGCGCGCTCGGCCGCGATCTCTACCTCGGCGCGCGGGTGCCTTCGGTCAACGACCGCATCCGCCTGCACGTCACCGCCCGGACGCTGGCCGAATACCGGCTGTACCTGCCCGGCCAGGCCCGCCACGCGCGGCTCGTGGCGCTGGTCCAGGCGACGATCGGCAAGACGGTCGAGGTCGAGGTGGTGCTGTCGCTGCCCGCCGCGGCGATGCCCGCGGCGCGGCTGGGGCGCTCGGTCGAACTCGGCTGGATGGCAAGCCTTGCGCCATCCGGCGGGGCGGGCAACATGCAGGGCGCGAATTACATGCTGCCGGCGGCGTGAGCCGGGGTCGGGGGACCATCATGGCCGAAATCAACATCGAGAAATACGCGGGCAAGATGAACCGCCTGGGCTACGACGCCTTCCTGCAGGGCCTCCGCCAGGCGCGCGGCGAGAAGAACCGGCATGTCGAGGTCTGCCACTGGCTGTTCCACGTCATCGCCAACCAGAAGTCCGACATCTCGGTCACGCTGAACGCGCTGAACCTCGACCGCGGCCGGGTGCTGAAGGACGTGGACCGCGCGATGGCCGCGCTCGACAAGAACGTGACCGAAAGCCCCGGCATCTCCGAAGGCCTGTCCTCGGTCCTGAACCACGCCTGGACCTATGCCAGCCTGTTCTTCGGCGAGGTGCAGATCAGGACCGGCCACGCGCTGGTCGCGCTCTTGAACGACAAGAACCTGAAGCGCGACCTGATCCGCTACTCGGCCGTCTTCGCCGAGATCAGCGTCGACCGGATCAGCAAGGAATCCCGCGCGCTCTGGGCCGATTCGGACGAGGAGGACATGCGCCCGATGGACGGCTCGGGCCTGTCGCAAGGGGGTGCGGCGGCGGCGACCGCGGGGCAGGGCGGCAAGTCCGCCGCGACCGCGCTCGGCCGGTTCTCCACCGACATGACGGCCGAGGCCGAGTCGGGCCGGATGGACAAGATCGTCGGCCGCGACGAGGAGATCCGCCAGATCATCGACGTGCTGCTGCGCCGCCGCCAGAACAACCCGATCCTCACCGGCGAGGCCGGGGTGGGCAAGACCGCCGTGGTCGAAGGTTTCGCCCAGGCGCTGGCCGAAGGCCGCGTGCCCCCGGCGCTGAAGGGCATCCGGCTCCACGCGCTCGACATCGGGGCGATGCAGGCCGGGGCCAGCATGAAGGGCGAGTTCGAGCAGCGCCTGCGGTCGGTGATCGACGAGGTGCAGGCGAGCCCCGTCCCGATCATCCTCTTCATCGACGAGGCGCATACGCTGATCGGGGCCGGGGGGGCGGCGGGCACCGGCGACGCCGCGAACCTGCTGAAACCGGCGCTCGCGCGGGGCACGCTGCGCACCGTCGCGGCCACCACCTGGGCCGAATACCGCAACTACTTCGAGAAGGACCCCGCGCTGACCCGCCGCTTCCAGCCGGTCAACGTGGACGAACCCAGCACCGAGAAATGCGCCTACATGCTGCGCGGCATCCTCGGGCCGATGGAGGCGCACCACAAGGTCCGCATCTCGGACGCGGCGATCGTCGCCGCCGTCAACCTGTCCGCCCGCTACATCCCCGCCCGGCAGCTGCCCGACAAGGCCGTGAGCCTGCTCGACACCGCCTGCGCCCGCGTCGCGATCAGCCAGGCCGCCGTCCCCGCCCGCATCGCGGACCTGAAGGAATCCATCGCCGCGCTGCAATCGGAAATCACCGGCAAGTCGGCGCAGAAGGACCTGGGCGAGGACCAGTCCGAACGGATCGAGGAGGCGACGATGCAGGTCGAGACGCTGACCGCCGAGCTCGCCGCCTTCGAGGAGAAGTATGCGTCGGAGAAGGCGCTGGTCGACGACATCCTGCGCCTGCGCACCGCCGTGACGGGGCAGGAGGCGACCGACGACGACCGCACCGCCATGACCGAGGCGATGGGCAAACTCGGCGCGATCAACCCCGACGAGCGCATGGTCTACCCGCATGTCGACGAACAGGCGGTGGCCTCGGTCATCTCGGACTGGACCGGCATCCCGGCGGGGCGGATGGTGGCCGACGAACTCCAGCAGGTTCTGCGCCTCGCCGACACGCTGAAGGAGCGCGTCATCGGCCAGGACCACGGGTTGACGATGATCGCCAAGCGCATCGAGACGGCGCGGGCGGGGCTCGCGAACCCGCAGAAGCCGATCGGCGTCTTCATGCTCTGCGGCCCCTCGGGCGTCGGCAAGACCGAAACCGCGCTGGCGCTTGCCGAGGCGATCTACGGCGGCGAGCAGAACATCATCACGATCAACATGAGCGAGTTCCAGGAGGCGCACACCGTCAGCCTCCTGAAGGGCGCGCCGCCCGGCTATGTCGGCTATGGCGAAGGGGGTCGCCTGACCGAGGCCGTGCGGCGGAAGCCCTACAGCGTCGTGCTGCTGGACGAGGTCGAGAAGGCCCACCCCGACGTGCACGAGCTGTTCTTCCAGGTCTTCGACAAGGGCATCATGGAAGACGGCAACGGGCGGCCCATCAACTTCAAGAACTGCGTCATCCTGCTCACCTCCAACGTCGGCACCGATGTCATCATGGACATGGCCGACCAGGGCAACCTGACCCCGCCCCTGGAAGAGGTCGAAAGCGCCATGCGCGGCCCCTTGCAGCAAGTCTTCCCGCCCGCGCTTCTGGGCCGGATCGTGACGATTCCCTATTTCCCGCTCTCGGGCCCGGTGCTGGAGGGGATCACGAAGCTGAAGCTGAAGTCGGTGGTGAAGCGGATGAAGGGGGCGCATGGCGCGACGCTGACCTTCGGGCCGGACGTGCTCGACTGGATCGTCGCGCAGTGCCGCGACCCCGATTCGGGCGGCCGGATGATCGACAACATCATCACCAACGCGATCCTGCCCGACCTGAGCCGCCAGGTGCTGGGCCGGATGGTGACGGGGGAGAAGATGACTTCCGTGACCGCGGGCATGGAGGGCGGGCGCATCGCCTATGCCTTCGCCTGAGGCCCGGCACCGCCGCGGTGGGGCCGGCCCCTACCCGCCGTCCTCCGCCGCGGCAGGGGCGGGGGCAGGGGCGGGGGCGGGGGCCGCCGCGTCCCCCGCGGTCGGCGACTGCTCCAGCGTGCCGCCTTCGGCCAGGATCGCGTCGACGAGGCCCATGTAGACCTTCACCGCCTCGGGGATCGCCACCGGCGCGGCGGCGACCGCGACGACCGCGCCGCCGCCGCCCATCTTGCGGTCGGCCCAGGCCTTCAGGTCGGCGACCGTGTAGCTGGCGAGGAAAGGGTTCGCGCCGACCACGCCCGCGCCCATCACGTCGCGGATCATCGCCGTGTCGGGGGCCGACAGCACCAGGGCGGCCCCGGCGGGCCCGGCGAAGTGGGCGAGATACAGCCGCCCCGCCGTGATCGCGTGGCCCCGGGCGCGCAGGTAGCTCTCGTTCTCGCGCGCGAGGTTGGTGATCATCTCGCGCGACAGCGTGGGGTCGGTGCGCAGCGCCAGCAGGCTCGCGCGGTCCATGTTGGCGGCAAGGTCGGGGCGGTAGTCGCGCATCATCCTGAGCCAGGTGCTCTCGATGAACTGGCCCAGGCCCGTGGCCGTCGACAGCGGGTTCTTCGCCGCTGCGTTGCCGCCCGATTCGACGTTGATGATCGTGTCGACCAGAAGCTCCACCGCCGGGTCCACGCTGCCGGGGGCCGCGGCCAGCGCCACCGCCGCCCCGCCCCCGCCCGCGCCGCCGGCCGCCCCCGTGGTCGGGTCGACGAGCGTGCCGCCGATGCGCAGCTCGAAATGCAGGTGCGGCCCGGTCGACAGGCCCGTGGTGCCGACATAGCCGATGAGCTGCCCCTGCGCGACCGCGACACCCGGCGCGATGCCGGGCGCGAAGGCGTCGAGATGGGCATAGCGCGTCTCCATGCCGGTGCCATGGTCGATGAAGACGATGTTGCCGAAGGTGTCGCTGACCTCGGCGCGCGCGATCCGGCCTGCGCCCGCGGCGACCACCGGGGTGCCGACCGGGGCGGCCCAGTCCATCCCCTCGTGCAGCTTCGGCACCTTCAGCACGGGGTCGAAGCTCGGCCCGAAGCCCGCCGTCATCACCCCCTGCGCGGGCTGGACCAGCCCGCCGACGAGTTGTCCGCCGCCGCCGCCGACCCCGGCCGCGCCGCCGCGGCTGCGGAAGCAGGCATAGCCCGCCGGGCCGTCGTCGGGCACGACATAGCAGTCCCGCCGCCCGGCCGGGCCGTCGATCGCCGCGAACACGATCTGCGCCGGCCCCGCCGCGCCCGGCTGCGCCGCGGGCGCGAACAGCAGCGTCATGCGGTCCTTCGGATCGGCGATGGCGTCCATGTCATGCGCCTGGCTCATCAGCACGATCGCCTCGCCCACGAGGTCGGGCGGCACGCCGTTGCGGATCGCGGCCGAGTAGAACCCGTCGAGCAGCCGGTATTCCTGCCCGGCGGGCGGCAGCGCGCCGCCGCCGTCGCCGCGCGCGAGCCGCGGCAGGTCCTTGTCGATCCACAGGTTCGGCCCCGCGCCGTAGCGCCCGGGCCCGGTGCGCACCACCGACGCGAGATACCCGTCGCGCCCGTAGACCGACAGGTGCAGCACCTCGTCGTCGCCCCCGTCCGCGCCGGGGCGGCTGCGGACGGCGACGATCCCGCCCGGCTCCAGCGTCTCGGCCCCCGGGGCGACCGCCGCCACCGCCGCCGTCACGGCCTCGACCACGCGCGCGGAAAGCCCGCGCTCGGCCAGCACCTCGGCCAGCGGGCGCGTCCGGTCGACCGCCAGCACCACGTCGGCGAAGACCTGCCGCCGCTGCGCCTCGGGCCTGATGAACACCACCGAGGTGGTGTTCTCCACCGCCGTCTGCACGAAGGTGACGGTCCGGTCCCCGGCCAGCGACGGGCCCCAGCTCGCGTCGTCGGCGGCGACCGTCACGAGGACGCCGCGCGGCGCCTCGCCGCCGGGCAGCGCCTGCGACGGGCGCGGCGCCGCCGGCTGCAGCGCGGCGTTGCGCTGGGCCTGGAAGAAGGCGAAGTCCTCGCGGCTGGACGGCAGCGCGGTCATCAGCTCGCGGCTGGCGACGATCAGGTCGTCCTCGACGAGCAGCAGCCGGTCGGGCCGGACCGGCCCGAGCCGCGCGGCATCGAGCGCCGCGGGCCCCGCGACGGGCCGCGAGCGGGCCGCGGTATCAGCGGCGAAGCGCAGGATCATCGGGTCGCCGGGGATGTCGACGAACGGCGTCTCGACCCGGGGCGCGGCGGCCGCGCCGGCGGCCGCGTCGACCTGCACCATCACCCCGTCCGCGACGCCCGCACCGCCGCCGCCGGTCCGCGCCTGCCACGCAAGCCACGCCCCGCCCGCCACGGCCACCGCGACCGCCGCGGCCCCGCCGCGCCACAGGCGGCGGCGCATCCGGCGCGCCTTGCTGCGCTGCGCCGCCCCCCGGAACTGCGGATCGACCTCGACCACTGCGCCTCCCCTGCGCCCGCGCCGTCAGAAGCTGCCCGTGCCTGCCTGATCGGCGCCGCCGCCGGCGGCCGGCCGGGGCGGCGGCGCCGCCGGGGGCTGCGCCGCGGGCGGCCGCGCCGCCTGGCCG
>CAZNPW010000068.1:0-10924 GCA_964575185.1 uncultured Exiguobacterium sp.
GCGGGCGTCAGACTCGTCGCAGAGCCGCTCGCGCCGCAAGGAGCGCACGATGGCGCACGAAGCCGAAACCGACGACAGCGCGCGGACCAAGTTCTGGGCGGCGCTCGCCCGCGACATGACCGTGATGCTGGGCACCGAGGACTGCCTGCCCCGCCCGATGACCGCGCAGCTGCGCGGGGATGCGCCCGAAGGCCCGATCTGGTTCTTCACCGCGACCGACACCGATCTGGGTCAGGGCCCCTTCGCGCCGGCCTACCTGAACTTCGTCGACAAGGGGCACAACATCTGGTCGAACGTGCGCGGCGCGCTGTCGGTCTCGAACGACCGCGCGGTGATCGACGAGCTGTGGAACCCCTTCGTCGCGGCCTGGTACGAAAAGGGCAAGGACGACCCGAAGCTCGTCCTGCTGCGCTTCGACCCCGAGGAGGCGAAGATCTGGTTCGACGCGACGAGCCTGTTCGCGGGCCTGAAGATCCTGCTCGGCCGCGACCCGAAGAAGGACTTCGAGGACAAGGTGGCCGAAGTCACGCTCTGACGTCACCCGCGTCCGCGCCATAGCGTTAACCGCGCCTTAACCTTGCCCGCCGCAGGCTGCGCGCATGCGGTGGGCTGCCCTTCTCCTTCTCCTTTCGGCCTGCGGCGCGCAGCCGTCGCCGCCGATGATGGGGGCCGACCGCGCCGAGGTCACGCGCGCGGGGCGCAGCTATGTCGTGTTCCGCCGGGATGACCGGGCCGAGGTGATAAGGCGCGGCTTCGCGGGCCCCGCGGCGCAGCGCGACATCCGGGCGGCGATGCTCGCGGCGGTCCCGCAGGCGACGGGGTGCGCCATCGTCGAAGGAAGCTGGACGGGCGACAGCGGCCTGATGCGCGGCCGAATCCGCTGCTAGGGCGGTCCGGCGGGGCCCCGGTGCGGGGGCAGGGCCGGCCGACCCTCCACCCAGACGGCCCGCACGGCGCGGTCGTCGCCCATCATGATCGTGGGGAACAGCGCCTGCCACGGGTCGGCGGCGCGGGCGCTGGCTTGGGCGATGGCGGGGGTGCTCGCGGGGTCGATGACGATCACGTCGGCCTCCATCCCCGGGGACAGGTTGCCGATGCGGTCGAAGGCCCGCAGCGCGCGGGCGGACCCTTGCGTCGCGAGCCACCACAGCTGCGCGGGGTGCAGCGCCTGGCCGCGCAGCTGCGCGACCTCGTAGGCCGCGGCCATGGTGCGCAGCATCGAGAAGGACGACCCGCCGCCGGTGTCGGTGGCGAGCCCAACGCGCAGCGTCCGCGCCAGCCCCATGTCGAACAGCCCCGAGCCGATGAACATGTTCGAGGTCGGGCAATGCGCGACCGCCGCCCCGGCCTCGGCCAGCCGCGCCTTTTCGCGCGCGGTCAGGTGGATGGCGTGGCCGAAGACGGCGCCCTCGCGCAAGAGCCCCTGCGTCTCGTAGGTGTCGAGGTAGTCGCGCGCCTGCGGGTGGAGGTCGCGGACCCAGGCGACCTCGTCCACCTGCTCGGAGAGGTGCGTCTGCATCAGGCAGTCCGGGTGGTCGCGCCACAGCGCGCCCAGCGCCGCGAGCTGCTCCGGGGACGAGGTGGGGGTGAAGCGCGGCGTGATGACGTAGGCGGCGCGGCCGACGCCGTGCCAGCGGTCGAGCAGCGCGCGGCTGTCGTCGTAGGCGGACTGCGGCGTGTCGCGCAGCCCGTCGGGCGCGTTGCGGTCCATGCAGGTCTTGCCCGCGAAGAGGCGCATCCCGCGCGCGGCGGCGGCCTGGAAGATGGCGTCGACGCTGGCCGGGTGGATCGTGGCGTAGGTGCAGACGGTGGTGGTGCCCCGCGCCAGCACGAGGTCGAGGTAGCGGTCGGCGATCTCGGCCGCATGGGCGGGGTCGGAAAAGCGCATCTCCTCGGGGAAGGTGTAGCTGTTCAGCCAGTCGATCAGCCGCTTGCCCCAGGACCCGATGATCGCGGTCTGCGGGTAGTGGACGTGGCAGTCCACGAACCCCGCCGACAGGAAGCAGGCGCCGTAGTCGTGCACCCGCGCGCCGGGATGGGCTGCCCGCAGGCCCGCGCCGTCGCCGCGGGCGGCGATGCGGCCCGCGTCGAGCAGCACCCCGCCGCGGGTCTGGACGCGGGCCGCCCCCTCGTCGCGGAAGGGGTCGCCGTCGAACCACAGGAGCGTGCCGATCAGAAGGTCCACGCCCGCACCCTAGCCGCACCGGCCCGCCCCGCAACCCCTTGATCGGGGCGGGCCGCCGGGCTAGGCCCGCACCGGTGCCAGCGGGGGGACAGGCATGGCGGAGACCGATCCCGACCTCGACCACCTGCCGCTGATCGACGCGCTGCTGCCCGCCATCGCGGCGCAGGATACCGCCCGGCTCTCCGCGCTCCTCGATCCGCTCCACCCCGCCGACATCGCCGACATCCTCGAGCAGATCGCCCCCGCCGACCGCCGCGCCCTGCTGGCGCTGTGGAAGGGCGAGATCGACGGCGAGATCCTGTCCGAGATCGACGAGGCGATCCGCGACGAAGTGATCGACAGCCTGACCCCGGCGGAACTCGCCGAGGCGGTGCGCGCGCTCGACAGCGACGACGTGGTCGACATCCTGGAAGACCTCGATACCGCCCAGCAGGCGCAGGTCCTGCAGGCGCTCGACGGGGCCGACCGGGTGGCGGCGGAGCGCGCGCTGTCCTACCCCGAACACTCCGCCGGCCGCCTGATGCAGCGCGAGGCCGTGACGGTGCCGCAGGACTGGACGGTGGGGCAGGCGATCGACCGGCTGCGGGGGGCGGAGCATCTGCCCGACCAGTTCTACCACGTCATCCTTGTCGATCCGCGCATCCGCCCGGTGGGCTATGTGACGCTGGGGCGCATCCTGTCCTCGGCCCGCGACACGCGGCTGGCGGCGATCGCCGAGGACAGCTTCCGCACCATCCGGGCGACCGAGGAGGAAGGCGACGTGGCTTACGTCTTCAACCAGTACCACCTGATCTCGGCCCCCGTGGTCGACGACGCGGGGCGGCTGGTCGGCGTCATCACCATCGACGACGCGATGGCGGTGCTGGACGAGGAGCACCAGGAGGACATGCTGCGCCTGGCCGGCGTCGCCGACGAATCGAGCCTGTCCGACAGCGCCTGGCAGACGGTCAGGGCGCGGCTGCCCTGGCTGGTCGTGAACCTGTTCACCGCCAGCCTGTCGGCCATCGTCATCAGCCGCTTCGAGGGCACGATCGCCACGCTGGTGGCGCTGGCCGCGCTGATGCCCATCGTCGCCTCGACCGGCGGCATCGCGGGGACGCAGGCGCTGGCCGTCGCGGTGCGGGCGCTCGCGACGCGCAGCCTGACGCGGGCCAACGCCCGGCGGGTGGTGCGACGCGAGCTTGCGGCGGGGGTGATGAACGGGCTGGGGCTGGCCGCGATCCTGGGCGTGGCGGGGACGCTGATCTTCGGCGACCCCTGGCTCGGGGCGGTGCTGGGGGCGGCGATGATCGTGAACCAGGTCGTGGCCGCGCTGGGCGGCGTGCTGGTGCCGCTGGGGCTGGAGCGGCTGGGCCTCGACCCGGCGCTGGCGAGCGGGACCTTCGTGACGACGCTGACCGACGTGATGGGGTTCTTTGCCTTCCTCGGGCTTGCCACGCTGGTGCTGGTGTGACCCTGGCCGAGGTGAAGGCGGCGGCGCGCAAGGCGGCCTTCGCCGCGCGGAAGGCGGCCTTCGCGGCGGGGCAGGGGGCGGCCTGCGGGCACCTCGCGGCGGTGCTGGCGGGGTTCCCGGGGGCCACCGTCTCGGCCTACATGCCGATGCGGACCGAGATCGACCCGCTGCCGGCGGTGGCGGGGCATGACGGGCGGCTTTGCATGCCCGTGGTCATCGGGCCGGGCCAGCCGCTGCGCTTTCGCGCCTGGGCGCCGGGCGTCGCGATGGCGGACGGCGGCTTCGGGACGCAGGTGCCTGCGTCCGGCGACTGGTTGACGCCGCGGGTCCTGGTCGTGCCGCTGCTGGCCTGGGACCGGCGCGGATACCGGCTGGGCTACGGCGGGGGGTTCTACGACCGGACGCTCGCGGGCCTGCGCGCGGCGGGGCCGGTTGCCGCGATCGGCTTCGCCTTCGCGGCGCAGGAGGTGGCGGAGGTGCCGACCGGGCCGACGGACCAGCGGCTGGACATGATCGTGACGGAAACGGGGCGGGTCGACCTTCGGTAGAGGCCCCGGCCTGCGCCGGGGCGCGTCGCCCTTCGCCGGGCCTATTTCGCGATTCTCTCGTCGCGGACGAACATGTTGCCCCAGGCGCGGTCGATCAGGTCGGGGGTCATCTGGTAGGGGATGCCCTCGAACTCGCAGATGGCGATCATCTGGTCGATCAGGAAGGTCGGCTGGTAGTTGGCGAAATTGTTGGCGATGGTCGGGTACTTGACCTTCAGGAGGTGCATCAGCGCGGGTTCGCTGAGCGGCATCTTCTTCTTCCTGGCCACCATCGCGAAGATCTTCAGGAACATCTCCTGCGTCGGGCCGTCGACCTTGATCTTGAAGAAGATCCGCCGCAGCGCCGCGCCGTCGAAGATCTCGTTGGGGTGGAAGTTGGTCGAGAAGATGACGAGCGTGTCGAAGGGCACGGTGAACTTCTCGCCCGACTGCAGCGCGAGGATGTCGCGGCCTTCCTCCAGCGGCACGATCCAGCGGTTGACGATCTTCTGCGGCGGCTCGGCCTGGCGGCCGAGGTCGTCGATGATGAAGATGCCGCCGGTCGATTTCAGCTGCAGCGGCGCCTGGTAGGTGCGGGCGACCGGGTTGTAGGTCAGGTCGAGCATGTCGAGCGAAAGCTCGCCCCCGGTGATGACCGTGGGCCGTTCGCACAGGACATAGCGGTTGTCGAAGCGGTTCGAGGTGCGGCGGAGGGAGTTCGGATCGTCGACCGCCTCTTCGGCCGCGGAATGGACGATCGGGTCGTAGACGGTGATGACCTGGCCCGAATACTCCAGCGCCCGGGGGATGTAGACCTTGTCGCCGAGCGCGGCGCGGATGCCGTTGGAGATGCTAGACTTGCCGTTGCCGGGCGGGCCGTACATCAGGATCGACCTACCGCTCGTCACGGCGGGGCCGAGGTTGGCGATCAGGTCCTCGGGCAGGATCAGCTGCCCCATGCCCGACAGAAGCTGCGGCCGCGTCAGCTTGATGTCGCGCACCGACTGCCGCCGGATCTGCGCCTTGAAGGCGTCGAGCGGGATCGGCATCGCGCCGTAGTATTCCGACTGCGCCAGCGCATCCATCGCGCGCGCCTTGCCGGCTTCGGTCAGCTGGTAGCCCATCTCGTTGCCGGAGGTCGCGTGCAGCGTGCCGGTGGCTTCCAGCAGGCGCTGGCCGCGGGCCATGTCGATCAGCTCCTGCGTCAGCATCACGGGCAGGCACAGGGCGCGGGCGATGACGCTCGCGAGGTCGAGGTTGGTGCGGAACATCGTCTTCAGCAGGATGTCGCGCATCATCACGGTCGAGATGCCGACCTCGGCCAGCGTCTTGGGGGCCGGAGGGGCCTGGACGCCGGTGGTCGGAGTGGCGGGGGCCTGGATGTTCATCGGGGCGTCCTCGTCGGGGCGGTTGCGCGGAGGCTGCGCGGCAAATCAGGCAACAATCGGACGGGCGGCCAGTGAAATGATGACCATCCCGGCAAGCGCGAGGCCGACGGGGAAGTCGCGCGGCCGGTCCCAGCTCGCCCATCCCGGCGTCGCGCGGCGGACGGCCGGGATCGCGCGCGCCACGCGGTGCAGCGCGACGGCACCGAGGAGGCAGGCCGACAGGAGGAGCATGACCTGCATCGGGTCGGTGCCGACGAAGAAGGGCGCCATCGCCGCGCCGAACTTGGCGTCGCCCGCCCCGACGGGGCCGGCGGCGAACAGCACGAAGGTCACGGCCAGCGTCATCGCGCCGAGCGCGTAGCCCCAGAGCCACGTCTCCCACGGCAGGAGCCAGGGGCCGAGCGCGGTCCAGACGCCGACCATCGCCAGGACCGACAGGTTCGGGATCTTCATCCGCGCGAGATCGCTCTGCGCGGCCCAGAGCGCGATGGGCAGGACGGCGGCCAGCAGGATCAGCGCGTCGGTCGTGGTCACGGGGGCCCCCTGTCGTGGTTGCGGGCAGGGTGGCTTCGGATTGCGGCGGCAATCGGACCGCGCGCGCGCCATTTCGGGGCCCCGGCGCGCGGTCTACGCGTCCAGCGCGGCGAGGCTGCGGGCGGCGGCCTCGAAGTATTGCGGATGCGTCTCGACCGCATCCTGCAACAGCGTCCGTCCGACCGCCACGTCGCCGCGCTTGATCGCCGTCAGCGCCAGCGAATACAGCAGTTCGGCGCGTTCGGTCTGGGTCATCTGCACGACGGGCAGGTCGTACTTGCGCTGCGCGCCGCGGGCGAGGACCAGGTTGTTCTTGGCGGTGAAGAGCGTGGGGTCGTAGGTCAGCGCCTCGGCGAACAGGCGTTCCGCGCCCGCGAAATCCTCGCGCGTCAGCTTGGAGAAACCCCAGTTGTTCAGGACGCCCGCAGGCTGCGTCGTCAGCCCCGCGGCGATCTCGTAGAAGCTGTCGGCCTTGGCCCACTGCTTCTTGCTGTCGGCGATCATCGCCTCCAGCCGGTAGCGGTCGAAGGTTTCGAAGGTCGGGGGGATCGCGGTCAGCGTGGCCTCGGCCCCCGCCCAGTCGTTGGCGCGCAGTTGCGCGTCGGCGAGGTCCACCCGGTCGGCGTCGGTCGCGCCGGGCATCGCGATGACCGCTTTCCACGCGGCCGCCGCCCGGGTCGGCTGGCCTGCCCGCACGAGGCTCTTCGCCAGCCCCCGCGCCAGGTCGATGCGGCCGGGGTTCTCGGCCGCCGCGCGGCTGAAATACGCGACCGCCTCGTCGGGGTCGCCGACCGTCAGCATGATGTCGGACAGGTTCGACTGGTCGATGACGTTGACCGACTGCAGCGCCCGGTTCACCTCGGCGTCGGGGTTGGCGCAGGCCGCGAGAAGGCCCGTGCCCAGCAGGCACAGCACGGTCGTGTGGCGCATCTTTCGCGTCCTCTTGCTGCTCGTGGCCGCGTCCCCGGCCCTGGCGGCTTACAGTTCGGACAGGATGGCCACGTCATCCTGCGCCGGCCCCTCGCGCATCAGGGTGTAGGCGGGCTCTTGTTGCGCGGAAGCATAGACCGCGCCTTCGGATTTCGCGATAGCATTCGCGAGATTTTGCCGGATCGAGTCCGTTCGGCCACTGTCGAGCGCGAAGGCCTGCTGGAACACCGCGCGGGCCTGGCCGTAATCCCCCCGTTCCATCAGCACGACGCCGAGGTTGTTGATCGCGGGCACGAAGGTCGGCTCGACCTCGAGGGCGCGGCGCAGGATCTGTTCGGCCTGGTTCAGCCGGCCGAGCGCGAGGTTCGCCGAGCCGATCGCCGACAGGACGTCGGCGTTCATCCCCTGTTCGGCCGCGGCGCGGTAATAGGCGCGCAGCGCCAGTTCCGGCTCGCCCGCGGCCATCAGCCGGTGGCCCACGACCAGCCCGTCGACCGCCTCGCCCCGCCGGTCGGCGCCGAAGGGCGCGTTGCGGGTGCCGTCGGATGCGGACGGGCCGCCGGTCGCGGAACAGGCGGCCAGCACGACGGCGGCGCAGAGCGCGGGATGACGCAGGTTCGGCCCCCTAGTTGCCCATGCCCCCCATCATCACCGCGATCCCGTGGATCGACGGGCCGATCAGGATGATCAGCAGCGGCGGCACCGTGAACAGCATTGTGCCAAGGGTCAGCTTCGTGGGCAACTTGTTTGCCTTCTCCTCGGCCCGCATGATGCGCTTGTCGCGCATTTCGGCCGAGTAGACCCGCAGCGCCTCGGCGATCGAGGTGCCGAAGGTGGCCGACTGCACCAGCGTCGTCACGAAGGACTGCACGTCGGGGATGCCGACGCGCTCGCCCATGTCGCGCAGCACGGTGGTGCGTTCCTTGCCCGCCTTGACCTCGTTCGCCACCATCTCGAACTCCTCGCCGAGCGCGGGGTAGGCGATCTTCGTCTCGCGCGCGACGCGGATGATCGACTGGTCGAGCGACTGCCCGGCCTCGACGCAGACGAGCATCATGTCGAGCGCGTCGGGGAAGCCCTGGACGATCTGCGTCTGGCGTTCGGACAGGCGGTTGTCGACCCAGAGCTTCGGGATGTAGTAGCCGAGCGCGCCGGGCGCGATGGTGTAGAGGATCATCTGCTGGGTCGACAGCTCGGTCCCCGAGGTGGCGCTGACGTAAAGCGCATAGACCATGCCGACGGCCAGGAACCCGATGCCGAGGACGAACTGCGCGAAGTGGAACATCCGCACCGCGTTCTTGCCGCGGTAGCCCGCGCGCAGCATCCGCAGGCGGCTGGCCGAGAGCTGTTCGGCGTTCTGCGGCTCGAGGAAGGCCGAGAAGCGTTCGAGCTTGTCGACCTTGTCGGCCTTGCGCAGCGCCGCCGGCCCCGCCGCCTGCGCGCCGCCGCGGTCGAGCCGCTGGGCGCGCACCTTGTCGAAGGGGTTGGCCTCCTTCTTCAGGAACACCGGCACCGCGATGGCGACCAGCACGATCCCCAGCGCGCCCATCAGCAAGAGCGGCCCCTGCGGGCCGAGCAGGTCGGTCACCTGCGTCATCAGGCCGTCGATCATCGCTACACCTTGATGTTGACCATGATCTTCATGAAGACCATGTTGCAGATCAGCAGCACGCCGACGACCAGCGCGGCCGGAATGAAGGCCGAGGTCTCGCGCACCCCGTCGTAGTAGTCGGGCTGGATCATCAGGATCATCGCCAGCGCGCCCAGCGGGAACAGCGACAGGAACATGCCCGACCATTTCGCCTCGGCGGTGATCGCCTTGACGCGGCGGAACAGCTTGAACCGCGCGCGGATCACCTTGGCCAGGCCGTCGAGGATCTCGGCCAGGTTGCCGCCCGAGGTCTGCTGGATCGTCACCGCCACGGCGAGGAAGCGCAGGTCCTGGCTGTCCATCCGCTCGGCGAAGGCCTTCAGGCTGTCGCTGATGTCGCGGCCGTAGGCGGCCTCGTCGGCGATGACGCCGAACTCGGTCCCCAGGGGGTCGGCGACCTCCTTGGCGACGATGCCGATCGCGCTACTGAACGGGTTGCCGACGCGCAGGGCGCGGACCATGAGCTCCACCGCGTCGGGCAGCTGCTCCTCCATCAGCGCCATGCGCTTCTTGGCCTTCCGGTTGACCCAGAAATAGACCCCGCCCACGCCCATCAGCACGGCGAGCGCGATGCGCACGGGTTGCGCCGCGCCGGTGCCGACGGTCAGGCCGAGGTAGGCCATGACGGTCACAAGTCCCATCACCATGATGAGCTGGCGCGGCGAGAAGGCGATGTTGGCCTTCTGCGCCTTGGTGGCGAGGATCGAGTAGAGCGGGATCGAGCGCGACTTCAGGTGCTGCGACATCTCCTTGCGGAGCTGTTCCAGCACCTGTTCGCGGTTGCCGTTCTTTTCCAGAAGCGCCAGGCGGCGGCTGACGCGGTTGTTCAGGCTGATGGATTTCCCGAATACCGTCAGATAGATGCCCTCCACGAGCACGACGACGGCGACGAAGATCAGGATGTAGATGAGCGGCGCGGCGCTGAGTTCCATGGCTCCCCTCAGGCGATCGGTTCGTAGATGGAGGCGGGCAAGTCGAAGCCCCATTGGCGGAAGCGTTCGGAATAGTAGGACCGCACGCCGGTGGCGTTGAACCGCCCGATGATCTTGCCGTCGGGGGCGAGGCCGAGGCGTTCGTAGCGGAAGATCTCCTGCATCGAGATGACGTCGCCTTCCATGCCGGTGATCTCGGTGATGCTGACCATGCGGCGGGAGCCGTCCTGCAGGCGGCTCGCCTGCACGATCAGGTTGACGGCGGAGGCGATCTGGCTGCGCACCGCCTTGAGCGGCATCTCGATCCCGGCCATGGCGACCATGTTTTCGAGGCGCGAGATCCCGTCGCGCGGGTTGTTCGCGTGGATCGTGGTCATCGAGCCGTCGTGGCCGGTGTTCATCGCCTGCAGCATGTCGATGACCTCTTCGCCCCGGGTTTCGCCCACGATGATCCGGTCGGGGCGCATCCTCAGCGCGTTCCGCAGGCAGTCGCGCTGCGTGACCGCGCCCTTGCCCTCGACGTTGGCCGGGCGGCTTTCCATCCGGCCGACATGGACCTGCTGAAGCTGCAATTCCGCCGTGTCCTCGATGGTCAGCACCCGCTCCTTGTTGTCGATGAACGACGACAGCGCGTTCAGCGTGGTGGTCTTGCCCGATCCGGTGCCGCCCGACACGATGACGTTGAGCCGGGTCGAGACCGCGGCTTGCAGATAGGCCGCCATCTCCTCGGTGAAGGCGCCGAAGCGCACAAGGTCCGCGATCCCGAGCTTTTCCTTCTTGAACTTGCGGATGGACACCAGCGATCCGTCCACGGCGACCGGCGGCACCATCGCGTTGAAGCGGCTGCCGTCGGCCAGGCGGGCGTCCACATAGGGGTTCGACTCGTCCACCCGGCGGCCCACGGCCGACACGATCTTGTCGATGATCCGCAACAGGTGCCGTTCGTCCTTGAACGTCACGTCGGTCAGTTCCAGCCTGCCGCCGCGTTCGATGAAGATGCGCTTCGGGCCGTTGACGAGGATGTCGTTGATCGTCTCGTCCTTGAGCAACGGCTCCAGCGGGCCGAGGCCCATCACCTCGTCGTACAGCTCCTGGTTCAGGGTGGTGCGGTCCTCCTTGTTCAGCGCGACCGACAGTTCGTCCAGCGCCTCGGACGTGATCGCCGAGATCTCCTGCTTGAGGCTGGCCTCCGAGGCGTGTTCGAGCGCGGCAAGGTTCAGGTTCTCCAGCAGGCGCTTGTGCAGCTCGACCTTGAGCTCCATCAGGCGTTCCTTGCGCTTGGCCTCCTTGTCGGCGGCGACCGCCTCGGCCGGGGAACGCACGA
>CAZNPW010000068.1:10934-11531 GCA_964575185.1 uncultured Exiguobacterium sp.
GCGCATCGAGCCTGCGGGCTTGGCCCCCGGCGCGGGCGCGAGAACGGTCGGCGTTGCGGCGCCCACGGCCACGGTCGGGCCGGGCTTGCGGGCGGGCTCGTCGGACTTCTTGAAACGCGAGAACATGGATCTGACCTGCTGCCTTGGGAACGCCGCGTCAGCCCTTGGCCGACTCGACCGCCTTGTTGAGATCGAAGAGCGACTTGGCCAGCTTCTGCACTTCGCGGCGCAGCGGGTTCTTCGCGGCGCTTTCCGACAGCGGCAGGCCGTGGTCGTTGGCCTGCGTCACCTGGTGCCCGCCGTCGGGCAACTGCACCTCGATGGTGATGTCGAGGCTTTCGGCCATCCGCTTGACCCGCGCCTTGGCCGACAGGTCGGTGAAGCGGGGCGCGCGGTTCAGCACATAGCGCAGCTTTTCGTGCGGCAGCCCCTCGGCCTTCAGGGCGCGGACCAGGCGCAGCACGTTCTGCGCCGAGCGCAGATCCAGTTCCAGCAGGGCGAAATACACATGCGCGCGGTTCAGCACGGTTTCGGTCCAGCTGACGATCGTGGTCGGCATGTCCACGATGACGAAGTCGAAGTTGGCCAGCGCCATGT
>CAZNPW010000068.1:11541-13444 GCA_964575185.1 uncultured Exiguobacterium sp.
GTCGAGAACGCGTCCGATGTCCTCGGCCGTGACCATCTCGAACGGCAGCATGTCGGGGGGCGCGGTGAACACGTGCAGCTTGTCGTTGAAGGTCAGCATGCCGCGCAGGAACGATTCGCTGTCGGCGCCGGCGGTGTCGGACAGGATTTCGAACACCGCGTCGCGTCGCGGCAGGTCCAGACCCGTCGAGATCGCGCCGAACTGAAGGTCGAGATCCAGAAGGCAGACGCGCGGGGCGTCGGTCTTCGACACGGTGGCCAGCTCCCAGGCAAGGTTCGCGGCAAATGTGGTGGCGCCCACGCCCCCCGCCATCCCATGGACGGGCAGCAGCACCCCGTCGCGGTCGCCCTTGGCCTTGAAGGTCGGGTGCGGCACGGCGTCGGCCTCTGCCGTCACCACGGCCAGCGAGACCGCGGGGGCCGCCGGCTTGCGCATCACCTCGATCGCGTCATGCAGCGCGCCGTCGGGCAAGGGATAGGGCACGAAGCATTCGGCGCCAAGACGCAGCAACTGGTGCAGAGCGATCGGGCTGACGTTGTGGGCGATGAGGACGACCTTGATGTCGCGCGCCTTGGCCTGGCGGATGATGTCGGCAATCAGCGTCAGGTCGGCCTCGTCGGCGCTGTCGACCGCGATGGCCACGAATTCAAGCGACGCCGCATCGGGCTGGTCGAGAAACAGCGCCGCATCCTCGAACGACAGGTCGCCCCAGCTTTCGCCAAGCTCGCGCTCCATGTCGTCGATGAGAAGGTCGAAGTTCTGCACATCGCGGCTGATCGTGCAGGCCAGGATCGGTGCCGGTTCCGGCTGAAGGTTCGCCACGCTCGTCATTGCCCATCGCCCCTTTTGGATCCGCAATCTGCCGGGCCGGGGTCACCCCGCCGCGGGGTCGTCACGGAAGCGGGACACCCTCCCGCCAGCTTGTTTCCATTGGCCCGAAACTCGTCGGGAATGGTGGCGAGAATGGGGCTAAAAAACCGTTAATCTTTGATTTCTATCGATCTCGAAAACAATCGGGCCGACCTTTCGGCCGGCCCTGTGTCTTTGGCGACAGATCCGGGCTCAGCCGCCGGGGGCCAGTTCGGCCGTTGACTGCGTCACCGCCTCGTGCGGTTGCAGGCCCAGGCGCAGGTATTCGCGGAAGATCACCTCGGCATACTTGCCGTTCAGCAGGGTCGGGTCGCGCTTGAGGAAGCCCGACACCTCGGTCACCGTGCGGCGGTTGCGCACCTCGCGGTTGGCGGTCTGCACCACCGGCCGCGTCTCGCCGAACGACACCAGCGCCTCGAGCCGCGATGTGCTGATGCCCTGGCTGGCGAAATAGGCGACCACGGCCTTTGCCCGCCGCAGACCGAGGCCGTAGTTGTAGGCCCGCGACCCGACAAGGTCGGTATGGCCGAAGACCTTGAACCGCAGTTCGGGAAACTGCTTGATCCAGTTGGCCTGGTGGCGCAGCGTGCGGATCGCGGCTTCGTCCAGGGTGGCACTGTCGAAGGCAAAGTTGATCGTGTCGGGAACCTCCTGGCTGAAGCGTTCCTGAAGGGCGACCACGTAATCGCGCTGCCCGCTCATCACCAGGGCGTTGTTCAGGCTGGCGTTGCCGAAGGTACCCTGATCGACATCCGACCCGGCCTCGCGGGTGGCGCAGGCCGACAGCGCGATCAGCGCGACGCCGGCTGCAAGATGACGTGCGCGCATCACGGTCACTCCATCACATAGCCGTAGGGGCTGCCAAAGTCCTGCCGCGCGACCTCTCCGGCCGGGGTGTCGTCAAACCGGCCCTGCACCTTGCCGAACAGGAACAGCTCCTTCTCGGTGGGCAGGCGAACGCGGTCGGTGGGCAGGGCCAGCGCCTCGCCGCGGGTCGGCGTCACCAGATGCGGCGTCACGATGATGACAAGCT
>CAZNPW010000069.1:0-13384 GCA_964575185.1 uncultured Exiguobacterium sp.
GGGATGTTCAGCGCGTCGAAGTTGTGCCAGTCGTCCTCGACCTGCGGGCCTTCGGCGACGGAAAAGCCCATGTCGGCGAAGATCGCGGTCAGCTCGTCCATGACTTGGCTCACCGGGTGGATCGTCCCCTGCCGCCGCGGCCGCGCGGGCAGCGTCACGTCGAGCCATTCGGCCCGCAGCCGCGCATCGAGCGCCGCATCGCCGAGCGCCGCCTTGCGCGCGCGCAGCGCGCCGTCGATCTCGTCGCGCAGCCCGTTCAGCGCGGCCCCGGCGGCGCGGCGCGCCTCGGGCTCCATCCGGCCGAGCGTCGCCATCAGCGCGCTGACCTCGCCCTTCCGGCCGAGCGCCGCGATCCGCACCTCCTCCAGCGCGGATTCGTCGGGGGCGGCGGCGACCGCCGCGATGAACCGCTGCCGCAGGCTGTCGATCCCGTCCATTGCCGTCTTCCCGCAAACTCTGCCGGGGGTTAGCGGCGGCGGGGCGGCGTTGCAAGCCCCGCGCGGGCCTATCCCGCCGGGGCGACCAGCGGCGGGGTCTGCTGGTGCTGGACGACCGTCCAGTCGCCGTGGCCGTGGCGGAGGTAGGTCGAGGTGCAGACGGCCTCGTAGGTATCGCCCGCGCCCTGGGCGGTGACGCGGTAGGCGATGACGATCAGCCCTTCCTGCGGGCGGGCGATTCTGGTGTCGCGGAAGGCGACCTCGTCCCAGCGCGGGGTCCCGGCCATCGCGTCGGCGGCCGCGGCCCCTTGCAGGATGTGCGGCTCGGCCGGGATGACGAGCAGCCCCGCGGGGTCGATCCGGTCGTGATAGGTGGCGGGGTCGGCCTGCCAGAGGGCCTTCTCGAACTCCCACACGCGCGCGTCGTCCATCGTCCCCGCCTTTCCGGTTGCAGGGGCCGAACCCGGGGCCGTGGCGAAAGGTTCCGGGCGGACGGTCGGCGGCCGCGGGAACCCGCGGCGGGGGAAAGGCCTTTGGGCCGTGCAGGAGGGCCGCCCGATGACCGACCAGGACCGCGACGCCCGGGACCGCAACGAACTCTGGAAGACGTGGGGGGAGCTCGTGAACCTCACGCCCGGGGCGATGGAGGACTGGCTGGACACCGCCGAGTCGAGGGCCGCGGGCGACACGCAGGGCGCGGGCGAATCGACCGGCCACAGGTCGGGCCGACGGATCGCGGGGATGCTGCGGAAGGGTCGCGCCGGGTGGAGCGACGACGACTGGGCGCATGCCGCCAAGGTCGTGGGCTACATCAGGCGGCACAGCGCGCAGGGCGGGCCGAAGGCCGATGTGGAACACAGCCGCTGGCGGCATTCGCTGATGAACTGGGGGCACGACCCGCTGAAGTGAACGTCCCGGACCGGGCGCGTTCCGCCGCGATCACGCGCGATAGGGATTGACGCGCCATTGCTGCAGGAACGCGGTCAGCGCCTGCGCCCCGTCGTAGTAGAGCCACTCGGTTTCGGATTTGGTGGCATGCGAATTGATCGCCGGGCGCATCACCGTCGCGAAGGGCACCACGAACACGCCGAGGTCGGGGACCTTCGTCAGAAGCTGCTGCACCCAGGGTTCGCCGTTCTGGTAGAGCGCCACGTAGTTGGTCGCGACGGAGACGAAGGGCGTGTCCTTGCCGACCGCGCCCTTGCGGCCGAAGCGGACCTGGCTCAGCGCCAGGCCGTTCAGCGCCTGGTCGGTCGGCCGCGCGAAGTCGCCCTCCGCCTGCCGTCTGGGCGAGGTCCAGTCGTAGTCCTTGCTGCGGTCGCCGAAGCGGTAGACGCGCAGCGCGTCGTAGGTGGTGCTGCCGTCGGGGTTGTCGAAGATGACGCGCGTGGCATTGGGACCGGGGGCGTTCTCCGCCGCGAAATGGATGTCGTCGAAGATCTGCAGCGGCATCGGGCGGCCTCCTCGGCGGGCGCGGGGAGGCTAGCACGCGCCGGTGATTCCGTCGCGGAAAGAAATCGACCGGGCCCGCCGGGCGCGAACTGCGGGCGGGCCGTCGGCGGGCAGGGTCGCCCGGTCAGGCCGCGGCGCGGGCCTTCTCGGCGATGGCGTTGAACGCCTCGGGCTCGTGCACCGCGAGGTCGGCGAGCACCTTGCGGTCGACCTCGATCCCCGCCTTGGCGAGGCCCGCGATCAGGCGCGAATAGGTGAAGGCCGGGTCGAACAGGCGCACGGCGGCGTTGATCCGCTGGATCCAGAGCGCGCGGAAGTTGCGCTTGCGCACCTTGCGGTCGCGCGTCGCATACTGGTTGGCCTTGTCGACCGCCTGGGTGGCGGTGCGGAAGTTGGTGGAGCGGGCGGCGTAGTAGCCGGACGCCTGCTTGATGACCTTGCGGTGGCGGGCGTGGGTGACGACACCGGACTTGACGCGGGACATGGGGCTGATCCTTACCGGTTGTAGGGCATGTACTTCTTGACGATCTTCCCGTCGCTGTCGGACAGGATCATCGTGCCGGTCGCATCGCGCACGAACTTGGTCGACCGCTTGATCATCCCGTGGCGCTTGCCCGCGACACCGGCCTTCACCCGGCCCGACGCGGTGAAGCTGAAGCGCTTCTTCGCGGCGGATTTGGTCTTCATCTTGGGCATTTCGACCTCCAGTCGTGACAATGCGCGACTCGGCATGCCACATGTGGCCGGCCGCGCAGGCGTTTCGCAGCCGCCCCCTTAGACGGGAGACCGGGGTCCTGCAAGGGGATCAGTTCAGATACCGCCCGATCACGCGGACGAACAGGCCGGGTATGTCGGCGAAGCCGTAGGCGCGCGGCGCGCCGGTCAGGGCGATGGCGACGAGGCCGCCGCCGATCAGGAACAGGATCGCCGCGGCGCGCGGCGGGCGGCTTTCGGAATAGGCACCGAGCAGCGCGGGGATCGCCAGGACACCGGTCACGATGCCGATGACGAGCATGAGCTCCGTGTCCATGACCCCACCCCTGACCGGAAGGACAGGTTATTCCGGGTCGGCGGCGGTGATCAAGCGGGGATCGCAGGGGGCGACGCGCAGGATGTTGGTGGTGCCCTGGACGTTGAAGGGCACGCCCGCGGTCACCACCACCTGGTCGCTCGGCAGGGCGAAGCCGTGTTCGCGCGCCGCCGCGACGGCGGCGAGCACCGCGCCCTTGAACCTCTCCTGCGGCGGGCAGATCACGCAATGCGCGCCCCAGGTCAGCGCCATGCGGCGGGCGCTTTCCATCAGCGGCGTCAGGGCGATGATCGGCACGCCCGGGCGTTCGCGGGCGACGAGGCTGACGGTGGTGCCCGACTGGCTGAAGCAGCAGATGGCCTTGACCCTGGTGGCCTCGGCGATCTCGCGCGCCGCCGCCACGATGCCGTCCGCGACCGACATGCGCTTGACCACGCGGCTGGCCTCGATGATCTGGCGGTAGGTCGGGTCGGATTCGACGCTGACCGCCACGTTGTCCATCGTGCGCACCGCCTCGACCGGGTATTGCCCGGCGGCGCTTTCGGCCGACAGCATCACCGCGTCGGCGCCTTCGTAGATGGCGGTGGCGACGTCCGAGACCTCGGCGCGGGTGGGCACCGGGCTCTCGATCATGCTTTCGAGCATCTGGGTCGCCACGATCACCGGCTTGGCCGCCGCGCGGGCGAGCCGGACGAGGCGCTTCTGGATCGGCGGGACGGCCTGCACGGGCAGTTCCACCCCCAGGTCGCCGCGGGCGACCATGATGCCGTCCGAGACATACAGGATCGATTCGTAGGCCTTGACTGCCGCGGGCTTCTCGATCTTGGACAGGATCGCGGCGCGGCCGCGGGCGAGCTCGCGCGCCTCGATCACGTCCTCGGGGCGCTGCACGAAGGACAGAGCCAGCCAGTCCACCCCCAGGGCGCAGGCGAACTCCAGGTCCTTGCGGTCCTTGTCGGACAGGGCCGCGAGCGGCAGGACCACGTCGGGCACGTTCACGCCCTTGCGGTTGGAGATCGTGCCGCCGACGGTGACGGTGCAGTCGGCGAAGTCGGGGCCGCAGGCGTCGACGTGCAGGCGGATCTTGCCGTCGTTGACCAGGAGCGAGGACCCCGGCGTCAGCGCCGCGAAGATTTCAGGGTGCGGCAGGTTCACCCGGCTCGCGGTGCCGGGCAGCGGGTTCAGGTCGAGCCGGAAGGCCGCGCCCTCGACCAGTTCCTCGGACGGGTTCTGGAAGGTGCCGACGCGCAGCTTCGGCCCCTGCAGGTCGGCGAGGATGCCGATGGGCCGCCCCGTGTCCTCCTCGACGCGGCGGATCAGGCGGTGGCGGGCGGCGATGTCGTCGTGGGTGCCGTGGCTCATGTTCAGGCGGAAGACGTCGGCCCCGGCCTCGAACAGGGCGCGGATCATCGCGTAGCTGGAGGAGGCGGGGCCGAGCGTGGCCACGATCTTCACGTTGCGCAGGCGTCGCATCGGGGGCGTTCCCTTCGGTCGTTGCCGGGGCTTATGGCGGATGGTAGCGGTCACGGCAACCGGGCCGTGGGCACGGATGTCGACCGATCGGGCGGATGGTGAAAATGTCATCGGGGTGCGACGGGGCCGTCACGGTCCACGGGGAGGACCGGCCGCGGGCCTGGGTCGTGACCTGCGACCATGCGTCGAACGCGGTGCCGGCTTGGGTCGGCGACCTCGGCCTGCCGCCCGCGGACATGGGCCGCCACATCGCCTGGGACGTGGGGGCGGCGGGGCTGGCGGTGATGCTGGCCGACCGCCTGGGTGGCCCTTGCGTCCTGTCGGCGTTCAGCCGGCTGGTCATCGACCCCAACCGGGGCGAGGACGACCCGACGCTGGTGATGCGGCTCTACGACGGGTCGGTGGTGCCGGGGAACGCGCGGCTGACCGACGCCTGCGTCGCGCGGCGGGTGGAGCGGCTCCATCGCCCCTACCACGCCGCGGTGGCGGGCCTGTGCGGGGCGCAGACCGCCATCGTCGCGGTGCATTCCTTCACGCCCGCGCTGCGCGGACGGCCGCCGCGGCCCTGGCACGTCGGCATCCTGTGGTCGCCGCGCGACCCCCGGCTGGCGCGGCCGCTGATCGCCTCGCTGCGGGCCGAGCCCGACCTCTGCGTCGGCGACAACCAGCCCTACGCGGGGCACCTGCCGGGCGACAGCATCGACCGGCACGCGCTGGGGCCGGGGCGGCTGAACGTGCTGGTCGAGGTCAGGAACGACCTGATCGCCGCGCCGCTGGACCAGGAAGCGTGGGCGAACCGCATCGCGGTGCACCTGCGCCGCGCGCGCGACAGCGTGACGGTTTGACAGCCGCGCCCGGCGGCACTAGCCCGGGGTGCAACCCGTGATGAGTTCCGCACCATGACCTCCGTCGCCGTCCGCCCGTTCCGCCAGCGCATCCGCATCTGGACCCTGCGGGCGGTCTTCGTGGCGATGCTGCCGCTGCTGCTGGTCACCGAACCGGCGACGACCTCGACCGCGCTGCATGCGACGATGGAATCGGCCGGCATCATCCTGATCGTCTTCGGCGTGCTGACGCGGTTCTGGGCGATCCTCTACATCGGCGGGCGCAAGAACCGCGCGGTGGTGGACGAAGGCCCCTATTCGGTCTGCCGCCACCCGCTGTATCTCGGCTCCACGCTCGCCACGCTGGGCTTCGGGATGCTGACCTACACCGTCACGCTGACGGTGCTGATCGGCGGGCTGACCTTCCTTGTGCTGATGCTGACCGCCCTGCGCGAGGAGCGCTTCCTGCGGCACGAGTTCGGGGCGGACTACGCGGCCTATGCCGCGCGGGTGCCGCTGATCCTGCCGCGCCCGTCGCTTTACCGCAGCCGGCCCGAGATCACCTTTTCCACCACCGACCTGCGCACGCAGCTGCGCGATGCGGTGGTGTTCCTGAGCCTGTTTCCGCTGGCCGAGATCTTCGACTATGTCCGCAGCCTTGGCGTCGTGCCGATCGTCACCATCTGGTAGGCCATGGACAGTCCCGACCGCACCGCCCTCGAAGCCGCCGCCTTCCGCGCGCTGGTCGCGCATCTTCAGGCGCGCAGCGACGTGCAGAACATCGACCTGATGAACCTGGCCGGGTTCTGCCGCAACTGCCTGGCGCGCTGGATCCAGGAGGCGGCGCAGGCGGCGGGCACGCCGATGACGAAGGACGCCGCGCGCGAGGCGGTCTACGGGATGCCCTACGGCGACTGGGTGGCGCGGCACCAGGCCCCCGCCGACGCGGGCAGGCAGGCGGCCTTCGCCGCCGGCGTCGGCAAGGCGTGAGGCGTCGGAGGGGTGGCCTGCCCTGTGACACCGCGCCCGCGCGCAACGCCTTCGCGAATCGGTTAGCCTGACCCACATGCTGCTGCCGCACCGCCACGATTATTCGCGCGCCGAACGGGTCTCCGACGCCGTGGTCCATCTTTCGGGGATCGCCATCGCGGTCGTCGCGGTGCCGGTGCTGATGACGCTGGCGCTGGTGCTGCACCGCGACGGGGCGGCGCTGGCGGGGACCGGCCTCTACGGGCTGGCGCTGATCGCGATGCTGGTGTGCTCGGCGCTCTACAACATGACCGACGCGGCGGCGCGCAAGGTCTGGTTCCGCAGGCTCGACCACATCGCCATCTTCGTGCTGATCGCGGCGACCTACACGGTGTTCCAGACCCTGTCGGAGCGGGGCGGCTGGCTTGTCCCGGTGCTGTGGGGCGCGGCGGCGGCGGGGATCGTGATCCGCCTCTTCGCCCCCGACCGGCTGAAGCTGACGGCGATCTTCATTGCCCTCGGGATGGGCTGGGCGGGGCTGGCGGCGGGGCCGGAGTTCATGGGCCAGCTCTCGCTCGCGGTGGTGATCCTGGTGGTGACCGGCGGCGCGCTGTATACGGTCGGCGTGGGCTTCTTCCTGTTCGACCGGCTGCCCTTCCACTACACGATCTGGCACGTCCTGGTGCTGGCCGCGAGCCTCGTGTTCTACGCCGCGGTGACCGTCCACCTGGTGCAGACGGCCTGAGCCCCCCGGGGGTCACACGGCGGCGCGGCGCATCTCGTCGATGTAGATCTCGCGCAGGCGGCGGGCGACGGGGCCGGGGGTGCCCGAGCCGACGGGGGTGCCGTCGACCTCGACCACCGGCATGACGAAGATCGTGGCCGCGGTGGCGAAGGCCTCGTCCGCGCCCTGCGCCTCGGCGACCGTGAAGGGCCGCTCCTCGACCTCGAACTGCGCCTCGGCGGCGAAGCGCAGCACGGCGGCGCGGGTGATCCCGTGCAGGATGTCGTGGCCGAGCTGACGGGTGATGATCCGGTTGCCCCTGACGATGTAGGCGTTGTTCGAGGTGCCCTCGGTCACGCCCCGGTCGTCGGTGAACCAGGCGTCGTCGCAGCCGGCCGCCCTCGCCGCCATCTTGGCCATCGAGGGATAGAGGAGCTGCACCGTCTTGATGTCGACCCGGCCCCAGCGCAGGTCCGGGATCGTGATGACGCGCAAGCCCGTCCGCGCGGCGGGGGCGTCGGCGAGCGTCGGGATGTCCTGCGTGAAGGCCACGACGGTGGGCGGGCATTCCGGCCCCGGCATGACGAAGCTGCGGTCGCCCGGGTTGCCGCGCGTCACCTGCAGGTAGACCATCCCCTGGTCGACGGCGTTGCGCGCCACAAGCTCGCGGAACATCGCGGTCAGGCCGTCGTCGGTCATCGGCCGCGGCATGTCCAGCTCGGCGAGCGACCGGGCGAGGCGGCGCAGGTGGCCGTCCATGTCGACCAGCCGCCCGTCGAGGACCGATGTCACCTCGTAGACCCCGTCGGCCATGAGGAAGCCGCGGTCGAACACCGACACGCGGGCCTGATCCTCGGGCAGGTAGTCGCCGTCGACATAGACGGTGCGGGCCATGGTCATCCCCAGAGCTGCGGGTCGGGCGGGTGGACGCCTGCGTCATCGTAGGCGAGCGGATGGGCGCGGTCCTGCGCCAGCAAGAGCGGGCCGTCAAGGTCCACCCAGTCGGCCCCCTGCGCGACCAGCACCGCCGGGGCCATGGCGAGCGAGCTTGCCACCATGCAGCCCGCCATCACCCCGAAGCCCGCCGCCCGCGCGGCCTCGCGCAAGGCCAGCGCCTCGGTCAGCCCGCCGGTCTTGTCGAGCTTGATGTTGACGAGGTCGTATGTCCCCGCCAGCCCCGGCAGCGAGGCGCGGTCGCGGCAGCTTTCATCCGCGCAGACGGGCAGGGGGCGGGGGATCTCGGCCAGCACCGCGTCGGCACCGGCGGGAAGCGGCTGTTCGACCATCGCCACCCCCAGCCGCACCAGGTGCGGCGCGAGGTCGCGGTAGATGTCGGCCGTCCAGCCTTCGTTCGCATCGACGATGACCCGCGCGCGCGGCGCGCCCGCCCGCACCGCCTCCACCCGTGCCATGTCCCCGGCCGTGCCGAGCTTGATCTTCAGGACCGGGCGATGGGCGTTTTGCGCCGCCGCGGCGCGCATCGCCGCGGGGGTGTCGAGCGACAGCGTGTAGGCCGTGACGCGCCGTTCCGGCGCGGGCAGCCCCGCGAGCGTCCAGGCGCGGACCCCGGCCGCCTTGGCCTCGAGGTCCCACAGCGCGCAGTCCACGGCGTTGCGCGCGGCACCGGGCGGCAGCGCCTCCTGCAGCGCCGCGCGGTCGATCCCGTCGGGCAGGCCCGCGACCTGCGCCGCCACCGACTCCGGGCTTTCGCCGTAGCGGGCATAGGGCACGCATTCGCCGCGCCCCCGCGCCCCGCCGCGCTCCACCGTCACCGTCAGCACCCGCGCCTCGGTCCGGCTGCCGCGGCTGATGGCGAAGGCATGGCGCAAGGGGTAGGTCTCGGCCGAAACGGAGATCACGGGGCGGTTCCTTTCGATCGTGGCCCGACGGCCCGCCGCGGCCGCAGGGGCGCGCGGCGGCTGACCCCCCCTACACCGGCCGCGGCGCTCCGGCCAGCCGGCCGGGCCGGGCGAGGGAATCACCCGCGCCCGGAGGCGGGCATCGGGCCGGCAGGCCGGATGGAAAGCTGACCCTCCGGTCGAAAAACGCGCCCGCGCGGACCTTCGGCGGGCGCCGCGCCGCGCCTCGGCCCGTCACGCCCGGGCGATCGGCGGGCTTTGCAGCGGGAGTCTTCACAAAACGTTGACAGATTGCGCGAAAGCCCCTTCAGTCTGCTGCACCGCACGGCGGCGTGCGAACGGAACACCCGGCTGCAAGGGGAAGGGAGGCCCCGCGCAGCACCTGCGGGAGGACGCGCGCCCCGGGGCACCCCCCCGGGGCGTCGCTGTTTTCCGGGGCGTCGCTGGTGTCCGCCGGGCGCGCGGGCCGCCGGGGCATCCCCGCCGACCGCCCGGCCGCCGCCTACACCACCCGCTCCACCATCATCTTCTTGATCTCGGCGATGGCCTTGGCCGGGTTCAGCCCCTTGGGGCAGGTCTTGGCGCAGTTCATGATCGTGTGGCAGCGGTAGAGCTTGAACGGGTCCTCGAGCGCGTCGAGCCTTTCGCCCGTCGCCTCGTCGCGGCTGTCGATGATCCAGCGGTAGGCGTGCAGCAGCGCGGCGGGGCCGAGGAAGCGGTCGGAGTTCCACCAGTAGCTCGGGCAGGCGGTCGAGCACGACGCGCACATCACGCATTCGTAAAGGCCGTCGAGCTTCTTGCGGTCCTCGATCGACTGCCGCCATTCGCGCGCCGGGCGGTTGGTCTTGGTCTCGAGCCAGGGCATGATGCTGGCGTGCTGCGCGTAGAACAGCGTCAGGTCGGGGACCAGGTCCTTGACCACCGGCATGTGCGGCAGGGGGTAGATGCGGATGTCGCCCTTGACCTCGTCCATGCCGTAGATGCAGGCGAGCGTGTTGATCCCGTCGATGTTCATGGCGCAGGACCCGCAGATCCCCTCGCGGCAGGACCGGCGGAAGGTCAGCGTGGGGTCGATGTCGGACTTGATCTTGATCAGCGCGTCCAGCACCATCGGCCCGCAGCGGTCGGTGTCGACGAAGTAGGTGTCGACGCGGGGATTCTCGGCGTCGTCGGGGTTCCAGCGGTAGATCAGGAACTTGCGCACGTTCACCGCGCCCTCGGGACGGGGCCAGGTCTTGCCGGTGCGGACCTTGCTGTTCGTCGGAAGCGTCAACTGGACCATGGGGTTCCTACCTTGGCACGGCGGTGTAGGGGCGGGTGGGCATCCGGCCCGACCGGTCGAGCACGCAGGCCGCGAAGACGTCGGAGGGGTCGCGGCCCAGCACCCAGTCGGAGGCGATGGTGACGCTTCCGCCCGCGCGCATCCGCCCGTCGGACCCGATGCCGATCCCGACCTCGCCGCGCGGCCGTTCGGCCAGCCGCGCGCTGTCCAGGCAGAGGCGTTCGGCCCGGTCGACGGGCAGCGGCCCGCAGGCCGCCAGCAGCAGCAGGGCGGACAGCGCCGGCTTCACAGCGCGACACGGTCGGGCAGGATCGGCGCGCCGATCGACCGGAAGCAGGCGAGCGTGCCGGGGCGGCTGGCGATCGACAGCACGTTGTCGACGGTCGATGTCCCGGCCTCCACCCCCACGTCGCGGGCGAGCATGCGGATTTCCTCGATGGTGGCGTTCTGCAGGATGCAGGTCGCGGCCCCCTTGGCCTGGGGGGCCGGCATGACCTCGCCCACCACCGGCAGGATGACGGACTCCGCCGCCTGCCGGGTGATGTCGTCGGCCAGCACCTGCGGCGAGCAGGCGGCGAGCAGCAGCGTGGCGGCAAGGAGCAGGTCAGGACGCATCGCGCACCTCCGGGATCGGATCGAGGATAGGGGCGGGGCCCGCCTTCTGCAATGCGGCGACCAGTCCTGCGGCGGTGCGCGCGGTCATGCGCCCGGTCCGGCGGGGGTTGCGAGGAACACCGTCTCCCCCGGCAGCAGCCCGTGCGCCACCGCCTGCCGCGGGGTGGCCACCGCTTCCTCCAGCGCCAGGCCCGCGGCGCGGATGCGGTCGCGCAGGTCGCGGCCGTAGAGCCGCAGGTGGTCGGCCTGCCCGTAGTGGAGTTTTCGCGCGGCGGGGGTGGCCAGGCCCGCGTCCTCGTAGGTCGCGGGCCAGCCCTCGACGATGGGCACGGTCAGGACCAGCGTGCCCTCCGGCGAAAGCAGCCGGCGCAGCTCGGCCAGCGCGGCGGCGTCGTCGACGTGTTCGAGGACGTGGTTGCACAGGATCAGGTCGTAGGGGCCGGGCAGGCCGGTCGCGGTGATGTCGACCGCATGGTCGATCCCCGGCCGCGCGCGCAGGTCGGCCGTCGCGTAGACCCCCGCGCCGCGCCGGGCGAGCGCGGCGAGCTGCGGCTCGGGTGCGAAGTGCAGCACCCGGTCGCCCGCCCGCGGCAGGCCCCGCGCGGCCAGCACCAGCGCGATCAGCCGGTGCCGTTCGAGCGACCCGCAGCGTGGGCACATCGCGTTCAGCCGGGGGGGCCGCCCGTAGGCCCGGAAGCGCCCCCGGTGCCCGCAGAGCGGGCAGGCGCAGGGATGCGTCCCGCGCAGGTCGCGCAGAAAGCGCGCGACCGTGGCGGCGGCGGAGAGGGCGGGATGGGCCACGGGCAGGGGCAGGAACGGCCTAGCGCCGTGTCGCCAGGGCGCGCTCGACCGCCGGCCGCAGGTCGTTGTTGTCCTCGATCCGCAACATGCGGATGTCGCTGACCGCAGGGCCGAACCACGGATAGTCGGTCGTCAGCTGCTGCACGGCCAGCACGCAGGTCACGGCATCGACGCTGTCGTCACCGAAGTAGACCGACCCCTGCGTCCGGTCGAACCCGAAGCTGCGCAGCGTCCGGCCCACGTCGGCATAGGCGTTCTGCCACGAATCGTTGTGGTAGCTCGCCTTCAACGTGGCGGTGTCGAGGTCGAAGGCGATGGCATACACGACGGGTTTCGCCCCGGAGTTGTGACCGACGGAAGACCTGACATTCATCCCCGAATCCTGAAGGAACCGTGAACCGCTGCCCCGCGATCGTAGCACGGACGGCGCATCAATACACCCGCGCCTTCGGCGCGATCTTCTTCGGGTCGATGCCGCCCTCGGCCTCGGTCGTCAGCGGGTCGAGATGCACGGGCCGGGTCGAGAGCGTCACCTTCGCCCCGTCCACCACGGCCAGCGAGTGCACCCGCCAGGCGGCGTCGTCGCGCGCGGGGTAGTCCTCGTGCGCATGCGCCCCGCGGCTTTCCTTGCGGGCCTCGGCCGCGACGATGGTGGCCAGCGCGTTGGGCATCAGGTTCGTCAGCTCCAGCGTCTCCATCAGGTCGCTGTTCCAGATGAGGGACCGGTCGCTGACGCGGATGTCGGCCATGCCTTCGGCGAGCGTCGTCATCTTCGCCACGCCCTCGGCGAGCGTCTTGTCGCTGCGGAAGACGGCGGCGTCGGCCTGCATCGTCTTCTGCATCGACAGCCGCAGTTCCGCCGTGCCGGTGGACCCCGCCGCATGGCGCAGCCCGTCGAAGCGCGCGAGCGCCCGGTCGACCTCGGCCCGGTCGACCGGCGGGATCGCGGCGGTGCGGTCCACCACCTGCCCGGCGCGGATCGCCGCCGCGCGGCCGAAGACCACGAGGTCGATCAGGCTGTTCGACCCCAGCCGGTTCGCCCCGTGCACGCTCGCGCAGCCGGCCTCGCCCACCGCCATCAGGCCGGGGAAGATGCGGTCGGGGTCGTTCGCGACGGGGGCCAGCACCTCGCCCCAGTAGTTCGTGGGAATGCCGCCCATGTTGTAGTGCACGGTCGGCAGCACCGGGATCGGCTGCTTCGTCACGTCCACCCCGGCAAAGATGCGGGCGCTCTCGCTGATCCCCGGCAGACGTTCGTGCAGCACCTCGGGCGGCAGGTGGTTGAGGTGGAGGTGGATGTGGTCGCGGTCGGGCCCGACCCCGCGCCCCTCGCGGATCTCGATCGTCATGCAGCGGCTGACCACGTCGCGGGACGCGAGATCCTTGTAGGTCGGCGCGTAGCGTTCCATGAACCGCTCGCCTTCGGAGTTGGTCAGATACCCCCCCTCGCCCCGTGCACCCTCGGTGATGAGGCAGCCCGACCCGTAGATGCCGGTCGGGTGGAACTGCACGAACTCCATGTCCTGCAAGGGCAGGCCCGCGCGCGCGACCATCCCGCCGCCGTCGCCGGTGCAGGTATGGGCCGAGGTCGCGCTGAAATACGCCCGCCCGTAGCCCCCGGTCGCGAGCACCACCATCTTGGCGGCGAAGACGTGGATCGTGCCGTCGTCGAGCTTCCAGCAGACCACGCCCGTGCAGCGGCCGCCGGTGACGATCAGGTCGATCGCGAAATACTCGATGTAGAACTCGGCGTTGTTCTTCAGGCTCTGGCCATACAGCGTGTGCAGGATCGCGTGCCCCGTCCGGTCGGCGGCGGCGCAGGTGCGCTGCACCGGAGGGCCCTCGCCGAACTCGGTCGTATGCCCGCCGAAGGGGCGCTGGTAGATGCGCCCGTCCTCGGTGCGGCTGAAGGGCACGC
>CAZNPW010000070.1:0-12997 GCA_964575185.1 uncultured Exiguobacterium sp.
ATCTTGTCTTCACCGCTGCCCGGCGTGTCCGCTGCCATCGTGCCCTTCGCCCTTTGTGCATCCGCAGGCCCGCGGACTTGCCGCCGCCTGCGGTCCTGGCGTAAGGATACCGGCCAAACGCGGTCAGGAAAACCGCTTTCCGCCGCGAGGAACCCGTTCGTGACCCCCGGCACGCTGACCCCGCCCGCCCGCCGCAAGCCGAAGCTCCAGCGGCTGCGCGTCGTCGCGGCGCTGGTGCTGCGCGAGATGGCGGCGAACTACGGGCGGTCCTGGGGCGGCTACGTCTGGGCCATCGCCGAGCCCGCGGCGAGCATCCTGCTCCTTGCCGTCATCTTCAGCCTGGCGCTGGCGCAGCCGCCGCTCGGCACCAGCTTCGCGCTGTTCTACGCCACCGGCGTGATCCCCTACTACCTGTTCAACGCCGTGGCCTCGTCGGTCGGGCAGTCGGTGCAGGCCAACAAGGGCCTGCTGACCTACCCCGTGGTGTCCGCGCTCGACACCGTTCTCGCGCGCACCATCCTCGAGATCGTGACCTTCGCCGCCGTCGCCGCGATCCTCCTGCCGCTGATCGTGATCTTCGACCGGGCCGTCGTGCAGCTCGACCTGCTGGCGATCGTCATCGCCATGGCGCTGGCCTCGGCGCTCGGCCTCGGGATGGGGCTGATGAACGCCGTCGTCTTCGCCTACTTCCCGACCTGGCGGAACATCTGGGCGGTGCTGCGGCGGCCGCTCTTCATCGCCTCGGGCATCATGTTCGTCTTCGCCGCGGTGCCCCAGCCCTTCCAGGACTGGCTGTGGTGGAACCCGCTGATCCACGTCGTCGGCCAGATGCGCATGGGCTTCTACGCGACCTACGAGGGCGACTACATCAGCTGGTTCTACGTCATGCTGGTGTCGCTCGGCCTGACGGCGGTGTTCGGCTACCTTCTGCGCCGCAACGAGGGCGCGATCGTCGAGCGCTGACGGCCTTTCGCCCCGCGCGCCGATGGCCTAGACCCGCGCGCATGGACCGCGCCCAGATCGTGCACGACCGTTTCCGCGCCCGCGTCGCGGCGGCCGACCTGCCGCCCGGGCCCGCCCCCGCCGGCCCGCTGACGCCCGCGCGTGCCGTGGACCTCTACCGCGCCGGCTGCCTGACCCGCGCGCTCGACATCGTCGGCCGCGAGATGAATCGCGCGGGGCAGGGCTTCTACACCATCGGCTCCTCGGGCCACGAGGGCATGGCCGCCGTCGCCGCCGCGCTGCGCCCCTCCGACATGGCCTTCCTCCACTACCGCGACGCGGCCTTCCAGATCGCCCGCGCGATGCAGGCCGGGCAGGACCCGGGCGCGATCGCCTGGGACATGCTCCTGTCCTTCGCCTCCTCCGCCGAAGACCCCATCTCAGGCGGCCGCCACAAGGTGCTCGGCTCCCGCCCGCTGATGATCCCGCCGCAGACCTCGACCATCGCCTCGCACCTGCCCAAGGCGGTGGGCGCGGCCTGGAGCATCGGGGCCGCCCGCCGCCACCGGCCCGAACATGCGATCCTCCCCGAGGACGCGCTGGTGATGGCCTCCTTCGGCGACGCGAGCGTGAACCACGCCTCCGCCCAGGCCGCGCTCAACACCGCCGGCTGGACCGCCTGGCAGGGCGTGCCGCTGCCCATCCTCTTCGTCTGCGAGGACAACGGCATCGGCATCAGCACGAAATCCCCCAAGGGCTGGGTCCGGGCCATGCTCGCCGCCCGGCCCGGGGTGGAGTACTTCGCCGCCGACGGCCTCGACCCCTTCGCCACCTTCGCCGCCGCGACCCAGGCCGCGGCCGTCGTCCGCAGCCGCCGCAAGCCCGCGATCCTGCACCTGCGCACGGTCCGCCTTTACGGCCACGCCGGGGCCGACGTGCCGACCACCTACCTGACGCGCGCCGAGGTCGAGGCCGACGAGGCCGACGACCCCCTCCTCCACGCCGTCCGCGCCTTGCGCGACGCGGGGGCGATGGACCCCGCCCGGGCGCTGGCCATCTATGACGAGACGCTCGCCCGCACCCGCGACACCGCGGCCCGCGCCGTCACCCGCCCCCGCCTGGCCGACGCCGCGGGCGTCATGGCCAGCATCATCCCGCCCCCGCGGACCAACCGCCCCACGAACGGCCCCGACCGCGCCGCCCTCTTCGGCCCCGACCTTGCGGCGATGGACGACCCCCAGCCGATGGCCCGCCAGATCGGCTGGGCGCTCGCCGACCTCATGGCGGCCCACCCCGAAATCGTCCTGATGGGCGAGGACATCGGCCGCAAGGGCGGCGTCTACGGCGTCACGCAGAAGCTCCACGCCCGCTTCGGCCCCCGCGTGATCGACACGCTCCTCGACGAAACCTCGATCCTGGGGCTGGCCATCGGCGCCGCCCACAACGGCTTCGTCCCGGTCCCCGAAATCCAGTTCCTCGCCTACCTCCACAACGCCGAGGACCAGCTGAGGGGAGAGGCCGCGACGCTGCCCTTCTTCTCCAGCGGCCAGTTCACCAACCCGATGGTGATCCGCATCGCGGGCCTCGGCTACCAGAAGGGCTTCGGCGGCCACTTCCACAACGACAACGCGCTCGCCGTGATCCGCGACATCCCCGGCGTGATCCTTGCGGTTCCCTCCACCGGCCAGGACGCCGCGATGATGCTGCGCGAATGCCTCCGCCTGGCGCGCGAGGAGAACCGCGTGGTCGTCTTCCTCGAACCCATCGCGCTCTACCCCATGCGCGACCTCCACGCCGCCGGCGACGCAGGCTGGCTCACCCGCTACCCCGCCCCCGACCGGCGCATCGCGCTGGGGCAGGTCGGCGTCACGGGGCAGGGGACCGACCTTGCCATCGTCACCTTCGGCAACGGGCATTACCTGTCGCGCCAGGCCCTTCCCCGCATCGCGGCGGCGGGCGTCCGCACCCGCATCATCGACATCCGCTGGCTGTCCCCCCTCCCCGAACAGGCCATCCTCGCCGCCACGCAAGACTGCGCCCGCATCCTGATCGTGGACGAAACCCGCCGCTCCGGCGGCGTGGCCGAAGGCCTGTCGGCGATGTTCGCCGACCACGGCCGCCTTGCCCGCCGCCTGACCGCGCAGGACAGCTTCATCGCCACCGGCCCCGCCTACGCCGCCACCATGCCCTCGGCCGACGACATCGTCGCCGCCGCCCTGAAGGACCCCCCATGATCCCGATCCTGCCCCCCCACCTCCTCACCGGCGGCGACCTGCCCGTCCACAGCCCCATCGACGGGGCGGAGATCGCCCGCGTCCGCACCACGCCCCTGTCGGACCTCCCCGCCGTCGTCGCGCAGGCCACCGCCGCCTTCCACCAGTGGCGCGAGGTTCCCGCCCCCCGCCGGGGCGAGCTGATCCGGCTCTTCGGCGAGGAACTCCGCGCCGCCAAGGCCGACCTCGGCGCGCTGGTGACGCGCGAGGCCGGCAAGATCGCCTCCGAAGGCTTGGGCGAGGTGCAGGAGATGATCGACATCTGCGACTTCGCCGTGGGCCTCTCGCGCCAGCTCTACGGCCTCACCATCGCCTCCGAACGCCCCGGCCACCGGATGATGGAGACCTGGCACCCGATCGGCCCCGTGGCCGTCATCTCGGCCTTCAACTTTCCCGTCGCCGTCTGGTCCTGGAACGCGGCCCTGGCGCTCGTCTGCGGCAACCCGGTCATCTGGAAACCGTCCGAGAAGACCCCCCTGACCGCGATGGCCTGCATGGAGATCCTCCAGCGCGCCGTGAAGAGATTCGGCCAAGCCCCCGACAACCTTTGCCAGATCCTGATCGGCAAGGGCGACCTCGGGGCCGCGCTCGTGGCCCACCCCGGCGTGCCCGTCGTCTCGGCCACCGGCTCCACCCGCATGGGCCGCGCGGTGGCCCCCGTCGTCGCGGCGCGCTTCGGCCGCGCGATCCTCGAGCTCGGCGGCAACAACGCGATGATCGTCGCCCCCTCCGCCGACCTCGACATGGCCGTCCGCGCCATCGTGTTCAGCGCCGTCGGCACCGCCGGCCAGCGCTGCACCACGCTGCGCCGCCTGATCGTGCACGACAGCATCCGCGCCGACCTGACCGCCCGCCTGCTCCGCGCCTACGCCACCCTCCCGCTCGGCGACCCCCGCGCGGAAAACACCCTCGTCGGCCCGCTGATCGACGCCGCCGCCCGCGACCGCATGACCGACGCCCTCCGCGCCGCCCGCGCGCAAGGCGGCACCGTCCACGGCGGCGTCCCCCAGGACCGCCCCGGGGATGGAAAGGGGGGGGCCTACATCACCCCCGCCCTCGTCGAGATGCCGGGCCAGACCGCCATCGTCGCCGAGGAAACCTTCGCCCCCATCCTCTACGTCATGGGCTACACCGACCTGTCCCAGGCCATCGCGATGCAGAACGCCGTCCCCCAGGGCCTGTCCTCCTGCATCTTCACCACCGACCTGCGCGAGGCCGAAGCCTTCCTCGCCGCCTCCGACTGCGGCATCGCCAACGTCAACATCGGCCCGTCGGGGGCCGAGATCGGCGGGGCCTTCGGCGGCGAGAAGGAAACGGGCGGGGGCCGCGAGTCGGGCTCCGACGCATGGAAGGGCTACATGCGCCGCCAGACCGCGACCCTGAACTACTCCCGCCACCTGCCGCTCGCCCAGGGCGTCACGTTCGACATATGAGCCGCCTGCGCCTGCGCATCCTGTTCGGCCCCGCCGCCATGCTCGGCCCGGGCAAGGCCGACCTCCTCGACCACATCGCCCGCACCGGCAGCATCACCGCCGCGGGCGCGGCCATGGGGATGAGCTACAAGCGCGCCTGGGGCCTGGTCGAGACGCTGAACGCCACCTTCGCCGAACCCGTGGTCACCACGCTGCGCGGCGGCCCCGGCGGCGGCGGGGCGCGGCTGACCCCCACGGGGGAGGAGGTGCTGCGCCGCTACCGCGCGATCGAGGCCCGGCTCGCCGCCACCAGCACAGAGGACCTCGCGGCGCTGGAAGGTCTGCTGGCCGATATGTCCGGGCAAACATGACGCTTGCGAAGCCGCCCGCGCCCGATATGTTCGCCCGGATACGACCAAAGGTCCCCCCGTGCTGCGCATCCTCGCCCTGACCCTGGCGCTCGCCACCCCCGCCGCCGCCGAGACGATCACCGTCTTCGCCGCCGCCAGCCTGCAGGGCCCGGTCGATGCGGTCGCCGCCCAGTGGCAAGAGACCACGGGCAATGTCGTCCGGATCAGCTACGCGGGCACCGCCCAGCTCGCCCGCCAGATCGAACAGGGCGCGCCGGCCGACGTCTTCCTCGCGGCGTCCGAGGACTGGATGGACGACCTCGCGGCCAAGGGGCTGATCCAGCCCGCCACGCGCGTGACCCTCGCCGGCAACAGCCTGGTGCTGATCGGCCCCGGGCAGGTCCCCCCGGCCGCGATCCCCGCGGCGCTCGACGCGCTGGGTGACGGCAAGCTCGCCATGGCGCTGGTCGACTCGGTGCCCGCCGGGCAATACGGCAGGCAAGCGCTCGAAAACCTCGGCCTCTGGGCGGCCGTCGCCCCCAGGGTCGCGCAGGCCGACAACGTCCGCGCCGCGCTCGCGCTGGTGGCCACCGGCGAGGCCCCGCTCGGCATCGTCTACGCCACCGACGCCCGCGCCGAACCCCGCGTCGGCGTGGTCGCGACCTTCCCGGAGGGCAGCCACACCCCCATCGTCTACCCCGGCGCGCTGACCGCCGCGGCCAAGCCTGCGGCGCAGGATTTCCTCGACGCGCTGTCCGGCCCCGACGGCCGCGCCGCCTTCGCCGCCGCCGGCTTCACCGCCCCTTGACCGACTGGCTGACCCCGCAGGAGTGGATGGCGCTGCGCCTGTCGCTGCGCGTCAGCGCGGTCGCCACGCTGGTCAGCCTGCCCTTCGGCATCGCGGTCGCCTGGGCGCTCGCCCGCCGACGCTTCTGGGGCCATGGCCTCCTGAACGGCGCGGTCCACCTGCCGCTCGTGCTGCCCCCGGTCGTCACGGGCTACCTCCTCCTGCTCGCCTTCGGACGGAACGGCTGGATCGGGCGCTACCTCGACCAGTGGTTCGGCTTCACCTTCGCCTTCGCCTGGACCGGCGCGGCGCTGGCGGCGGCGGTGATGTCCTTCCCGCTCATGGTCCGCGCCATCCGCCTCAGCCTCGAGGCGGTCGAGCCCCGCCTCGAACAGGCCGCATCCACCCTCGGCGCGGGGCCGCTGCGCGTCTTCCTGACCGTGACGCTGCCCCTCACGGCCCCCGGCATCGTCGCGGGCAGCATCCTCGCCTTCGCCAAGGCGATGGGCGAGTTCGGGGCCACGATCACCTTCGTCGCCAACATCCCCGGCCAGACGCAGACGATCCCGACCGCGATCTACACCGCGCTGCAGGTGCCGGGCGGCGAAGGCGTGGCCTGGCGGCTGGTCGTCCTCGCGGTCGTGGTGGCGACCGGGGCGCTCGCCTTGTCCGAATGTGTCTCGCGCGCGGTCGCCCGGCGGGTGGGCCAGGATGCTTGAGGTCTCGCTCCGCCACCGCCAGGGCGACTTCACGGTAGAGGTCGACTTCACCTGCGACGGCATCACCGCGCTGACCGGGCCGTCGGGGGCGGGCAAGTCCACCGTCCTGCACGCCATCGCCGGGCTGATCCGCGCGCCGGGCCGCATCGCCTTCGGCGGGCAGGTGCTGACCGGCCCCGGCACCTTCCTGCCGCCGCACCTGCGGCGCTTCGGCGTGGTGTTCCAGGACCACCGGCTGTTCCCGCACCTGACGGTGCGCGGCAACCTCCTCTACGGCGCACCCGACGACGGCGGGCTTGCCCGCGTGACCGACCTCCTCGGCATCGCCCCCCTCCTCCCCCGCCGGCCCCGCGACCTGTCGGGCGGCGAGCGCCAGCGCGTCGCGCTCGGCCGCGCGCTGCTGGCGGAGCCGCGGATGCTCTTGATGGACGAACCGCTCGCCTCGCTCGATGCGGCGCGCAAGGCCGAGGTGCTGCCCTGGCTCCGCGCCGTCTGCGCGGAGGCGCGGGTGCCGATCCTCTACGTCAGCCATTCCACCGACGAGATCGCCGCCCTGGCGGGCACCGTCCTGAAGATGGAGGCCGGGCGGCTGGTGTAGGCCGCCCGCCGACCGTTTTGGCCGGCGGGGGCTTCCGGGGTCGTGAGGTCACGTGGGTTGCAAGCAGCGACCTGTCCCTTCCGGGTGCGACCATGCGTAGCAGGCGAATCCCAAGGAAGGCTTAACGCGCCCCTTGCCCCGCCAGCCGCGCCAGCACCCGCGCCCAGGACCGGATGCCCTTGCGGAAGCTCTCCACCGGATACTTCTCGTTCGGCGAATGGATCTGGTCGTCGTCGTGGGCAAAGCCCGTCAGCAGCGCGTCCATCCCCAGATGCGTGCGGAAATACCCCGCGACCGGGATCGACCCGCCGCAGCCGACATAGGCCGCGGGCACCCCCCATTCGTCGGTCAGCGCCGCCCGCACGGCCGCGAAGGCCGGGTCGTCCACCGGCATGACGCTGGCCGGGCTCGCCCCGTGGTCGTGCCACGCCACCGTCACGTCCGCGGGCAGCTGCGCCTCCACCCAGGCGCGGAAGGCGCGGCGGATCGCCAGCGGGTCCTGGTCGCCCACCAGCCGGAAGCTCACCTTGGCGTGCGCCTCGCCCGGCAGCACGGTCTTGAACCCGTCCCCGGTATAGCCGCCCCGGATGCCGTTCACCTCGGCGGTGGGGCGCGACCATAGCATCTCCAGCGGCGTGCGGTCGCGCTCCCCCGCCGGGACCGACAGGCCGACATCGCCGAGGAAGGCCGCGTGGTCGAAGGCCAGCGCCTGCCACTGCGCGCGGATCGCGTCGGGCAGCTCGCCCACGCCGTCGTAGAACCCCGGCACCTGCACCCGCCCCGCGGCGTCGTGCAGCCCCGCCAGAACCTTCGCCAGAACCCGGATCGGGTTGATCGCCGCGCCCCCGTACATCCCCGAATGCAGGTCCTTCGTCGCCGCCCGCAGCGTCAGCTCCTCGCCCAGAAGCCCCCGCAGCATCGTCACGATCGCGGGCGTCCGGCTCTGGAACAGCCCGGTGTCGCAGATCAGCGCCAGGTCGGCCCGCAGCTCGGCCGCGTTGGCCTTCAGGAACGGCACCAGCGAGGGCGAGCCCGATTCCTCCTCGCCCTCCAGGAACACCGTCAGCCGCCCGGGCAGGGCGCCGTGCACGGCCTTCCAGGCCCGGCAGGCCTCGATGAAGGTCATGAGCTGCCCCTTGTCGTCCGACGCCCCCCGGCCGCGGATGACCTCGCCCTTCGCCGTCGCCTCCACCGCGGGGTCGAAGGGATCGCGGTCCCACAGCACCAGCGGATCGACCGGCTGCACGTCGTAATGGCCGTAGAACAGCAGGTGCCGCCCCGCCATTGCGGAGGCGGGCCCGTCGCAATGCGCCACCACCATCGGATGCCCCGGCGTCGCCCGCGCGCTGGCGGAAAACCCCAGCGCCGCCAGATCCGCGACCAGCCAGTCGGCGGCCCGCGCGCAGTCGGCCCTGTAGGCCGGATCGGTCGAGATCGAGGGGATCCGCAGAAGCGCCATCAGCCGGTCGATCGCGGCGGGCAGGTCCTGGTCGATGCGGGCAAGCGTGGCGTCAAGGGTCATGTGGTCTCGCTTTCACGGGGGCGCACCTGCCCCTCTTTCCGGTCCAAATACTCCACGGGGGTGCGGGGGTGTGAAACCCCCGCTCCTGCGCTATGTGACGCGCGCCGCGACCGGAGTCCATCGCATGCGCTTGACCCTGCTCCTCTGCCTCCTCCCCCTCCCGGCCGTCGCCGAACCGCTGACCCGCGACGCCGCCGCGGCGCTGCTGTTCCCCCCCGAGGGGTCGGAGGTCGCGGTGGCCGACGGCGTGCTGCCCGCCGACCAGGCGGCGCTTCTCGGCACCGCGACGGCGGGGCAGCCCTATTACGGTGCCATCGCGATCTCGCCGGGCGACGGCCTGATGTCCGAGGCGACGGTCGCCGCTGTGAACCACCACACGGTCGCGGCGGCGCAGGCCCGGGCGCTCGCCGAATGCACCGCCAGGAAGACCGGGGCCGCCCCCTGCGTCATCGCCGCCGTGATCCGCCCCGCAGGGTGGGAGGCGCGGCCCCTGTCCCTGTCGTCCGACGCCACCCGCGCGGTGGCGGGCCTGACGGGCGCGCTCGCCATCTCGCCCGCAACGGGCCGCTTCGGCACCGGCGCGGACGCCGCCGCCGCCATCGCCGCCTGCGCCGAGCCCGACTGCACCGTCGCCATCGCGGCCCCCGGCGCGGCCCCGAACGCGGCCCCCAACGCGGCCCCGGACGCGGCCCCCGACCCGGACTGACGGTCGCATTGACCCCCCGACCCGGGGCCACTATCTGCCCGGCCCATGGACATCGACGCCCTGCTGACCGGCGCGCTGCAGCGCCTGCACGACGAAGGCCGCTACCGCACCTTCATCGACATCGCGCGCGACCGCGGCCACTACCCGATGGCCACCTGGACCCGCCCCGACGGCACCACGCGCCCCATCACCGTCTGGTGCGGCAACGACTACCTCGGCATGGGTCAGCACCCCGAGGTCCTCGCGGCCATGCACGCGGCCCTCGACGCGGCCGGGGCAGGCTCGGGCGGCACCCGCAACATCAGCGGCACCACTGCATGGCACAAGGCGCTCGAGGCCGAACTGGCCGCGCTCCACGGCAAGGAGGCGGCGCTCGTCTTCACCAGCGCCTACATCGCCAACGACGCGACGCTGGCGGTCCTCGCCCGGCTGATCCCCGGCCTGATCGTCTATTCCGACGAAAGGAACCACGCCTCGATGATCGAGGGGATCCGCCGCGGTGCGGGTCCGCGGCGCATCTTCCGCCACAACGACCTGGACCACCTGCGCCAGCTCCTCGCCGCCGACCCCGCGGCGGCCCCGAAGCTCATCGCCTTCGAGTCGCTCTACTCGATGGACGGCGACTTCGGCCCGATCGCCGGGATCGTCGCGCTCGCGCGGGAGTTCGGCGCGCTGACCTACCTCGACGAGGTCCACGCGGTCGGTCTCTACGGCCCCGGCGGGGCGGGGGTCTCGGCCCGCGACAACCTGTCGCAGCACATCGACATCGTGAACGGCACGCTCGCCAAGGCCTTCGGCGTGTTCGGCGGCTACATCGCCGCAAGCGCGAAGATGGTGGACGCCGTGCGCTCCTACGCGCCGGGGTTCATCTTCACCACCTCGCTGCCGCCCGCCGTGGCGGCGGGGGCCACCGCCTCGATCCGCGTGCTGCGGCGGTCCGACGACCTGCGCCGGGCGCACCAGGCGGCGGCGCGGACGCTGAAGATGCGCCTGAAGGGTCTGGGCCTGCCGCTGATCGACCACGGGTCGCATATCGTGCCGGTGCACGTCGGCGACCCCGTCCATTGCAAGCTTTTGTCCGACATGCTGCTCGACCGGCACGGCATCTACGTCCAGCCGATCAACTTCCCGACCGTCGCGCGCGGCACCGAACGGCTGCGCTTCACCCCCTCGCCGGTGCATTCCGCGGCCGACATCGACGCGCTCGTGGGCGCGCTCGACAGCCTCTGGCGGCAGTGTGCGCTGAATCGCGCCGAGGGTGCGGCCTGACCTTTTCTGCTTATGCAAAGGCCCTTGTGCCGTGTTAGCTTTCTGCCAATACACGCGGTCGTGAGTCGGGGCACGCGTGAGGTCAAAGCGCTTTGGGGGCGGGCAGTCGCATGATCGGTTGGAAGGGCAGACCTTCCTCAGTCGAGGAGGACAGGCCGAAGGGGTTTGACGACTACGACCTGCGCCTGGGCGACATGATGCGCGGCGAGCGCGCGACGCTGGGCAAGAGCCTTCTGGACGTGCAGCGCGACCTGAAGATCAAGGCGACCTACATCGCCGCGATCGAGAACGCCGACGTGTCGGCCTTCGAGACCCCGGGCTTCGTCGCGGGCTACGTGCGCAGCTACGCGCGCTATCTCGGCATGGACCCCGACCGCGCCTTCGCGCAGTTCTGCGCCGAGGCCGGCTACACCCCCGCGCACGGCATGCTGCCGGGCGCCTCGTCCAACACCATCGTCGCCGCCCGCAGCCGCGCCGCGGCGGGCGAGCCGCGCGATCCCTTCGCCGACCCCAACGCCCGCTTCCTGCCGCGCGGGGAAAGCTGGCTCCTGCGGGTGGAACCGGCGGCGCTGGGGTCGGTCGCGGTGCTCGTCGCGCTGATCGGCGCGCTCGGCTACGGCGGCTGGTCCCTGCTGCAGGAGGTGCAGCGGGTGCAGCTTGCGCCCGTCGACCAGGCCCCCGTGGTGGCGGCCGAGATCGACCCGCTCGGCCGCGTCGACCCGGTCGACCAGGTCGTCCGCTCCGCCCCCGCCGCCGCCCCCGCAGCGGCAGTGGCCGCGGCCGGGGTGGTCGCCGATCCGCTCGACCTGCTCTATCGTCCGCAGGCGCTCGACGTGCCGGTGATGACCCCGCGCGACGGCCCCATCGCCGCGATAAACCCCCGCGCCGCGGCACCCGCCACCGCCACCGCCACCGCCATCGCGGCCGCCGTCGCCGCCGTCGCCGGGGCCCCGCCCGGCTCCGCGCCCGCCTCCGCGCCCGACACCGTGCCCGACACCGTGCAGGTCCTGGCCGACGCCGCCCCGCCGGTGGAACTGCTCGCGGTGCGCCCCTCCTGGGTGCGGGTGTCGTCGGCCGACGGCACGGTGCTGTTCGAGCAGATCCTCGACGCGGGCGAAACCTACGTCGTCCCGCAGTTCGCCGAACCGGCCGTGCTGCGGACGGGGAACGCGGGCTCGGTCTACTTCAGGGTGCGGGGCCAGCCCTTCGGCCCGGCCGGGGCGGGGGCGAGCGTCGTGTCCAACATCGCGCTCTCGCCCGAGGCGCTGGTGCAGGACTTCGCCGCGGCCGATCCCGCCGCCGACCCGGACCTGGCGCGGATGGTGGCCGTGGCCGAGGTGCTGCCGGCCGACCTGCCCGCCGCCGCCGCTCCCGCCGCGCCGTGACCCGTCGGCCCCGCGGACTTGAGCTTTCGGCCCGCCCGGCCTAGGGTCGGCCGTCAGCCGGGAACCGCCCATGTCGCTCAATCACGTCCGTCCGTGGAAGAACATCTACCGCCGCCCCAGCCGCCAGATCCGGGTCGGCCGCGTGCTGGTCGGCGGCGACGCGCCGATCAGCGTCCAGACGATGACCAACACGCTGACGACCGACGTGGCGGCCACGATCGCCCAGGTCCGGGCCTGCGCGGAGGCCGGGGCCGACATCGTCCGCGTCTCCACCCCCGACGAGGCGTCGACCCGCGCCCTGCGCGAGATCGTCGCCGAAAGCCCCGTGCCGATCGTCGCCGACATCCACTTCCACTACCGCCGCGCCATCGAGGCGGCCGAGGCGGGCGCGGCCTGCCTGCGGATCAACCCCGGCAACATCGGATCGGCCGACCGCGTCCGCGAGGTCGTCCGCGCGGCCAAGGACCACGGCTGCTCGATCCGCATCGGCGTGAACGCGGGCTCGCTCGAACGCCACCTGCTCGAAAAATACGGCGAACCCTGCCCGGACGCCATGGTCGAAAGCGGCCTCGATCACATCAAGCTCTTGCAGGACAACGATTTCCACGCGTTCAAGATCAGCGTGAAGGCGTCGGACGTCTTCCTCGCCGCCGCCGCCTACCAGAAGCTCGCCGACGCGACCGACGCCCCGATCCACCTCGGCATCACCGAGGCGGGCGGCCTTGTCTCGGGCACGGTGAAATCGGCCATCGGCCTCGGCAACCTGCTCTGGATGGGCATCGGCGACACGATCCGCGTGTCGCTCTCGGCCGACCCGGTCGAGGAGGTCAGGGTCGGCTTCGAGATCCTGAAGGCGCTGGGCCTGCGCCACCGCGGCGTCACGATCATCTCCTGCCCGTCCTGCGCGCGGCAGGGCTTCGACGTGATCCGCACCGTCGCCGCGCTGGAGCAACGCCTGGCGCACGTCACGACCAGCATGAGCCTGTCGATCATCGGCTGCGTGGTGAACGGCCCGGGCGAGGCGCTGATGACCG
>CAZNPW010000071.1:0-9690 GCA_964575185.1 uncultured Exiguobacterium sp.
CCGCCAACGCCGCCGCCGGTGCCGCGGCCGACGCCGCGAATGCCGCGACCGGGGCTGCGGCGGATGCCGCGAATGCCGCGACGGGGGCTGCGGCGGATGCCGCGAACGCCGCGACGGGGGCTGCGGCCGACGCCGCGAATGCCTCGACCGGGGCTGCGGCGGATGCCGCGAATGCCGCCGCAGGGGCTGCGGCGAACGCCGCGACGGGGGCTGCGGCGGCGCTCGACCCGGCCAACTTCGACGTCCAGGCGTTGACCGCGCTGATCGACGGCTCGCAGCTCGACGACGCGACCAAGGCCGCGCTGCGCGCGGCGGTGGAGGCGGCGGGCCAGAACCCGGCGCTGGTGCAGCCCGCAATCGACCAGGTGCGCGCCGCGCTGGGCTTGTGAGGCGTTCGCCCAGGCAGGGCGGGATGCGCCGCGCCGGGCGACCGGCGCGGCGTTTCGCTTTTGCGCGCCGGGGCCTGCCTTGCAGGCGCGCCCGGATCGGGTAGGCTGCCGCCGCCGGAGACCCGCGATGCCCCCCACCGTCTGCCTGCTGAACGGCCCGAACCTGAACCTGCTCGGCCAGCGCCAGCCCGAGGTCTACGGGCGCGCGACGCTGGACGACGTGGTGGCGGCCTGCCGCGCGCTGGGGGCCGAGCTGGGGCTGGCGGTGGACCCCTTCCAGTCGAACCACGAGGGCGCGCTGATCGACCGCATCCATGCGGCGCGGGAGGTGGCGGCGGCGATCGTCGTCAATCCGGGCGGGCTGTCGCATACCTCGGTCGCGCTGCTCGATGCGCTGAACGCCTTCGACGGGCCGGTGATCGAGGTGCACATCAGCCAGATCCACCGGCGCGAGCCGTTCCGCCACCACTCCTACGTCAGCCAGCGCGCGGACGGGGTGATCGCGGGCTGCGGCACCGACGGCTACCTGCTCGCGCTGCGGCGGGTGGCGGCGCTGCTGGCATGACGGAGCTGCCGCGCAACCCGTTCAAGGCCGCGCTGGCCGCGGGGCGGCACCAGACGGGCCTGTGGTGCATGATCCCGGGGCCACTGGTGGCCGAGGCGCTGGCGACCTGCGGCTACGACTGGCTGCTGCTCGATACCGAGCACACGGTGACCGACGTGCCCGACATCCTGCCGATGCTGCAGGCGGTGGCGGCCTATCCGGTCGCGCCGGTGGTGCGGGCGCAGTGGAACGACGCGGTGCTGGTCAAGCGGCTTCTCGATCTGGGCGTGCAGACGCTGATGCTGCCTTATGTCCAGACGGCCGAGGAGGCGCGGGCGGCGGTGCGGGCGATGCGCTATGCGCCGGCGGGGATCCGGGGGGTGTCGGGCATGACGCGGGCGACGCGCTATGGCGGCATCGCGGGCTATCAGGCGCGGGCTGCGGACGAGCTATGCCTGATCGTGCAGATCGAGACCGCCGACGCGGTGACGCGCATCCCCGAGATCGCCGCGGTCGAAGGCGTGGACGCGCTGTTCGTGGGGCCTGCGGACCTTGCCGCGAGCATGGGGCACGGGGCCGACCTGTCGCACCCCGAGGTGCGGCACATGATCCACCGCGCGATCGCCGCGATCCGCGCCGCGGGCAAGCCCGCGGGCATCCTGACGGTGGACGAGGGGTTCGCCGGCCAGTGCATCGCCTGGGGCACGGCCTTCACCGCCGTGGGGGTGGACATGACGCTGCTGGTGGGGGCCGCGCGCGCGCTGCGGGGGCGGTTTCCTGGCTGAGCGCGGTCCCGGCGGCGGGGCCGGACCGGGGGGGTTCACACCCCCCGGACCCCCCGTGGGATATTTCCGGGAAGATGATGGGGTGTTCCGATGGCACCCTGCGGCCCGCCTGGTCGACGGGGAACGGACGTGCGACGGGCCGCGGGCGGCGGTCGCGCTGGTGCCGGAGGAGCTTGCGGCGCTGCCCGGGGTCTTCGGCGGGCACGGGTTCCGCGTCGGAGGCGCGGGGCCGCTGGTGGCCGGGCCGGGCGCGTTCGAGACGCTGACCGGGGGCACGACCGCCGCGCCGCGGCGGGTGCTGCGGACGCAAGCTTCGTGGGTCGCGAGTTTCGCGGTGGATGCGGGGCTGCACGGGATCGGTCCGGGGGTGCGGGTGGGCGTGCCGGGCCGGATGTCGCATTCGCTCGCGCTCTATGGCGCGCTGTGCGGGCTGCATCTGGGGGCGACGGTGGCGGCGGGGCCGGCGGGGGCCGAGGTGCTGTGGGCGACGCCCGCGCAGCTCGGTGTCCTGCGCGGCCCGCTGCCGGGGCTGCGGCGCATCGTCTGCGGCGGCGGGCCGTTTCCGCTTGCGCTCGCCGCGCATCTGGCGCGGGTCGCGCCGGGGGCGGAGGTCTGCGTCTTCTACGGCACCGCCGAGACATCGTTCCTGACGCTCGCCACCGCCGGGGAAGCGGCGGCGGGGCTGGCCGGGCGGGCCTACCCGGGGGTCAACCTGACGGTCGACGGAAGCCCCGGCGAGATCGGCGCGGCGAGCCCCTATCTTGCCGCGGGCTATGCCTCGGACCCCGGCCCGGCGCGGTGGGAGCGCGGGCGGTGCTGGCCGGGCGAGTGGGGGGTGATGGAGGGCGGCGTCCTGCGGGTGCTGGGGCGCGCGGGGCGGATGGTCACGGTCGCCGACGTGAACGTCTGGCCCGAGGCGGTGGAGGGCTGGCTGCTGCGCCAGCCGGGAGTCCTGCAGGCGGCCGTCCTGGCGCGGCCCGACGCGCGGCGGGGGCATGTGCTGGTGGCCGCGGTGATGGGTGCGCCCGGCCCCGGGCTGACGGCGCGTGCGCGCGAGGCCCTGGGGCCGGCGGCGGCCCCGCGGCGGGTGGTGCGGGTGGCGGACTGGCCGCTGCTGCCCTCGGGCAAGACCGACCTGCGCGCGCTGGAGGCGCGGCTGTGGCGGTGATCCTGGCCGCCCGCCGCACCGCGGTGGTGCCGCGCGGCGGGGCGTTCCGCGCGCTGTCGCTGGAGGCGCTGGCGGTGCCGGTGGTGCGGGCGCTGCTGGCGGATGCGGGGCTGCCCGGCGAGGCGGTCGACGAGGTGATCGTCGCCGACGCCATCGGCCCCGGCGGCAACCCGGCGCGGCGGGTGGCGCTGGCGGCCGGGCTGCCCGCGCGGGTGGCGGGGCTGACGATCGACCGGCAGTGCGTCGGCGGCCTCGATGCCGTCGGGCTGGCCGTCGCGCTGGTGGCGCAGGGCGCGCGGGTGGTGGTGGCGGGGGGCGTCGAGAGCCACTCGCGGCGGCCCCTGCGCGCGATGCCGGGGCCGCAGGGGTGGGTGCCCTACGACCAGGCACCCTTCACCCCCTGGCCCGACCGCGATCCGCCGATGCACGCGGCGGCGGCGGGGCTGGCCGTGCGCGCGGGGATCGGGCGGGCGGCGCAGGAGGCCTTTGCCGTGGCAAGCCACGCGAAGGCGCTCGCGGTGGCCGCATGGCCCGAGATCGTGCCGGTCGCGGGGGTGGCGCGGGACCCCTTCGCGCGCGTGCTGACCCCGGCGCTGCTGGCGCGCGCGCCGGTGCTGGCGGGCGACGTGACCGCGGCGACCACGGCGGTCGCGGCGGACGGGGCGGCCTTCGTGGTGGTGGCGCGCGACGGCCCGGGGTTGCGGATCCTGCGCCACGCGACGGTCGGGGCGGTGCCCGACGACCCGGCGGCGGCGGCGGTGCCCGCGGCGCGGGCGGTGCTCGACGGCCCCGTCGCCTTGGCCGAGATCATGGAGGCCTATGCGGCGCAGGCGATCCATACGGTCGCGGCGCTGGGGCTCGACCCGGCGGTCGTGAACCCGCAGGGCGGGGCGCTGGCGCGGGGGCATCCGATCGGGGCCTCGGGCGCGATCCTCGCGGTGCGGCTGTTCCACGGGCTGCGGGCCGGGCGCGGCCTTGCCGCAATTGCGGGGGCGGGGGGGCTGGGGTCGGCGCTGCTGGTGGAGCGGTCAGGCGCGTGAGAGGAGCACGCCGGGGCGCATCCGCGCGAGGCTCGCGGTGACCGCGCCGCAGAGGACGGCCTTCAGGATGTCGCCGGGCAGGAAGGCGCCCACGAGCAGCATCGCCTCGGGCAGGGTCACGCCCAGCCGCCAGGCCATGCCGGTGACGCCGAAGGCGTAGAGGACGGCGACGCCGCCGATCACGCCGCCCGCGAAGGCGGCAAGGCCGACGGGCAGGGTCGTGCGCTCCACCACCCAGCCCGCGACGAAGGCCGCGACGGGGAAGCCCAGGACGAAGCCGATCCGCGGCGTGCCCCAGACGGCCCAGAGGTTCGCGCCCCCGGACAGGAGCGGCAGGCCCGCGGCAAGCAGGCCGACGAACAGCAGCACCGCCAGCGCCCCGCGCCGCGCGCCGAGCACGGTGCCTGCCAGCATCACCCCCAGCGACTGCGCGGTGATCGGAACGCCGGCGGCGAGCTCGATGCGCGGCACGAGGCCGAGGACGGCGATCAGCGCCGCGAAGAGCGCGACATAGGCGAGATTCCTTTCCATTCCGTCCCCCTTGCGGCGTCTGGCGCGCCCGTGGCGCACCCTAGTCCGCGCCGCCGCGGGCGCGCAAGGCTTCGGCTGCGCGGTCCGCGGTGTCGATCGCGGCGAGCGTCAGGGGCGGCAGCAGGCGGTGCAGCGGACGGCGGGGGCTGCGGGCCGCCCAGGCCTCGCGCAGGCGGGCGGCGGAGAGCATCAGGTCGGGGATGAAGCGGATGGCGAGCGCAAGCGCCAGCGCGAGGCGGCGGGGCGGGATCAGCGGTCTCAGGGGCGACAGCACGCGGGTCAGGACGGCGATCATGTCGGACAGGCGGGTGGTCATGGTCACGAGGGTCGCGGCCATGACCGCGGCGGTCATCCGCAGGACGACCGCGAGGCCCTCGACCGGCGTGCCGCGCCAGAGGTGCCAGACCAGGGCCACGGCGGCGAAGGGCCAGAGCGGCCCGAGACGCCGCAGCGCGAAGGGCAGCGTGCGCGGGTCGCCCGCGAGGTGGAGCGCCGCGACTGCGGCCAGCGCCGCAAGGGGCGGCCAGGGGCCGGAGGTCAGGAACAGCGCCGTGGTACCGAGGGCGAGGCCCGCGAGCTTGGCCCCGGCGGGGACGCGCCGGAGCGGGTGGTCATAGGGGCAGGTCAGTGTCAGCATCGCGCGCCGCCGCCTCCATCGCAGCAAGGTAGGCCGGGATCACCGCGCCGGGCGGGCCGTCCATCGCCAGCCGCCCGGCCTCGAGCCACAGGACGCGGTCGGTGGCGGCGAGATGCGCGGGGTCATGGCTGATGGTGAGGGTGCGCTGGGGCAGGGCGGCGAGGGTCCGGGCGAGGCGGCCCTGCGTCGGCAGGTCGAGGCCCGCGAAGGGCTCGTCGAGCAGGAGCGTCGCGGGGGCCATCGCGAGCACCGCCATCAGGCAGAGGTAATGGCGCTGGCCCTGCGACAGCGTGTGGGTCGCCGCAGCGGCCCAGTGGCTGCGCCCGTGCGCGGCGAGCGTGGCGGCGGCGGCGGCCTGCGGGTCCGCGTGGCCGAGCTGCGCCAGCCCGAAGGCGACTTCCTCGGCGACGGTGGGAAAGAGGATCTGGTGGTCGGGGTTCTGGAACAGGATGCCGAGGCGGGCGATCAGCCCCTTGCGGTCGCCCGAAGGGTCGATGCCGTCGACGGTCACGGTGCCGCTGGTGGGCGCGACGAGCCCCGCAATGAGGCGCAGGAGCGTGGTCTTGCCCGAGCCGTTCCGGCCGAGGATGCCGATGCGGCGTTCGGCCAGGGCGAGCGTCAGGGGGTGCAGGATGACCCGGCCATCGGCCGCAAACCCCGCCCGGTCAAGATGCAACCCGTCCATCGCCGGGGGCTTAGCCCGCCCGCGCGGCGATTGCTACATCACCGCGCCGATCTGCCATGGCACGAACTCCGCCCCGCCGAAGCCGAGCTGTTCGGAGAAGGTCTTCTCGCCCGAGGCGACCGCCACGATTTTCGCAAGGATCTCGGCACCTTTCGCCTCGATGCTGATTCCCGATGAGAGGATGTCGCCGCAGTTGATGTCCATGTCCTCGGCCATCCGCGCATACATCTCGTCGTTGGTGGCAAGCTTGATGCAGGGGCTGGGCTTGTAGCCCGACACCGACCCCCGGCCGGTGGTGAAGACGATCATCGTGGCCCCGCTGGCGATCTGGCCGGTGACCGAGCAGGGGTCGTAGCCGGGGCTGTCCATGTAGACGAAGCCGGGCGTGGTGATGGGTTCGGCGAACTCGTAGACGGCGGAGAGGGGCGCGGTGCCGCCCTTGGCGACGGCGCCGAGCGACTTTTCCAGGATCGTCGTCAGCCCGCCCTTCTTGTTGCCGGGCGAGGGGTTGTTGTCCATCTCGCCGCCGTTGCGGGCGGTGTAGTCCTCCCACCAGGCGATGCGGTCGAGGAGTTTCCGTCCGACCGCCTCGCTGACGGCGCGGCGGGTCAGGAGGTGCTCGGCGCCGTAGATCTCGGGGGTTTCGGACAGGATCGTGGTGCCGCCCATGCGGACGAGAAGGTCCGAGGCCACGCCGAGCGCGGGGTTGGCGGTGATGCCGGAATAGCCGTCGGAGCCGCCGCATTGCAGGCCGATGACCAGCTTCGACACCGGCGCGGGGGCGCGGCGCTGTTCACGCATCGCATGAGCCATTTCGCGCAACACGTTGATTGCGCGCTGGATCGTCGCCCGCGTGCCGCCTTCGCCCTGGATCGTCATGTAGCGGAAGTTCGCATCGGGCCGCAGCCGCCCCTGGCCGACCAGGTCGGGCACCTGCATGACCTCGCAGCCGAGACCGACCAGGAGAATCCCCCCGAAGTTGGCGTTGCGCGCATAGCCCTTCAGCGTGCGCATCAGCGTGCGGTAGCCCTCGTTCGACCCCGACATGCCGCAGCCGGTGGCGTGGACGATGGGCACCACGCCGTCGATGCCGCTCGCCGCGATGACTGGATCGCTCTCGGCGGCTTCCGCGATGAAGCGGGCGACCGAGCCCGAGCAGTTCACCGAGGTGAGGATGCCGAGGTAGTTGCGCGTGCCCACCTGCCCGTCGGCGCGGTGGTAGCCCTGGAAGGTCAGGGGTGCGAGCGGCGGCAGGGGCACGGCGGCCGTCCCGATGGCGTAATCGGTCGAATGCGGGCCCATGCCGAGGTTGTGGGTATGCACATGCGCCCCTGCCGCGATGCCTCCGGTCGCCTGGCCGATGGTCTGGCCGTAGCGGATCACGGCCTCGCCCGCCGCGATGGGGCGCAGCGCGACCTTGTGGCCGCGCGGCACGGGGGCCAGCGCCGCGACCCCCGGCGCGACCGCGGCCCCGGGCCGCAGGTCGGCCAGTGCGATGGCCACGTTGTCGGCGGCGTTGAGCCGGATCACCCCTTCCATCGCGGACCCTTCCGTGACTAACATGTCAGTCATGCTACACGCGGCCGCAAACCCGCCACAAGCCCCCCCGAATGCCGCCGCTGCCGCCGGGCGGCACGCTGGGCCAGCGGGTCTACCTGACGCTGCGCGAGGCGATCCTGTCGCTCGCGTTGCCGCCCGGGGCGATGCTGCGCAAGCCCGAGATCTGCGCGTCCCTGGGGGTCAGCCGGTCGCCGGTGGCCGAGGCGCTGCTGCGGCTGCAGGGGGAGGGGCTGGTCGACATCCTGCCGCAGGCGGGCAGCTTCGTCGCGCGGCTGTCGATGGACGCGGTGCGCGAGGGCGCGTTCCTGCGCGAGGCGATCGAGGTCGCGGCCATCGCGCGGGTCGCCGTCACGGCGACGGCCGACCAGATCGCCGCGCTGGAGGAGAACCTCGACGCCCAGGCGGCGCGGGTCGGGTCGGGCGACACGGCGGGGTTCTATGCGCTGGACCGCGCGATGCACGAGATGCTGCTGGGGTTGACGGGATTTCCGCGGCTGGCGCAGGTCAGCGACACGGCCTGGGTCCATGTCAACCGCGCGCGGCGGCTGATCCTGCCCGTGCCGGGGCGTGTCGCGGCGACGCTGGACGAACACCGCGCCATCGTCGCGGCGGTGGCGGCGCACGACCCTGCGGCGGCGCAGGCGGCGGTGCAGGGGCACCTGCGGCAGCTGCTGACCTATCTCGAACCGCTGGAACGCGACCGGCCGGAGCTGTTTTCCCGATGATCCCCAACGCCCCGCGCTACGCCGCGCGCCTGAACGCCTTCCGCCGCAAGGGCGACACGGTGGCCGACATGGTCGCCCGCGCCGCCGCGGTGCCGGGGATCACGGCGGCCGACCTGAACTATCCCGACCACTTCGCGCAGCACGACCCGGCGGCGCTGGCGGGGGTGCTGGAGCGCCACGGGCTGGCGCTGAACGGGCTCGCGATGCGCTACTACACCGAAGCTGCGTTCCGGCTCGGTGCCTTCACCCACCCCGACGCAGGCGTGCGGCGGGCGGCGATCGACCTGACGAAGCGGGGCATCGACGCCTGCGCGGCGATGGGGGGGCGGGTGCTGACGCTGTGGATGGGGCAGGACGGGTGGGATTACAGTTTCCAGGCCGATTACGCGCGGCTGTGGGAGGATACGGTCGCGGCCATCGCCGAGGTCGCGGATCACGATCCGGGCGTTGACATCGCGGTCGAATACAAGCCGAACGAGCCCCGCGCCTTCGCGCTGATGCCCGACATGGGCACGACGCTGCTGGCGCTGCGCGAGGTCGGGCGGGCGAACACGGGCGTGACGCTCGACTTCGCGCATGTGCTTTATGCGGGCGAGATGCCGGCGCAGGCGGCGAGCCTTGCCGCGCGGCACGGCCGCATCCTGGGGGTGCACCTGAACGACGGCTACGGCCGCCGCGACGACGGGCTGATCGCGGGGGCGGTGCATCCGGTGCAGGCGGTGGAGCTGTTTCTGGAGCTGGCGCGGGCGGGGTATGGCGGCGTGATCTACTTCGACACCTTCCCCGACCACGGCGGCACCGATCCGGCGGCGGAGGCGGCGGCCAACGTCGCGCTGACCGACCGGCTGCGGGCGGTGGCGGCGGGGCTGGCGGGCGACCCGGCGCTGTCCGAGGCCCGCGCGCGGCAGGATGCGGCGGCGGTGACGCGGATCGTCGCCCAAGCCCTTTATGGCGCACCGCTTTATGGCTGAGGTTCTGGTCGCGGGGTCGCTGCACCTCGACCTGCTGATCGCCGCCCCGCACCTGCCCGCGGTGGACGAGACGGTGACGGGCGGTCCCTTGACCTATGCCTTCGGCGGCAAGGGTGGCAACCAGGCGGTCGCGGCGGCGCGGATGGGGGCGCGGGTGGCCTTTGCCGGGGCGGTGGGGACCGACGGGTTCGCGGCCGACCTGCTCGCCGGGCTCGAGGCCGCGGGCGTGGACCGGGGGCAGGTGCAGGTGGTGCCGGGGGCGTCGGGCATGAGCGTCGCGATCACCCTGCCCGGGGGCGAGTACGGGGCGGTGATCGTGTCGGGCGCGAACCTGGCGTTCGACGCGGCGCGCGTGGTCTTTCCGCAAGGCTGCCGGGTTCTGGTGCTGCAGAACGAGGTGCCCCATGCCGCCAACCTCGCGCTCGCCGCGCGGGCGCGGGCGGCGGGGATCATGGTCGTCTGGAACGCGGCGCCGACGCGCGACGGCATCGTGCCTGCGGGCGTGACGGTGGTGAACCGGGGCGAGGCGGCGGCGCTCGTCGGTGCCGATGCGCCCGTCGCGATGGCCCGCGCGGTGGAGGCGCGGCTGGGCGGGCGGGCGGTGGTGACGCTGGGGGGCGAGGGGGTGGCGACGCGCGACGGGGTGGTCCCGGCG
>CAZNPW010000071.1:9700-12860 GCA_964575185.1 uncultured Exiguobacterium sp.
GCGCGGGCGACATGTTCACCGGCGCGCTGGCCGCGCGGCTGGCGGGCGGGGCGGGGCTGGGAGAGGCGATCGGCTTTGCGCAAGGGGCGGCGGCGCTGCATGTGTCCTCGCCGGTCGGGCGGCGGGCGGACATCACGGCGGCGATGGTCCTTGCCGCGGCCCCCCCACCCCATCCCTCCCCCACGAGGGGGGAGGGAGGCGCCTGACGCCCGGCGCCTGCGTCGCGCGAAATGGGCTTGCGGCGAGGGCCAAGGTTTGAAACCTCTTTGCGCGAGCGGACCAGCACGGGGGGACGGCCAGTGAAGATCGGCGCGCTGAGAGAGACCTTTCCGGGCGAGAACCGCGTCGCCATGACGCCCGAGTCGGCGCTGGCGATCCAGAAGCTGGGCCATGCCTGCCTGATCGCGGCGGGCGCGGGGGCGAAGGCCGGGTTCTCGGACGCGGCCTATGCCGCCGCGGGCGTGACCGTGCTGCCCGACGCCGCCGCGGTGCGGGCCGAGGCCGACGTGCTGGTGGCGGTGCGCGGGCCCGAGGCCGACGAGGCGCGGGCGCTGCGGCGCGGCCAGACGCTGATCAGCTTCTTCTGGCCCGCGCAGAACCCGGAGCTGCTCGAGATCGTGCGCGACCGGGGCGCGACCGTCATCGCGATGGACATGGTGCCGCGCATCAGCCGGGCGCAGAAGATGGACGCGCTGAGCTCGATGGCCAACATCGCGGGCTACCGCGCGGTGATCGAGGCGGGGGCGAACTTCGGCCGGTTCTTCACCGGCCAGGTGACCGCGGCGGGCAAGGTGCCGCCCGCGCGGGTGCTGGTGATCGGGGCGGGGGTCGCGGGGCTGGCGGCGATCGGCACGAGCGTCAGCCTGGGGGCGATCACGCTCGCCTTCGACGTGCGGCCCGAGGTCGCCGAGCAGATCGAGAGCATGGGCGCGGAGTTCGTGTTTTTGGAGTTCGAGGGCACGCAGGACGGGGCCGCGACCGGCGGCTATGCCGCGCCGTCGAGCCCCGAGTTCCGCGACAAGCAGCTCGCCAAGTTCCGCGAGCTCGCGCCGCAGGTCGACATCGTCATCACCACCGCGCTGATCCCGGGGCGGCCCGCGCCGAAGCTGTGGACGGCCGACATGGTGGCCGCGATGAAGCCCGGATCGGTCGTCGTGGACCTCGCGGCCGAACGCGGCGGCAACTGCGACCTGACCGTGCCCGACCAGAAGATCGTCAGCGACAACGGCGTGACGGTCGTGGGCTACACCGACTTCCCCAGCCGCATGGCGGCGCAGGCGAGCACGCTTTACGCCAACAACATCCGCCACTTCCTGACCGACCTGACGCCGAAGAAGGACGGCGTGATCGTGCAGGACATGGAGGACGACGTGATCCGCGGCGCGACGGTCGCGCATGACGGGGCCGTCACCTGGCCGCCGCCGCCGCCGAAGGTCGCGGCCATCGCGGCGGCGAAGCCGAAGGACAGGCCGCGCGAGCTGACCGCAGCCGAGAAGCGCGCGCTCGAGGCCGCGGCCTTCCGCACCGAGACGCGCAACCAGGCCGGGCTGATCGTCGGCGGCGGGGCCCTGGTGCTGCTGGCGGGGCTGGTCGCGCCGCCGAGCTTCATGGGGAACTTCATCGTCTTCGTGCTGGCGGTGTTCATCGGCTTTCAGGTGATCTGGAACGTCTCGCATTCCCTCCACACGCCGCTGATGGCGGTGACGAACGCGATCTCGTCGATCATCATTCTGGGCGCGCTGATGCAGATCGGGTCGGGCAGCGTGCTCGTGATCCTGCTTGCGGCGCTGGCCGTGTTCATGGCCGGGATCAACATCTTCGGCGGCTTCCTGGTGACGCGCCGGATGCTCGCCATGTTCCAGAAGTCGTAGGGGGCCGCGATGGAATACGGGTTCACCGCCGCCGCCTACGTCGTGGCCACCATCCTGTTCATCCTGTCGCTCGGCGGGCTGTCGGGGCAGGAGAGCGCCAAGCGCGCCGTCTGGTACGGGATCGCGGGCATGGCGCTGGCGGTCGTCGCCACGCTGGTCGGGCCGGGGCAGGGCAACTGGTGGCTGTCCGCGCTGATGGTGATCGGCGGCGGGGCGATCGGCTGGGTTGTCGCGCAGCGCGTCCAGATGACCGAGATGCCGCAGCTCGTGGCCGCGATGCACAGCCTGGTCGGGCTGGCGGCGGTGTTCATCGGCTTCAACGCCGAGATCGAGATGGTCCGCGTCGCCGCGATGCAGGCGGCCGGGAACGCGACGGCGCTGGAGGCGCTGACGGGCTTTGCCGCGCGCGTGGCCGCAAAGGACGCGGCCGAGATCACCGTGCTGCAGGCCGAGGTCTTCCTGGGCGTCTTCATCGGCGCGGTGACCTTCACCGGATCGGTGGTGGCGTTCTTGAAGCTCGCGGGGTCGGTGACGGTCGGCGGCCGGACGGTCAGCGTGGACACCAAGGCGCGGCAGCTGCCCGGCGGGCATGCGCTCAACGCGGGCGCGGCGGTGCTGAGCCTGGTCCTGATGCTGGTCTACCTGAACGGCGGCGGGCCGCTGCCGCTGGTGCTGATGACCGCTCTCGCGTTCTTCATCGGCTATCACCTCATCATGGGCATCGGCGGGGCCGACATGCCCGTCGTCGTGTCGATGCTGAACAGCTACTCCGGCTGGGCGGCGGCGGCGATCGGGTTCTCGCTGGGCAACGACCTGCTGATCGTGGTGGGCGCTCTGGTCGGATCGTCGGGCGCGATCCTGTCCTACATCATGTGCAAGGCGATGAACCGCAGTTTCATCAGCGTCATCCTCGGCGGCTTCGGCAACACCGCGGGCCCGGCGATGGCGATCGCGGGCGAGCAGGTCGCGATCGACGCCGACGGGGTGGCGGCGGCGCTGAACGACGCGGACAGCGTCATCATCGTGCCGGGCTACGGCATGGCGGTGGCACAGGCGCAGCAGAGCGTGTCGGAACTGACGCGGAAACTGCGCGCGGCGGGCAAGACGGTGCGCTTCGCGATCCACCCGGTCGCGGGGCGGCTGCCCGGCCACATGAACGTGCTGCTGGCCGAGGCGAAGGTGCCCTACGACATCGTGCTCGAGATGGACGAGATCAACGCGGACTTCCCCGAGACCGACGTGGCCATCGTGATCGGGTCGAACGACATCGTGAACCCGGCCGCGCAGGA
>CAZNPW010000072.1:0-12645 GCA_964575185.1 uncultured Exiguobacterium sp.
GCGCGCCCTCCGCATCCTCGACCAGCCGCCCCTCCATCTCCTGCGCACCGATCCGCGTGCCGCCGAAGCGCGCCTCGATCTCCTCCAGGAAACTCGCCGCCAGATAGGCCCGGTTCGCCTGCGTCGGCGCATGGGTGATGACCGTCGACGGCGCCTTCAGGATCGCCTTCAGCACCCCCACGTTGCGCGGCGTCGTCGTCACCACCTGCCGCGGCGCGTCACCCAGCCGCAGCGCGAACTGCAGCTGCGTCCAGGCCTCCTCGGCCTTCGGCCACTTCGCCAGCTCGTCGACCCAGGCCGCGTCGAACTGCGGCCCGCGCAGACTGTCGGGGTCATGCGCCGAGAACACCTGCGCCACCGCCCCGTTCGGCCAGACCAGCCGCGCCCGCGTCGCCTCCCAGACCGGCCGGCGGTCGGGCGGCGAGCAGGAGAGGATCCCGCTTTCGCCGAACACCATCACCTCGCGCACCTGCGCCACCGTCTCGCCGACCAGCGCCACCCGCGCCGCCCGTCCCGGTGCCTCGGGCCTGCCCCCCTCGACCTCCGCCCGCACCCATTCGGCACCGGCGCGGGTCTTCCCCGCGCCGCGCCCGCCCATGATGACCCAGGTGCGCCACGCCCCCTCCGGGGGCAGCTGGTGCGGCAGGGCCCAGAACTCGAACATCCACGGCAACGCCATCAGCGCGTTGTCGGTCAGCCCCCCCAGGAACTCATCCACCTCCTCCGGCGGCACGGAGGCGAGCCAGGCGGCGCCCGATCTCATCCCGTGCTGCATGAAGGTCGAGGCGGCCGTCCCCGACGGCTCCTTCGGCGCGTTCGCGAAACTTGTCGACACGGGCCCTCTCGGTCATCACCATTTCAAGCGCCGCCTTCAGGTCCCGCGCCGCCGTCAGCGTCGCCTTCCCGTCCGCCTCCGCGCCGGTTTCCATTTCCGCGAGCACCCGGAACAACCCGCGTGCCGCCCTCGTGTAGTGCGCCTCCGTCTCGGCCAGCAATGCAGCCGGCACCTCTCCCGTGGCGGAGAACATGAGTGTCATAGGTCGCTCGGCCTGCCTCTCGCGTTGCCCCTCCACGAGGGCGAAATGCAAAAGGCGGCCGGGTCACCCCGCCGCCTTCACACCTCGACCAGCATGTCCGAAGGTATGCCATCGACCGCGCGCCGGGTCAAGCGGAAAATGCTTGCCGACCAACGGCTTGCGCGACGCAGCGTTAACGCTTTCTTAACGCCCGCCGGCCGGGGCCTGCCGGTCAGTCCGTCTGCACGCCGCCCTCCTCCGCCCGCCCCTGCTGCGCCTCGATCTCGCGCCAGCGCGCGACGTTGGCGTTGTGCTCCTCCAGCGTGCGCGCGAAGGCATGACCTCCCGAGCCGTCGGCCACGAAGAACAGATAGTCGCTGGCCTCGGGGTTCAGCGCCGCCCGGATGCTGTCGCGCCCCGGGTTGGCGATCGGCGTCGGCGGCAGGCCGTCGATGACATAGGTGTTCCACGGCGTCTCGCGGCGCAGTTCGCTCTGCCGCAGCCCGCGGCCCAGCACGCCCTGGCCTTCGGTGATCCCGTAGATCACCGTCGGGTCGGTCTGCAGCCGCATCCCCTCGCGCAGCCGGTTCACGAAGACCGCGGCCACCCGCGCGCGCTCCTCGGGCAGGCTCGTCTCCTTCTCGATGATGCTCGCCATGATCAGCGCCTCCTCGGGGCTTGCATAGGGCAGCCCCTCGGCCCGCGCCGCCCATGCCTCGGCCAGCCTCGCCGCCTGCGCCGCCGACATCCGCGCGATCAGCTCGGCCCGCGCCCCGCCCCGCTCGATCTCGTAGCTGTCGGGCGCGAGCGTCCCCTCGGGCGGCACCTCGGCCACCTCGCCCGTCAGCACGTCCACCCGGCCCAGCGCGTCCACCACCTGCCAGCTCGTCGTGCCCTCGGCCACCGTCACGCGCATCCGCACGTCATCCGCCGCCGCCGCCGCGACATATTCCGCAGGCGCGGCCCCGGCGGCGGGATCGAACCGCGCCACCTCGACGAACTCGCCCGTCGCGGGGTCGAGCTCGCGCAGGATCACGTCGGACTGGATCACCCCGACGCGGAAGTTGATCTCGCGCCCGCAGGTCGACTGCCCCCCCGCGGTCAGGTCATCCAGCACCGCGGCCATGCTGGCACCGGGCGCGATCAGGTAGCTCCCGAACCGCAGGTCGCCCGACCGGTCCTGGTAGTCGGCGCCGATGCGGAACAAGGGCGCGCTCGCCACCACCCCCTGATCGGCCAGCGCCTCCGACACCTCGGTCAGGTTCGCGCCCCGCTCCACGCGAAAGCACACCGCCTCGGCCAGCGGACCCGGCCCGGTATAGGCCTGGCGCGCCCAGCCGACCCCGATCGCCGCCACCGCCAGAAGCACGATCAGCACCGTCAGCCCGTTCGAGGCGATCCCCTTCCACATCAGCGCTGCACCCGTCCCATCACCAGGCTCGCGTTCGTCCCGCCGAACCCGAACGAGTTCGACAGCGCCACGTCGATCCGCCGCCGCACCGCCCGGTGCGGCGCCAGATCCAGGGTGGCGCGCATCGCGGGCGCATCGAGGTTGATCGTCGGCGGCGCCACCTGGTCGCGCATCGCCAGCAGGCAGAAGATCGCCTCCACCGCCCCCGCCGCGCCCAGAAGGTGCCCGATGCTCGATTTGGTCGAACTCATCGTCGCCCCCGCCGCGGCCTCCCCCATCAGCCGCTCCACCGCGCCGAGCTCGATCGTGTCGGCCATCGTGCTGGTGCCATGGGCGTTGATGTAGTCCACCTGCCCGGGCACCAGCCCCGCCCGCTTCAGCGCCGCCGCCATGCTGCGATACCCGCCGTCCCCGTCCTCCGACGGCGCGGTGATGTGATAGGCATCCCCCGACAGCCCATAGCCGAGGATCTCCCCGTGGATCCGCGCCCCCCGCGCCACCGCGCGGTCCATCTCCTCCAGCACCACGACCCCGGCGCCCTCGCCCATCACGAACCCGTCCCGGTCCGAATCGTAGGGGCGCGACGCCTTGGCGGGATCATGCGCCCACTTCGTCGACAACGCCTTGCAGGCGTTGAACCCCGCGATCCCGATCTCGCTGATCGGGCTCTCCGCCCCGCCCGCGACCATCACGTCGGCATCCCCCCACTGGATCAGCCGCGCCGCGTCCCCGATCGCATGCGCGCCCGTCGAGCACGCCGTCACCACCGCATGGTTCGGCCCCTTGAACCCGAAGCGGATGCTGACCTGCCCCGACACCAGGTTGATCAGCGCGCCCGGGATGAAGAACGGGCTCACCCGCTTCGGCCCGCGCTCCCTGATCAGAACGGCGGTCTCCGCGATCGAGCTCAGCCCGCCGATCCCCGACCCGATCATCACCCCCGTCCGCAGCCGCTCGGCCTCGGGCAGCTCCGCGATCCCCGCATCGCGCACCGCCTGCACCGCCGCCGCCATCCCGTACAGGATGAAGTCGTCGACCTTCCGCTGCTCCTTCGGCTCCATCCAGTCGTCGGGGTTGAACGTGCCGCCCGACCCGTCGCCCCGCGGCACCTCGCAGGCATATTGCGTGACCACGTTCACCGGGTCGAACCGCGTGATCCGCCCCGCCCCCGACCGCCCGGCGATCAGGCGGGCCCAGGTCTCCTCGACCCCGCAGGCGAGCGGCGTCACCAGCCCCAAGCCCGTCACAACCACCCGCCGCATGCACGAAACCCCCGTCCGGACCCGACCCGCTGATACACGGGCCACGCCGGGCGCGCAATCAACCGGCCCCCCGGTCCACCCGCATCAGCACGAAGCCGTCCCGGCCCTCGGCACCCCGCCGCACCCCCCCGAAAGCAAAAGGCACCCCCGAGGAGGTGCCCTTTCACCGTGCCACGTCCGTGACGCCTCAGGCCGCCTTCGAGATGAAGGCCACCGCATCGCCGAAGGTCTGGATCGTCTCGGCGGCGTCGTCGGGGATCTCGATCCCGAACTCCTCCTCGAAGGCCATCACCAGCTCGACCGTGTCGAGCGAATCCGCCCCCAGATCGTCGATGAAGCTGGCGCTTTCGGTGACCTTGTCCTCCTCGACGCCCAGATGCTCGACCACGATCTTCTTCACGCGGGCTGCGATGTCGCTCATGTCCTCGTCCTTCTCGTCCTTCGGGCGCATGCGAGGCGGCCCATCATGATGTCCCGCTGGCGCTCGCGCCCGGGTTGACCCGCGTCATAGCAAGGCCGGCCGGGCAAGGCAAACCCTTTCCCGGCGGCGGCGGCGGGCCTGCGGACCCGCGGCGTTCGACCGATCCGCCACCGGACCGCCGCATCCGCGCCCCGCCACCGACGCCGCGCGGGCGAGGATCGGGCGGGTCAGAGGATCCGCCGTGCCCCAGCCCATCCCCGTCATCGTCCTGGCCGGACAGTCGAACGCCAACGGCCTCGCCATCACCGGGGCGGCGATGCAGGCCGCCAACGCGGGCGGCGCGCTCCTGCTGCACCTGGCGGCCAACGGCTCGGCCCTGGCGGCCTCCCTCTCGCCCGGCAGCGGCACGTGGCAGGCACCCTCGGACGGCGATCCGGGCGGGCGGAACTTCCGGCTGCTTGAAGCCCAGGTGCAAGCGATCCTCGATCCGGCCTCGCCGTCGTTCCTCCCGGGTGCCTTCCTCAGCGCCGTGATCTGGGTCCAGGGCGAGGCCGACAGCGTCGGTCCCGCCGTCGCCGCGGCCTACGGTGAAAACCTCGCGGCCTTCCGGGCGGCGCTCGCCGCCGCGTTCGGGGATTTCGATCTCGTCGTCTCGCAGCTTTCCGCCTACCCCGCGCAGCGGGCGGATTTCGCGCCGCCCCGCGCCGAAAGCTGGCTCCGCGTCCGCGCCGAACAGGCCGCCCTCGCGGCAGGCCGCGACGATGTGGCGATCCTCGACCCCGACCGCCTCGGCACCCCCGCGCGCGAGATGTTCCGCGACGACGCGATCCACTACGCCCCCGACTTCGCCGCCACGCTGGGCCGGACGCTCGCGGGCGTCGCCACCCAGGACCTCGCGGCCCCCTCCATCCGCAGCCGCATCGGCACCGACGGGGCCGACCGCTTCACCCCGGCGGCCGATGGCGTGCTGCAGATCCTCGGCGGCGGCGGGACCGACACCATCGACCTCGCGCAGGCATCGCGCGACCTGACCCTGACCGACGCCCCCGGCGGCGGCCGCGTGACCGCGCCCGGCGCGCTGATCGCCTGGCTCCAGGTCGAACGCGTCCTCCTCGGCCAGGGCGACGACAGCGCCCGGCTCGCGGGATCCTTGCGCTGGCTCGCGGGCGGCGGCGGCGACGACAGCCTGCGCGGCGGCGACGCGGGCGAACGCCTGTGGGGCGGCGAGGGGCGCGACCTCATCACCGGCGCCCGCGGCAACGACCGCATCGCGGGCGGCGACGGCGACGACCGGCTCGAGGGCTGGCGCGGCAATGACCGCATCGCGGGCGGGGCGGGCCAGGACCGCCTCGCCGGGGCCGAGGGCCGCGACACCCTGTCGGGCGGCGCGGGGGCGGACTGGCTGTCGGGCGGCCCGGGACGCGACACCTTCGTCTTCGCCGCAGGCGACGGGCGCGACACCGTCACCGACTTCGCCCCCGGCCAGGACCGCCTGATGGTGACCGGCACCGCCAGCGTCACCCGCGCGGGGGACGACATCGTCGTGACCACCGGCGACGGCTCAGTCCGCCTCCTCGATGCCGCCCCAGCCTGGGACACCGGCCGCGACCTGATCTTCGACTGACACCCCCCGCCGCGCCATCGCCGCGCGCCAGGCGGGCACGCCGGCCCGCATCGCCCGGTGCCGCGCGCGCACCAGCGCGGGCGTCAACCGCCCGTCCAGCAGCGCCAGCAGCAGGTCGCGATACCCCTCGGGCGGGGCCAGGGTCGCCGCCGGCGGATGCCCCGCCCAGGGCAGCGCCACCAGGCCCACCCCCGGCGCGAGCTTCCGCACCAGCCGCGCCTGCCGCCGGTCGGCCTCGGTCGCGTGCGGGTCGAACAGCGCCACCCCCCGCAGCCCTTCGGCCACATGCAGGTCCAGCGCGTCCATCCCCTCGGGCAGCCGCGCCCGCTCGGCCTTCCAGCGCCACTCCCACCCCGCGCGCGCCGGGCCGACCGCCCCCTGCGGCGCGAACAGCAGCACCGCGTCGGTCCGCATCGCCCCGCTGAACAGCAGCGCCCCGTAGCCGCCCATCGAGAACCCCACCGCCCGCACCACCGCGAACTTGCCGCAGAACCGCCGCAGCCGCTCCAGCGCGCGGGGGGTGTCGGCGTTCAGGAACCAGTCGTTCGCCGCGGTCGTCACCGACAGCGTGGCCCAGCCCGCCGACAGCGCCGTCCGCACCGGCACCGCCGGGCCGAAGCCGGCGCGGTCGGGGCGGTAATGGTCGAAGGTCGCGAGCAGCCCGCGCGGCCTGCCCGGGGTCTCCGGCCAATGGCACTGGATCCGCAGCGCCGGGCCGCGGAACACCTCCTTGCGGCGCGAGAACCCGGTCAGTGCATGTCGCCGCCGCCGTTCACGGCCAGCGTCGCCCCCGTGACATAGGCCGCCTCCTCGCTCGCCAGATACAGCACCGCCGCCGCGACCTCGCGCGGGCTGCCCATCCGCCCCGCCGGCACGTCGCGCAGGATCGCCGCGCGCTGGTCGTCGGTCAGCCGCTCCGTCATCGCCGTGGCGATCAGCCCGGGGGCCACGCAGTTGACCGTGATCCCCCGGCTCGCCACCTCCTGCGCCAGGCTCCGGCTCATCCCCGCGACGCCCGCCTTGGCGGCGGCATAGTTCGCCTGCCCCGGATTGCCCGCCTGCCCCACGACGCTCGTGATGCTGACGATCCGCCCCCAGCGCGCCTTCATCATCCCCCGCAGCACCGCCCGGCTCAGCCGGAACACCGCCGCGAGGTTCACCGCGACCACCGCGTCGAAATCCTCGTCCGACATCCGCATCATCAGCCCGTCGCGGGTGATCCCCGCGTTGTTGACCAGGATGTCGACCGCCCCCATCGCCTCGGCCGCGGCCTTCACCAGCGCCTCGGTGCCGCCCGGCGCCGACAGGTCGGCGGGCAGCACATGCGCCCGGCTGCCGAGCTCCCCCGCCAGCGCCTCCAGCGCCGGAACCTTCGTCCCCGACAGCCCGACCGCGGCCCCCGCCCCGTGCAGCACCCGCGCGATCTCGGCCCCGATCCCGCCCGAGGCACCCGTCACCAGCGCCGCCCTTCCGCCCAGATCGAACATGCCCTCGCCCCCTTGCGGCCCGCGCGCGATGTAGCGCGCGGGCACGGGCTGCGCCACCCCGGCAATACCCGAGGCCTCTGCGCGTCAGGCAAACACCTCCCACCCGCCGCCGGGCTTGCGCCGGATCACCGGCCCGCCCTCGGCCAGCGCGTGCAGGCTCAGCCAGCCGTTGTCGAACAGCGCGGCGACACCCGGGTGCCTGGCCAGCACCGCGTCCATCGCGTCGGCCGGCGCGGCGATCATCACCGCGAGCCGCAGCGGGTCGTGCTGTAGCCCCGCCCCGTCGTGCACCGCCTGCCACGGCAGCCCGGGGCGCAGCACGCCGCCGTTGCCCTCCACCACGCCGATCCCGCCGACCACGTTGTGGATCAGCTTGTTGCCGCCCCCGAACAGCTCCGGCGCGACCGACGACCCGTAATACTGCAGCGAAATCCAGCTCGCGACCACCACCGGCGCGGTCAGGATCAGCTCCAGCACGCCGAAGCCCCCCCTTGCGTCGGCCTCCCGGTCGTAGTCGTGCAGGAAGGCCCGCCCGCCCAGGTCGACCCCCTTCGTCATCGCCCGCGGCCCCGCGACGAAGGCCGCGCAGCCGGCGAGGCCCCATTCGGGCCGCACCTCGGCCCAGTTGAAGGCCCGCCGCGCCACCGTGTCGCCGGTCGACCCCGGCAGGCGCAGCGCGCGCTCGGTCCGCGCCCGGCCCGCCGCGGCCTTCAGCCAGCGCTCCGCCGCGGCCACCTGCCCCGCATTCGCGCCCGCCAGCCCCTCGGGATACAGCGTCACGACGTCGGTCGTCGTGTCGTGCAGCGCGCCGACGAAGCGCGTGTCGGCCGGCAGGTCGATCCCTTCCGCCCGCAGCCCCTCGCGCACGTCGACGTCGTTCAGCAGGCTGGCCAGCAGCCGCGCCGAGACCTCCCCCGTCTGCCCGCCGCAGGCCCCGCAGTGATAGGCGCTCGCATGCGGGTTGTTCGTCACCTGCGCCCCGTGCCCGGCCAGGATCACCACCGGCGCGAAGGGCCCCACCATCGACATCGCCCCCAGCACCGCCTTCGCGGTCGCGACCCGCGCGGGCAGGGGCAGCGCCGGCTCCAGCACCGGGGCCGGCGCGGCCTTGCCCGCCCCGTGCAGCCCCAGCGCATCGGTTACGAGCTTGCCCGCATAGACCGGCCCCGCCGCCTCGACGAAGGCGAGCGAACTGACCGCCGCCTGCCGGAACCGGCCCCAGGCGCGCACCGCCCGCGCGGCGATCCGCACCTCGGTCTCCGCCGCCGGCGTCACCTGCGAAGCCGAGGTGACACCCGCATTCAGCAGCACCGGCAGGTGCTGGTCCACCACGTCCGACCCCATCGGCCTGTGCGCCACCGGCAGGCCGAAGAACCCGGCGAAGCCGATCGTCTCGATCCCCGCATCCTGCGCCTCCAGCGCGCGGCGGAAGACCTCGGACCGCACGTCGATGCAGAAGGCCGCCTGCAACGCGGGCCGCACCGGCGCGGCGGCATCGCCCTTGCCGATCTTCGCCGCGAAGCCCCGCGCGCTCGCCCGGTCCGCCGCCGCCTGCAGCGCGGCGCAGATCCGGTCGTCGCGGCTCGGCACCACCGGCACCGCATGGGCCTGCACCACCGCCGCCCAGGCGTCGGCCCCGGCGCGGGCCAGCAGCGCCTCCTCCCAGACCAGCCGGATCGCCAGCAGGTCGGTCACCGTCGCGTCGGTGGCCCCCTTCAACTCGGCCTCCCACAGCAGCCAGCGCGCGTGCATCGCCCAGCCGCCGAGGTCGACGAGCAGCCTGTGGAAGGCCGACCCGGCCGCAGCGGGCGTCAGCCCCAGCCGGTCCGCGGCGCGCAGGATCGCCCGCTCCGCCGTGTCGGGCGCCTGCGCCACATGCGCGGCGAAGCCGGTCAGCCCCGCGAGTTCGGGCGTCAGGTCATGCACCGCCCAGGCGCGCCAGGCGGCGAAGGCCCCCTGCCCCGGCGCGGGCGTCCACAGCGCCTGCCCCCGGTCGAAGTAGGCCCCGGCCCAGAGGCCGAAGGTCCGCTGGATCACCGCCTCCCAGTCGGTGCCCGTCGCCCGCGCGGCCAGCCCCGCGACCGTCGGCAGCGCCTGCGCCACCGGGGCCTCCTGCGTCGCCGCGGCCAGCACCTCGGCCACCGTCAGGCTCTCGCCCAGGTCGGCCAGCGCCGCCGCGATGTCACCTTCCGTCACCGCGCCCGACGCGATCCGCGCCGCCTGGACGCTGCGCGCGGGCACCGGCCGCAGCCCGCCCACCCGGGACAGCCGGGCGATCACCGTGGCCAGCCCCTCGCCGGTCTGGCCGAGGAAGGGGTTCACCGCGACCGTCGCGGCCAGCGGGAAGGCCGGCGGGATCGCCCGCGCCGCGGCCTCGGCGGCCGTCAGGAACTCTGCCGCCAGGTCCGGCGCGATCAGGCTGTGCTTTGCGAACATCATCGTCTCCATGTCCCCGAGTTACGACCGCGCCGTGCGGAAACCGCCGATCACCCGATCGAAGGCCGCGTTGACATACAGCCCGTTCGACAGGTGCACCCGCAGCCCGGCGCTCGCCGGATGGTGCGCCCAGTGCGGGAACAAGGCCTGCGCCAGCGCCACCGCGCCGAAGCTGAAGACCGTCAGCACGATCAGCGCCCATTCCAGCGGCCCGGCCACCGGGGCCGCGGGCAGCGTGCCGCGCATCAGCCAGTCGGCCCCCGCCTGGAAGGCGAAGTAGGCCACCGCCGCCGCGCCCGCCGCCAGCACCACCCGCCGCGTCAGCTCTGCCGGCGCGGCATCGGCCAGGCCCTGCGCCACCAGATAGGCCACCCCGAAGACCAGCATCGCCCCGAGCGCCAGCGCCTGCGGCGACTTCGGCCCGAAGACCGCGCCGAAGCCCGCGGCGGCGACGAAATACAGCACCACCGCGATGGCGAAGGACCACAGCACCCCGCGCATCCCGGGCACCGCCACCGGCCCCGGCCGGCGGTTGGCATCCACCAGCGCCACCGCCCCGCCCGAGGCGAGGAAGGCATGCGCCTTGTAAAGCCCGTGCGCCACGATGTGCAGCAGCGCCAGCGCCCAGAGACCCAGCCCGCATTGCAGCAGCATGAAGCCCATCTGCCCCACCGTCGACCAGGCGAGCGCCGTCTTCACCGCCGGCTGGGTCAGCATCACCAGCGCCCCGAAGAGCGCGGTGAACCCCCCCGCGAGCACCAGCGCGGCCATGGCGAGCGGGCTCGCCTGCACCACGTCCGACAGCCGCAGAAGAAGGACCCCACCGGCGTTGATGACGCCCGCGTGCAGCAGCGCCGACACCGGGGTCGGGGCCTCCATCACCTCGGTCAGCCAGCCGTGCAGGGGGAAGGAGGCGACCTTCATCAGCGCCGTCAGCACGACCAGCGCGATGGCCAGGGTCGCCGCGCCCGGGACGATCCCGCCGGCCGCCGCCGCCCGCATCGCGGCGATGTCCATCGTGCCGTAGGCATAGACCAGCAGCACCCCGGCCAGCGCCAGCGCCGCGTCGCCGCCGCGCCAGACCAGCGCGAACTTCGCCGCCGCCCGCTGCGCCTGCGGCCGGTCGGCATAGGTCAGGAGCAGCCGCCGCACGCCCTCGCCGACCGCGACGAAGGCCGCGACCAGCAGCACGATGTTGCCCGCCTGCGCCAGCGCCAGCGCCGCCGCGATGGTGACCAGAAGCCGCGCGTGGAACCGCCCCTCGCCCGCCTCGCCGTCGAGGTAGGTGCGGCTGTAGCGCACCACGACCCAGCCGATGAAGGCCACGTGCACCGCCAGCACCCGCGCCAGCAGGTCATCGGCGAAGAGCCCGCCCGGCAGCACCGTCACCGGCCAGACGAGGCCCAGCACCGCCAGCCCCAGCGCGGCCAGCGCGGCCCATTCGGCCCATTGCGGCACGCCGCGCGGGCGCGCGCCGGGGGATTGCAGGGCCATCCAGGCCACGATCAGCAGCGGCAGCAAGGCAAGCGAGGCGAGCGTCATCGGTCCCTCCGGTGTTTCGGCCGGGGTCAGATAGGGCTTGCCACCCTTGCAGAAAATGACATCTTTTGCGCTGGAACGTTCTACGGAACCGAACGATGCTCAACCTGCATCACCTGCGCCTCTTCCGCGCCGTGGCGCATGACGGAACGCTGACCGGGGCGGCGCAGCGGCTGCACCTGTCGCCCTCGGCGCTGTCGTCGCAACTGAAGACCCTGGAGGAAACCCTTGGCCAGGCCCTGTTTTCCCGCGTCGGCCGGGGCCTCGCGCTGACCGAGGCGGGGCGCATCGCGCTCGACCATGCGGACGTGATCTTCGCCACCGTCGACGACCTGACCCAGACGCTGCGCGACACCGGCACCCCGCGCCGGGCGCTGCGGGTCGGCGCGCTCGCGACCCTGTCGCGCAACTTCCAGATGGCCTTCCTGCGCCCCGCGCTCGGCCGCACCGACACCGAGATCGTGCTGCGCGCGGGGTCGCAGGGCGAGCTGCTGCGCGCGCTCGACAGCCTGGCGCTGGACGTGGTGCTGACCAACCTCGCCCCCCCGGTCGACGCCGCGAGCCCCTTCACCGCCGCGCGGCTGGCCGAGCAGCCGGTCGGGCTGATCGGCACCCCCCGCCGGCTCGCGGGGCGCGACCTGCCGACCCTGCTGCGCCACGAACCCCTGGTCCTGCCCGCCCCGGGGACGGCGCTCCGGGCCGGGTTCGACACCCTGGTGGCCGAGATGCAGATCGCCCCCCGCATCGCCGCCGAGGCCGACGACATGGCGATGATGCGGCTTCTGGCGCGGGAGGATGCGGGGCTCGCGGTGCTGCCGCCGATCGTGGTGCAGGACGAGCTGACGGCGGGGCTGCTGGTGGACGCGCACCGCCTGCCGGGGATCGTGGAGACCTTCCTGGCGGTCACCCGCGGCCGGCGGTTTCCGAACCCGCTGGTGGCGGCGCTGGTCGCGGCCTTCCGGGGGTAGGGCGCGACCCGCGGGGGGGCCGGATGCCTCCGGCGGGGATATTTGAAGGAAGATGAAAGGCGTGGGCGCGCGGGCGGGGGGGCGTTAACCTTAATGGGCCGTGAAGGGCGACTCGGGTCGGGGGGTCCCCTTGGCGGCGCGAAATCGGTACGATATCGTACCAACTGGTTCCGGATCGTACTATCTGGTGCGATATCGTACCAACTGGTGCGATATCGTACCATCCGGTGCGATCACGGAAAGATGTTCGCTGCGCCGCGAAAGAAAGTCACTCCGCCGCTTCGGCCACGGCCTCGATCTCGGCGGCGCGACGCTCGACCAGGCCCACGATGTGGTCGATCATCCGGTCGTTGTCCATCACGTGCGCCTGACTGCCGGCCAGGTAGACCATGCCCCGCCCCGCCCCGCCGCCGGTGAAGCCGATGTCGGTCATCAGCGCCTCGCCCGGGCCGTTCACCACGCAGCCGATGATCGACAGGCT
>CAZNPW010000073.1:0-12508 GCA_964575185.1 uncultured Exiguobacterium sp.
ATGCACGGGGCGACGATCCTGGCCGTCAGCCGCTTCGGCGGCGACCGGGAGCTGGAGCAGATCGTCGACCGCGGCACGGCGGCGGAGCGGGCGGCGCTGTTCTGGCGCTGGACCATGGGGTTCAACGCCACGATGGAGGGGATCCACCGCTGGGCCTGGTGGTTCGCCGTGCTGGTCACGCTGACCGGCGGGATCGGCATCCTTCTGACCGGCACGGTCGTGGACAACTGGTTCGTCTGGGCGCAGCAGCACGGCTACGCGCCGCTCAACTAGGGATGAATGACCATGGCTGAACGTGAACCCTACATGACCGAAGGCCGCACCCAGATGCTGCGCGGCTGGGTCCTGGCGCAGATGCTGCGCGGGGCCGGCTGGGCGGCGATGGTGGTGGTCGGGGTCGTCGTGACGATCTGGATCATCTACGGCATCGGCCTTCTCTTGCCGGAACAGAGCCGCGAGACCCCGGCCCCCATGGGTGCGCTCGTCCTGCCGGCGGCGGACGACCTGGCCTGACCCTTCCCCGGGCCGCCCCCGCGGCCCGGGGTCCGCGATCCGGGGGGTCGCTTCCCCCGGGTTCTGGGCTGACCGAAGCCCGGTTCCCTTCCTGCTGGCGACAGGGACCTGCGCCGTGTGGCCGCATCCACACGGCGCTTCTTTCCCCCGGGAGGCATCCATGCTCCTCGACCAGATCGCAGGCCCGGCCGACCTGAAGCGGCTGTCCGACGGCGACCTTGCGCGGCTCGCCCACGAGGTCCGGGCCGAGGTCATCGACATCGTGAGCCGGACGGGCGGGCACCTCGGGTCGTCGCTCGGCGTGGTGGAGCTGACGGTGGCGCTGCACGCGGTGTTCGACGCGCCGCGCGACAAGATCGTCTGGGACGTGGGCCACCAGTGCTATCCGCACAAGATCCTGACCGGCCGGCGCGCCGCGATGCGGACGCTGCGGCAGGGGGGCGGGCTGTCGGGCTTCACCAAGCGGTCGGAATCCGACTTCGACCCCTTCGGGGCGGCGCATTCCTCCACCTCGATCTCCGCCGCGCTCGGCTTCGCCATGGGGCGCGAGGCGGGGATGCCGGTCGGCGACACGGTCGCGGTCATCGGCGACGGCGCGATCACCGCGGGCATGGCCTACGAGGCGATGAACCACGCGGGCCATCTCGGGCGGCGGCTGTTCGTGGTGCTGAACGACAACGACATGAGCATCGCGCCGCCGGTCGGCGCGCTGTCGTCCTACCTGAACGCCATCGCGCAGAAGGGCCCGCTCGCCGCGCTGAAGGCCGCGGCGGAGGGGCTGGAGCAGGCGCTGCCGGGGCCGATCCGCGACGGCGCGCGGCGGGCACGGGCGCTGGTGACGGGGCTGCCCGGCGGCGGCACGCTGTTCGAGGAGCTGGGGTTTTCCTACATCGGCCCGATCGACGGGCACGACATGGGCCAGGTCCTCGCCACCCTGCGCAGCGCCCGCGCCCGCGCCACGGGGCCGGTGCTGATCCACGCCGTGACGGTGAAGGGCAAGGGTTTCGCGCCGGCCGAGTCCTCCGCCGACAAGTATCACGGGGTGGGCCGGTTCGACCCGACCACCGGCGAGCAGGCGAGGGCCAGGTCCAACGCGCCCTCCTACACCGCCGTCTTCGGCAACGCCCTGACCGAGGAGGCCGCGCGCGACCCCCGCGTCGTGGCCATCACCGCCGCGATGCCGAGCGGCACGGGCCTCGACATCATGGCCCGCCGCTTCGCCGCGCGCGTCTTCGACGTGGGCATCGCCGAACAGCACGGCGTGACCTTCGCCGCGGGGCTGGCGGCGAGCGGGATGCGGCCGGTCTGCGCGATCTACTCCACCTTCCTGCAGCGCGCCTACGACCAGATCGTGCACGACGTGGCGCTGCAGAACCTGCCCGTCCGCTTTGCCATCGACCGCGCGGGGCTGGTCGGCCAGGACGGCGCGACGCACGCGGGGGCCTTCGACACAGGCTATCTCGCGGCGCTGCCGAACTTCACCGTCATGGCCGCGGGGGACGAGGCGGAGCTCGTCCACATGGTCGCGACCGCCATCGCGCATGACGCAGGGCCGATCGCCTTCCGCTATCCGCGCGGCGAGGGGATGGGCGTGGACCTGCCCGACCGCGGCGTGCCCCTGCCCATCGGCAAGGGCCGGGTGCTGCGCCAGGGGAGCGACGTGGCGATCCTGTCCTACGGCGCGCACCTGCACGAGGCGCTCGCGGCCGCCGACATGCTCGCCGGCGAGGGGATCGGCGTCACCGTCGCCGACGCGCGCTTCGCCAAGCCCCTCGACGCCGACCTGGTGACGCAGCTTGCGCGCCACCATGCGGCGCTGGTGACGGTGGAACAGGGCGCGCCGCTCGGCTTCGGGGCGCTGGTGCTGCAGCATCTGGCGAACGGCGGCCACCTGAACGGCAAGTGCCAGGTCCGCACCCTGACCCTGCCCGACCGCTTCATCGACCAGGGAACGCCCGCGCAGATGTACCAGTGGGCCGGGCTGACCGCGGCCGACATCGCCGCCACCTGCCGCCATGCAGCGGGCCGCGACGGGGCGAGGCTGCGGCTGGTCTGACCCCGCCCTCTCTTTCCGGCGCAAATACTCTAAGGGGGGGTGCGGGGCGGTCCCGGCCTTCGCCGGGATGCATGTGAAACCCCCCGCCGCCGTCGCCGTCAGCGCCGCGCGTCGGGCAGGAAGACCGCGAGCAGCCCGATCAGCGGCAGGAAGCTCGCGAGCCAGAAGGTCTGCTGGATCCCCGCGCGGTCGGCGATGATCCCGATGCCCGCGGCCCCGAGCGCCCCCATCCCGAAGGCGAGGCCGAAGAACAGCCCCGCGACCATGCCGGTGCGCGCGGGCAGCAGGTCCTGGGCGTAGACGATGATCGCCGGGAAGGCGCTGGCCAGCACCATCCCGGCCAGCGCGCTTAGCGCCACGGTGGGGGCGAGGCCGACATGCGGGATGACGAGCGCGACGGGCGCGATGCCGAGGATGCTTGCCCAGATCACCCGCTTGCGCCCGATCCGGTCGCCGATCGGGCCGCCGATGATCGTGCCGAGCGCGACGGCGGCGAGGAACACGAAGAGCCAGACCTGCGCCTGCTGCACGGAGAGCGCGAAGCGGTCCATCAGGTAGAAGGTGTAGTAGCTGGAATAGCTCGCCATGTAGACGAACTTGGAGAAGGTCAGCGCGACCAGGACGCCGATCGCCAGCCGCACCCGCCAGGCGGGCAGGGTGGCGGTGGCGACCCGCCCCCGCGCGGCGCGCATCCGGGCGAGGCCCTCGCTGCCGTACCAGCGGCCGACGAGCCAGAGGATGCCCATGCCGGCCAGCGCCACGGCGGCGAACCATTCGACGCTGATCTGGCCGAAGGGCACCACGATGAAGGCCGCGAGCAGGGGGCCGAGCGAGGACCCGGCGTTGCCGCCGACCTGGAAGACGCTTTGCGCGAAACCGGGGCGCGCCCCGGCGGCGAGGCGGGCGATGCGCGAGGATTCGGGGTGGAACACGCTCGACCCCATCCCGACGAGCATGACGGCGGCGAGCACCACCGCGAAGCTCTGCGCGTTGGCGAGCAGCACGAGGCCGGCCATCGTCAGCCCCATGCCGGCCGTCAGGCTCCACGGCATCGGGCGGCGGTCGGTGACCATGCCGACGACGGGCTGCAGCACGCTCGCCACGCCCTGGAAGGCGAAGGTGATGAGCCCGATCTGGGTGAAGGTCAGCGCGAGTTCCTGCTGCAGGACGGGGTAGATCGCCGGGATCAGCGACTGCATCAGGTCGTTCAGCAGGTGGCAGAACGCGATGGCGCCGATCACCGGCAGGACGGTCGGCTCGGGGGTGTCGGTCGTGGACATCGGGCCAGTCAGGCGCGCCGGGGGGGCCGCGTCAAGGCGGCAAAAGCGCAATCCCTGCCTCAGTCGACCGGCGGCACGCGCTTCAGGTAGGCCGCGATGGCGGCCACGTCGCTTGCGGGTAGCTGGCTCATGTTGTCGACCACGAGCGCCATGCGGCCGCCGACCGAGTCGAACTCGGGCGTGAAGCCGGTGGTCAGGTAGGACACGATCTCCGCCTCGGACCAGGCGAGCGCGCCGGGCGTGATGTTGGGGATTTCCCCCGGGCCGGACGGGTTCGGGGCGCCGCCCAGCCAGCGGGCGCGGTCCATCCCGCCGAGCACGTTGCGCGGCGTGTGGCACTGGGCGCAGTGGGCCAGCGCCTCGACCAGGTAACGCCCGCGCTCCTGCGCGGCATCCGTGGCCGGCAGCACGAAAGGCGGGTCCGCATAGAGCCGCTTCCACAGGCCCAGCGCACGGCGGATGGTGAAGGGGAAGGCGAGCGCGCTGGGGGCGCTGGGGGTGGCGTCGGGGGGCAGGGTCATGAGGTAGGCGTGCAGGTCGGCCACGTCCTGCGCGGTCATCCGCACGTAGCTCGTGTAGGGCAGCGCGGGGTAGAGATGCCGCCCGTCGCGCCCCACGCCATACTGGATGGCGTTGCCGAGGTCGGCTACCGTCCAGCCGCCGATCCCCTGCACGGGGTCGGGGCTGATGTTCGGCACGACGAAGGTGCCGAAATCGGTCTGCAGCCGCTGCCCGCCCGACAGCACGAGCCGGGCCGCGCCGGTGGCGCCTTCGGCCATGTGGCAGGAGGCGCAGCCCGCGGCGGTGAAGACCTGCTGGCCGCGCGCCGGGTCGCCCGCCAGCCCGTCGTAGGTGCCCGGCGGCGCGCCGCGCGGGATCGTCAGGGCCCAGAAGGCCACGCCGCCGAGGACGATCAGGATGACGGCGCCGCGCAGCATGATGCCCCCGTAGGATGGGCAATATTGCCCATCCTACGACGCGGCGCGCAACAGCATTCCGAAAAGGTCGCGGGGATCGTCGGGGTCGGCGATCATGTCGAGCGGGTCGAAGAGGCCGGTGTCGCGCGCCGTCTCGCGCACCCAGGTCAGCGCGCTGAAATCCTCGATCGCGAAGCCCACGCTGTCGAAGAGGGTGATCGCGGCCGGGCTGCGGCGGCCCGATGCGCGGCCGGCCATGACCTGCCAGAGCTCGGTGACGGGGTGGTCGGGCGAAAGCTGCTGGATCTCGCCCTCGATGCGCGTCTGGGGCGGGTACTCGACGAAGATGTCGGCGCGCATCAGGATGTCGCGGTGCAGTTCGGTCTTGCCCGGGCAGTCGCCGCCGACCGCGTTGATGTGCACGCCCGCGCCCACCATGTTGTCGGTCAGGATCGTGGCGTTCGCCTTGTCGGCGGTGACGGTGGTGATGACCTGCGCGCCCAGGATCGCCTCGTCGATCTTCGCGCAGGACACGAGCGTCAGCCCGCAACCCGCGAGGTTCCTTGCGCATTTCGCTGTTGCTGCCGGGTCGATGTCGAACAGGCGCACCTCGGTCACGCCGCAGATGGCCTGGAAGGCGAGCGCCTGGAACTCGGCCTGCGCGCCGTTGCCGATCAGCGCCATGGTCGCAGCACCGGGCGCGAGCCACTTCGCCGCGAGCGCCGAGGTCGCCGCCGTGCGCAAGGCGGTCAGGAGCGTCATCTCGGACAGGAGCACCGGATAGCCGGTGTCGACCTCGGCCAGAAGGCCGAAGGCGGTGACGGTCTGCAACCCGCGGCGCATGTTGGCCGGATGGCCGTTCACGTATTTGAAGCCGTAGGTCCGCCCGTCGGAGGTCGGCATCAGCTCGATCACGCCGATGTCCGAATGGCTCGCGACGCGCGGGGTCTTGTCGAAGGCCTCCCACCGCAGGAAGTCGGCCTCGATCCGGGCGGCGAGGTCGGTCAGCACGCGCTCCACCCCGATGCGGTGGACGAGCTGCATCATCCGCGCGACCGAGACGAAGGGGACGAGCGCCCGGGCCGAGGGAACCATCTAGAGCGACCTCGTCTTGCGGTCGAAGACCGTGCGGCCCATCAGCGAGGCCACGAGGTCGACCATCACCCGCGCGGTGCGGCCGCGTTCGTCGAGGAAGGGGTTCAGTTCCACGAGGTCGAGCGAGGTGACGAGGCCGCTTTCGTGCAGAAGCTCCATCACCAGATGCGCCTCGCGTAGGGTGGTGCCGCCGGGGACGGTGGTGCCGACGGCGGGGGCGACCGCGGGGTCCAGGAAATCGACGTCGAGGCTGACGTGCAGCATCCCGTCCGCCGTGCGCACGCTGTCGAGGAAGCGGCGGAGGGGCGCGACGATGCCCTGTTCGTCCAGGACGCGCATGTCGTTCATCGCGATGTCGTGGCTTTGCAGCGCGGCGTGTTCGGCGGGGTCGACCGAGCGGATGCCGAAGAGGCAGATGTTGCCGGCCGGGATCGGTGCGGGGAAGGGCGGCACGGTGTCGAACCCGCTGCGCCCCGCGGCATAGGCGAGCGGGGTGCCGTGCAGGTTGCCGCTGGCGGTGGTGGCGAAGGTGTGGAAGTCCGAATGCGCGTCGAGCCACAGGAGGAATAGGGGCCTGCCCGCGGCCTGCGCGTGCTGCGCCGCCCCCGCGACCGAGCCGAGCGCGAGCGAGTGGTCGCCGCCGAGGATGACCGGCAGGCCGCCGTCGCCGAGCGCCTGCGCGACCGCCGACCGGATGGCCGCGGTCCAGGCGGCGGTTTCGGCCAGGTGGTGGATCGCGGCGTTGGGGTGGGCGAGGGGGGCCACGTCGGGCTGGGCGAGATCGCCCCGGTCGTCGACCGCATGGCCGAGGTCGGCCAGCGCCTGCGCGAGGCCCGCGACGCGGCAGGCGGCGGGGCCCATGATGCAGCCGGGGTTGCGCTGGCCGGTATCGACCGGCGCGCCGATCAGGATCGTGTGGGTCATGCGCGGGCTCCTTCGCGCCCGTCATGCCGCCGGATCGCGCCGGAATCTAGCGCCACGTCGCGCAATCTGCTAGGGGCGTGACCGGAATGCATGAAGGAAAGGGCCGGAATGGACGATGCCGACACCCGGCTGATCGCCGAGCTGCGCCGCGACGGCCGCGCCGCGCTGTCCGACCTTGCCGCGCGGCTGGGCCTCGGCCGCGCGACCGTGCGCGCCCGGCTGGAGCGGCTGGTCGCGCGGGGAGAGATCGCGGGCTTCACCGTGGGCACGCGCGCCGACGTGGCTCAGGCCCCGGTGCGGGCGCTGATGCTGATCGGGATCGAGGGGCGGGGGGCCGAGCGGATCATGGCGCGGCTCGCGGGCCTGCCCGCGGTGCAGGCGGTGCATTCGACGAACGGCAAGTGGGACCTGATCGCCGAATTGTCCGCCGACCGGCTGGACGAACTCGACGCCGTGATCTTCCGCATCCGCGAGATCGAGGGCGTGATGACGTCGGAGACGAACCTGCTTTTGTCGACGCGCAAGGCGGGGCGGCGTTAGGGCAGGCCCTTCGCCCAGCCGTCGAGCCAGGCCAGCGCCTCGGCGTCGTTGCAGGGGTTCAGCTTCGCGCGGTGGTCGAGGAAGGCGTCGAAGCCAAGCCGCCCGATGGTCTCCAGGCTGTTCCACTGTGGCGCGAAGGCGGGCCGGTTCGCCCGCACCACGATCGTCTGGCCATTGCCGTTGCCGGTGACGGTGCGGAAGTCGAAGGTGGGAAAGAAGTCGTGGATGGCAAAGGCGGTGCGGAAGACGTCGCCGTGCCAGGCATTGCTCGTGAGGCCATGGTGGCGGCGCAGCGCCTGCGTCGCGGCGACGGACCTCTCGATGCTGAAGGCGTCGTTCGGCCAGGTGTCGTCGATGATCCACACCGTGGCGCGGTGCGCCAGGCCCTGCGTCGCGCAGAAGTCGCGGAACGCCTGTTCGAACGTATGCAGGCCGTCGATGAAGATGATGTCGAAGATCTCGATCCCACGGCGAAAGAAGTCGTCCGAGGTCGTCTGGTGCAGGTCGGTGCCGTGGCCCTGCCAGGCCTGCCAGTCGAAGCGGAAGGCGGGGTCGACGGCCACCCTGCGCGCCAGCGGCACGTTGGTGAAGGTCTGGCCGTCGTAGACGCCGATCTCCAGATAGGACCGCGCGCCGGTCACAAGGGCGATCTTGCCGATCCGGTCGGAGGTGATCCGGGCCTGGGGGTTCAGCAGTTCCAGGGCGGCAGGGGCAGTCATCGGGCGCTCCATGGGTCTTCCGGTCTACTCCGCTGCCTTCATCCGGAAGCCCTGTTCGATCCTGTCGGACGGGGCTACCGGGTATTCGCCGGAAAAGCAGGCGTCGCAGTATTGCGGGGAGGCGGGGTTGCGGCCGGCGGTCTCGCCCGCCGCGCGGTAGAGGCCGTCGAGCGAGATGAAGCGGAGCGAGTCGACGCCGATCCAGTCCTGCATCTCGGATTCCGACATCGTGGCGGCGAGGAGCTTTTCCCGCTCGGGCGTGTCGACGCCGTAGAAGCAGGGCCAGGCGGTGGGGGGGGAGGCGATGCGGAAGTGGACCTCGGCCGCGCCGGCCTCGAGGATCATGTCCTTGATCTTGCGGCTGGTCGTGCCGCGCACGACCGAGTCGTCCACCAGCACCACGCGCTTGCCGCGGATCAGCGCGCGGTTGACGTTCAGCTTCAGCCGCACGCCCATGTTGCGGATGCTTTCGGTCGGCTCGATGAAGGTCCGGCCCATGTACTGGTTGCGGATGATCCCCATCGCGTAGGGGATGCCCGACTGCTGGCTGTAGCCGATGGCGGCGGGGGTGCCGCTGTCGGGGACGGGGCAGACGAGGTCGGCCTCGACCGGGGCCTCCTTCGCCAGTTCGCGGCCGATCGCGGCGCGGGTCTCGTAGACGCTGCGCCCGCCGAGGATGCTGTCGGGGCGGCTGAAATAGACGTGCTCGAAGATGCAGAAGCGCGACTTCGCGGGCGCGAAGGGGCGCGAGGAGGCGACGAGGCCGTTCTCGATGATGACCATCTCGCCCGGGTCGATCTCGCGCTCGAACCGCGCGCCGATGATGTCGAGCCCGCAGGTTTCCGACGACAGCGCCCAGCCGTCACCCACCCGGCCCAGCACCAGCGGGCGCACGCCGAGCGGGTCGCGGACGCCGATCAGCTTGGTGCGCGTCATCGCGACGACGCTGAAGGCGCCTTCGACGCGGCGGAGCGCGTCCTTCATCCGCTCGGCGATGTTGGCCTGGATCGAGCGCGCCATGAGGTGGATGATGCATTCGCTGTCGGAGGAGGACTGGAAGATCGAGCCGCGCTCGATCAGCTCGCGCCGGAGCGCGGCGGCGTTGGTGATGTTGCCGTTGTGCGCGATGGCGGCCCCGCCCATCGAGAACTCGCCGAAGAAGGGCTGCACGTCGCGGATCGCGGTCGCGCCCTTGGAGCCGGCGGTGGAGTAGCGGACGTGGCCGATGGCGAGCTGCCCCGGCAGCGTGTCCATCACCGCGGCGTTGGTGAAGGTGTCGCGGACGTAGCCGAAGCGGCGGGCGGAGTTGAAGCCGTGGTCGGGGTGGTAGCTGACGATCCCGCCGGCTTCCTGGCCCCGGTGCTGGAGGGCATGGAGGCCGAGGGCCACGAAGTTCGCCGCGTCCTTGACCCCGTTGACGCCGAAGATGCCGCATTCCTCGTGCAGCCTGTCGTCGTCGAAGGGGTGGGCGAGGTGGCGCATGGGCGGGCCTTCGCGATTCCGGCTGCGACCGACAGATAGGCCGACACGGGGGCGAAGTCACGTCCCGCCGCGGCGCGGCGGGGCGAGGTCGCGCGCTCAGGGAGCGGGGGTCGCGCGCTCAGGGAGCGGGGGTCGCGGGGGCGGGGGTCGCGGGGGCGGCGGGGGCCTCGGGCGCGGGCGCGGCGGCGGCGGGGACGACGCAGATCGCGGTCAGCGCGGTGTAGCGGTCCATGATCCAGCCGGGCGCGTCCGAGGGCACCTCGGCGTTGATGCGGTCCTGGACCGAGGCGAAGACCATCTGGCTGCGCGAGTTGTCGATCATCGGGACCGCCTGCATGGCCAGCGCGCGGTCGTAGACGATGAAGGCGATGGCGACGAGGAGCACGCCGCGCAGCACGCCGAAGAGGAACCCCATCGCCTGGTCCACCCCGCCCAGCGCCGACCGCTGCACGGCCGAGGACAGGAGCGGCGTGAACAGCGCGGCGAGGATCAGGCCGATGCAGAACACCGCGACGAAGGCCGTGATGATCGACAGCTCGCAACTGTCGCGCAGGAAGCCGCCCACCACCGGCAGCTCGCGCACCAGCGGCTGGGCCGAGGGCGCGAAGACGAAGGCGAGGATCGCGGCACCGATCCAGCCGAGGATCGCCATCAGCTCGCGCACCAGGCCCCGGGAATAGGCGAGGATCGCCGAGACCACGATGATGACGGCGACGATGCCGTCGACCAGGGTGAAGCCTTCCATACCCGTCCCCTCAGCCTGCGCCGAACATCTGGCCGGTGTAGGCCGTCAGGTCCGCGTAGGTCGCCACGTTCAGCCGCGTATCGCCCAGCTTCGACCGGCTCGGGGCGGCGGCGTGGGTGAAACCAAGTTTTCCGGCCTCTTTCAACCGGTTTTCCGTCTGGCCCGCCGGGCGGAGCGCGCCGGACAGGGAAATCTCGCCGAAAGTTACGGTTTCGGGCGGAATTGCCACATCCTCGCGCGCCGACAGCAGCGCCGCGGCGATGGCGAGGTCGGCGGCGGGTTCGGTGACGCGCAGGCCGCCCGCGACGTTCAGGAACACGTCGAGCCCCGCGAAGGGGATGCCGCAGCGCGCCTCGAGCACCGCGAGGATGGTCGAGACGCGGCCCGCGTCGAGGCCCACGACGGTGCGGCGCGGCGTGCCGAGCGTGGAGGGGGCGACGAGCGCCTGGATCTCGGTCAGGAGCGGCCGCGTGCCCTCGATGCCCGCGAAGACGGCCGAGCCGGGGGCCGGGCGGTCGCGGTCGGAGAGGAACAGGGCGGAGGGGTTCGCGACCTCGGCGAGGCCGGCCTCGGTCATCTCGAAGACGCCGATCTCGTCGGCCGGGCCGAAGCGGTTCTTGACCGCGCGCAGGATGCGGAACTGGTGGCCGCGCTCGCCCTCGAAGTAGAGGACGCAGTCGACCATGTGCTCGACCACGCGGGGGCCCGCGATCTGGCCGTCCTTGGTGACGTGGCCGACGAGGATCACCGCGACGCCGCGCTTTTTCGCGAAGGACACGAGTTCGTGCGCGGCGGCGCGGACCTGGGCGACCGATCCGGGCGCGGCGTCCACCGTGTCGAGCCACATCGTCTGGACCGAATCGATCACCGCGAGGCCGGGGCGTTCGGCGTCGAGCGTGGTCAGGATGTCGCGCAGCGCGGTTTCGGCCCCGAGCGCCACGGGGGCGTCGGCGAGGTTCAGCCGCTGCGCCCGCATCCGCACCTGCGCGGCCGCCTCTTCGCCGGAGATGTAGAGCGATTTCAGCCCTTTGCGGGAAAAGCTCGCGGCCGCCTGGAGAAGCAGGGTGGACTTGCCGATGCCCGGGTCGCCGCCGACCAGGATGGCGCTGGCGGGCACCAGGCCGCCGCCGAGCACGCGGTCGAGTTCCGTCATGCCGCTGGTGGTGCGCGGCGGTGGCGGCGCGGCGGTGGCGAGATCGGTCAGCGCGATGGCGCGGCCCCTGGCCCCGACGGCCCGGGGGCCGGCCGAGAGCGGGGCCTCCTCGACGATGGTGTTCCAGCCGCCGCAGGCCTCGCACCGGCCGAGCCACTTGCGGGAGGCGGCACCGCAGGCGGTGCAGGTGAAGGACGGGGCGGGGGCGGCCATGCGCCGGGGTGCCACGCGGTCGGGCGCGGTGCAAGGGGGACCGGACCGGACCGGCGCGGTCGGCGGTCGCGCCGGCGCGCGGTCGGGGGCCGGGCTTCCTGCGCGGGCGGCGGCTATTGCAGGAAGGGCATGGGGTCGGTGCTCTCGACGCCGCGGCGGACCTCGAAGTGCAGGAAGGTCGGGTTGCCCGCGCGCACCGTGCCGATCTCCTGGCCGCGCGCCACGCTGTCGCCGCGCGCGACGCGGATGCCATCGACCCCGGCGTAGACCGTCAGCAGCCCGCCGTCGTGGCGGATGACGACGATCGGCACCGCGTTGGTGTCCTCGGTGATCGCCGCGACCGTGCCTGCGGCGGCGGCGCGGACCGGGCTGCCCGCGGCGGCACCGATGGCGATGCCTTCGTTGCGGCCGGGCGCGTAGCTGCGGATGATCGGTCCTTCGGCGGGCATGACCATCCGGGCGGCGCTCGCGGCGGTGCTGGCCGCGCCGAGCGCCGGGCTGTCGAGGGCGTTCTCGGGCGGGGCGGCGGCGGGCCGGGGGTTCTCGTCCGGCAGCGGCTCGCGCGCCGAGGGCGGCAGCGGCGTCGGCGAGGGCTGGCCGCTGGCGGGGGCGGGCTCGGCCCGGGGCGCCGCGGGGGCCGGGCTGGCGGCGGCGGCGGCCGGGATCATCAGCCGCTGGCCCTCGCGGACCTCCATGTCGGGGCCGAGGCCGTTCCATTCGGCGAGCGCGCGCGCGCTGACGTTGTAGGTGCGCGCGATGGAGAAGGCGGTCTCGCCCCGCGCGACGGTGTGCGGGCGCGGTTCGGCCCCCGCGGCCGCGGGCGCTGCCGCGGCGGGCGGCGGGGCCGCGGCGGGGCCCGGGAGGGGGGCGG
>CAZNPW010000074.1:0-12482 GCA_964575185.1 uncultured Exiguobacterium sp.
GTCGCCGCGTCGGCCCCGGCCTCGACCACCGCGGCGGCGGCGAGGTCGCGGTCGGCCTGCGCGTCCGCCGGGTCGAGCCGCACCAGCACCTCACCCGCCGCGACGCTGCCGCCCTCGACCATGTTGGGCGACAGCGCGACGATCCGCCCGCCCTGCGGGCTGCGCACCTCGAGCTGCCGCACCGCGCGGACCTCGCCGAAGGCGGTCAGCTCGGGCGTCACGGTGGCCGCGACGACCGGCACGACGTTGGCCGCCAGCACGGTCTCGCGCGCCGCCGGGGCCGCGCCATCCGCGGCCCTCCGTTCGGCCAGCGCATCGGTCACGACCTGGACCGAGAACAAGAGCAGCCCCAGGGTCAGGGCCGCCAGCAGAAGTCCGGTGATGCTGCGGGAGACGAAGCGCATCCTCCCGTTGTAAGCCCTGCGACGGAAAGGGAAAGCCACTTGGCCGTGAGAGCGCGCTACTTCCGCCGCAGATGCTCGTTCAGCCGCGGCATGATCTCGACGAAGTTGCAAGGCCGGTGGCGGTAGTCGAGCTGCGGCCCGAGGATCCCGTCCCAGGCATCGCGGCAGGCCGAGGGGCTGCCGGGCAGCGCGAACAGGTAGGTTCCCCCCGCCACCCCGCCGCAGGCGCGCGACTGCACGGCGGAGGTGCCGATCTTCTCCATCGAGACGATGGTGAAGACGGTGCCGAAGGCCTCGATCTCCTTTTCGTAGACGTCGCGGTGCGCCTCGACCGTCACGTCCCGCCCCGTCAGCCCGGTGCCGCCGGTGGTCAGGATCACGTCCACCCCCGCGTCCGCGATCCAGGCCCGCAGGCGCGCGGCGATCACCGCCCGGTCGTCGGGCACGATCCCGCGCCCGGCGAGCACGTGCCCCGCCGCCTCCAGCCGGTCGACCAGCGTGTCGCCCGACCGGTCGTCGGTCGCGGTGCGCGTGTCGCTGACCGTCAGGACGGCGATGCGGGCGGGCAGGAAGGGGCGGGTCTCGTCGATCTTCATCCCAGCCGCGCCTCCAGCGCCAGCAGGTCCGCCCAGGCCTCGCGCTTGGCCAGCGGGTTGCGCAGCAGCGCGGCGGGGTGGACCATCGGCATGAGCGGCCGCCCCTCCCACGCCGACCAGCGCCCGCGCAGCCGCGCGATGCCCTGCGTGCCGGACAGGGCCATGAGCGGCACGTTGCCGAAGACGACCAGCACCTCCGGGTCGGCCAGCACGATGTGGCGGGCGAGAAAGGGGCGGAACAGCGCGATCTCCCCGGCCGCGGGCGGGCGGTCCTGCGGCACCCGCCAGGGCAGGGCGGTGGTCAGGTAGACCGCGCGGCCCGGGTCCGGGGCCGTGCGCGCCAGCCCGATGGCCGCGAGCATCCGGTCCAGAAGCTGCCCCGCCGCCCCCGCGAAGGGCCGGCCCGCGCGGTCCTCCTCGGCCCCCGGCGCCTCGCCCACCACCATCACGCGCGCGGCCGGATTGCCGTCGGCGAAGACGAAGTTCCGCGCCCCGCGCTTCAACGGGCTGCCCTCGAACCCCGCCATGGCGGCGGCAAGCTCCTCCAGCGTCGCGGCCCCGGCGGCGCGCGCGGCAGCCTCGGCCACCGGGTCGGCCGGCACCGCAGAGGTCCCGGCCTGCGCCGGGACGCGTGGCACCTGCGCCACCGTCTCGGTCAGGGCAAAGCGGTCGACCGGCGCCTCGGCCAGGGCATCGGTCACGCCCATCTCGACCTGCCACGCCAGCGCGGCGAGTGCCGCGTGCCAGTCGTCGTGAATCGCCTGCAAGGTCATCGCCGAAGGCTAGGCCCTGCCGTCGCCTGCGGCAACCGTCAGACCAGAAGGATGTCCGCCGCCGTCACCGTGGCCCCGGCCTGCAGGTCGGCCACCAGCACCGGCCCGCCCGTGAGGGTGCCGTTGGCGTCGAACCACAGCGTCGCGTCGGTGGTGCGGAAGATGAACCGGTCCTCGGCCCCGGCGGCCTGGTTCGTCGTCGCCCGCAGGAAAGCCGCCGCCGCCAGCGGCCCGGGTGCCAGCCCGCCGCCGAGCGCCGCGGCGACGAAGGTGAAGCGGTCGTCGTTGCCGGCCGGGTTCGACCCGAAGTCGGTGATGGTGTCGCCGAAGTCCTCGGGCCCGCCGAAGGCGAAGCTGTCGTTGCCCGCACCGCCGGTCAGCCGGTCGGCCCCGACGCCGCCGGTCAGCACGTCGGCCCCCGCGCCGCCCGACAGCACGTCCGCCCCGCCCAGGCCCGACAGCGCGTTGGCCGCGCCGTTGCCCCAGATCGTGTCGGCCGCGATGCGCGAGCCCGTGGCGTCCTCGAACCCGGCGTAGCTGTCGCCTGCCGCCCAGCCGGTGCCACGGCTGCCCGAAAGGTCGATCACCCCGCCCGGACCCGACGACAGATCGACCAGATCGCGCAGCCCCGCTCCGCCCGCGACCGTTTCCTGGCCCGCGCCGGGGCGGAAGACGTCGTTGTCGCCGCCCATGTCGACCATTCCGTCGACCGTGCCGCCCCGGTTGTCGAGGCTGTCGGTCCCCGCCCCGAGGTCCACGTCGCCAACGATCTCGCCGCCGCGGTTGTCGAGCAGGTCCGTCCCGTTGCCCAAGCTGACGCCACCGTCGAGCATCCCGCGGTTCCGCACGACGTCGTCGCCACCGCTTGTCCAGACGGCCTTGAACGACCCGGTGACGCTGCCCCAGTTGGTCAGCACCAGCGTCGCGTCCGAAAAGAAGTAAAGGGTCGAGGTCGTGATGCCGAGATCGAACCCGTCGATGCTGCCCCGGTTGGTGATCGACGTCATCCCGGACCCGTCCAGCGCGACCCCCGCCACCTCGCCCGCCAGCGTGCCGCTGTTCATGACCCGGATGGTTGATGTCAGCTGCGCGGCATAGGCGTAAAGCGCGCTGACGTTGCCGGTGATGGCACCTGCGTTCGACAGCCGCGATATGGCGGCGTTGCCGGTCTCGGACAACTCCAGTGCAGCCGTGAAGTCCACCGTGGCGCTGAAGCTGTCGATGCGGCCCGTGCCGCCGATGAACAGGCTGTTGTTCGATCCAAACAGCACCGAGGCGCCGTTCTGGTAGACGGTGCCCAGGATGCGGATGTCGATGCTGTTTCCGTCCCCGAAAAACCCGTTCAGTGTCGCGTCGCGGCCGAGAAATCCGGTGCCGCTGTCGCCCAGCGTGACGCGCGGCTGGTCGCCCGTAAGATATATAAACGACATCGCAAGAACTCCCTCAAATCCTGCCCCGACGATAGGCCCGCCGCGCGGCCCGGGCAAGCGCCGCATTGCCGCGCCTGCCCGGCGCTGGCATAAGGCGGGCGGGGGCACCGCATGATCTTCCGCCAGCGCCATCTTCTGGGGATCGAAGGCCTGTCGCCCGACGAGATCCGCAGCGTGCTCGACCTCGCGGACGCTTACGTCGACCTCAACCGCCGCACGGTGAAGCAGGCGGACGTGCTGGCGGGCCTGACGCAGATCAACATGTTCTTCGAGGCCTCGACCCGCACCCAGGCCTCCTTCGAGCTCGCCGGCAAGCGGCTCGGTGCCGACGTGATGAACATGGCCGTCGCGCAGTCGAGCGTGAAGAAGGGCGAGACGCTGATCGACACCGCGCTGACGCTGAACGCGATGCACCCCGACCTGCTGGTCGTGCGGCACCCGGCGAGCGGGGCGGTGAACCTCCTGGCCCAGAAGGTGGACTGCGCCGTCCTGAACGCGGGCGACGGGCGGCACGAACACCCCACGCAGGCGCTGCTCGACGCGCTGACGATCCGGCGGGCCAAGGGCCGCGTCCAGCGCCTGACGATCGCCATCTGCGGCGACATCGCCCACAGCCGGGTAGCGCGGTCGAACCTGATCCTGCTCGGCAAGATGGAAAACCGCCTGCGCCTGATCGCGCCGCCGACGCTGATGCCCGCGGGCGTGCAGGACTGGGGCTGCGAGCTTTACGACGACATGCGCGCGGGGCTGGCGGGTGCCGACGTGGTGATGATGCTGCGCCTGCAGCGCGAGCGGATGGACGGCGGCTTCGTGCCCTCGCTGCGCGAATACTACCACCGCTACGGGCTCGACGCCGAGAAGCTGGCGGTCGCCGCCCCCGACGCCATCGTGATGCACCCGGGGCCCATGAACCGCGGGGTCGAGATCGACGGCGACCTCGCCGACGACATCAACCGTTCGGTGATCCAGGAGCAGGTGGAGATGGGCGTCGCCGTGCGCATGGCCTGCATGGACCTGCTCGCGCGGAACCTGCGGGCGGAACGGGGGAAGAAGGCGGTGGGGGTGATGGTGTGAGCGTGCGGATCGGAGGAGGTCCCGGCCTGCGCCGGGACGCGGGGCCCCTGGCACCGGCGTTTAGCGAATCCCTCCGCGTCCCGGCGCAGGCCGGGACCTCGCGCCGGACGCGCGCATGATCCACCTCGCCAACGCCCGCCTCATCGACCCCGAGGCGCTGACCGACGCCCCCGGCAGCCTCACCCTCGACGGACCCCTCATCGCCGCGATCGGTGGCCCGCCGCGCGGCGAGGTCATCGACTGCCGCGGCCTCTGCCTTGCCCCCGGGATCGTCGACTGGGGGGTCAAGGTCGGCGAGCCGGGCGAGCGGCACCGCGAATCCTTCCGGTCGGCCGGCATGGCCGCCGCCGCGGGCGGCGTCACCACCATCATCGCCCGCCCCGACACCACCCCCGCCATCGACACGCCGGAACTGCTCGAGTTCGTGACCCGCCGCGCCGGCGAGGCCATCGTCCGCATCCGCCACATGGCCGCCCTGACCAAAGGCCGCGACGGGCGCGAGATGACCGAGATCGGGTTCTTGCGCGACGCGGGCGCCGTCGCCTTCACCGACGTGTTCAACGTCGCGCCGGACACCCGGGCGCTCGCCCGCGCGATGACCTACGCCCGGGGCCTCGGCGCGCTGATCGTCGGCCACCCGCAGGACCCCGGCCTCAGCGCCGGGGCCTCGGCCACCAGCGGCAAGTTCGCCTCGCTGAAGGGCATCCCGGCGGTCAGCCCGATGGCCGAGCGCATTGGCCTCGAGCGCGATCTGGCGCTGGTCGAGATGACCGGCGCGCGCTGGCACGTCGACCAGGTCACCGCCGCCGCCGCCCTGCCCGCGCTGGCCCGCGCCAGGGCCGCGGGGCTGGACGTGACCGCGGGCACATCGATCCACCACCTGACGCTGAACGCTTTCGACGTGGGCGACTACCGCACCTTCTTCAAGCTGACCCCGCCGCTCCGCGACGAGGACGACCGGCTGGCCACCGTCCAGGCGCTTGCCTCTGGCCTGATCGACACCGTCGGCAGCTTCCACACCCCGGCCGACGAGGAAAGCAAGCGCCTGCCCTACGAGGAGGCCGCGAGCGGCGCGGTGGGCTTGCAGACCTTCCTGCCCGCGATCCTGCGGCTGGTCCACGCCGGCATGATCGACATGGCCCGCCTGTGGCGCGCGGTCAGCCTGAACCCCGCGCACCGGCTCGGCCTGCCGCAGGGGCGGCTGGCGGTGGGCGCACCCGCGGACCTCGTGCTGTTCGACCCAGATGCGCCTTTCGTGCTCGACCGGTTCGCGCTGTCGTCCAAGGCCAAGAACACCCCCTTCGACGGCACCCGGATGGAGGGGCGGGTGATCCGCACCTTCGTCGCCGGGCGCGAGGTCTTCGCGGCATGATCCCGACCCTCGCCACCGACCCGCTGACCCTCGCGGCCGTGGCCGTCCTCGCCTACCTTGTGGGGTCGATCCCATTCGGCGTGCTCGTCACCCGCGCCATGGGCCTCGGCGACGTGCGCGCCATCGGGTCGGGCAACATCGGTGCGACCAACGTGCTGCGCACCGGCAGCCGCGGCGCGGCGCTGGCGACGCTGATCCTTGACGGGGCCAAGGGCGGGGTCGCGGTGCTGCTCGCCCGGTGGTGGGCCGACGAGGACGCGGCCCAGCTCGCCGCGCTGTGCAGCTTTCTCGGCCATCTCTTCCCCGTCTGGCTGGCCTTCCGCGGCGGCAAGGGGGTCGCGACCTTCTACGGCACGCTCCTCGCGCTCGCCTGGCCCGCGGGCCTCGCGGCGCTGGCGGTCTGGCTCGCGGTGGCGGCGGCGACGCGGATCTCGTCGCTCGCGGCGCTGGTCTCGGTCGGCACGGCGCAGGTCGCGGCCTGGGCGCTGGGCGCGCCGGAGCTCATCGCGCTTCTGGCGGCGATGGCGCTTCTGGTATTCTGGAAGCACCGCCCCAACATCGCCCGCCTGCGCGCCGGAACCGAGCCGCGGATCGGCGCGAAGGGGTGACGAGCTACAGGCTGGTCGCCGCGGCGATCCCCGTCGGGTCGTTCCCCCATGCCGCGAGCAGGCGGTCCGCCTGGACCTCGCCCGACCGGACGCTCTCCTGCACGGGTGCCAGGAACCGCTCCTCCCCCAGCCCCCGCGCCGCCAGCCCCGCGGCCGACAGCGACACCGCCCGCGCCGCCAGCTCCGCCAGCCGCACGCCGCCCGCCTCGCCCGCCAGCGCCCGCTCGCTCGCGGCGACCCGCAGGCCCTCGCGCGTCGCGGCATCCAGGCCGCGCACCAGGTCCCAGGCGGCATCAAGCGCCCCCTGGTCGTACATCAGCCCGACCCAGAAGGCGGGCAGCGCCACGAGGTGCGGCACGTCCCCCGCATCCGCCCCCCGCATCTCGATGTAGCGCTTCACCCGCGCCTCGGGGAACACCGTCGTCAGGTGGTCCGCCCAGTCGCTCAGCGTCGGGCGCTCGCCGGGCAGCGCGGGCAGCTTCCCGGCCATGAAGTCGCGGAAGCTCTGCCCCAGCGCGTCGATGTAGCGCCCGTCGCGGTAGACGAAGTACATCGGCACATCCAGCACCCAGTCGACGTAAGCCTGGAAGCCCATCCCCTCCTCGAAAACCCACGGCAGCATTCCCGTCCGCGCGTCGTCGAGCCCCCGCCAGATGCGGCTGCGCCAGGACCGGTGCCCGTTCGCGCGGCCCTCGAAGAACGGCGAGGAGGCGAACAGCGCCGTCGCCACCGTCTGGAGGGCCAGCGCCACGCGCAGCTTCTTCACCATGTCGGCCTCGGACGCATAGTCGAGGTTCACCTGCACCGTGCAGGTGCGGTACATCATCTGCGTCCCGTGCGTGCCGACCCGGCCCATGTAGTCGGTCATCAGGCGGTAGCGGCCCTTCGGCATCACCGGCATCTCGGACGCCCCCCAGGCGGGCGCGGCCCCGATCCCCATGAACCGCACGCCCATCGGCCCGGCGACCCCTTCGACCTCGGCCAGGTGCTGGCGCAGCTCGGCATCGGTGTCGTGCAGCGTGCGCAGCGGCGCGCCCGACAGCTCGAACTGCCCGCCGGGCTCCAGGCTGATGTTCGCGGCCCCCCGCGTCAGGCCGATGACTTGCTCGCCCTCGCGCACCGGCACCCAGCCGTGCCGCGCCTCCAGCCCCGCGAAGATCGCGCGGATCGACCGGGGGCCGTCGTAGGGCAGCGGAGCGCCCGTGTCGGTCAGCCAGCCGAACTTCTCGTGCTCGGTGCCGATGCGCCACGCCTGCTTCGGCTTGCAGCCCGATGCCAGATACTCCGCCAGCTGCCCGAACCGTTCGATCGGCCCGCCGCCGGACTGGGGAATCGACATCTGGGCTGGCCTTCTTCCGGTCGTGCGCGCCACAGGTGCAGGGCAGGCCGTGCGCCGTCAAGCCCGCCGGTCGTCCAGCGCGGCCTGCCGGTGCCAGACCAGCACCGGCGCCGGCTCGACCGCCAGCCCCGGCCCGGCCGCGGGCGGCGGCCGCAGCGCCGCGACGAGCCGCGCGCTGTCCATCCCCGGCAGGCTGACGAAGGCGTCGAACAGCGCCTCCGCCCCCGCCGCGTCGACCGGGATCAGGATCGCCTGCCCGTCGGCCTGCCGCAGCCGCCACAGTTTCCGCCCGCGCAAGGTGACGAGCCGGAGGTCCACCGTCTCGGCCAGCGACACCGCGCCCCCCACCACCGGCCCCAAGTAGCTGACCTGCCCCTCCACCACCTCGACCACGCCGGGTGCCGCGATCTCGGTATGAAACCGCATCCGCCGCCGCGCGGTCACGGCCCACCCGGCCCCGAGCGCGGCGACCGCCAGCCCCGCCGGGATCAGCAGCCACCCGCCCCGGCTCGCCAGCCACAGCCCCAAGGCCGCCAGGGCCAGGGCCGCGATCACCTCGCGCCACGGGGCAAGGACGGCCAGGCGGTTCACCCCCAGTCCCCCAGCGCCGCCTGCCACAAGGCAAGCGCCGCCACCGCCGCCGTATCCGCCCGCAGGATGCGCGGCCCGAGGCTCACCGGCACCGCCTGCGGCATCGCCCGGAGCCGCGCCTGCTCGGCCTCCGCAAACCCGCCCTCGGGCCCGACCAGCACCGCCCAGGGCCCGCGCCGCTGGCCCGAAAGGCCCGCCGCGGCCCCGGCCAGATGCTCGTCGCACCACATGATCCGCCGGTCGGCGGGCCAGCCCGCGAGCAGCCGGTCGAGCGGCTGCAGCGCCTCCACCGGCGGCACGAAGGTTCCGCCGCACTGCTCCGCCGCCTCGACCGCGTGGGCCTGCAGGCGGTCCTGCCGGATCCGGTCGGCGTTGGTGAACCGCGTCTGCACCGGCAGGATGCGCGCCGCCCCCATCTCCGCCGCCTTCTCCACGATGAAGTCCGTGCGCGCCTTCTTCAGCGGCGCGAAGACCAGCCACAGGTCGGGCGGCAGGCGCAGCGGCCCCACCTGCGCCACGCAGGCCAGCGCGCCCTTCCGCCCGAACGAGGTCACCTCGGCCCGCCATTCCCCGTCGCGCCCATTGAACAGGTGCACCGCGGCTCCCGGCCCCAGCCGCATCACCGCGAACAGGTAATGCGCCTGCTCCGCCGTCAGGGCGACGGCTTGCCCCGCGGCCAGCGGCTGATCTACATGAAGGCGCACTTTCATGGGACGCGAAACTATGGCCGCGCCGCCCGACATGCCAGAGGCCGTGGCGGACGCCCCGCCAGGCAACTGGGTCGACACGCTCGCCCCGGCGGCGACGCGGCCCTTCCTGCGGCTGTCGCGCGCCGACCGGCCGATCGGCACGTGGCTTCTGTTCATCCCCTGCCTGTGGGGCGTCTTCCTGTCGGCCGGGCAGACAGGCCTGCGGCCCTGGGACGCCTGGATCGTCGCGGGCTGCGCGGCGGGCGCCTTCCTGATGCGCGGCGCGGGCTGCACCTGGAACGACATTACCGACCGTCACATCGACGCTGCGGTCGCCCGCACCCGGTCGCGCCCGTTGCCCTCGGGGCAGGTCACCGTCGTGCAGGCGCTGGTCTGGATGGCGCTGCAGGCGGTGCTGGCGGCGGCGATCCTGTTCACTTTCGACCGCGCCGCGATCCTGACGGGCCTCGCCGCGCTGGTTCCCGTCGCCGTCTACCCCTTCGCCAAGCGCTTCACCTGGTGGCCGCAGGCCTTCCTCGGCGTCGCGTTCAACTGGGGCGCGCTGTTCGCCTGGACGGCGCATCAGGGCACGCTCGGCTGGCCCGCGGTGGTCCTCTACGCCGCGGGCATCGCCTGGACGCTGTTCTACGACACGATCTACGCCCGCCAGGACATCCAGGACGACGCGCTGATCGGCGTGCGCTCCACCGCGCGGCTGTTCGGGCCGCGAACCCTGCCGTGGCTGCGCGGCTTCGCCATGGCGACGGTGGTGCTGGCCGGGATGGCCGTGATCCTCGCGCTGATCGGGGCTTCTCCACTGGCCATGGCGACAGGCCTCGCAGGGGTCTGGGCGATGGGCTGGCACATGGCCTGGCAACTGCGGCGGCTGGATGTCGACGACCCGGTGTCATGCCTGAACGTCTTCCGCGCCAACCGCGACGCGGGCCTGCTGCTTGCGCTGTTTCTCGCCCTTGCGGCGATATCGTGATGACCCCGGCGTTGCACCGGGGCCGCCACCGCCGTAAGCCGCCGCGTCGCCTGCCACAGCCCAGCGGACCACGATGCCCCCGACCTCCCGCCTGCCGCCCCGCCTGATCGCGCCCGCCGCCTTCGCCCTCGCCGCCCTGCTCGCGCTGTCGGCCGCCTGGGGGCTGACGCGGGTGGTCGAGACGCGCGGCACCGCCGCGGTGCAGGCCGAGCTGCGGCGCGCCGGGATCGACTGGGTCGAGGTCCGGGCCGACGGCCTGCAGGTCCAGCTCTCGGGCACCGCGCCGAACGAGGCCGCGCGTTTCCGCGCGCTGAACGCGGCCGGCCGCGCGGTGCAGGCGGCGCGGGTGCAGGACGCGCTCGAGGTGCGGCCTGCGACCGCAATCGCCGCCCCCGACTTCGTCGTCGAGATGCTGCGCAACGACGCCGAGATCCAGCTCATCGGCCTGGTGCCCGAGGTCGGCCCCGACGCCGCGCCCGAGGCGATGGACAAGGACGAGATCGCCGCCGCCGCGCTGGTCCTGCCCGGGGCGCGGGTCGCCGACATGCTGGAAAGCGCGGCCTACCCCGCCACCGCCACCTGGGACGCCGCGATCCGCTTCGGCCTGTCGGCGCTGGCCGAACTGCCGCGGTCCAAGGTCTCGGTCACGGCCGGGCGGGTCGCCATCACCGCCATCGCCGACAGCGACGCCGAGAAGCGCCGGATCGAGGGGCTTCTGAACCGCACCGCGCCCGACGGCGTGACGCTGGTGATGGACATCTCGGCCCCCCGCCCCGTCATCGCTCCCTTCACCCTGCGCTTCCTCACCGACGGCAACGGCACCCGCTTCGACGCCTGTTCGGCCGACACGGCCGAGGCACGCGACCGCATCATCGCCGCCGCCAACGCCGCCGGCATGGCGGGCAAGGCGCTCTGCACGCTCGGCCTCGGCTCGCCCTCGCCGCGCTGGGCCGAGGCGGTGACGGCCGGCATCGCGGCGGTGCAGGCGCTGGGCGGCGGCAGCGTCACCTTCTCGGACGGCGACGTGACGCTGGTCGCCGCCGAGGGCACGCCGCAGGCGACCTTCGACCAGGCGGTCGGCGCGCTGCAGCGTGCGCTGCCCCCGGCCTTCTCGCTCGACGCGACCCTGCCGCTCGCCACCGACACCCAGGCCGGCCCGGCCGAGTTCACCGCGACGCTGACGCCCGAGGGCCGGGTCGCGCTGCGTGGGCGGCTGACCGACGCGCTGCAGCGCGATGCGGTGGACGCCTTCGCCCGCGCGACCTTCGGCGCGGCCGACGTCGACAGCGCCACGCGGATCGACCCGGGCATGCCGCAGGGCTGGCCGACCCGCGTCATGGCGGGGATCGAGGCGCTGGGCCTGATCGCCAGCGGCAGCGTCACCGTCACGCCCGATGCGGTGACCGTCGCGGGCGTCACCGGATCGCGGACCGCGCAGGGCCGCATCACCCAGCTTCTGTCGGGCCAGCTCGGCCAGGGCCAGACCTTCACCGTCGACCTGCGCTACGACGAGGAGCTCGACCCCCTCGCGGCCCTGCCCACGCCCGACGAATGCCTTGCCGCGATGGACACGGTGGTCGCCCGGCAGAAGATCACCTTCACGCCGGGTTCGGCCGAGATCACCGGGGCCGCGCAGACGGTTCTCGGCGCGCTCGCCGACGTGCTGGGCGACTGCCCGGCGCTTGCCGTCGAGATCGCCGGCTATACCGACGCGCAGGGCTCCGAAACCGGCAACCAGGCGCTGTCGCAGGCCCGGGCCGAGGCGGTGCTCATGGCGTTGCAGGGCCGCGGCGTCGACACCAGCGCGATGACCGCGCGCGGCTACGGCGAGGCGCGGCCCATCGCCGACAACGCCACCGAGGCGGGCCGCGAGGCCAACCGCCGGATCGAGTTTACACGGCCCGCCCGCCCCGCTACGCAGGCAGTCGCGGCCGCCCCGGTGTTCGACCCCGCAGCACCGTCGGTCGCGCCGACCGAACAGACCTCGCGCCCGGTGCGGCGCCCCGAAGGCCGCTAGCGCAGGACGACCGCAGGCATGGACCGCACCGACTTCGTGATCGCCACCACGGTCATCCTGCTTCTGGCCTTCGGCCTCGGCTGGTTCTCGTCCTGGGTGCTGCACCGCTTCGCCCGGGTCCAGGGCGCCGACCTGGCCGAACTCGACCGCATGGCGCAGTCGCTGCACGAGGCCGAGGAAACCCGTGACCAGGCGCTCTACTACATGGAAAGCCGGGAAGAGGAGCTGACCAGCCAGATCGCCCAGACCGAAGCCGAACTGCGCGCCGCGATGGAGGGACTGCGCGGCGCGCGCGCCGAAGTGGAGGACCTGCGGGCCTATATCGAGAAGGGCCGCAGCGCGGGGTAGGGGGCGCCGGTTTCCGCGCCGCACCTGTACGTCATCCCGGCCCGTGCCGACGGCTTCCCGTTTCACCATTGAACGGGGCCGATGCCGGGCCTATGGCAAGGCCGACGAAAGAGGCCGCGATGAACCACCTGCACCGCCACGACCTGCCCGACGGCCTGGACCTCGGCCCCGTCGTCGCCATCGACACCGAGACGATGGGCCTCGACCCCCGCCGCGACCGGCTGTGCCTGGTGCAGCTTTCGGCGGGCGACGG
>CAZNPW010000075.1:0-12187 GCA_964575185.1 uncultured Exiguobacterium sp.
GAAGCTTCCCAAGCTTACGACGAGGGTTCGATTCCCTTCACCCGCTCCATCCCCTGCCACAGATCGGCCGCGCGGGTGTCGCGCACCGTGTGCGCCTCGATGTGGCGGACCCGCGCCATGACCCGCGGGCCTTGCGTGGCCGGGTTGCGGCGGGTGCCGTAGCCGACCGAGGTGCGGCCGATCTTCTCCCGCAGCTCGGCGTCCGACCGGCTGTAGTAGTGGTTGAGCTGCAGGTGCGCGTTCGACAGGAAGCCCTGCGAAAAGCGGCTGCGCATCGTCGCCTCCGCCCCGGCGTCGTTCCAGGTCCGGCCATCCCCCGTCTCCGTGCCGTGGACCTTGATGCGCGACACGCGCGCGGGGTCCACCACCGACTTGAAGTTGACGACACCGGGCGCGGCGTCGTCCATCGGATCGGCGGCCCGGTCGAGGTAGGCCGCGAGCGCGCCCTGCTCGGGCGGGGTCGCGTGGCCGTTGCGGCCGAACATGTGCCACGGCAGCGAGACGTTGGGCACATCGCCCAGATGGGCGAGCGCCGCGTCGACAGTGCCGGTCGCGGTGGGCACCAGAAACTCGTCGATGTCGATGAAGGCCATCCAGCGGACGTCCGCGCCGAAGTTGCGCACGGCATGGGCGTAGGCGAGCACCTGGTTGTTGATCGCGAGGCCGCGCTTGGGATCGCCCAACCGCTTCGCCCAGGGGATCACCGTCGTCTAGGGCGCGAAGCGCGCCGCGATGGCGGCCGACCCGTCGCTGCTGCCGTCGTCGTAAAGGAACACCGCCCGCACCCCGATGCCGCGGTGGAAGGCGAGCCATTCCGCCAGGTGCCGCGCCTCGTCCTTGACGCAGGCGGCGATGGCGAGGCCGCGGCGGCCCGGTGCGGCCTGCGGCGGCACCACCGTGAGGCGGCTGATCATCTTGTCTTTCCGCAGGAAAGAGAACAGTCCCACGCGTGCCGCCCCATGCGTTTCGCGCAGGCTAGCGGGCGGCGCAGGGAAAGCCAACGCGAAGGACCGCACATGACCCCCGACATCACCCGCATCGGCACCGGCCCCCGGATGAGCGAGGCCGTGATCTGCAACGGCATCGTCTGGCTCGCAGGCCAGCTCGGCCCCGAGGGCGCGAGCGTCGCCGACCAGACCCGCGGCGCGCTGGCCGAGGTGGACCGGCTGCTCGCCCTAGCCGGGACCGACAAGACGCGCGTTCTGTCGGTGCAGATCTGGCTCGCCGACATCGCGACATTTGCCGAGATGAACTCCGTCTGGGACGCCTGGGTGCCGCAGGGCCACACCCCCGCCCGCGCGACGGGCGAGGCGCGGCTGGCCGGCCCGGGCTACAAGGTCGAGGTCATCGTGACCGCCGCGCTGCGCGGCTAGGGCGCGACCGTCTGGCCGCCCGGCGCGCGCGCGATCCGCGCGCCGTCGGGGCGGCCCGCCTGGCCGGCCGCGAAGGCCAGGATCACCAGCGCCGCGGCGAGCCGCGCATCCTCGGCATTGCGCCCGACGTGGCGCGACAGGCCGCTCGCCGGGCGGAAGGCCATCTGCGCGGCCATCCGGTCGAGCATCGGCGCGTCGAGCGTCACGGCCTCGCCCAGCGCCAGGCCGCGGGCAAGGTCGGTCGTGGCGCGCACGGCCGCGGGGTCCCAGATGACGCCCGTGACGGCCTGGCGGAAGCGGCCGGCAAGCCCTGCCGGCAGCGCCACGTCGCTGCGCCCCGCCAGCATCGCCAGAAGGTCGGCGAGGGGGCCGCGATCTGCGCCATCGCGACCCCCCGCGTTCGCGGGAGGGGGAGTGAAAATCGGCGCGTCTGCAATGCGGTCGGCACTATCGTCGGACACGAACGTCATGGCAAGAAACCCCCGGAACCGCCGATGCTTCCCCCCGGGCCTGAACCGGGGCGACCGCGATTCGGCGCAAGGGGAGCTTTCGCCTGCCCGCGTTAACCCAGCGTCAATCTTTGGCCGCGGCGCGGCCGATCCAGCCGCCGCCCAGCACCCGCGTGCCGTCGTAGAAGACGCAGGCCTGGCCGGGGCTGATCCCGTCCTCGGGCGCGATCAGCTCCACCTCGGCCTCGGTGTCCGACAGCGGCCGCAGGACCGCCGCGCGCGGGGCGCGGGTCGACCGCACCCTGGCGGTGATGGGCCACTCCGGCCGCGACGCAAGGGGCGCGTCGCCCAGCCAGTTGACCTCGCGCAGCGGCACCCGCCGCGTGGCCAGCGCCGCCTTGGGGCCGACCACCACCTCCCGTCGGCCGGCGTCGAGCCGCACGACATACAGCGGCTCGGCCAGCCCGCCCACGCCGAGGCCGCGGCGTTGCCCGACCGTATAGTGGATCACCCCCGCGTGGTCGCCGAGCACCCGGCCCTCCATGTCCACGATCCTGCCCGGCTGCGCCGCCTCGGGCCGCAGCCTGGCGATCACCGCCGCATAGTCGCCGTCGGGGACGAAGCAGATGTCCTGGCTGTCGGGCTTGTCGGCCACCGGCAGGCCGTAGCGCGCGGCGAGCGCCCGCGTCTCGGCCTTGGACGCGAGGTGGCCCAGCGGAAAGCGCAGGTAGTCGAGCTGCGCGGCGGTCGTCGCGAACAGGAAATAGCTCTGGTCCCGCGCGGGATCGGCCGCCTGGTGCAGCTCCGGCCCGTGCAGGCCCGCCTTGCGCTGGATGTAATGGCCCGTCGCCATGCAGTCGGCGTCGAGATCGCGCGCGACGCCCATCAGGTCGCGGAACTTCACCCGCTCGTTGCAGCGGATGCAGGGCACGGGCGTCGCCCCGGCCAGATAGGCATCGGCGAACTCGTCGATCACCGCGTCGCGGAAGGCGTTCTCGTAATCGAGCACGTAGTGCGGAAATCCCATCGTCTCGGCCACGCGGCGCGCGTCGTGGATGTCGCGCCCCGCGCAGCAGGCACCCTTCTTCGCCAGCGCCGCGCCGTGGTCGTAGAGCTGCAGCGTCACGCCCACCACGTCGAAGCCCTGGTCGGCGAGCATCGCGGCCACCACCGACGAATCGACCCCGCCCGACATCGCCACCACGACGCGGGTGTCGGCCGGGGCCTTGGGCAGGCCCAGCGCGTTCGGGGGCAGGTCTCGCATCGCCGCGATATAGGTGAAAATGCGATCCATCCTCAAGGCCCGCGTTCACCGCAGCTTAAGCCAGAGGCGCGACGATTTCCGCCGATGGAATGGGAGCGACCCATGTTTCTGAAGAAAGTCGATGGCCTGCGGCAGGTGACCCTGCCCGACGGGCGCATCCTGACCCGCGCCGACCTGCCGCCCGCCGACACCCGCCGCTGGGTCGCCAGCCGGAAGGAAACCGTGGTGCTGGCCGTGCTGCACGGGCTGATGACCGAAGGCGAGGCGATGGAACGCTACGCCTTGTCCGAGGAGGAGTTCGCGCTGTGGCGCGACGGCGCGGCGCGGCACGGCGTGAACGGGCTGAAGGTGACGGCGATCCAGAAGTATCGACAACTTTAAATTGATTGCCGCAACGCGCGGACAAGGTAACGTGGTGTTAACCTTTACCGGGAATGGTCGCGGTTAACGTGTAGCCGAGGTGTAGAATGCGAATCCTTCTCGTCGAAGACGATCCCACCACGTCGCGCAGCATCGAACTGATGCTGACCCATGCGAACCTGAACGTCTACTGCACCGACCTGGGCGAAGACGGGATCGACCTCGCGAAGCTGTATGACTACGACCTGATCCTTCTCGACCTCAACCTGCCGGACATGAGCGGCCATGACGTGCTGCGCCAGCTGCGCATGGCCCGCATCGACACGCCGATCCTGATCCTGTCGGGGGCCGACGACACCGACAGCAAGCTGAAGGGCTTCGGCTTCGGGGCCGACGACTACCTGACCAAGCCCTTCCATCGCGAGGAACTGGTGGCGCGCATCCACGCCATCATCCGCCGGTCCAAGGGCCACGCGCAGTCGACCATCCGCACCGGCAGCGTGACCGTGAACCTTGATGCGAAAACGGTCGATGTCGACGGCAAGACCGTCCACCTGACGGGCAAGGAATACCAGATGCTCGAGCTTCTGTCGCTGCGGAAGGGCACGACGCTGACCAAGGAGATGTTCCTGAACCACCTCTACGGCGGGATGGACGAACCGGAGCTGAAGATCATCGACGTCTTCATCTGCAAGCTGCGCAAGAAGCTGGCCGAGGCGACGGGCGGGCAGAACTACATCGAGACGGTCTGGGGCCGGGGCTACGTGCTGCGCGATCCGGCGCCGGTGGAGGCGCCGCGGCGGCTCGCGGCCGCCAGCTGAGCCACTTGCCGCCTTCGGTCCCGGCCCCTACACCGGCGGGGCAGGGGGCGCGGATGGACGGCGAGACGGCGGTGGCGGACCTGACCGAGGCCGAGGCGGCGCGCGAACTCGCGCGCCTGGCCGGGGTCCTGTCCCGCGCCAGCACCGCCTACCACGCCGACGATGCCCCGGCGATCAGCGACGCCGCCTATGATGCGCTCAAGGCCCGCAATGCCGCGATCGAGGCGCGCTTTCCGCGCCTGAAGCGGCGCGACAGCCCGTCCGACCGCGTCGGGGCGCCGCCGGCCGAGGGGTTCGGCAAGGTCATCCATTCCCGGCCGATGCTCAGCCTCGAGAACGGCTTTGCCGACGCCGACGTCGCCGATTTCCTCGACCGCGTGTCGGCCTTCCTCAACCTGCCCGGCCCGGTCCCCTGCACCGCCGAACCGAAGATCGACGGTCTGTCGCTGTCGCTGCGCTATGAGGCCGGGCGGCTCGTCACCGCCGCGACCCGCGGCGACGGCGAGACGGGCGAGGACGTGACGGCCAATGCCCGCACCATCGCCGACATCCCGCAGACGCTGACCGGCGCGCCCGACCTGATCGAGGTGCGGGGCGAGGTCTACATGGCGCACGCCGACTTCGCCGCGCTCAACGCCCGGCAGGCGGCGGCCGGGGACCGCACCTTCGCCAACCCCCGCAACGCCGCCGCCGGCTCGCTGCGCCAGCTCGACCCGCGCATCACCTCCGGCCGACCGCTGCGCTTCTTCGCCTATGCCTGGGGCGCGCTGTCGGCACCGCTCGCCGCCACCCAGGCCGGGGCGGTGGCGCGCCTTGCGGCCCTCGGCTTCCCGACGAACCCGCTGATGCGGCTCTGCACGACGGTCGGCGAGATGCTCGACACCTACCGCACGATCGAGGCGCAGCGCGCGACGCTCGGCTACGACATCGACGGCGTGGTCTATAAGGTCGACGACCTGGCGCTGCAGGCGCGGCTCGGCCTGCGCTCGACGACGCCGCGCTGGGCGCTCGCGCACAAGTTTCCGGCGGAACTCGCCTGGACGCGGCTTCTCGGCATCGACATCCAGGTCGGCCGCACCGGCGCGCTGTCACCGGTGGCGCGGCTGCAGCCGGTGACGGTCGGCGGCGTCGTGGTGCAGAACGCGACGCTGCACAACGAGGACTACATCGCCGGGTGCGACGCCAGGGGCCGGCCCGTCCGCGGCGGTCGCGACATCCGCCCGGGGGACTGGGTGCAGGTCTACCGCGCGGGCGACGTGATCCCGAAGATCGCCGACGTCGACCTGAGCCGGCGCCCGCCCGCGGCGCCGGCCTTCGTCTTTCCCGTGACCTGCCCGCAGTGCGGCAGTCCGGCGGTGCGCGAGCCGGGCGACGCCGTTCGCCGCTGTTCGGGGGGGCTGATCTGCCCGGCGCAGCGGGTCGAGCGGCTGAAGCATTTCGTCAGCCGCGGCGCCTTCGACATCGAGGGCCTCGGCGCGAAGCAGATCGAGATGTTTCACGCCGACCCCGACCTGCCCCTGCGCACCCCCGCCGAGATCTTCACCCTGGCCGCGCGCGATGCCGCCAATCCGTTGCGGAAACTGAAGGACCGCGACGGCTTCGGCGCGGTCTCGGTGGCCAAGCTGTTCGCAGCGATCGAGGCGCGGCGGACCATCGCGCTTGACCGGGTGATCTTCGCGCTCGGCATCCGTCACGTGGGCGAGGCCGCGGCGGCGCTGCTCGCGCGGCAGTTCGGAACCTGGAGCGCGTTCGAGGCCGCGGTGACCGGCCCGACCGCCATGGCGGATCTGACGGCGATCGACGGCATCGGCGGCACGCTCGCCCGCAGCCTGATCGACGCCTTCGCCAACCCTGCCGAACGCGCCGCCATCGACGCGCTGGTGCGGCAGCTGACGGTGGTGCCGGTCGCAGCCGCAGCGGCGGACAGCCCGGTCGCCGGCATGACCGTGGTCTTCACCGGCACGCTCGAACGGCTGACACGGGCCGAGGCCAAGGCCGGGGCCGAAGCGCTGGGGGCCAAGGTCGCGGGATCGGTCAGCGCCAGGACCGACCTTCTCGTCGCAGGCCCCGGCGCGGGGTCGAAGCTGAAGGAGGCCGACCGTCACGGCGTCCGTGTCATCGACGAGGCTGCCTGGCTGGCGCTGATCCGCGGATGACCCGCAACCCGTGCCTGAATGCGCTTTTCGCCGAGATCGAGACGATCCCGGGGGTCGGCCCGCGGCTGGCGCAGGCGCTCGCGGCGCTGGGCGTCCGCAAGCCGAAGGACCTGCTGTTCACCCTGCCGGGCGGGCTGGTCGACCGTCGCCCGGTCGCAAGCCTGCGCGAAGCGCCGCTGCCGGGCATCGCCACGACGACGGTGACGGTCGGCACCCACCTGGCACCGCGCGGCAAGGGGCCGTGGCGGGTGAACGTGCGCGACGCGGGCCTCGACTTCCAGATCGTGTATTTCCACGCCAAGGGCGGCCAGGTGGAAGCGCTGCTTCCGACCGGCCAGCGGCGCATCGTGTCGGGCAAGGTGGAGCTTTTCGACGGCGTGGCACAGATGACCCACCCCGACCACGTCCTGCGGCCCGAGGAAGCCGACCGGCTGCCCCCGTTCGAACCGGTCTATCCCCTGTCGGCCGGTCTGACGCAGCGGGCCATCGGCAAGGCTGCGGCCGTCGCGCTGCGCCGCGCGCCGGAACTGGCGGAATGGATCGACGGGCCGTTGCGGGCGCGCGAGGGCTGGCCTGCCTGGCGCGACGCGTTGACCGCGGCGCATGCGCCGCAGGGGCAGGGCGATGTCGCGCCGACCCATCCGGCGCGGCGGCGACTGGCCTACGACGAGCTGTTCGCCCACCAGCTGACCCTGTCGCTGGCGCGGCAGTCGCAGCGCCGCCAGCCGGGGCGCGCATCGCAGGCCACCGGAACGTTGCAGGACAAGGTCATGCGGTCGATTCCCTACCGGCCGACCGCGGCGCAACGTCGCGCGGTATCCGAGATCGCCGCTGACATGGCCGTTCCGCACCGGATGAACCGGTTGCTGCAGGGTGACGTCGGGGCGGGCAAGACGCTGGTGGCGCTGCTGTCGCTGTTGATCGCGGTCGAGGCCGGGGGGCAGGGCGCGCTGATGGCGCCGACCGAAATCCTCGCCCGGCAGCACCTGGAAGGGCTGGCGCCCCTCGCCGCCGCCGCCGGCGTGCGGATCGAGATCCTGACCGGCCGGGACAAGGGGGCTGAGCGGGCCGAAAAGCTTGCCGACCTGGCCGCCGGGCGGATCGACATCCTGGTCGGCACGCATGCGCTGTTCCAGAAGGAGGTGGCCTTTGCCGACCTGCGGCTGGCTGTCGTCGACGAACAGCACCGCTTCGGAGTGGCGCAGCGGATGGAGCTGGGGGCCAAGGGGCACGGGACGGACGTGCTGGTGATGACCGCGACGCCCATCCCGCGAAGTCTGGCGCTGGCGACCTATGGCGACATGGATGTCAGCATCCTGGACGAGAAACCCGCAGGCCGCCTGCCGATCCGCACCGCGCTGGTCAGCGATGCGCGCGTCGACGAGGTGGTGGAGCGGTTGCGCGCCGCGGTCGCCGAGGGACGGCAGGCCTACTGGGTCTGCCCTCTGGTCGACGACAGCGAGACGGTCGACTACGCGAGCGCCGAGAGGCGATTTCTGACCCTGCGCGCGGCGCTGGGCGAGGGCGTCGCCGGCCTCGTCCACGGCCAGATGCCGCTGGCCGAGAAGGACGCCGCGATGGCCCGCTTCGTGGCGGGCGAGACCCGGGTGCTGGTCGCGACGACGGTGATCGAGGTCGGCGTCAACGTGCCGTCGGCGAGCGTGATGGTGATCGAGCGGGCCGAAAGCTTCGGCCTTGCGCAGTTGCACCAGTTGCGCGGGCGCGTGGGGCGGGGCGCGGCGGCCTCGACCTGCCTGCTGCTCTACCAGGCACCCCTGTCGGAGGCGGGGATGCGGCGGCTGACCATCCTGCGCGATACCGAGGACGGGTTCCGCATCGCCGAGGAGGACATGGCGATGCGGGGGGCCGGTGATCTGATCGGCACGGCGCAATCGGGCCTTCCGCGGTTCAGGATCGCCGATCCCGAGCGGCAGGCCGGGCTGATGCAGACCGCGCAGGACGATGCACGGCGGCTGCTGGCCGAGGACCCGCAGCTCGACAGGACCGACCGCGGCAAGGCGGCCCGAGACCTGCTGTGGCTTCTGGACCAGGACCGCGCGATCCGTCTGATCGGCGTGGGATGACGCCGCCCGCAAGTCCGGGGTCGGGTTTCCCCTACGGAACCAGCCTGCGACGATTCGCATTAGGCAGACGACATGCAACCACATGATGCCAGAATGTTCACCCAAGTTCCTAAGAAGTTCTTTACAGACTGCGGGGCTTGTGAGAACATTCGGGCAACTTCAGGAGACTCGCCATGGCCGAACTCACCCAGACCCTGATCCGCGCCCGCGCCACGATGGTCGAGGATGCACTCGGCGCCGCCACGCTTTTCGGGCTGCTCGCGGTGTTCCTCCACCTGACGTTCTGATTGCCTCGCGTTCCAGCCGGGCCGCCTGTCCCCGAAGCGGCGGCCCACCTGTCCTGCCGGAATGCCACTCCCCGCCGCGGTTCGCTCCGCGGCGGCTTTTCGTTTTCGTCAGGTGACGCGCCCACCGGATCGTCATCGACATCGCCTTCGTAAGCATCCACTCCGTCGGGCAAGATGCGCCGCGCCGGATGACCCGGCGAAAGCGCGTCCATGACCGTTCAGGGCGTTCGGTCCGTCCGGTAGCGTCGGACAAGGCGCGCGACGAGAGAAGGCGATACCGGTCCGCCCACCGCGCGCAAGCCCGCGCGACCACGGCCTCGCCGTCGGTGCCACGGGCGCGCCCGTCAGCCACTTCCCGCCGAACCCGCCGAAGGTCTCGGCCTCCTCGATCCGGCGCTCCTCCCGCTGCTTCGCAATGTCCGGGGACCGGCCTCGGCGATCACCATTCCGTCCAGGTGGTCAAGGCGTGCTCCGGCGTAGTTTCGGATCCCCCCGGATGGGCAAAAATCATTCCAGCTCGATCGTCCCGGGCGGCTTGGAGGTCACGTCGTAGAACACGCGGTTCACGCCCGGCACCTCGTTGATGATCCGCGTTGCCGTCTCGGAGAGAAACTCGTGCGAGAACGGGTAGTAGTCGGCCGTCATCCCGTCGACGCTGGTGACCGCGCGCAGCGCAAGCGCGTGGTCGTAGGTCCGCGCGTCGCCCATCACGCCCACCGTCCGCATCGGCAGGATCGCGGCGAAGGCCTGCCAGATCGCGTCGTAAAGCCCGTGGCGGCGGATCTGGTCCAGATACACCGCATCCGCCCGCCGCAGGATCGCGAGCTTCTCCTCCGTCACCTCGCCCGGGCAGCGGATGGCGAGGCCCGGGCCGGGGAAGGGGTGGCGGCGGACGAAGGCCTCGGGCAGGCCGAGTTCCCGCCCCAGGGCGCGGACCTCGTCCTTGAACAGCTCGCGCAGCGGCTCCACCAGCCGCATCCCCATCCTTTCGGGCAGGCCGCCGACGTTGTGGTGGCTCTTGATCGTGGCGGACGGCCCGCCGGACACCGACACGCTCTCGATCACGTCGGGATACAAGGTCCCCTGCGCCAGGAACTGCGCGCCGCCAACGGCCCCGGCGTGGCGCTCGAACACCTCGACGAAGAGCCGCCCGATCGTCTTGCGCTTGACCTCCGGGTCGTCGACGCCGGCCAGCGCGCCCAGGAACAGCGCGCGTTCGTCGGCATGGACCAGCGGGATGTTGTAGTGGTCGCGGAACATGGTCACGACCTCGCGGGCCTCGCCTTCGCGCAGCAGCCCGTGGTCCACGAACACGCAGGTGAGGCGGTCGCCGATCGCCTCGTGGATCAGGACCGCCGCGACCGAGGAGTCGACGCCGCCCGACAGGCCGCAGATGACCCGCCCTCCGCCGACCTGGGCACGGATCTTCGCGACGGCCTCCCCGCGGTAGGCCCCCATCGTCCAGTCGCCCGAAAACCCCGCCAGCCGCACGAAGTTCTCGTACAGCCGCGCGCCCTTGGGCGTGTGGTGGACCTCCGGGTGGAACTGCACGGCGTAGAAGTGCCGCGCGGGGTCGGCGGTGATGGCGAAGGGGGCGTTGGGGCTGGTGCCGAGCACCGCGAACCCCGGGGCAAGGTCCGCCACGTGGTCGCCATGGCTCATCCAGACCTGCTCGCGCCCGTCGCCGAACCAGCCGTCGAGGATCGGGTCGCGGGCCTGCGTGGGGCTGACGTAGGCACGGCCGAACTCCGCGGTGCCGTGGCCGCGTTCGACCCGGCCGCCGAGCAGGTGCATCATCACCTGCTGGCCGTAGCAGATGCCGAGGATCGGCACGCCCAGCTCGAACACCCCGGCGGGGGGCATCGGCGCGCCGTCGGCAAAGACGCTGGCGGGCCCGCCCGAAAAGATGATCGCCTTCGGCGCGAAACCCGCAAGGAAGGCATCATCCACCCGGTTGAACGGGTGGATCTCGCAGTAGACGCGCAACTCGCGCAGGCGCCGCGCGATCAGCTGCGTCACCTGGCTGCCGAAGTCGATGATGAGCAGGCGGTCGTGCTGGGTCATGTGGCGGGCTTAGGCTTCCGGCCCGCAGCCTGCAAGGGGCCGGGCCTTGCCAGACGTCCGCAGCCGTCTATGCTGCCAGACCGAAGGGATTGCCGCAGTGCAGAAACACGACCCGCAGCCCGATTTCGCGCTGGTGACGCCGGGCGCGGCGATCACCGCGCAGGGGCACGGCTGGCGGGCCAAATGCCTGCAGCGGCTGGTCCGGCTGGACCTGCCCGTGCCGCTGACCGTGGCGCTGCCCGCCACCACCGTGCGCGCCATCGCCGCCGGCCACCGCACCGATACGGCCGCGATCCTCGCGCATTTCGGCGACGCGCCGCTGGTCAGCGTGCGGCCGAGCCCGGAGAACCCCGACTGGGGCGGCCCCGCGACGCTCCTGAACATCGGCATGAACCCGGCCCGCCACGCGAGCCTGACGCAGCGCCACGGCACGCGGGCCGCGGATGCGATCTGGCTGCGGTTCATCCAGACCTACGCGATCCACGTGGCGCGGCTCGACCCCGAGCGCTTCGCGCAGACGACCCCCGATGCGGCGGCGGTGCAGGAGGCGCTGCGCGCCTACCGCGACGAGACCGACGAGGACTTTCCCGAAGACCCCGCGCGGCAGCTTTCCGAAGTGCTGCGCCAGATGGCCCGCGCCTGGGAGGGGACGACGGCGCGCCTCCTCCGCCAGGCCAAGGGCGCGCCGGCGGGGGCGGGCCTCGGCCTCGTCGTGCAGGCCATGGCGCAGGGGATCGGGCAGGGGACCAGCGGGTCGGGCGTGATCCAGTGCGTCGATCCGGTCACCGGGCAGCCGCAGATCACCGGCCGCTACCTCGGCCAGAGCCAGGGCCGCGACGCGCTGACGCGCACCGAGGCCCTCTACCTCACCCACGACCCGCGCGGCCCCTCGCTGCAGGACGTGGCGCCCGAGGTCTTCGCGCGGCTGCTCGGCTACGGCGTCACCTGCCGCGCCCGCCTGCGCGAGGAGATGCAGGTGGAGTTCACCATCGAGGACGGCCAGCTTGCCGTGCTCGACGCGGTCAAGGTGCAGCGGTCGTCGCGCGCCGCGCTCCGCATCGCGGTGGCGCTGGCCGACGACGGCATCATCAGCCGGGACGAGGCCGTCCTGCGCGTCGAGCCCCGCGCGCTGGGCGAGCTCCTGCACCCCCAGGTCGATCCCCGCGGCCCCCGCGACGTGATCGCCCGCGGCATCGCCGCAAGTCCCGGTGCCGCCACCGGGCGCATCGTGTTTTCGGCCACCGCCGCGCAGGCCGGCGCCGCGCGGGGCGAGCCCTGCATCCTCGTCCGCCGCGAGACCGCGCCCGAGGACATCCGCGGCATGCACTC
>CAZNPW010000076.1:0-11385 GCA_964575185.1 uncultured Exiguobacterium sp.
GACCTGATCTACGAGGGCGGCATCGCCAACATGAACTACTCGATCAGCAACACCGCCGAATACGGCGAATACGTCAGCGGCCCGCGCATCCTGCCCTATGACGAGACCAAGGCCCGCATGAAGGCCGTCCTGCGCGACATCCAGACCGGCCGCTTCGTCCGCGACTTCATGCAGGAAAACGCCGTCGGCCAGCCGATGTTCAAGGCCACCCGCCGGATCAACGACGAACACCAGATCGAGCGCGTCGGCGAGAAGCTCCGCGCGATGATGCCCTGGATCGGCAAGGGCAGGATGGTCGACCGCGCGCGGAACTGATCCGCACAGGACAGCGGAGTTTTCGAAAACTCCGCGCCGGAGCCTTCGAAGGCTCCGGCACGATGTCTTCGAAGACATCGTGTCCCCCACCCCCCGCAGCCGCCCCCCGGCAAGCGCGCGCCGGTCGCGCCGGGGCCGGGTGACAGGCCCGCGCCTTCCGCCTAAGACCGGCGGAAGGAGCCCCGCCATGACCCACCCCCTGCTCGACGCCCTGCGCCCCCGCCCGACCGGCGGGCTGGTCGTGACCTTCCGCGCCGGCGTCGACCACGCCCGCCAGGCGCGCCGCCTGCACGATCTGCTGGGTAGCGGCGTCGCGTCGCTGTCGGCCACCGCCGAACGCCCCGCCGACGTGCCCGACGACGTGCCGGCGATGCTGCTCGACATGGCCGGCATCGCCATCCTGCCCGACGGGACCGAGGCGCGCGCCCGCGACCGGCTGCGTGCGGCCGACGAGGTCGCCGAGGTGCGGCCCGAGTTCTGGATGTTCGCGCTCGACACCTTCGCCGACAGCGCCGCCGCCACCTGGGGCGTGCAGGCGACCGGGGCCGACCGCGCGCCCTTCACCGGCGCGGGGGTCGGGGTCGCGGTCCTCGACACCGGGCTCGACCTCGGCCACCCCGACTTCGCCGGGCGCGAGATCGTGGCGCAGTCCTTCGTCCCGAACGAACAGGTGCAGGACGTGAACGGCCACGGCACCCATTGCGCGGGCACGGCGGCGGGGCCGGGGGCACAGGGCAACACGCCGCGCTACGGCGTCGCCTCCGGGGCGCGGCTCCATGTCGCCAAGGTCCTGGGCGACAGCGGGGCAGGGCGCGAGCGCGACATCCTGGCGGGCATGCTCTGGGCGATCTCTACCGGCTGCGCGGTCATCTCGATATCGCTCGGCCGCGCCGTGCGCGACGGCGAAGGCCCATCGCCCGACTACGAACGCATCGGCCGCCTCGCGCTCGACCGCGGGTCGCTGATCGTCGCGGCGGCAGGCAACGACTCCTCGCGCCGCTACGGCCACATCGCGCCGGTGGGGGCACCCGCGAACTCGGCCTCGATCATGGCGGTCGGCGCGCTCGACCAGCGCCTCGCGGTGGCCGAGTTCTCCTCCGGCGGCGTCAACCCGTCGGGGGGTGAGGTCGACCTCGCCGCGCCCGGCGTCGGGATCCTGTCGGCCTACCCGCGCCCCGAGGTCTACCGCATCCTGCGCGGCACCTCGATGGCCTGCCCGCATGTCGCGGGCCTCGCGGCACTCTGGGCCGAAAGCGACCCCGCCCTGCGCGGCCAGGCGCTGTGGGACCGGCTTGTCGCCACCGCCCGCCCCCTCCGCCTGCCACGCCGCGACGCGGGCGCGGGCCTGGCGCAGGCGCCGGGGGCTGGCGCCGACCCTGCCGCGGCCCTATCCTGACGCCATGGCCCGGATCGCCATCAAGGTCATCGTCGCGGCGACGCACCGGACCGACGCGGTCGGCACGTCGCTGACCCGCATGGGGATGACGGTCGAGACGACCTTGCCCGAGATCGGCGTCATCTTCGGCCATGGCGAGGAAAGCCTCTTGCCCCGCCTGTCCGCCGCCGACGGCGTCGACCGGGCGGTGGCCGAAGGGCGGATCGACCTGCCGCCCCCTGGCGACCTGCCGCAATGACCGATTCGCGGGGCCTGGTTAACGCCCCGTCCGGCCCCCGCAGCGGAAGACGCCCGGAAGACGTTCGGAAGACGCGCGGAAGACATCGGCAAACCGGAAAAAACCCCGGTTAATCCTGCGTCTCGTGCGGCCCCTTAAAGCGCCACCCGCCGCTCGCCCACGCGCGCCGCCGTCAGCTCCTCGGCCACCAGGAAGGCGAGTTCCAGCGACTGGCTCGCGTTCAGCCGGGGGTCGCAGGCGGTGTGGTAGCGCGAGGAGAGATCCTCGTCCGTCACCGCCCGCAGCCCCCCGGTGCATTCGGTCACGTCCTGCCCCGTCATCTCGAAATGCACCCCCCCGGGCACCGTGCCTTCGGCCTTGTGGACCCCGAAGAACTCGCGCACCTCGCGCAACACGCTGTCGAAAGGCCTTGTCTTGTAACCACTTGCGGCCTTGATCGTGTTGCCGTGCATGGGGTCGCAGGACCACACGACCGCCGCCCCCTCCTCGCGCACCGTGCGGATCAGCCGCGGCAGATGCTCGCCCACGCGGCCCGCGCCGAACCGCGCGATCAGCGTCAGCCGGCCCGGCTCGTTGCCCGGATTGAGCTTCGCCATCAGCAGCTTGAGGTCCTCCGCCGTCGTCGTCGGCCCGCATTTCAGCCCGATGGGGTTCTGCACGCCCCGGCAGAACTCCACATGCGCGCCGTCGGGTTGCCGCGTCCGGTCGCCGATCCACAGCATGTGCCCCGACCCCGCCACCGGCATACCAGTAATGGAGTCGATCCGGCAGAGCGCCTCCTCGTATTCCAGCAGCAGCGCCTCGTGGCTGGTGTAGAAATCCACCGTCGCCAGATCATGCGCGCTCTCCGCGTTCACGCCGGCCGCGTTCATGAAATCGAGCGCATCCGAGATGCGGTTCGACAGCTCCCGGTAGCGGTCGGCCTTGTCGTGTTCCGCAAAACCTAGCGTCCAGGAATGCACCCGGTGGATGTCGGCGTAGCCGCCGGTGCTGAACGCGCGCAAGAGGTTCAGGCTCGCCGCGGCCTGGGTGTAGGCCTGCAGCATCCGGGCGGGGTCGGGCCTGCGGCTGGCTTCGTCGAAGTCGAAGCCGTTGATGATGTCACCGCGGTAGGAGGGCAGCTCCACGCCCCCCACGACCTCGGTCGCGGCCGAGCGGGGCTTGGCGAACTGCCCCGCCATCCGGCCCACCTTGATGACTGGCACCTTCGCCGCATAGGTCAGCACCACGGCCATCTGGAGCATCACGCGGAAGGTGTCGCGGATGTTGTCGGCGCTGAACTCGGCGAAGCTCTCGGCGCAGTCGCCGCCCTGCAGCAGGAACGCCTTTCCTTCGGCGGCGAGGGCCAGCTGCTTCTTCAGCTTCCGCGCCTCGCCCGCGAAGACGAGCGGGGGGTATTTGGCCAGCTGCGCCTCGACCGCCTGCAGGGCCGCGGCATCGGGATAGTCGGGCATCTGCACCCGCCCCTTGGCGCGCCAGTCCGACTTGCTCCAGCCCTTGGTCATGGCCGTCTCCCTGCTTTCGTCGCGCGGGCTTATAGGCGGGCCGGGCACAGGGTGCAACGCGGGCGTTCGGCGCGGCACGAGCGACCGGAGCGGCCCTTGCGGGCGGCGCGTTTCGGTGCAGTATGGGCCCGGAACCGACACAGCCAGGTCGCAATCATGCAGATGCAGCCCGTCCGCGCCGCGAGCCAGCCGCAGGGGGACCGGCCCCGGCGCTTCGTGTTCCTGCTGCTCGACCGCTTCACCATGATCAACTTCGCCGGCGCGATCGAGCCCCTGCGGCTGGTCAACCATGTCCTCGGCCGCGAGGCCTATGCCTGGGTGCTGGCGGGCGAGGGCGGGGGGGAGAAGACCTGCTCCAACGGCGTGACCTTCCGGCTCGACATGGGGCTGGACGAGGTCGACCACCACGACACCATCCTCGTCTGCGGCGGGGTCGACATCCAGCACGCGGCGACGCGCGGCGTCATCGGCTGGCTCCGGCGCGAGGCGCGGCGCGGGGTGACGATCGGCGGCCTCTGCACCGGGGCGCTGGCGCTGGCGCGGGCCGGGCTTCTGGACGGCCGCCGCGCGACGATCCATTGGGAGAACCACGACGGCTTTGCCGAGGAGTTTCCCGAGGTCAACCTGTCGAAATCGGTCTACGTGATGGACGGCAACCGCTGGTCGACCGCGGGCGGGATCAGCAGCATCGACATGATGCTGAAGATCATCGCCCAGGACCACGGCGAGGACATCGCGGCCGAGGTCGCCGACCAGATGATCTACGCCACGATCCGCACCGACCAGGACACCCAGCGCCTGTCGGTGCCGACGCGCATCGGCGTGCGGCACCCCAAGCTCTCGCAGGTCATCCACATGATGGAGGCCAACATCGAGGACCCGATGTCCCCCGCCGACCTGGCCGAGGACGTCGGCATGTCGACCCGCCAGCTCGAACGCCTGTTCGCGCGCTACCTCAGCCGCTCGCCGAAACGCTACTACATGGAACTGCGCCTGCAGAAGGCGCGCAACCTGCTTCTGCAGACCGACATGAGCGTGATCAACGTGGCGCTCGCCTGCGGCTTCGCGAGCCCGTCGCATTTCAGCAAGTGCTACCGCGCGCATTACAAGACGACGCCCTACCGCGAGCGGGGGACGCAAGGCGCGGGGGCGATGGCGGGGAGGCTATCGATCTAGCGGTTCTCGCAGCCTGCGCGCAGCCCGGCCGTCGCGCGCAGCGCGCGTCGGCCTTCTTCGGCGAAGGGCTCAGGCCAGCCGCGCCTTCACCATCGGCCCCACCGCGCCGAAGTCCATCTGGCCGGTGTAGCGCGCCTTCAGTTCGGCCATGACCCGGCCCATGTCGCGGATGCCGGCCGCGCCGACCGATGCGATGGCGGCGGCGATCGCGGCCTCCACCTCGGCGGCGTCGAGCTGGCGGGGCAGGAAGTCCTCGATCACCCTGATCTCGGCCAGTTCCTTCGCGGCAAGCTCCAGCCGCCCGCCTTCCTCGTAGGCGCGGGCGCTTTCCTGCCGCTGCTTGACCAGCTTGCCCATGATCGCGGTGATCTCGGCATCGCCGACCTCGGCCCCGCCGTCGCCGCGGGCGGCGATCTCGCGGTCCTTGATCGCGGCGTTGACCAGCCGCAGCGTCGAGGTGCGGTCGGCGTCGCGGGCCTTCATCGACTCCTTCAGGGCGGTCTGCAGGCGGTCGCGCAGGGACATCGGGGGCACCTTTCGATTGCCCGGGCGATATAGGGCGGCGGGGCGCAAAGCACAAACGCCGCCTGCCTTGACCCCCCGCGCGCGCGGGCTTAGGGAACCGCGACCGGCCCGAAAGGACAGCCCATGCCCCCGCCGAAGCCCACGGCCTGTCTCGCTTTGTCCGACGGCAGCGTCTTCACCGGCACGGGCTTCGGGGCCACGGGCGAGACGGTGGCGGAGCTCGTCTTCAACACCGCGATGACCGGCTATCAGGAGATCATGACCGACCCGAGCTACGCGGGCCAGGTCGTGACCTTCACCTTCCCCCATGTCGGCAACGTCGGCGTGAACCCCGAGGACGACGAGACGGCGGACCCGGTCGCCGCCGGGATGGTGGTGAAGTGGGACCCGACCGCGCCGTCGAACTGGCGCGCCAACGGCCGGCTGACCGACTGGCTGGCCGCGCGGGGCCGGATCGGCATCGGCGGGATCGACACCCGGCGGCTGACCCGCGCGATCCGCCAGCAGGGCGCGCCGCATGTGGCGCTGGCGCACGACCCGGAGGGGCGCTTCGACATCGGCGCGCTGGTCGCGCGCGCGCGGGCGTGGAAGGGCCTTGTCGGCCTCGACCTCGCGCGGGACGTGACCTGCGCGCAGAGCTACCGCTGGGACGAGACGCGCTGGGCCTGGCCGGGCGGGCACGGGCGGCGGCAGGGGCCGGGGCTGCGCGTGGTCGCGGTCGACTACGGGGCCAAGCGCAACATCCTGCGCTGCCTGGCCAGCGTCGGCTGCGAGGTCACGGTCCTGCCCGCGACCGCCACGGCAGAGGAGGTGCTGGCCCTGTCGCCCGAGGGCGTGTTCCTGTCGAACGGGCCCGGCGACCCGGCGGCGACCGGCGCCTATGCCGTGCCGATGATCCAAGGCGTGCTCGACCGCGACCTGCCGGTCTTCGGCATCTGCCTCGGCCACCAGATGCTGGCGCTGGCGCTGGGGGCGCGGACGGTCAAGATGAACCACGGCCACCACGGCGCGAACCACCCGGTCAAGGACATGGAGACCGGCCGCGTCGAGATCACGTCGATGAACCACGGCTTCACCGTGGACAGCCAGACCCTGCCCGCGGGCGTGATCGAGACGCATGTCAGCCTGTTCGACGGGTCGAACTGCGGCATAAGGCTCGCCGACCGGGCGGTGTTCAGCGTGCAGTATCACCCCGAGGCGAGCCCCGGGCCGCAGGACAGCGCCTACCTGTTCGCGCGCTTCGCCGCCGCGATGCAGGCCCGGAGGGCCGGGGGCGCTTAACCCGGCCTTAACCCTCGGTCGCCTAGGGTCGCGCGGCGGACGAGGGGGGGATGGCGTGGCGATCCAGCTTGCACGGGTGACGGAACGGGTCAGGGTGCCGCTGGCGGCCCCGGCGGTGATCCTGCCGTTTCCCGCGGCAGGCCCGCTGCCTGCGCCCGACGCCCGCGTGATGGCCCAGGTCCCGCCGGAGCTCTGCCTGCGCGAACGGCTTCTGCCGGTCGCCCGCGCGGGGGCCGCGACGGTCGTGCTGACGGCGCGTCCGCGGCCGGCGGAGGAGGTGCGGGCGCTGACCGGGCTGACCGGCCCGCTAATCCTGCGCCGCGCCCCCGCCGCGCGGATCGAGGCGCTGGTGCTCGACCGCTGCGGGCGGGCGCTCGGGCGGCGGGCCGAACGGCGCGTGCCGCTCGCCTTCAGCTGCCGGGGGTGGAGCCCGCTCGCGATCCGTCTGGTGCTGATTCCCGCCCTCGTCATGCTGGCGCTCTTCGTCCTGGCCGACCCGACCGGGGCCTATCTCGGGCTGATCCTGCTCAGCTGCACGCTGCTCGGCCTGCAGACCGCGCTCAGGATCGCGGCGGTGGTCGCCGACCGGCGGCCGCGCGTCCGCGAAAGCCGGACGCCGGAGGATCTGCCGGTGATCTCGATCATCGTGGCGCTCTACAAGGAGGAGGCGATCGCGCCGCGGCTGGTGCGGCGGCTCGCCCGCATCGACTGGCCGCGCGAGAAGCTCGACGTGCTGATCGCGGTGGAGGCCGACGATGCGGGCACCCGCGCGGCGCTCGCGAAGGCGCGGCTGCCCGACTGGATGCGGGTCGTCGTGGTCCCCGACGGCCGCCCGCGCACCAAGCCGCGGGCGCTGAACCACGCGCTGAGCGTCGCGCGCGGCAGCATCGTCGGCATCTACGACGCCGAGGATACGCCCGCGCCCGACCAGCTGCACCGGATCGCCGCCCGCTTCGCCGCGGCCCCGCCCGATGTCGCCTGCCTGCAGGGGGTGCTCGCCTACACCAACACGACGACGAACTGGCTCGCCCGCTGCTTCACGATCGAATACGCGGCCTGGTTCCGGGTGATCCTGCCGGGGATCGAGCGGCTGGGCCTGCCGGTGCCCCTGGGCGGAACCACGCTCTTCTTCCGCCGCGACGTGCTGGAGCGCCTCGGCGCCTGGGACGCGCACAACGTGACCGAGGATGCCGACCTCGGCCTGCGGCTGGCGCGCCACGGCTGGCGGACGGAAGTGATCGACACGGTGACGGGCGAGGAGGCCAACTGCCGGATGATCCCCTGGATCAAGCAGCGCTCGCGCTGGATCAAGGGCTACGCGATGACCTGGGCCGTGCACATGAAGAACCCCTGGCGGCTGTGGCGCGATCTGGGGACCTGGCGGTTCCTGGGGTTCCAGGTGCTGTTCCTGACCACCATGCTGCACCTCCTGTCCGGCCCGGTCCTGCTGACGCTGTGGCTCGCGCTGCTGGTCCCCGGGCATCCGCTGATGGAGGCGCTGCCGCCCCACCTGCTGTGGACGCTGCCCGCCTACCTGATTGCCTGCGAGGCGGTCACGCTGGCCGTCTGCATCCTCGGGCTGAAGCGCAGCACGCACCGGCTGGCCTGGCCCTGGGCGCTGACGATGCACGTCTACTTTCCCCTCGCCGCCCTGTCCGGGCTGAAGGCGCTGTGGGAACTGCTGGTCAAGCCCTTCTACTGGGACAAGACGGTCCACGGTCTGCACGACGGAAAGTAGAAGGGACGAGAACCCGGACGCCGGGACCTGCCGGCTAGCGGCGGCTGGCGGCCCTCCTGCAGGCCCTGCCGCGCGGCCGATTGCCGCCTGGCCGCGGGCCGTTGGCGCGCCATATCCGGCGCATGGAGATCGACATCCTGATTTCGGGCGGCGGGGTCGCGGGCCTGACGGCGGCCGCGGCCTTCGGCAGCGTCGGCTGCCGCGTGCTGGTCGTCGACCCCGCGCCGCCCGTGACCGGACCCGCCGACCCGGGCGCGGACCTGCGCACCACCGCGCTCCTGCAGCCGTCGGTCGCGGTGCTGGAGGCCGCGGGCCTCTGGCCGCGGCTCGCGCCGCACGCGACGGCGCTGCAGGTGATGCGGATCGTCGATGCGGGCGGGCCCGACGGCGCGGCGCGGCTGGTCCGCGACTTCGACGCGGCCGACGCGGGTGACGCACCCTTCGGCTGGAACCTGCCCAACTGGCTTCTGCGGCGCGAGATGGTGGCGCGGCTGGCCGAGTTGCCGGACGTGACGTTCCGCCCCGGCGTCGCCACCGCGGGGGTCGTCACGCGCGAGGATGGGGCCTTCGTCACCCTGTCGGACGGCACGCGCGCGGCGGCGCGGCTGCTGGTCGCGGCCGACGGGCGCGGCTCGCCGGTGCGGCAGGCGGTGGGGATCGGCGTGCGGCGCATCGACTATGGCCAGACGGCGCTGACCTTCGCGGTGACCCACCCGGTGCCGCACGGCAACGTCTCGGTCGAGGTGCACCGGACGGGCGGGCCCTTCACGCTCGTGCCGCTGCCCGACCGCGACGGGCAACCCTGTTCCGCGGTCGTCTGGATGGCGCGGAGCGCGGAGGCGGACCGCCTGCGCGACCTGCCCGACGCAGCCTTCGCCGCCGAGGCGACGGCGCGGTCGGCGGGCCTGCTGGGGCCGTTGACGCTCGCCTCGCGCCGCGACGCCTGGCCGGTCGTCACCCAGATCGCCCGCCGCCTGACCGCGCAGCGCACGGCGCTGGTGGCCGAGGCCGCGCATGTGGTGCCGCCGATCGGCGCGCAGGGGCTGAACATGTCGCTGGCCGACATCGGCGCTCTGGTGCGGCTGGCCGGGCGGCACGCGCCGGGAAGCGCCGAGATGCTGCGCGCCTATGTCCGGGCGCGGCAGCCCGATCACCTGCTGCGCGCCGCCGGGATCGACGCGCTGAACCGGGCGAGCATGGCCGCCCCCGCGCCGCTGCGCGACCTGCGGATGGCCGGCTTGCGCGCGCTGCACGGCCTGGCACCCCTGCGCCGGGCGCTGATGCGCGCGGGGATCGGCGGCTAGCGCAACGCCGCGAGCCGGGTGCGCAACTCCCGGGCGAGCGCGATGCGCTCGTCTTCGGACAGGAAGGCCCCGATCTCGACCTCGCGCCCGCCGCCGGTCAGGGTGACGTAATGCAGCACCGGGCCGCCGGTCGCGTGGTCGGTCACCCGCACCCAGTGCGGGTTGGCCTGCCATTCGGCCCGTGCGCCGTGCGGGCCGGTGCGGGTCAGCCGGGCGAGATTGCGGGTCAGGACCAGCTCCTCCAGCACCTCGCCGTCGCGGGTGGACCGCCGCAGCGCCCACCAGACCAGCGCCACCACGCCGAGCGCGGGCAGGATCAGGAACCACAGCGCCGCGTGGCCGGTGAAGAGCAGCGCGGGGAAGGCGATCAGCGCGACGGTCCCGCCCATGAACCAGACGAACCCCCGGTTCGTCAGCGACCGATGGGGCCACAGGTGGAGGCGCTGCTCGGGCGCGCCTTCGGGGGTCAGCCATTCGGCGGGCATCGCGACCTCATGCGAAAGGCCCCGGATCGCTCCGGGGCCTTGCTGTAAGTTCCGGCCCCGCTCAGTGGGCGTGCGACCTGTCCCAGTCGGAGCGCTTGGGCAGCTGTTCGAACGTGTGTTCGGGCGGGGGCGACGGCAGGGTCCATTCCAGCGTGTCGGCGTATTCGTTCCAGTAGTTGGCCTCGGTCACCCGGCGACCGTAGCGCAGCGTGTAGAAGACGACGCCGATGAAGAACACGAAGGACGCGAAGGAGACGAAGGCCCCGATGGACGACACGTAGTTCCACAGGGCGAAGGCTTCCGGGTAGTCGATGTAGCGCCGCGGCATGCCCTGGTTGCCCAGGAAGTGCTGCGGGAAGAAGGTCAGGTTCGAGCCGATGAACATCATCCAGAAGTGCGTCTTGCCCGCCCATTCGGGATACTGGCGGCCCGACATCTTGCCGATCCAGTAGTAGATGCCCGCGAAGATGCCGAACACCGCGCCGAGGCTCATCACGTAGTGGAAGTGGGCGACCACGTAATAGGTGTCGTGGTAGACCCGGTCGATCGCCGCCTGGCTCAGCACGATGCCGGTCACGCCGCCCACCGTGAACAGGAACAGGAAGCCGAGCGCCCAGAGCATCGGCGTCTTGAACTCGATCGACCCGCCCCACATCGTGGCGATCCACGAGAAGATCTTGATCCCCGTGGGCACCGCGATGACCATCGTGGCGAGCATGAAGTAGGATTGCTGCGTCAGCGACAGGCCCGAGGTGTACATGTGGTGCGCCCAGACGACGAACCCCAGCACGCCGATCGCCACCATCGCGTAGACCATCGGCAGGTAGCCGAAGATCGGCTTGCGGCTGAAGGTGGAGATGACGTGGCTGATGATGCCGAAGGCGGGCAGGATGATGATGTAGACCTCGGGGTGGCCGAAGAACCACAGGATGTTCTGATACAGCACCGGGTCGCCGCCGCCGGCGGGCGTGAAGAACGTCGTGCCGAAGTTGCGGTCGGTCAGCAGCATGGTGATGGCGCCCGCGAGGACGGGCAGCGCGAGCAGGATCAGCCAGGCGGTCACGAAGATCGACCAGGCGAAGAGCGGCACCTTGTGCATCGTCATGCCGGGCGCGCGCATGTTCAGGAAGGTCGTGATCATGTTGATCGCGCCGAGGATCGACGAGGCGCCCGACAGGTGCACGGCGAAGATGGCGAGGTCCATCGCGTAGCCGCCCTCGGCCGTGGTCGACAGCGGCGGGTAGAGCACCCAGCCGACGCCCGCCCCGGTGGTGAGGCTGCCGCCCCCGCCCGGTGCGAAGAGCGAGGCGATCGCCAGCGACGACCCCGCGACGAACAGCCAGTAGCTCAGGTTGTTCATCCGCGGGAAGGCCATGTCCGGCGCGCCGATCTGCAGCGGCATGAAGTAGTTGCCGAAACCGC
>CAZNPW010000077.1:0-7032 GCA_964575185.1 uncultured Exiguobacterium sp.
GCCGAGGCCCCCGCCGCGGCCGCGCCCGGTGCCGCCGCCGCGACCGGCCCCATCGCGGTGACCGGCGCCGCCCCGCAGGGCGCGATCCACATGCGCGAGGGCAACCGCATCATCGCCGAAGCGCACGAGGTCCCGACCTGGGTGAAGGTCTCGCCCTTCGTGGCCATGCTGCTGGGCCTGGCACTTGCGTTCCAGTTCTACATCCGCCGGCCGGAGCTGCCGGGGATCCTCGCGCGGCAACAGGCACCGCTCTACAACTTCCTGCTGAACAAGTGGTATTTCGACGAGATCTACGCCGTCCTCATCGTCGGCCCGGCCCGCCGGCTGGCGGGCTTCCTGTGGAAGCGTGGCGACGGCGACGTGATCGACGGGTCGATCAACGGCGTGGCGCTGGGGATCATCCCCTTCTTCACCCGGCTCGCGGGGCGGGCGCAGTCGGGCTACATCTTCACCTATGCCTTCGCGATGGTGATCGGGATCGCGCTGCTGGTGACCTGGATGACGCTGGGCGGAAACTGAGCCATGGACAACCTGCTTTCCATCGTCACCTTTCTGCCCGCCATGGCGGCGCTGGTGCTCGCGCTGTTCCTGCGCGGCGACGACCCGGCGGCGCAGATGAACGCCAAGTGGGCGGCGCTGTTTGCCACGACCGCCACGTTCCTGCTGTCGATCTTCCTCCTCGTCGGCTTCGACCCCGCCGACCCCGGCTTCCAGTTCGTCGAGGAGGCCGAGTGGATCTTCGGCCTCAACTACCGGATGGGCGTCGACGGGATCTCGATCCTGTTCGTCATGCTGACGACGGTGCTGATGCCGCTCGTGATCCTCTCGGCCTGGGACGTGACCACGCGCGTCAAGGAATACATGATCGCCTTCCTGCTCCTGGAGACGCTGATGATCGGCGTCTTCGCGGCGCTCGACCTCGTGCTCTTCTACCTGTTCTTCGAGGCCGGGCTGATCCCGATGTTCCTCATCATCGGCATCTGGGGCGGCAAGGACCGCATCTACGCGTCGTTCAAGTTCTTCCTCTACACCTTCCTCGGCTCGGTCCTGATGCTGGTCGCGATGATCGCGATGTATGTCCAGGCGGGCACGACCTGCATCGGCGGCTGCGAGACCTCGCTCCTGACCACGGCCTTCCCGTCCGAGACGCTGACGGTGCTGGGCGTCGCCGTCCCCGGCGGCGTGCAGACGCTGCTGTGGCTCGCATTCTTCGCGAGCTTTGCCGTCAAGATGCCGATGTGGCCGGTGCACACCTGGCTGCCCGACGCGCACGTCCAGGCGCCGACGGCGGGGTCGGTGGTGCTGGCGGCGATCCTTCTGAAGATGGGCGGCTACGGCTTCCTGCGGTTCTCGCTGCCGATGTTCCCGGTGGCCTCCGACCTCCTCGCGCCGCTGGTGTTCTGGCTGTCGGCCATCGCCATCGTCTATACCTCGCTCGTGGCGCTGGCGCAGACCGACATGAAGAAGCTGATCGCCTATTCGTCGGTCGCGCACATGGGCTTCGTCACCATGGGCATCTTCGCCGCGAACCAGCAGGGGATCGACGGCGCGATCTTCCAGATGATCTCGCACGGCTTCATCTCGGGCGCGCTGTTCCTGCTCGTCGGCGTCATCTACGACCGGATGCACACCCGCGACATCGACGCCTACGGGGGTCTCGTGAACCGGATGCCCGCCTATGCGCTGGTGTTCATGTTCTTCACCATGGCGAACGTGGGCCTGCCGGGCACGAGCGGCTTCGTGGGCGAGTTCCTGACGCTGACGGGGATCTTCCAGGTCGACACCTGGGTCGCGCTCGTCGCCACCACCGGCGTCATCCTGTCGGCCGCCTATGCGCTGTGGCTGTATCGCCGGGTCGTCTTCGGCGATCTGGTGAAGGAATCCCTGCGCACCATCACCGACATGGGGCGGCGCGAGCGCGCGATCTTCGCCCCGCTCGTCGCCGCCGTGCTGATCCTGGGCCTCTACCCCGGCCTCGTCACCGACATCATCGGGCCGTCCGTGGGCGCGCTCGTCACCGACTATCGCGCCGACCTGGCCGCCGATGCGGCCACCCGGGTCGCCGCCGTCGAGGCAATGCCATGACCGCCGCCGATTTCCAGACCGTCCTGCCCGAGGTGCTGCTGGCGGGCTTCGCCATGGCTGCGCTGATGTTCGGCGTCTCGACCGGCAAGGACCGCACGGCCCCGCTGCTCGTCTGGACCACCGCGGGCGCGATGCTGGCGCTCGCGGCCTGGATCGGGCTTGCGGGCGACGGCGCGCGGACGGCCTTTTCGGCCATGTTCGTCGACGACGCCTTCGCGCGCTTCGCCAAGATCACGATCCTGGTGTCGGGTGCCGCGGTCATGGTCATGAGCCTCGACTACATGATCCGCCGCGACCTGCTGCGCTTCGAGTTCCCGATCCTGATCGCTCTCGCCACCGTCGGCGCGATGGTGATGGTCAGCGCGGGCGACCTGATCGTCCTCTACATGGGGCTGGAGCTTCTGTCGCTGTCACTCTACGTCGTGGCCGCGCTGCGGCGCGACAGCCCGAAGTCGACGGAAGCCGGGCTGAAATACTTCGTGCTCGGCGCGCTGTCGTCGGGGCTGTATCTTTACGGCGCGTCGCTGACCTACGGCTATGCGGGCACGACACAGTTCGCGGGGATCCTGTCGACGCTGGGGCAGGGCGAGGTGCCGCTGGGCCTCTTGTTCGGGCTGGTCTTCATGCTCGCCGCGCTCGGGTTCAAGGTCAGCGCCGCGCCCTTCCACATGTGGACGCCCGACGTCTACGAAGGCAGCCCCACGCCCGTCACCGCCTTCTTCGCCACCGCGCCCAAGGTCGCGGCCATGGCGCTGATGGCGCGGCTGGTCTGGGACGCCTTCGGCACGATCCCCGGCGACTGGGGCCAGGTCATCGCCGCCTTGTCGGTGGCGAGCATGTTCCTCGGCTCCATCGCCGCGATCGGGCAGCGCGACATCAAGCGGCTGATGGCCTATTCCTCGATCGGCCACATGGGCTTCGCGCTGATGGGGCTGGCGGTCGGCACGGCGCAGGGCGTGCAGGCGATGCTGATCTACATGGGCGTCTACGTCACCATGAACGTCGCGACCTTCGCCTTCGTGCTGGCGATGGAGCGGGACGGCCGCCCGGTGACCGACATCGACAGCCTGAACCTCTACGCCCGGCGCGAGCCCGGCAAGGCGCTGGCGATGCTGGTGCTGCTGTTCAGCCTCGCGGGCGTGCCGCCGATGCTGGGCTTCTTCGCCAAGTTCGGCGTGTTCCAGGCGGCGGTCGATGGCGGGATGGTGTGGCTTGCCGTTGCGGGCGCGGTCGCGTCGGTGATCGGGGCGTTCTACTACCTGCGCATCGTCTACTTCATGTACTTCGGGCGCGAGCTCGATGGCGTCGAAACCCCGATGGCCCCGGCGCAATGGGCGATGCTGATGGCGGGCGCGGCGGTCATGCTCGTCGGCATCGTGAACCTCTTCGGGATCGAGCCGGTGGCGGCCGCCGCGGCGACGGCGCTTGTCCAGTAGCCTCGCGGGGGCCGGCCGCGTCCACCTCGACCGCGCCGGATCGACCAACACCGAGGCCGCCCTGCGCGGCCCCGGCCCGCTGTGGGTGGTGGCCGCCGAGCAGACCGGCGGCCGGGGCCGCCGCGCCCGGCCCTGGGCGAGCCCGCGCGGAAACCTCTACGCGAGCCTCGTCATCCCTGCGCCCGCGCTTCCGGCGCTGCACAGCTTCGCCGCCGCGCTGGCGCTGCACGACGCGCTGGCAAAGGTGACCGGCCTGCCCGCCGCGCTGGCGCTGAAATGGCCGAACGACGTGCTCATGAACGGCGGCAAGGTCGCGGGGATCCTGCTCGAGGGCGGACCGTCGCATCTGGTGATCGGCTTCGGCGTCAACCTGATCGCCGCGCCGCCCGCGCCCGACGCGGCCTTCCCGCCGGTGTCGGTCCTTGGCGAGACGGGCCTGCGCCCGACGCCCGACGCGATGCTCGACGCGCTTGCCCCCGCGCTCGCCGCCTGGGACGCGCGCCTGACCGCCTCCGGCTTCGCCCCGCTGCGCGAGGCCTGGCTCGCGCGAGCCGCGCGGATCGGCCAGCCGATCCGCGCCCGCACGATGCGCGAGGACCTGCACGGCATCTTCCGGGGCATCGACGCGACCGGGGCGCTGATCCTGGGCACCACGGCGGGCGACCTTGCCATTCCCGCCGCCGACGTATTCTTCTGACGCCGGGAAGGACGGGCCATGCTCCTCTGCATCGACTGCGGCAACACCAACACCGTCTTCGCCATCCACGACGGCACGCGGTTCCGCGCCACCTGGCGCATGGCGACCGACCACCGCCGCACGGCGGACGAATACTTCACCTGGCTGACCGGCCTGATGCAGATGACCGGCACGCGCGCCGCGATCACCCAGGCGATCATCTCCTCGACCGTCCCGCGCGTGGTCTTCAACCTGCGCGTGCTCTGCAACCGCTACTTCGCCACGCGCCCGCTGGTCGTGGGCAAGCCCGACTGCGCGCTGCCGGTCCCGCCCCGTGTCGACGCCGGAACCACGGTCGGCCCCGACCGGCTGGTCAACACCGTCGCGGGCTTCGACCGGCACGGCGGCGACCTGATCGTGGTCGACTTCGGCACCGCCACGACCTTCGACGTGGTCGATCAGGACGGCGCCTATGTCGGCGGCGTCATCGCCCCCGGCGTGAACCTGAGCCTCGAGGCCCTGCACATGGCCGCGGCCGCCCTGCCGCACGTCGACATCACCAAACCCGCCCGCGCCATCGGCACGAATACGGTGGCCTGCATGCAGTCGGGCGTGTATTGGGGCTACGTCGGGCTGATCGAAGGCATCGTGCGCGAGGTGCGCCGCGAACGCCCGCGGCCCATGAAGGTCATCGCCACCGGGGGCCTTGCACCCCTTTTCGCGCAAGGAACCGACCATTTCGACGCCATCGAGGATGACCTGACCATCCACGGCCTGCGTCTGATCCACGACTGGAACAAGGAACACCCCCCAGAATGACCTGGCAAGCATGACCCGCGACAGGCTGATCTACCTTCCCCTCGGCGGCGCCGGGGAAATCGGCATGAACGCCTATGTCTACGGCTACGGCCCGCCGGGGCAGGAGCGGCTGATCCTCGTCGATCTCGGCGTGACCTTCCCCGACATGGACACCTCGCCCGGCATCGACCTCATCATGCCCGACGTCGCGTGGCTGGCCGCGCGGCGCGACCGGCTCGAGGGGATCTTCATCACCCACGGGCACGAGGATCACATCGGGGCCATCGGCCACCTCTGGCCGCGCCTGCGCGCGCCGGTCCATTGCCGCCGCTTCACCGGCCAGCTCGCGAAGCTGAAGATGGAGGAGCACGGCCTGCCGCTCGACGCGCTGCGCATCGTGGGCCCCCGCCCCGAGGTCGTGCAGGCCGGCCCCTTCCGCGTGGGCTTCCACCCGATCAGCCACTCGATCCCCGAATGCGCGATGCTGGTGATCGACACCCCGGCGGGCCGCATCGTGCATTCGGGCGACTTCAAGCTCGATCCCGACCCGGTGGTGGGCGAGCCCTGGGACGAACCCGCGATGGCCGCGATCGCCGCCGAGGCGCCGGTCATCATGATGACCTGCGATTCGACCAACGTGTTCTCGACCCACCCCGGCCGGTCCGAGGCGACCCTGCGCGACCCGATCCGCGACCTGATCCGGGGCGCGTCGGGCATGGTCGTGGCCACGACCTTCGCCAGCAACATCGCCCGGCTGAAGACGCTGGCCGAGGCCGCGCTGGCCGCCGACCGCTCGGTCTGCCTGCTCGGCCGGGCGATGAAGAAGATGGTGACGGCGGCCGAGATCGCGGGCGTGCTGCCGCAGTTCCCCCGCACGATCACGCCGGAAGAGGCGCTGGAGATGCCGCGGCGGAACCTGATGCTGATCGTCACCGGCAGCCAGGGCGAACGCCGCGCGGCGACGGCGCAACTGTCGCGGGGCAAGTATCTCGGGATCGAGATGAAGGACGGCGACACCTTCCTCTTCAGCGCCAAGACGATCCCGGGCAACGAGCGCGACGTTTCCCGGATCATGAACAACTTCAGCGAGATGGGGGTCACGGTCTACGACGACGCGGGCGGGCTTTACCACGTCTCGGGCCACCCGAACCGCCCCGACCTCGAAACCGTCCACCGCATCCTGCGCCCGCGCGTGCTGATCCCGATGCACGGCGAACACCGCCATCTGCGCGAACACGCCCGCATCGGATCGGCCGCCGGGATCACCAGCGCCATCGTGACGAATGGCCAGATGGTCGACATCGGCGGCGACACGCCGAAGATCGCCGGTGACGTGGAGACCGGGCGGCTCTATCTCGACGGCACCGTGCTGATCGGCGCGACCGACGGCGTGGTGCGCGACCGCATCCGCATGGCGCTGAACGGCCATGCGGTCGTGACGGTGCTGGTGGACGAGGACGACGTGCTTCTGGGCGAGGCCTGGGTCGAACTGCGCGGACTGCCCGACCAGGGGCGGACCGGCGCGCTCGGCGAGCGGATCGAGGCCGAGCTGACCGAGGTGCTGGCCGGGGCAGCGGCCAAGCTCATGCGCGATGACGACAAGCTGGAGGAGACGATCACCCGCATCGCCCGTCAGGTCGCGATGGACGAGATCGGCAAGAAGCCCGAGGTGACGGTGGTCATCAGCCGGCTCGCGACCGAATGAGGGGAGGCCCCGGCCTTCGCCGGGGCGCGTCGGTCTGTGGGGCGGACCATGCAGCCCCGACCCCCGCGTCCCGGCGCAGGCCGGGACCTCACCCGATCCGCAGGCTCAGCCCTCGGTGCCGGTCGCCGGTTCGTCCGCGACGGGATCGACCTTGAAGCTGCGCAGGATAAAGTCGGGGACGTGGTCGCCCATGCCCACGACGCGCGGCCCGCGATCCTCGCGGCGGTCGTCGCGGCGCGGCTCGGACGGGCGCTCGCTGCGCCGGGCTTCCGCCGCCTGCGCGTCGTCGCGGCGCGGTTCGGCCTCGGCGCGCGGCTCGGGCCGGGTTTCCG
>CAZNPW010000077.1:7042-11235 GCA_964575185.1 uncultured Exiguobacterium sp.
CGCGGCTCGACCTTGCGGTCGTCCCTCCGCGGCTCGCGGCGACGATCGTCGCGCGACGCCGCCCCGGGTCCATCCTCGCGGCGCGGGCCGCGGCTGCGGCCGTCGCTGCGCCCGCCGCTGCGCGACGAGCTGCGCGGCCGGTCTTCGCCCACGTCGTCGAGCGCGCCCTCAGGCACCTCGCCCGCCGGAATGTCCTTCTTGATGAGCGCCGTCACCGCCGCCAGGTACTTCGCGTCCGACGGCACCGCGAGCGTGATCGCCTTGCCCTGCCGCCCCGCGCGCCCGGTGCGGCCGATGCGGTGGACGTAATCCTCGGGGTGGCTCGGCACGTCGAAGTTGAACACGTGGCTCACCGCCGGGATGTCGAGGCCCCGCGCCGCCACGTCCGAGGCGACGAGCAGCCGCAGCGTCCCCTCGCGGAACGCGTCGAGCGTCCGCGTCCGCTGCGACTGGTCGAGGTCGCCGTGGATCGGCTCGGCGTCGAAGCCGTGCGACTTCAACGACTTGGCCACGACGTCCACGTCCATCTTGCGGTTGCAGAAGATGATCGCGTTGCGGCATCCCTCGCCCTCGGCCCGGACGATCGCCCGCAGCACCGCGCGCTTGGCGGCGAAGCTCTGGTCCTTGCGGGCGGGGGTGAAGGAGACCAGCCGCTGCTCGATCGTCTCGGACGCGGTGGCCTGGCGCGCGACCTCGATCTTGGCCGGGTTCTGCAGGAAGGTGTTGGTGATCCGCTCGATCTCGGGCGCCATTGTGGCGCTGAAGAACAGCGTCTGGCGGGTGAAGGGCGTCAGCTTGAAGATGCGCTCGATGTCGGGGATGAACCCCATGTCGAGCATCCGGTCGGCTTCGTCCACCACCATGATCTGCACGCCGGTCAGCAGAAGCTTGCCGCGTTCGTAATGGTCCAGAAGCCGCCCCGGCGTCGCGATCAGCACGTCGACGCCGCGGTCGATCAGCTTGTCCTGCTCGCCGAAGGCGACCCCGCCGATCAAGAGCGCCTTGGTCAGCTTGGTATGGCTGGCGTAGGTGTCGAAGTTCTCGGCCACCTGGGCCGCGAGTTCGCGCGTCGGCGCGAGCACGAGGCTGCGCGGCATCCGCGCCCGGGCGCGCCCCTGGCCGAGCAGCGTGATCATCGGCAGCGTGAAGCTCGCCGTCTTGCCGGTGCCGGTCTGGGCGATCCCCAGCACGTCGCGCCCTTGCAGCGCGTGCGGGATGGCCTGGGCCTGGATCGGGGTCGGGGTCTCGTAACCCGCTTCGCTGACCGCGGTCAGCACGCGCGGGTCAAGCGCGAGGTCGGAAAACTTGGTCATCTGCGTCCTTGCAGGTGCGGTGCCGTCCGGCCCCGCACGGATGGGGTGGGACGCGGTATCCGGGCGCCCCGGCGTCAGTTCCCCCGGATGGGGATGACGGGCCGGTATCGCAGAATGCACGGAACGTCAAGTTGACGGCCGGTCATCGGCGGACATGGTGACGGCATCGACGCGGCCGCCGGCCGCCGGTCATGACGGCAGCGTCACAGCCAGAAGTCGCCCTCGGCCAGCACGAGGCCGCCCGCGACAAGGATCCGCATGTCGGCCACCCCGTCGCCGGTCGCGTCGACCTGCACCTCGCCCGCGACGACGCGCAGGCTCGCGGTGGTGCCGCCGACGAAGGCATCGCCGCCCACATAGACCAGCGTGCCGGGCAGCAACGACAGGTCGATGAGGTCCTGGCCCACGGTGAAGTCGGCCACCGTATCGGGCGCGGATGGCCCGCTATCGGCGGCGGCGAGGAACCGGAACACGTCCGCCCACGCCCCGCCCGTCAGCGTGTCGGCCCCGCCCGCGCCGATCAGCAGGTCGTTGCCCGCCGCGCCGGTCAGGCGGTTGGCCCCGGCGTTTCCGGTCAGCGCATCCGACCCCTTGCCGCCGGTCAGGTTCTCGATCCCCGACAGAATGTCGGTGCCGCTGCCGGTCGCCTGCGCGACGGCCACGGCCAGGCTGACGAAAACGGCCCCGGTGGCCGATCCGTAGTCGGCCGTGTCGTTGCCGGTTCCGCCGGTCAGCGTGTCGTTGCCCTGCGTGGCGAACAGGATGTCGTTGCCCGCCCCGCCGTCCAGAAGGTCGCCCGCGCCGTCGTCGACCCCGGTGCCCGGTGCGGTCGCCCCGCGCAGGATGTCGTTGCCGGTGCCGCCGTAGAGCGCGTCCGATCCGCGCCCGCCGGCCAGCGTGTCGTTGCCGCCATCGCCCCACAGGCGGTCGGCCGCGCCGTCGTCGAAGACGACGCCGCTGTTGTCCTGGCCGTAGACCTGGTCGTCGCCGTCGCCGCCGAACAGGCTGTCGGCCCCGTCGTCGCCCGCCACGATGTCGTTGTCGGCGTCGCCCCAGATGCGGTCGCGGCCCTCGCGCCCGGCCAGCAGGTCGCCGCCGGTGCCGCCGTAAAGCCTGTCGCCCGCCGACCCGCCCGTCACCTGGTCCTGCCCGTCGTCGGCGAAAAGCAGCGCCGCCACCGACCCGGCCTGCATCATGTCGTCGTCCGCACCGCCGCGCGCCGCCGCCCCGCTGGTGGCGATGATCCAGTCACGGCCCGCGTCGCCGAAGATCAGGCCCGGGCCCTGGATCGTGTCGTTGCCCCCGCCGCCGAACATCTGCGTCTCGCGCGCCGTCCCGGCATCGCCGAGCAGCACGTCGTTGCCAAGCCCGCCGTAGAGCAGCCCCGGCCCGGTCAGCAGGTCGCGGCCGGCCGCGCCCGTCAGCGTGTCGAACCCCGGCCCGCCGCGCAGCGTGTCGTTGCCGAAGCCGCCGAAGAGCGCATCGTTCCCCGCCCCGCCGGTAAGCGAGTCGTTCCCGCCGAGGCCCGACAGCCGGTCGTTCAGAAGCCGCCCGTTGATCGTGTCGGCCCCGGACGTGCCGACGAGCGTGTCGTTCCGCGCCACGCCGCCCCGGTCGCCGTTGATCAATGCCATCCGAATCACTCCCTGAAAAATCTGCATCGCAGGATAGCGCGGATCGGTCAGACCATCATCTCCTTCGTGGCGGTCAGCCGGACCTCGGGATGGTCGCGCTCCACCCGGTCGATGTCCCACTTCAGCCGCGTCAGGTAGACGAGGTCGCCGTCGTTGTCGGTGGCGATGTGCTGCCTGTTCGCCTGCGCGAACCGCTCGACCTCGACCTTCGGGCCGCCGACCCAGCGGGCGGAGGTGAACTGGCTCGCCTCGAAGCGGACGGGCAGGGCGTATTCCTGCTCGATCCGGCTGGCCAGCACCTCGAACTGCAGGGCGCCGACGACGCCGACGATGAAGCCCGACCCGATCATCGGCTTGAAGACCTTGGCCGCGCCTTCTTCGGCGAACTGCATCAGCGCCTTTTCCAGGTGCTTGGCCTTCATCGGATCGCCCGCGCGGACGCCCTGCAACAGCTCGGGCGCGAAGGACGGGATGCCGGTGAAGCGCAGGGCCTCGCCCTCGGTCAGTGCGTCGCCGATGCGCAGCTGCCCGTGGTTCGGGATGCCGATGATGTCGCCCGCCCAGGCCTCCTCGGCCAGCTCGCGGTCGGCGGCGAGGAACAAGACCGGGTTCGTCACCGCCATCGGCTTTTTCGACCGCACGTGGGTGAGTTTCATGCCGCGATTGAAGTGCCCCGAGGCCAGCCGCACGAAGGCCACGCGGTCGCGGTGCTTGGGGTCCATGTTCGCCTGGACTTTGAAGACAAAGCCGGAAACCGCTGATTCCTCGGCAGAAACCTGCCGCTCCACGGCCTTCTGCGGCTGCGGCTCCGGCCCGTATTCCCCGATTCCCGCCATCAGCTCGCGCACCCCGAAGGAGTTGATGGCCGAGCCGAACCAGATCGGCGTCATCGACCCGTTCAGCACCGACGCGCGGTCGAAGGCGGGCAGAAGTTCCCGCGCCATTTCAATCTCTTCGCGGAAGGTCTTCAGCAAATCAGCCGGCACATGCGCCGCTAGCGCCGGATCGTCCAGCCCTGCGATCTTCACCGACTCCGCCACCCGGTTGCGGTCGGCGCGGTCCATGATCTCCAGCCGGTCGTGCAGGATGTCGTAGGCCCCCACGAAGTCCCGCCCGACCCCGATCGGCCAGCTTGCAGGCGTCACGTCGATGGCGAGCGTTTCCTGGATCTCGTCGATGATCGCGAAGGTGTCGCGGCTCTCGCGGTCCATCTTGTTGCAGAAGGTCAGGATCGGCAGGTCGCGCA
>CAZNPW010000078.1:0-11222 GCA_964575185.1 uncultured Exiguobacterium sp.
GGTGTCGTTGCCGTCGAGACCAAAAAGGCTGTTGGCCGCGACGTTCCCCGTCAGCCGGTCGGCCCCGCGCCCGCCGATCAGCCCCTCGATCCCCCACAGCCGGTCGCCCGCCGCCGCGCCGCCCCCCGGTCCGGCCAGCGCCAGGTTCACGACCACGCCGGTCAGCCCGACGGCGGCATAGCTCACCACGTCGAAGCCCGCGCCGCCGTCCAGCAGGTCGGCCCCGCCGTTGCCCTGAAGCACGTCCCGGCCCATGCCGCCGAAGATGCGGTCGTCGCCCTCGCCCCCCGCGAGCGCATCGTCGCCCTCGCCGCCCCAGATCTCGTCCGCCCCGCCCCGGCCCTGGATCGCGTCGGCCCCCGCCAGCCCGACGATCCGCTCGGCCGCGTCCCCGCCCGCCAGCGTGTCGGCGAAGCGCGACCCCTCCAGCCCCTCGATCCCGCGCAGGCGGTCGCCCAGCGCGCCGCCCCCGGCCGGACGGTCGGACCCCAGGTCGACCGCCACCCCCGCGGCGGCCGCCGCATAGCTCACCCAGTCGAACCCCGCCCCGCCGTCGAGCGTGTCGGCCCCGGCCCCGCCGGTCAGCCGGTCGTCGCCGTCGCCCCCGCGCAAGGCATCGTCGCCCTCCCCCCCCGCGAGCGTGTCGGCCCCCGCCCCGCCGTCCAGCGTGTCGTCGCCGCCGTCGCCCGCGATGTCGTCGTCGCCGCCCTGCCCCCACAGCAGGTTCGCCTGCGTGCTGCCCGCCAGCCGGTCGGCATAGGCCGATCCCGAAACGCCCTCGATCCCCGTCAGGACATCGCCCGCCGCGTCGCCGCCGCCGACCTGCCCGGTCGACAGGTCGACCGTGACGCCCGCGGGCGACCGTCCGTAGTCGGCCACGTCGAGCCCCGGGCCGCCCTCCTTGGCATCGGCCCCCGCCCCGCCGATCAGCGTGTCGTCCCCCGCACCGCCCTGCAGCGCGTCGTCCGCGGCCGTTCCGCGGAAGATCCGGTCGGCGACCGGCTGCGGCGCGACCAGGCGCCAGACGTCGAAGGCCCCCGCATCGGCCAGATCGCGCGCCCGCAGCGGCAGACCGTTCGACGCGGCGATGAACAGGACCTCGTCGCGCCAGACGATCATGAGCTGGCCGTTGGACCTTTCGCTGACGCGCATCGCGTCGAGCGAGAACACCCGGCCCCAGTTCGACAGGTCGATCCGGTCGATGCCCACCTGGAAGTCGCGGATCACGTCGGTCGCCCCGTCGGGCATCAGCACGAAGGTGTCGGCCTCGGTCCCGCCGAACAGGCTGTCGGCGCCCGTGCCGTCGACCAGCACGTCGACCCCGGACAGCCCCTGCAGCGTGTCGGCCCCCGCCCCGCCCATCAGCAGGTCGATCCCCGCGCCGCCGGTCAGGCTGTCGGCGGACGCGCCTCCCTGGCGCGGCGCGGTCACGTTCGCCATGTCGACCTGCAGCCGCGTCACGCCCGACCCCTCGCCCGCCGCGAAGATGTCGAGCACGCCCCCCGCCGCGCGCAGCGCCAGCGCCTGCAGGTTGTCGATCGCCGTGTCGCCGGGATCGACGAGGCGGCCCACCATCACCAGCCGTCCGCCCGGGATCAGCACGAACATCGTCAGCCCCGCGTCCGCCCCGCCGGCGACGAGGAAGGTCTGGCCGCCGATCTCGACCGCCGCCACCGCGCCGACACCCTGGAACCGGGTGTCGCGCGTGTCGATCAGCTGGTCGGTCAGCATCATCTCGCCGGTGTCCCACAGCCGGATCACCGACAGGGACGACGACACCGCGCCGGCCACGATGACGTAGGTCACGCCGTCGACCCTGGCCTGCACCATCTCGGTCGGGCCGGCGATGCCCAGGCCATCGTCCGCCCCGAGCGTGGACAGCCGCTCGGGCACCCCGTCCTGCCCCAGCCCGAAGGTGATCAGCCGCGAGTCCGACCGGGACACGGCGACGAGCAGCGGCGTGCCGCCCGCGTCGACCACCTGCAGGTCGGCGATCTGCGTCCCCCGCACGGTCGGCGCCACGACCTGCGCATCGACCATCTCCATCCGCCCGTCGGGCTGCACCAGCCCCGTCTGCAGCATCCCCGTGCCGTCGAGGTTGGCCGTATAGACATAGGTGCGCCCGCCGATCGCGGCCGTGGCGAGCGCGCTGACCGGCGCGCCGGGGCTGCCGGGCACGTCCATCGCCGCCCCCAGCCCCCCGCCCGGCAGCAGCCGGAACCCCTCCAGCCGCGCGTCGTCCGGCCCGGTGACGACCAGCGCCGGGCTGCCGCCCAGGTCGAGCATCGTCAGGCCCGACGCCGCCGACAGCGTCGCCCCGGCAGGCAGCGCCTGCCAGTTCAGAAGCGTCATCTGCGTCGGCCCGACGCCCAGCGCCATCACCCCGCCGCCCGCCCGCGACGCCGCATACAGCACCGGAGCGGCCGCCGTGCCGCCGACCAGCAGGTCCGTCACCCCCGCCTGCACATGCGCCGGCGCGGACGCGAACGTCCCGACCACGCGAATCCCGAGCATGTCCCACCCAAAGCTTGCCCCGGGCCGGGTATCGCGGGCAGGCCCGACGCCGCCTCAGCGCCGGCGGGGCGGGATTTGGGCGTTTCGCTCCAATGCCGGGCGAATGCGGCGGATCAGCGCCCCACGCCCGCGTAATGCGTGAAGCCCGCCGCCAGCACGTCGGCGCGGTCATAGACGTTGCGCAGGTCGGCCAGCCGGGGGGCCGCCATCCGGCGCGCCATCCGCGCCAGGTCGAGGCCGCGGAACTCGTTCCATTCGGTCAGGATCACCGCCAGGTCCGCCCCCTGCACCGCGGCATAGGGGTTGTCGGCCCAGGTCACGCCCGGCAGCAGCGCCTCGCCCTCGCGCCGGCCCTCGGGGTCCACGACCCGCACCTTCGCCCCGCCGCCGACCAGCGCCGGCACGATCGTCAGCGCCGGGGCGTCGCGCATGTCGTCGGTGTTGGGCTTGAAGGTCACGCCCAGCACCGCCACCGTCCGGTCGCGGAACGACCCCCCGCAGAGGTCGAGCAGCACGTCGACCATCCGCCGCTTGACCTCCTCGTTCACCTTGATGACCGTCTCGACGATCTGCATCGGCACCGCGTGATCCTGCCCGATCCGCGCCAGTGCCCTGGTGTCCTTGGGAAAGCAGCTCCCGCCATAGCCCGGCCCCGCGTGCAGGAACTTCGGCCCGATGCGCCCGTCCATGCCGATGCCCTTGGCCACGGCCTTCACGTCCGCCCCCACCTTCTCGCACAGCGCGGCGATCTCGTTGATGAAGGTGATCTTGGTCGCGAGGAACGCATTCGCCGCATACTTGATCATCTCGGCGCTCTCGAGGCCCGTGTAGACGACCGGGAACTCGCGCAGGGACAGCGGCCGGTAGACCTCGGCCATCACCCGCCGCGCGCGGTCGCTCTCGACCCCGATCACCACCCGGTCGGGGCGCATGAAGTCGTCGATCGCGGCACCTTCCCGCAGGAACTCGGGGTTCGAGGCGATCTCGACCTCCGCCGCCGGGTTCGCCTCCCGGACCACCCGCAGCACCGCGCGGTTGGTGCCGACCGGCACGGTCGACTTCACCACCACCACCGCCGGGCCGGTCAGCGCCCGCGCGATCTCCTCGGCCGCGGCCATGACATAGGTCAGGTCGGCGTGCCCCGACCCGCGCCGCGTCGGGGTGCCGACGGCGATGAACACCGCCTCGGCCCCGTCGACCGCCGCGCCCAGGTCGTCGGTGAAGGACAGCCGCCCCGCCGCGACGTTCCGCGCAAGCAGCGCCTCGAGCCCCGGCTCGAAGATCGGCACCCGGCCCTCGCGCAAGGCGGCGATCTTGGCCGCATCCTTGTCGACGCAGACGACATCGTGCCCGAAGTCCGAAAAGCACAGGCCCGAGACGAGGCCCACATAGCCCGTGCCGATCATCGCAATCTTCATCGTCCCGCCCCGTCCAGCCGCAACCGGCTTAAGGCAGGCCGGGCCGGGCTTGTCAAACCGGCCGGGTCAGAACCAGCGCCCGATCGCGGTCGCCCGAATGGCCAGCACCGCGCCCTGCGACACGCTGGAGAACGCCCGCAGCGCCACGTTGGTCGCGGTCGGCGCCGACGCGACGGTCGCCCAGACGTCCGGGTTGTCGCAGTCGGCATTGACGACCGGAACCGCGCTGAAGGCCGCCGGAAAGGTCCAGGTCACGTTGGTCGACGACCGGAACAGCGATCCCGACGCGGTGCTCGCGTTCGTCACGTTCAGCGGTCCGCGCCAGCAGATCTGCGTGCCGTCCGCCCAGCGCGTGAACTCGCCGTTGGCGTTGGACCCGCGCTCGACCACCGCGCCGGTCGGCAGGCCCGCCGCCTGCGACACGGTGCCCAGCACGTTGCCCTGGTGGAACGCCGTGGTCCAGGGCCCCCAGCTCCCGGCCACCCGGCGGCGCAGCCGCAGGTCGTCGGCCGTGCTGCGCAGCGCAAGCTGCACCGCCGTCCCCGCCTCGGCCTGCATGTGCAGCGCCAGCCAGCCCGCCGCCGCCGTCGGGGTTCCGACCGTGGTGGCGACCGCGCTGCGGTAAAGCCCCGACACCGCGATCGTGTCCCAGCTTCCGTCGCGCAGCACCGCAGCACCACCGAGGCCGAAGGCCCCCGTCCGCAGCAGCCGGTCGGCGGTCGCATCCTCCGCGCCCGCCTGCACGCCGGTCCCCGACAGGGGCAGGTCCAGCACCGCACCCGACGGGAAGCGGATCACCCCGGTCGCCCGCGCCACCCGCAGCGCCTCGAAGAACGCCGCCCCGTCCGGGCTGACCTTCACGCTGAAGTCGTCGTTCCCCGCCGTCCCCATCTCGGCCCGGCCGGAAAATCCCGTCTGGAACAGAAGGCTCGCCGTCTCGGCGGCGCTGTCCTTGTTCACCTTCACCTGGTGCCCCGCGCCCGCGTGGTTGAACAGCACCGCCGGGGCCGACACCGCCAGCCGGTTGACGTTGTCGGCGCTGGTGCTGATCCCGAGCCGCGGCAGCTCGGTCGGCACGCCCGCCGGAACCCAGGCCGCGCCGTCGAAGGAGACAAGCTCGCCCGTGTCGCGCACCAGCGCCTGCCAGCCGGGCTGGGCCATGATGAACTCCCACCCCGCCTCGCCGAAGAACGCCAGCCGCGTCGCCTGCCCCGCCCAGGCCCCCGTCGCGGGCGCGCGCACGATGTAGCGGTCGCCGGGGCTGGGCGTCGCCGGCGGCGTCGTCTGCGTGCGGCTGATGACGGCAAGCTGCACCAGGATGTCGAGGATGCGCAGCGCCTCGTTGTGGGTGACGTGCTTCTGCGCCTGCGCGGGCTGGATGTAGGGCAGCTTCAGCAGCGGGCTCTGGTCGTTCATGGGGATGGCCTTCGCATCGGGGATTCCCGCGCGATCCTGCCGGGCCGGGGCTTCGCAACCCCTTACCCCTCCGCCCCCACCCCCGCGCCCCGCCGCAACACCCGCGCCTCGGCCAGCGCCAGCCCGCTGACCGCCAGCACGATCAGCGCGCCCCCGCCCAGCACCCACGGGTCCACCGCATCGCCGAACACCGCCGCGCCGATGAACGTCGCCCAGACGAGCTGCAGCACCGTCACCGGCTGCGTCGCGGCCAGGGGCGCCGCGGCGAAGGCCCGCGTCATCGCATAGTGCCCCGCCGTCGCCAGCCCCGCCACCGCCGCGAGCCAGGCCAGATGCACCGCCGTCACCGGCACCCAGACCGCCAGCGCCAGCGGCGCCAGCCCCAGCGTCACCGTCAGCGACAAGAGCGCGACCACCGCGCCCGCGGGCAGCCGCGCCGACAGGCCCTTGGCGATCAGGTAGCTGCCCGCGAAGAACACCGCCGCCGCGACCTGCGCCAGATGCGCGGCCCCCAGCTCCCGCAGCCCCGGCCGCAGCACGACCAGCGCCCCCAGCAGCGCCACGGCAAAGGCCGCCCAGCGCCCGCGGCGCGGCGCCTCGGCATAGACCAGCGCACCCCCCGCCATCACCAGCGCGGGGTTCAGATAGCCGATCGCCGTCGCCTCGGCGACGGGCAGCCGGGCGAGCGCGTAGAACCAGAAGACCACCGCGCAGGTATGCACCGCGCCGCGCCACAGCGCCGGCCGCAGCACCCCTTCCGGCAACCCCCGCCGCAGGCCCCAGATCGCGGGCGCCATGAACACCGCCCCGAAGGCAAAGCGCAGGAACGCCCCCTGCGCCGCCGGGATGCCGGGGCCGAGATGCCGCACGATCGCCGTCAGCGCGACGAAGCAGACCCCCGCCGCGACCATCCAGCCGATGCCCCTCAGCGTCGATCCGTCCATGCCCCCCGATGCCAGCCCCGCGCGCGGGGTTCAACCCGGCCAGACGAGACCCGCCGCGATCGCCCACATCGTCGCCCCCACGATCACGTCCAGCACCACCCAGGCCCGCGGCCGCCGGAACAGCGGCGCCAGCCCCCGCGCGCCATACCCGAGCCCCGCGAAGAACACCCCCGAGGCCAGCATCGCCCCCGCGCCGAAGGCCCACTGCTCCGGCGCGTGCTGCGCCGCGAGCGCGCCGATCAGGACGAGCGTGTCCAGATAGACATGCGGGTTGGCCCAGGTCAGCAGCAGGGCGGTCGCCAGCACCCCGCGCCGCGACGCAGGTGCCGCCGCCGCGGGCGCCAGCCCGTCGCGCGCGGCCCAGGCGGCGCGGAACCGCAGGCCCCCGTAGACCAGCAGGAACGCGGCTCCCGCCCAGCGCGCCACCTCCGCCGCCGCGGGCACCATGGCCGTCAGCACGCCGAACCCCGCCACGCCCGCCGCGATCAGCACCGCGTCCGACACCGCGCAGACCGCGACCACCGCCCCCACATGCTCGCGCCGCAGCCCCTGCCGCAACACGAAGGCGTTCTGCGCCCCGATCGCGAGGATCAGGCTCAGGCCCACGGCAAAGCCGGACAGGACCGCATCGACCATCTTGGCACCTCACGCCCGCACTGGGCCGCAGCCCTCGCCCCCCTGACCCGCGCGCGCAGGGCCGCGGCACCGCGCCCCTGATCCTTTGAAGGATCAGGACCGGTTCCTTCAAAGGAACCGGACCGATGTCTTCGAAGACATCGGGGCCCTCACAGCGTGATCGTCGTGAACCCGTCGCGCAGCGCCTTCGACCAGGCCTCGCTCATCGCCTTGAACCCCGGATCCCCCGCCTCGATCCGCCGCCGCTCGCCCACCCGGCAGGCGTCCTTCGCGATCACGCACAGATCCAGCGGCATCCCCACCGACAGGTTCGACCGCAGCGTCGAATCCATGCTCAGCAGCACCGCCTTCTGCGCGTCGAGCAGGCTCGTCGACGGCTTCACCACCCGGTCGAGGATCGGCTTGCCGTATTTGTGCTCGCCGATCTGCAGGAAGGGCGTGTCCTCGGTCGCCTCGATGTAGTTGCCCTCGGGGTAGATCAGGAACATCCGCATCACGCCGCCCCGCCGCTGCCCGGCCACGATCAGGCTTGCACTCGCCGCCTGGTGCATGCTGGCCATCTTCTCGTCGATCTCGCCCCGCACGCGCGCGAGCATGTTGCCGCAGATGTCGGCCACCTTCAGCAGCGTCGGTGCCTGCATGATGCTCGTCTCGGGCGTCGCGTCCGGGTCCTCCGCCGCCTCGCGCAGCCGCGCGATCGTGGTCTGCGTCACCGACAGCGACCCGGCCGTCATGATGACGATGACCCGCTCCCCCGGCTCCTCGAAGCTGAACATCTTGCGGTAGGTGCTGATGTTGTCGAGCCCCGCGTTGGTCCGCGTGTCGCTCAAGAGCACCATGCCCTCGTTCAACAGAAGGCCCACGCAATAGGTCATCCGATCCTCCCCCGGCGGGTCACGCTATTGCTGGGCCGCATGGACCGCAACCGTGACGGAAAGGTTTTCATGCGCGACACCGCGCGCGATGCCGCGGATCGGGGCCGCGTCCTGCGCATCCGCCCCCGACCCCAGCCGGATGTAGCGCGCGTCCGGGCAGCAGCGGTTGGCGGCGTCGAACCCGACCCAGCCCAGGCCCGGCACCCAGAGCTCGGCCCAGGCATGCGCCGCCTCGTGCAGCTGGCCGTCCGCATCGGCATGCAGGTAGCCGCTGACGTAGCGCGCCGGGATCGCGACCGCCCGCGCCGCGGCCACCAGCACCTGCGCGTGGTCCTGGCAGACCCCGGCCCCCAGCGCCAGGGCCTCGGCCGCGGTCGTCGCGGCATGGGTCGCGCCCGGCCGGTAGGCCACCGCGTCCGCCACCCGCCGCGCGAGCTCGTGCGCGCCCTCCAGCCCGATCGCGCACCCCCCCGCGAGATCGCGGATCGCCGCGTCCGCCGCCGTGGCGGGCGTGCCCTGCAGCCAGGCCTCGGGCGGCACGACCTCGCGGTGGCCGCGCAGGATGCCCGCGGTGTCGAAGGTCTCGACCGTGCCCGCCACCCGCACCTCCACCGCCTCGACCGGCCCGGGGATCGTCCAGCCCTGCACCCGGTCGCCCCCGCCGTCGCGGAACGCGCCCCCCGGCACCCCGCCCGGCACCTCGACCTTCCAGGCCCGCGCCCGCTGCCCCTCGTAGACGCTGGGCGTCAGCCGGTGGCTCTGCATCACCAGCCGCACCGGGCGCAGGTAGGCATAGCGCGTCACATGATCGACGGTAAGGATCACCGCATGTCCCCCGACAGATAGGCCTCGTGCACCGCCGCCCCCACGCGGCCCACGTCGCCGATCACCCGCGTCAGGAACTCGTGCAGCCCCTCGTCGAAGATCTCCTCCACCCGCACGTCCAGAAGCGAGGCCAGCACCCCCCGCGCGCGCACCTGCGCCTCGGTCGTCCGCCCATAGCCGCGCGCCAGCCGGTCGAGGTGCAGGTTCGCCTCCTGCAGGCAGGTCAGCAGGCTGCGCGGCGACATCGGGTTCAGGATCAGGAAATGCGCGATCTTCGCCGCCGTCACCTCGCCGCCATAGGCCCAGTGGAACGCCCGGTGCGCGCCGAGCGCGCGCAGCAGCGTCGTCCACTGGTAGTTGTCCAGGCCCGAGCCCACGAACTCCACCCGCGGCAGCAGCACGAAATACTTCACGTCCATCAGCCGCGCGGTGTTGTCCGCCCGCTCCAGCGCGAAGCCGAGGTTCAGGAAATCCCACCCGTCGTTGCGCAACAGCGTCGCGTCGATCGTTCCGCGGAACAGCGCCGCCTGCCGCATCGTCCAGTCGGTCAGCCGCGTCAGCTCCGCCCGCGTCCGCGCCAGCCCCTTCAGCTCGGCGAAGGCCGTGTTCAGCGCGTCCCACATCGGGCTCGTCAGCGCGGTCCGCACGATCCGCCCGTTCTCGCGCGCCCGGGTGATGCAGGCGGCGATGGAACTGCCGTTCTCCATGTCGTGGAACATGAACTGCTCGATCTCGCGCTGCCCGGCCCGCCCATGCCGCGCACGGAACGCCTCCGCGACGCCCGCGGCGGCGAGCAGGCTGTCCCACTCGTTGCGATACCCCCCGGCCGAGGGGATCATCGCCATCCGCGACCCCACCTCCAGAAGCCGCGCGGTCGTCTCGGCCCGCTCCACGTAGCGCGCCATCCAGTAGAGGTTCTCGGCCGTGCGGCTCAGCATTTATTCCGCCAGCACCCAGGTGTCCTTCACCCCGCCCCCCTGGCTGGAGTTCACCACCAGCGACCCCTCCTTCAGCGCCACCCGCGTCAGGCCCCCCGGCACCAGCTCGATCCGCTCGCCGCACAGGCAGTAGGGCCGCAGGTCGACATGCCGCGGCGCGATCCCCGCATCCACGAAGGCGGGCGTCGTCGACAGCGCGAGCGTCGGCTGCGCGATGTAGTTGCCAGGGCTGGCCAACAGCCTGGCCCGGAACGCCTCCACCTCCGCCGCACTCGCCTTCGGCCCGACCAGCATCCCGTAGCCGCCCGAGCCGTGCACCTCCTTGACCACGAGGTCGCCCAGGTTCTCCAGCACATGCCCCAGGTCCTCCGCCCGCCCGCACTGCCAGGTCGGCACGTTCTGCAGGATCGGCGCCTCGCCCAGGTAGAAGCGGATCATCTCGGGCACGAAGGTATAGACCGCCTTGTCGTCCGCCACCCCCGCCCCCGGGGCCGAGCAGATCGCGACCCCGCCACTGCGGTAGACATCCATCAGCCCCGGCACCCCCAGCATCGAATCGGGGCGGAAGCACAGGGGGTCGATGAAGGCGTCGTCGATCCGGCGGTAGATCACGTCCACCCGCCGCGGCCCCTCGGTCGTCCGCATGAAGACGAACTCGCCCTCCACGAACAGATCCTGCCCCTCGACCAGCTCCACCCCCATCAGGTCGGCGAGGAAGCCGTGCTCGTAATAGGCGCTGTTGAAATGCCCCGGCGTCAGGATCACGACCGTGGGCTCGCCCTCGCACTTCGTCGGCGCGACGCTGGCGAGCGTCCGCCGCAAGAGCGCCGGATAGCCGTCCACCGGCTCGATCCGCATCTGGCGGAACAGGTCGGGGAACATCCGCATCATGATCTCGCGATTCTCCAGCATGTAGCTGACCCCGGAGGGCGTGCGGCAGTTGTCCTCCAGCACGAAGAATTCCTCCGGCCCGGTCCGCACGATGTCGATCCCGACGACATGGCTGTAGACCCCCTTCGGCGGCCGGATGCCCGCCACCGCCCGCTCGTAGGCCGCGTTGCGGTAGACCAGCGCCGCGGGGATGCGCCCGGCCCGCACGATCTCGCCGCGGCCATAGATGTCGGTCAGGAAGGCGTTCAGCGCCCGCGCCCGCTGTCGTATCCCGCGATCCAGCCGCGCCCATTCCCCGGCGGTGAACACCCGCGGGAACATGTCGAACGGGATCAGGCGATCCGGGTCGCCCCCCTCGCCGTAGACCGCGAAGGTGATCCCGATCCGCCGGAACAGCGCCTCCGCCTCGGCCTGCTTCAGGCTCCGCAATTCGGCCGGCATCGCCTCGACCCAGCCCTGCAGCGCCGCATAGGGCGGCAGCACCGCGCCCGTGCCGACCGGCCCCGTGCCGAACATCTCGTCGAATGCCGCCAACCGCGTTCCCCCTGCCGCCACCCTGCCAAGGGAGCGGGAAAGGGCAAGGGGGGAGTCGGACCCCACCGCCCCTTTTCGCGCCGCTGCCCGCTTTTCGGGCGCAGGTGGAACACCCCGCCGGGCCGCGACGGCGCAGGGCCGCCCTCCCGGCGCGGGCGCGCCCGTCCGTCGCGGAAGCCCCGCCCCGCGCCCGCGCGCGCCCCGGACCCGGTCCGGGGCCTCGCCCTGCCC
>CAZNPW010000079.1:0-11006 GCA_964575185.1 uncultured Exiguobacterium sp.
CAGAACGACATCCTGAAGGAGTTCATGGTCCGCAACACCTACATCTACCCGCCCGAACCCTCGATGCGCATCGTCGCCGACATCATCGCGCACACCGCCGCGCACATGCCGCGCTTCAACGCGATCAGCATCTCGGGCTACCACATGCAGGAGGCGGGCGCCGATCTCGTGCAGGAACTCGCCTTCACCCTCGCCGACGGGCGCGAGTATGTCCGCGCCGCGCGCGCCCGCGGCATGGACGTGGACGCCTTCGCCCCCCGCCTGTCCTTCTTCTTCGCCATCGGCATGGACCTCTTCATGGAGGTGGCCAAGCTCCGCGCCGCCCGCACGCTCTGGCACCGCGTCATGTCCGGCCTCGGCGCGCAAAAGCCCGAAAGCCTGATGCTGCGCACCCACTGCCAGACCAGCGGCGTCTCCCTGCAGGAACAGGACCCCTGGAACAACGTCACCCGCACCGCCTACGAGGCGCTCGCGGCGGTGCTGGGCGGCACCCAGTCGCTCCACACCAACGCGCTGGACGAGGCGGTGGCGCTGCCCTCCGACTTCGCCGCCCGCATCGCGCGCAACACCCAGCTCATCCTGCAGCACGAAACCGGCGTCACCCGGACCGTCGACCCGCTCGCCGGCAGCTACTACGTCGAAAGCCTGACGGCCGACCTCGCCCGTCGCGCCTGGGCGCTGATGCAGGAGGTGGAGGCGATGGGCGGCATGACCGCCGCCGTCCTGTCGGGCATGCCCAAGGCCCGCATCGAGGACACCGCGGCGCGCCGGCAGGCCATGGTCGACGCCGGGCGGACGGTGATCGTCGGCGTCAACCGCTACCCGCCGCCCGACGCGGCCCCGCTCGACATCCGCCGGATCGACAACGCCGCCGTCCGCGACGCCCAGGTCGCCCGGCTGCGCGCGCTGCGGCTGGGGCGCGACCAGGCCGCCTGCGACGCGGCCCTGTCGGCCCTGACCGAGGCCGCGCGCGGCGACGGAAACCTCCTCGCCGCCGCCATCACCGCCGCCCGCGCCCGGGCCACGGTCGGCGAGATCAGCGCGGCGATGGAAACCGTCTTTGGCCGCCACCACGCCCGCAGCGACACCCGCCCCGGCGTCTATGCCGCGACCCTGCACGACGACCCGGACTTCGCCGCCCTGCGCGCCGAGGTCGCGGCCCTGCCCGAGCCGCCCCGCCTCTTCGTCGTCAAGCTCGGCCAGGACGGCCACGACCGCGGTGCCCGCGTCATCGCCGGGGCCTTCGCCGATGCGGGCTTCGAGGTCGGCCTGGGCGAGCTGTTCCAGACCCCGGAGGAGGCCGCCGACGCCGCCATCGCCGCCCGCGCCCAGGTCGTCGGCATCTCCTCGCAGGCGGCAGGGCACATGACGCTCGCGCCGCAGCTCCTTCGCGCCCTCAAGGCCCGCGGGGCCGACGAGGTGATCGTCGTCTGCGGCGGCGTCATCCCGCCGCAGGACCACGACATCCTGCGCCAGCACGGCATCCGCGCGATCTTCGGCCCCGGCACCCCCATCCCCGCCGCCGCGCGCGAGGTCCTGTCGCTCCTCCGCCACGCCCGCGAGAACCCGCCCCGCTGAGCCACCGCGCGCTCGCACCCGGCCCCGGCAGAGGTCCCGGATCCGGCCCGGGACGCGCGGTCCGAGCGCCACCGCATGGAACGCCGCGCGCCCCGGACCCCGATCCGGGGCCTCCCCCCGCGCCGGGCGCGCGGGCCGGTCCTACAGCTCCACCTCGGGCGCGGGCGGCTGCACGGCCATCTCCTCCGCCGGCTTGCGGCGGATGATGATGTCGCCGTTGGGCAGGATCTCGGGCGCCTGGTAGCGCGTCACGTCGCCCATCATGCCGATCAGGTCGCGCAGCATCGGCTCGGCCCCCGCGAAGGCCGCGGCCATGTCCTGCAGCGCGGGCTCCATCTCGCTCCGCAGCCCGTCGAACAGCAGGGTCGCGCCCTGCTGCATCAGCGACCAGCCCTCCTCGGCGGGAGTCTCCTGCGCGGCGAGGGGAGCGGCGGCCAGGACGGCGAGCAGCGGAAGGGCGGCGAAGCGGGTCATGAAATGGCTCCTTCAGGACGCTTGGCCGCCATATGGGGGCCGCCCCGCCGCGCTTCAACCAAGGTCCAGCGTCACCGGAAAATGGTCGCTCGCCGCCAGCAGCGCCTCGCGCAGCGGCGCGGCCCCGGGCGTGGCGGACGGATGCCAGATGCGCCAGACCGCGCCCGCCCGCAGGTCCCGCGACACCATGATGAAGTCGAGCATCGCCTCGAACCACCGCCCCTCGGCGGCGTTCCAGAACCGCCCCGAGGTCGGCCCGGGTCCCGCGCCCCGCGCCGCCTGCGCGTGCGGGTCGAACAGCGCGCCCGGGCCGCGGCCCAGCACCACCTCCACCCCCGACTGCCCGAACTCCGCCTCGAAGGCGTCGAGGCCGGGGCCGTCGTTCAGGTCGCCCAGCACCACCACGCTGTCGCCCGCCGCGAGCCGTTCGTCCACCCGGCCCCGGATCCAGCGGCATTGCGCCAGCTGCTTGATCCGGTTGGCCCGCGCGATCCGCGCGGCCTCGGCCGCATCATCCGCGCCGTGGGGGTTCTTCGACTTGGCATGGACACCCACCAGCCGCAGCGTCCGGCCGGGCAGGGCCAGCGTCACCTCGAGCGGCGGCTTGGAATGCACGACCGGCCCCTCCGGCCCGGGCAGGCTGCGGTCGAAGGCGGGCCATGCGGCGCTGCCGCCGGGATCATGCCGCGCACCGCAGACCCGCGGGTCCCACATCAGCGCGATCTCCTGCTCGGTCCCGCTCGGAAACCCGGTCAGCGCCCGGTGCGCCCGCAGCCCGGCCGCCGCCGCCAGCCGCTCCAGCGCAGTGACGGTGCTGCGCCGCCCGCCGGTGTCCGGCGCCTCGACCACCAGCAGCGCATCGGGGTCGATCGCCCGCAGCACCGCCACGACCCCCGCAAGCTGCGCCCCCCGCGAGACGCCGTGCCGCCCCGACGGCCCGTCGTCCGCCAGCATCCGCCCGGCGTCGTCGAACAGCGCGTTCATCCACGCGACGTTCCAGGTCGCGAGCCGGAAGCTCACGCCGCCCGGCGCCCCTCGATCTCGGCCCAGGCGGCGTTGATGTCGGCCATCCGCCCCTCGGCCAGCCGCACCGCCTCGCGCGGCAGACCCCGCCCGACCAGCGCGTCGGGATGGTTGTCGCGCACCGCCTGCCGCCAGGCCTGCCGCGCCGCCTCCACGCCATCCCCCGGCGCGACCCCCAGCACCTCCCACGGGTCGCGCGCCGCACCGTCCACGAACCGCGCCCGCAGGCTGCGGAAGGCGCGGTCCGGCAGCCCGAAGATCCGCGCGACCTCGGCCAGATAGCCGTCCTCGCCATCGTGATAGGCCCCGTCGGCCATCGCGATATGGAACAAGGCCTCCATCAGGTCGCCCAGCACCGGATCGCCCGCCGGGAACATCGCCGCCACCCGCGCGGCATAGGCGTCGAACCCCGCCACGTCCTGCCGCGCCAGGTTGTAGACGCGCGCGGCGTTGGCCTCCTCCTCGGCCGGCAGCGCGAAGATGCGGCGGAAGGCCGCGACCTCGGCCCGCGTCACCTGCCCGTCGGCCTTGGCGAGCTTCGCCCCCAGCGCGATCACCGCGATGGTGAAGGCGACCGACCGCTCGGGCGCGCCGCGCAGCGCGTCGAGCACGGACAGGAAGGGCTGCCCGGCCACCAGCGCCGCCAGCGCCTCACGGATGCGGTCCCACAGGGTCATCGGCGCGAACCTACCGCGCTTTGGCGGCCCGCGTCAGGGGAAATCGGCGCGAGGACCTTCTGCAGCAGGATCAGGTCGATGAACCGCCCGAACTTGAACCCCACCCCGGGCAGCACGGCGACCCGCGCATAGCCCAGCCGCGCGTGGAACGCGGCCCCGCCCGGGTTCTCGGCCGACACGGCCGCGATCATCGACCGCACCCCGGCGGCGGCCGCGTGCGCCTCCACCGCCGCCATCAGCGCCCGCCCGACCCCGCGCCCCCGCACGGCAGGCGCGAGGTGGACCGTGTGCTCCATCGTGAAGCGGTAGCCCGCGCCGCCCCGGAACGGCGCATAGGTCGCGAACCCGATCACCCCCGCATCGTCGGCCACGAAGGTCGCATGGCCCGCCGCGGCGCGGGCCTCGATCAGCGCGGCGATCTCGGCCACGGCGTAGGGACGGCTGTTGAAGGTCGCGGCCGAGCCGTCGATCACCGCGTTCCAGATCGCGGCGATCGGGGCGGCATCGCCGGGCAGGCCCGCGCGGATCACAGGCGCCGCAGCCCCTGCGGCGTCGCGATCTCGGCCTGCAGCGCAAGCGTGCCGGTCGTGATCGTCACCCGCGGATCGTCCAGCCGCCCGGCCAGCGCGGCCCGCAGCGCCGCGCCTTGCGGATGCGCGACCCGCAAGCCCACCAGCCGCGCGCCCGCGTCCGGCAGCCGCTCCACCGGATGCGGCCCGTCCCACTGGATCAGCGCGGGAAACGCTCCGTCGAAGGGCAGCACCCCGTCCCCCGGCACCCCCATCCGCCAGCGCAGGTCGCCCCGCGCCAGCGCGACCGGCACCCCCGCGCCGGGCGGCGACAGCGCCAGGTCGGCCTCCAGCCCGTCGCTCGCCGCGACCCAGTTCGCCAGCCGCGGCGCACCCGTGACGCGGTCGAGGTCGAACCACCGCGGCCAGGCCGGGGCCGGCTGCACGGGGTCGGGCGCGATCACCTCCAGATACACGTCCCCCAGCCCCATCAGCCGGTTGTGCGTGGCCATCAGCGCGTGCTGCCCGCCCGCGACCAAGGGCAGCCCCAGCGCCGCCTCGACCGCGGCCACCCCGTCCTCCAGCCGCCCGCAGACGACCGCGATGTGGTCAAGCCGCAGCATCGGGGGGCGCACCGACGGCCGCGACCCGGGGCGTCGCCTTCAGCGCGGCGCACAGCGCGGTGAACCGCGCCGCCGCGACCTCGCCGTAAAGTCCCTGGCCGCGCGGCGTCAGCGTCAGCGTCAGGACGCGCGCCTCCGCATCCCAGTCCAGCCGCCCGGCCTGGCCCGGATCGCCGATCGAGAACATCGCCCCGAACCGCATCGCCTTGCCCAGCACTTCCGCCTCCTGCACCCGGGCGTCGGTCAGCAGGCGGAACAGCGCCTCCATCCGGCTGCCCGTCCGGCTGTTCTTGTAGCGGTGCAACAGCGCGAGCCCCAGGAACACCCGCCCCGGATGGTCGAGCCCGCCGAGGTTCGCCCGCGTCGCGTTGTCGAAACAGGCCTCGGCGCGGTAGTCGGGATGCGCGCGCCAGGTCGTGTCGTGCAGCAGGCACGCCGCCTTGACCAGCCGCAGCTGCTCGGGCGCGGCCCCGGCGAAGAGCGGCGCCAGGAAGGCGAAGAGCTTCTTGCCGAACCCCGGCATCCGCGCCTGCAGCTTCTCGGTCATCCGCGCCGCCTCGATCAAGGGGTCGCGCGCGCGCAGGCGCTCGGGCATCTGCTCGTAGAGGATCCCCTCGCGGATCCCGTAGGCGCTGACGTTGATCTCGGTCGGCGCCAGCACGCCCACCAGCTCGCGCAGCACCTCGCAGGCGAGCGGCACCAGCTCCATCCGCTCGGCCGAGGTGCCCGTCCGCGACCGCAGCCCGGCCGGGTCCTGCCCGGCGATCCAGTCGAGCGTCGCGATCAGCCCGGCCGGGTCCATCCGGTATTCGTGCAGCACGGTCAGCGGATAGGCCCGCCGCTCCATGTCGAGCCGCGCGATCGTCCGCCACGACCCGCCGACCAGATAGAGCACCTCGCCCGCCGACCCGATGTCGGCCCCGGCCTGCGTCAGCACCCGGTCGATGTGCCGCTTGCGCGCCGGCAGGCCGCCCTTCACCTGCTGCAGCCGGAAGGGCCCGAGCGGCGTGCTGACGCGCTTGCCGACCTGACCGTCGCCGATCCGCGCCAGCTCCAGGCTGTTGCCGCCGATGTCGCAGACGACCCCGCGCGCCCCGGGCCAGCCGAGCAGCACCCCCTGCGCCGACAGCCGCGCCTCCTCGTCGCCGTCGATGACCCAGAGCTTCAGGCCCGTCGTCGCCTGCACCTCGGCCTGGAAGGCCGGCCCGTCCTCGGCCTCGCGCGTCGCGGCGGTCGCCACGACCGTCATCGGGTGGATGTCCATCCCCTCGGCCAACAGCGCAAAGCGCCGCAGCGCGGCCAGCGCGCGGACCCGCCCCTCCGGGTTCAGCCGCCCGGTCTCGGCCAGGCCCTTGCCCAGGCCGCACATGATCTTCTCGTTGTAGAAATAGGCCGGGGACCGCGCCGCCCCGTCGAACACCACCATGCGGACCGAGTTCGATCCGACGTCGACCACGCCCACCCGGCTCAGCGCGCGCGCGCCCGGGTCGTCGAACAGGGGCCTGCCGAAGGGACCCCAGTCGTCGTGGCTCTCGTCCTGGGGCACGATCTGGTCCATGGCGAGCACCTCCCCTGCGCGACGTAGCGGGCAGGGCCCTGCCGGTCAATGCGCGGGGCGGGGGGCGGTTCCTTCAAAGGAACCGCACCGGACCCTTCGAAGGGTCCGGCCCGAATTTTTCCAAAAATTCGGCGTCACTCCGCCGCCCGCTCGTCCTTCGGCGGGGCGAGCCGCGGCACGTCCTTGGCCCCCGCCGTCCCCCGGCCCGAGAGCGACGGATGCTCCATGAAGAACCGGTGGCAGTTGAACCCGTCGGTCAGGGGTCCCCGGTGCCAGGCCCCCGCGGCGTCGAGCACCCAGCTCTGCTCGGTATCGGCCAGGTTCGCCGCCATGATCTGGCTCGTGATCTGCGCCTTGACCGTGTCGTTCATCGCCTCGACCAGCGTCTCCACCCGCCGCGACAGGTTGCGCCCCATCCAGTCGGCCGAGGACAGGAACACCCGCGCGCCCTTGGCCGGCAGCCCGTGGCCGTTGCCGAAGCAGACGATCCGGCTGTGCTCCAGGAACCGGCCCACCACCGACTTGACGCGGATGTTCTCGCTCAGGCCCCTCACCCCGGGCCGCACCCCGCAGATGCCGCGCACCACGAGGCTGATCTTCACCCCCGCCTGCGACGCGGCATAAAGCGCGTCGATCACCTCGGGCTCGATCAGGCTGTTCAGCTTGATCCAGATGTCGGCCGGCCGCCCGGCCCGCGCATGCGCGGCCTCGGCCGCGATCAGCGCCAGAAGCCGCGGCTTCAGCGTGATGGGGGCGATGGCCAGGTTCTCCAGCCCCTCGGGCTGGACGTAGCCCGACAGGTAGTTGAACACCTTCGTCGCATCCCGCCCCAGCGCCGGATCGCAGGTGAAGAAGCTCAGGTCGGTGTAGATGCGCGCGGTGATCGGGTGGTAGTTGCCGGTGCCGTAATGCGTGTAGGTGACGATCCGCTCGCCCTCGCGCCGCACCACCGTGCTGATCTTGGCATGCGTCTTCAGGTGCATGAAGCCGTAGACGACCTGCGCCCCCGCCCGCTCCAGCCGCCGGCTCTGCCGGATGTTCGCCGCCTCGTCGAAGCGCGCCTTCAGCTCCACCAGCGCGGTGACGGATTTGCCCGCCTCCGCCGCCTCGCACAGCGCGGCGACGATCGGGCTGTCCCAGGACGTGCGGTAGAGCGTCTGCTTGATCGCCAGCACGTTCGGGTCGGTCGCGGCCTGCTGCAGGAACCGCACCACCATGTCGAAGGTCTCGTAGGGGTGGTGCAGCAGCATGTCCTTCTGCCGGATCGCCGCGAACATGTCGCCGTCGTGGTCGGTCACCCGCTCGGGCACCCGCGGCGTGAAGGGCGGCCAGAGCAGGTCCTTGCGGCTGCCCACCACCAGCTCCTTCACGTCGGCCATGCCGAGCAGGCCCTTCAGCTCCACCGTGTCGCCTGCCGAGACGTCGAGCTCCTCCATGATGAGCCGCCGCAGCGCCTCCGGCGCGCCCGCGCTGATCTTCAGCCGGATCACCTCGCCCCGCCTGCGCCGCTTCAGCGCCGTCTCGAACTCGCGCACCAGGTCCTCGGCCTCGTCCTCGACCTCGAGGTCGCTGTCGCGCAGCACGCGGAAGGTGCAGTGGCCGCGGTCGGCGTAGCCCGGGAACAGCATGTTGAGATGCAGCAGAAGAAGCTCCTCCAGCGGCAGCCACCGCGCCTCGCCGTCCTTCGCGGGCAGCGCCACGAACCGCGCGATCTGCTGCGGGATCGGCAGCAGCGCCTGCAGGCCGCGCCCGTCGCTCGCGCGCTCTAGCTGCAGGGCCAGGCAGAAGCCGGTGTTCGGGATGAACGGAAACGGATGCGCCGGGTCGATCGCGAGCGGCGACAGCACCGGAAAGACCTTGTTCAGGAAGTGGTCCTCCAGGAACCGGAAGTCCCGCGCGGTCAGCTTGGACCGCGTCAGGATCACCAGCCCCTGCTCCTCCATCTCGCGCTTCAGCCGGTTCAGCACCTGCTGCTGCGTCAGCATCAGCCGCCGCGCGTCCTCGTTGATGAGCACGAGCTGCTCGGCCGGGGTCCGCCCGTCCTGCGACGGCGCGACGATGCCGCCGCGCACCTGCTCGCGCAGGCCCGCCACGCGCACGGTATAGAACTCGTCCAGGTTGGTGGCGCTGATCGACAGGAACCGCACCCGTTCCAGCAGCGGCACGCGCGGGTTCTGCGCCTCGTCCAGCACCCGCCAGTTAAAGGCGAGCCAGCTCAGCTCGCGGTTGAAGAACCGGCCCGGGCCGCTGCGTTCGGCCTCGGGCAGGGCGACCGGGGCAGGGAAGGGCGCGTTCAGGAAATCGCTCTGCGTCATCGTGCTGCCTTAGCCGCCGAGGGGTGACATCTCCGTGACATGACCTCCGCGTCCCCCCTCAGCCAAGCTCGGTCAGCACCGACCGCGCGAAGGCCACCGTGATCGCCCGCCCTTCGGCCAGCGCCTGCGCATCCAGCCGCGCGACGATCCCCCGCGCGGCGGCGAGCGACCGCTCCATCCGGGCGACCAGCCACGGGATCAGCGTCGCGGGCACGCGCGTCTGGCGGTCGGCGAACAGCTTGACCAGCACCGCCGACAGCAGCGCGTCGTCGGGCGCGGCGAGGGCCGTGATCGCCACCGCCTGCATCCGCGACAGAAGGTCGGGCAGCCGCAGCCCCCAGTCGCGCGGCGGGGCCGCGGCCGTCAGCAGCAGATGGCCCCGCCCCGCCAGCATGTTGTGCAGGTGGAACAGCGCGACCTCGCCCGGCCCGTCCGCCGCGCCGGGCGCGTCGTCGACGGCGACGAACCCGCGCAGCGCCAGCGCGGGCAGGTCCGCCCGCGCCAGATCGGCACCCGCCACCAGCGCCGCCCCCGTCTCGGCCGCCCACAGCGCGGCGAGATGGCTCTTGCCCGCGCCCTTCGGCCCCGAAATCAGCATCCGCCCGCCCGGCCAGCTTCGCCAGCCCGTCACCGCCCCCAGCGCCGCGGCGTTCGCGGGCGAGGCAAAGAAATCCTCCCGCCGCCAGTTCTGCCGCGCGGGCAGCGCCAGGGCCAGCTGCCCCGTGCCTCCGACCCCCGTGCTTCCGACCCCCGTGCTTCCGACCTCTGTCATTCCGCCGCGTCGTCCCGCCGAGCCGCCCCGCGATAGAGCAGGCTGTCGTTGTAGCGCGCGATGGAAAACCGCACCAGAACCCCGATCGCCGCCGCCACCGGCACCGCGACCAGCATCCCCACAAAGCCGAACAACGTCCCGAAGGCCGACAGCGCGAACAGCAGCCACACCGGATGCAGCCCCACGCTGTGCCCGACCAGCCGCGGCGTCAGGATGTTGCCCTCCACGAACTGGCCGCTGGCGAAGATCGCCACCACCAGCCCGATCGACAGCCAGTCCCCCCAGAACTGGAACAGCGCGAGCCCGATCGCCAGCGCCCCCCCGATCAGCGCGCCGACGTAAGGAATGAAGGTCAGGAACCCCGCCAGCGCCCCCACCACCAGCCCGTAATCCAGCCCCGCGAACATCAGCGCCAGCGAGTAATAGGTCCCCAGGATCAGGCACACCGACACCTGCCCGCGCACGAACCCCGCCAGCACCGCATCGACCTCGCGCGCGATCTGGCGCAGCTGCGGGGCATGGTCGCGCGGCAGAAGCGCGTCGATCCGCGCGATCATCCGGTCCCAGTCCAGAAGCAGGTAGAAGGCCACGACCGGCACCACCACGATGAACACGATGGCCCCGATCACCGACAGCGCCGAGTTCACGATCCCCCCCGCCAGCGCCGCCCCCCGCGCCTGGATCGCCGTCGCGATCTCGGCCAGCGTCTGCCGCGCGGTGGACGTGCTGTCGGACAGCTCGGGGAACCGCTCCAGCAGGAAGGCCTGCAGCCGCGCCGCGATCTCGGGGGCGGAGTTGATCAGCGACGTCGCCTGCGCCACCAGCGTCGGGATGATCGACAGCACCAGCAGCACCACCGCCAGCAGCGCGACCAGCGTGATGACCGTCGTGGCCCCCACCCGGCTCAGGCCCAGCCGCTCCAGCCGGTCGGCCACGGGGTCGAGGAAATAGGCGATCGCCCCGCCGACCAGGAAGGGCAGCATCACCCCGCCCAGGAAATACAGCAGCACGAAGAAGCCCAGCGCCGCGAGGCCCCAGTACTTCAGCTGTTCCCGGACCGGCAGGGCCATCGCGCACCTCGCACTCGCGCCGCAGTATCGCCGCTGCCACGCCCCGCGGCAAGGGCGGCCCCTCCCCCTCCCCCTCGCCGCCGCCGCGCTCCCGCATGGCCGCCGCCACCGCCGCGAACTGCGCGGTCCAGACCGCCGAGGCCTCTCCGAACCGCGCCGAGATCACCTGCCGCGCCGACGACGGCCAGGTCACCAGGGTCGAACGCATCGACTGACGGGCAGTTGCCAGCGCAGGGTCCCGCGGCTAGGAAGGCCGCGACCGCCAGCCAGGGACCCCCATGCGCCTTTCCCGCTACTTCCTGCCCGTCCTGAAGGAAAATCCGGCCGAGGCGCAGATCGTCTCGCACCGCTACATGCTGCGGGCGGGCATGATCAAGCAGCAGGCGGCGGGCATCTACTCCTGGCTG
>CAZNPW010000080.1:0-10462 GCA_964575185.1 uncultured Exiguobacterium sp.
GTCAGGACCACGACCGTCATCTCCTCGGCCGCCGCAGGCGCGGGGGCGGCGGGCGCGGGCTCCATGTCGTGCAGCGCGACGGCAAGCCCCGCCTCCTCTGCCGAAGGTTCGGCCAGCAGCGCGGCCTGGCCCGCGACGTGCCGGATGCCCTGTTCGCGCAGCACCTTCTGCACGCCCCGGATCGTCATCCCGTCGTCGTGCAGAAGCCGCTTGATCCCTTCCAGCAGCGCCACGTCCGACGGGCGGTAGTAGCGCCGCCCGCCCGCGCGCTTGACCGGCTTGATCTGCGGAAACCGGCTTTCCCAGAACCGCAGCACATGCGCGGGGGTGTCGAGGTGCGTCGCGACCTCGCTGATCGTGCGGAAGGCCTCGGGCGACTTGTCGGTCATCGCGTCGTGCCGGCCGCCACCCGTTCCTTCATCAGGTGCGACGGGCGGAACGACAGCACGCGGCGGGGGCTGATCGGCACCTCCTCGCCCGTCTTGGGGTTGCGGCCCATCCGCGCGTTCTTCTCGCGCACGCTGAAGGTGCCGAAGCTGGAAATCTTCACCGTCTCGCCCCGCGCCAGCGCGTCCGAGACGTGCTGCAGCACCGTCTCGACCAGCTGCGCCGATTCGTTGCGCGACAACCCCACCTCGCGGAACACCGCCTCGGCCAGGTCCATCCGCGTCAGCGTCTTGTCACTCATCGCCAGAACCCCCCCGGGCCACGCGCCGACTGTGCGCCGCGGGGGGAAGGCTTGTCAATAACAACGGGTTCCGCGGGAAAGTTGAGGACTGCTGCCGGCACGCTGGCAGGAGGCGTGGGGCATGACGGACCCGCACAAGGAAAGGACGCCGCCCATGCACCGCACCCCCGTGAACCCCTGGCCCTGGTCGCTGCCGCTCGGCTACGACCAGGGCGAGGTCATCGCCTCCCCGTCGCGCTGGCTGATCGTGTCCGGCCAGACGGCGGTGGATGCCACCGGCGCGCCGCAGCATGCGGGCGACATGCGCGGCCAGCTCGGCCTCGCGCTCGACAACCTGCAGGCCGTGCTGGCGGCGGCGGGGATGGGGCCGCAGAACGTCGTCCGCCTGCAGGTCTTCGCCACCGACGTGGACGCGGCGCTGGCGCACTTCGACCTGATGGGCCAGTGCTTCGGCCCCGCAGGGGTCGCCCCGCCGATGACGCTGGTGGGCGTCACCCGGCTTGCCATCCCGTCCCTGATGATCGAGATCGAGGCCACGGCGGTGGAGTGAAGGATGCGGCGGGCCGAACGGCTGTTCCGGCTGGTGAACGAGATGCGCAGCCGCCGCCTGTCGCGGGCGGCGGACCTGTCGGCGGCGCTCGAGGTCTCCTTGCGCACCGTCTACCGCGACATCGCGCACCTGCAGGGCTCGGGCCTGCCGATCGAGGGCGCGGCGGGGGTGGGCTACATCCTGCGGCCCGGCTTCGCCCTGCCGGACCCGGGGCTGACCCAAGACCAGATCGACGCGCTGGCCGTGGGCCTGGCCTTCGTCGAACGCACCGGCGACCCGGTGCTGGCCACCGCCGCGCGCGAGGCCCGCGCGCTGATCCAGGCGCGCCTGCCGGTGCCCGAGGCGCGGCACCTGGCCGACGCGCCCTTCCACAGCCTGCACGCCCGCCGCGCGCCGTCGCCGCATGGCGCGATCCTGCGGCGGGCGATCCGGGGGCAGCGCGTGGTCGAGCTGGGCTACCAGGACGGCGACGGCCGGGCGACCCGGCGGCGGCTGCGGCCGCTCGTGCTGTGGGACCTGCCGCAGGGCTGGATGGTCTCGGGCTGGTGCGAGCTGCGGGGCGCCTTCCGCAGCTTCCGCTGGGACCGGATCACCGACCTGTCCGCAACCCCCGACCGCTTCGCCGAGGAAGAAGGCCGCGGCCTGATCGCCTTCATGGCCGCCGAGCGCTGCCACGCCTGACGGCTACCAGCGCAGGACCACCGACCCCCAGGCGAGCCCGCCGCCGATGGCCTCGGTCACGATCACCTGGCCCGGCCGGATCAGTCCGCGCTGCCGCCCGACCGACAGCGCCAGCGGGATCGACGCGGCGCTGGTGTTGCCGTGATCCTGCACGGTCACCACCACGCGCTCCATCGGCACGCCCATCTTCTTCGCGGTGCCCTCGATGATGCGGATGTTGGCCTGGTGCGGCACGATCCAGTCCACGTCCGCCGCCGTCAGCCCGGCGCGGTCGAGCGCGGCATGGGCGGTTTCGGCGAGCTTCTCGACGGCATGGCGGAAGACCTCCTTGCCCTGCATCTTCAGCACGCCCGTGCGCCCCGTGGAGGTGCCGCCGTCGACGTAGAGCAGGTCCTTGAACCGCCCGTCCGAATGCAGGTCGCAGGCGAGGATGCCGCGGTCGGCGGGCGCGCCCGCGCCCGCCTGCGCCTCGAGCACCAGCGCCCCCGCGCCGTCGCCGAAGAGCACGCTCGTGGTCCGGTCCTCCCAGTCCATCAGGCGGCTGAAGGTCTCGGCCCCGATCACCAGCGCGCGGCGCGACTGGCCCGCCAGGATCAGCGCGTTGGCCACCGACAGCGCATAGACGAAGCCCGCGCAGACCGCCTGCACGTCGAAGGCGAAGCCGCCCGCGCCGATCCGCGCCTGCACCATCGTCGCGACCGACGGGAAGGTCAGGTCGGGGGTCGATGTCGCGACGATGATCGTGTCGATCTCCGCCGCCGCCATCCCCGCGTCGGCCAGCGCCGCGGTCGCGGCCCGCGCGGCGAGGTCGCTCGTCATCTCGCCCTCGGCCGCGAAGTGCCGCCGCTCGATGCCCGACCGCGACCGGATCCACGCGTCGGACGTGTCGATCCGCCCGGCGAACCAGGCGTTGTCGACCACCCGCGCGGGCAGGTCATGCCCGACCCCCCGCACCACCGCCCGCAGCGTCATGCCTTCGTCCCTTCCGCGACCCCGGCGCGCTCCACGTCGGCCAGCCGCAGCGCGAGCTTGTCCTTGAAGCCCTGCGCCGCCAGATCATGCGCGAGCCGCAGCGCCGCCGCCACCCCCGTCGCGTCGGCCGACCCGTGCGACTTCACCACAGTGCCGTTCAGGCCGAGGAACACGCCCCCGTTCACCCGCCGCGGGTCGATGCGCTTCCTCAGCCGCTCCAGCGAGTTCTTCGCCAGAAGCGCCGCGAACATCGACAGCCAGCCCGCGCGGAAGGCCTGGCGCATGAAGTCGCCGACGATCCGCGCCGTGCCCTCGCCCGTCTTCAGCGCGATGTTGCCGGTGAAGCCGTCGGTGACGATCACGTCGGCCCGCGTGCCGGGGATGTCGCCGCCCTCGACGAAGCCCGCGAAGGCGAAGCCTCCCGCGACGGCGGCCTGGCGCATCTGGTCATGCGCGAGCCGCAGCTCGGCCCGGCCCTTGTGCTCTTCGGTGCCGACGTTGAGCAGACCCACGCGCGGCCGCGCGATGCCCAGCCCCTCGCGCGCGTAAACGGCGCCCATCGTGGCGAACTGCAAGAGGTCGTCGGGGTCGGCCTTGATGTCGGCGCCCACGTCCAGCATCACGTTGAATCCGCCCGGGTTGTGGCTGGGCCAGAGGCAGGCGATGGCGGGCCGGTTCACGCCCGGCAGCCGGCGCAGGCGGATGGTGCTGACGGCCATCAGCGCGCCGGTATTGCCGCAGCTGACCGCGACCGGGCTTTCGCCCGCGCGCACCGCCTCGATCGCCGACCACATCGAGGTGCCCTCGCCGTGGCGCATGACGTGGCTCGGCTTGTCCTCCATCGTCACCGTCCGCGCGGCGTGGCGCAGGCTGACGCGGCCCGTGAGCGCGCCCTGCGCGCGCAGCAGGGGCGCGAGCACGCCCTCGTCGCCGTGCAGGATGAAGTCCGCCCGCGGCAGGTCGGCCGCCGACCGGGCCAGGCCCGCCACCACGGCGGCAGGGCCGCGGTCCCCGCCCATCGCGTCGACCGAGATCACGATCCGCTGGCCGGCCGTCGCGCGGCTGTCGCTCCCGCGGCTGTCGGTCTGGCCTGCCATGGGGAACGGCTTACGCCGCGTCGTCGTCCATGTCGACGGTGCGGCCGACCGCCATCACCTCGCGCCCGTCGTAGTGGCCGCAGGACGGACACACGTGGTGCGGCCGCCGCAGCTCGCCGCAGTTGGCGCATTCGTTCGGATTTGCGGCCACCAGCGCGTCGTGGGCGCGGCGCATGTTGCGGCGCGAGCTGGTGGTGCGGTTCTGCGGGACAGCCATGGTCGACCCCTGAGGTGCAAGGGGACGGGCGCCCCTTCGGATGATGGAACGGGGCCGCCGCCAAGGGCGCGGCCCGACAGGCGGCCTGCATACAGCCTTTTGCGCCGGGCGCAAGGCCCGGCCGGCCGGGTCAGGCCCCGTCCATCCGGTCCTTCAGCGCCCGCAGCGCGGCAAAGGGACGGACCCTGTCGGCGGTCAGCGGCGCGGCCCCGGGCGGGGTCGCCGCCATCTCGCCCAGCCCCGCGCCGGGCGCGCGCGGGTAGTCGGGCAGGGCCAGCGCCAGCGCCTCGGCCAGCACCGCGTCGAGGTCGATGACCTCGGGCAGCGGCTCCTCGCTGTCGTCGGTCATCTCGACCTCCTCGCCCGCGGGGGGCTGCCAGTCGGCGAGGTAGCGGCGCAGCACGGGCGCGTCGATCCGCGCGGGCACCGGGGCCAGCGTCACGACGCAGGGCTGGTCGACGTCGCCCGTCAGCCGCGCGGTCAGACGCCAGTCGCGCCGCCCGGCGGGCGCGATCTCGCCCGCCAGCCGCAGATCGCGGATCGCCAGCAGGCCGAGGTCGCGACGCAGGGCCTCGCGCCCCGCGGCGTCGGGGGCAAGATCGAACCGGGTCGGCTTCTTCGCGGCCAGGGCCGCCGGACGCAGGGTGTGGGCCATCGGTTTCATTCCTTGATCCGCCGCGCGGTTCCGGGTTAAGGCACACAGGCAGGGTCACGCGCGGGCCGTTGCCCTTGTCGCAATCCGGCGCGGGGCAGGCAAGCCCGCGCGACTTCGGGGGCGGCGGCGCATGGGCATCAGGGCAGGGGGTCTCGGCGCGGCCCTGGCGGCATTGCTGGTCCTTGCGGCCTGCCAGCCCATCGTCAGGAACTACGGCTACGTGCCCCCCGACGACCAGCTTGCCCTGGTCGAGGTCGGCCGCGACACGCGCGAGACGGTGGCCGAGAAGATCGGCCGCCCTTCCGCCGCCGGGCTTCTGAACGACGTCGGCTGGTACTGGGTGCAGTCGCGGTTCGAGACGGTCGGCCCCCGCGAGCCGCGCGAGGTCAGCCGCGAGGTCGTGGCGGTCAGCTTCGACGCCGACGGCACGGTGGCCAACGTCGAGCGCTTCGGGCTGGAGTCGGGGCGGATCGTCCCGATCTCGCGCCGCGTCACCGAAACCAACGTCCGCGGCCGCACCTTCCTGGAACAGCTGTTCGGCAACCTCGGCGGGATCCGGGCCGACCAGGTGATCGACTGACCGGACGCGGTCAGCCCTTCGGCTCGAACTTCAGCGCCACGCCGTTGATGCAGTAGCGCAGGCCGGTGGGCTTCGGCCCGTCGGGAAAGACGTGGCCCAGATGCCCGCCGCAGCGGTCGCAATGCACCTCGGTCCGGCGCATGAACCAGCTGCGGTCCTCGCTCTCGCCCACCGGCGCGCCGGGCATGGGCGCGAAGAACGACGGCCAGCCGGTGCCGCTGTCGAACTTCGTCGCCGCGTCGAACAGCGGCGCGCCGCAGCCAGCGCAGGCGAAGGTGCCGGGGGCCTTCGGGAAATCGTCATGGGTGAAGGCCCGTTCGGTGCCATGCTCGCGCATCACCCGGTAGCCCAGGTCCCCGAGCTGCGCCCGCCAGTCGGCGTCGGACTTCTGCACCTTGTCGGTCACGGTCATGGTCGTTACCCCTTTCGTCATGCAGCGATGTAGGGTGGCGGCGCGCGGGGGCCAAGGATGGGGCGACTGCACCTGCTGACCGGCGCGCGCGCGGCGGGACCGGCGCTGGCGCTGCGGGCGCAGGTCTTCCGCGCGGGCGGGCCGGACGGGGACCGCTTCGACGCCGCCTCCACGGCGGTCGCGGTGATGGACGGCGACCGGCCCGTCGCCGCCTGCCGGCTGGGCGTGACGCACGACCCGGGGCACAGCTATGCCGGCCAGTTCCACGACCTGTCGCCGCTCGCCGCACCCGGCCTGCCGGGGGTCGAGGTCGGGCGGCTCTGCGCGCAGCCCGGCGCAGCCCCCGACGCGCTGCGCGCGCTGTTCGCCGGGATCGCGCTGCAGGCCGCGGGGGCCGGGGTCCTGTTCGGCGTCACCTCGCTGCCCGGCGCGGATCCCGCGCGGCATGGGCCCGCGCTGGCCGCGCTGGCGCGCCACCGCAGGGGCCTGCGCGTCGTCACGCATGCGGCGGGGGCGGTGCCGCTGCCCGACACGGGTGCCCCCGACCCCGCCGCGCTGCCCCCCGTGCTGCGCGCCTATCTCGCGCTCGGGGCCGTCGTCGCGGGCGACGCGGTGCCCGACCGCGACCTCGACACGCTGCACGTCCTGACCGTGCTGCCCACGGCCGCCATCCCGCCCGCGCGGCTGGCCGCGCTGCGCCGCCTGGCCGTTGACCTTTCCGCCGCCGCCCCCTAACCGCCGGGCCATGGCCCGCACCCCCCTCCTGACGCTCGGCGACATCGCGCTGACCTTCGGCGGCGACCCGCTGTTCGCGGGCCTGTCGCTGGTCATCCAGCCCGGCGACCGGGTGGCGCTGGTCGGGCGCAACGGGTCGGGCAAGTCGACGCTGATGAAGATCATGGCCGGGCTGGTGGAGCCCGACGCGGGCGACCGCCGGACCGCCCCCGGCACCACGGTCGGCTACATGGAGCAGGACCCCGACCTGTCGGGCCACGCCACGCTCGGCGACTGGGCCGCGGCGGGCCTGCCCGAGGGCGACCGCTGGCGGCTCGACGCCGCGACCGATGGGCTGGGGTTCCGCGCCGCCACCCCGGTCGCCACCGCGAGCGGCGGGGAACGCCGCCGCGCCGCGCTCGCGCGGCTGATGGCGCAGGCCCCCGACCTGATGCTGATCGACGAGCCGACGAACCACCTCGACATCGCCGCGACCCTCTGGCTCGAGGCGACGCTGGCGCAGGCCCGCGCGGCCTTCGTCCTCATCAGCCACGACCGCGCCGTCCTGCGCCGCCTGACGACCGCGACGCTGTGGCTCGACCGCGGCCAGGTCCGCCGCCGCGAGGCGGGCTTCGCGGGGTTCGAGGACTGGCGCGAAACCGTCTGGGCCGAGGAGGACGAGGCCCGCCACAAGCTCGACCGCAAGATCAGGGCCGAGGCGAAATGGGCGGTGGAGGGCATCAGCGCCCGGCGGAAGCGCAACCAGGGCCGCGTCCGCGCTCTGGCCGCGCTGCGGGCGGAGCGGTCGGCCCAGATCCGCCGCCAGGGCACCGCGGCGCTCGCGCTCGACAGCGGCGCGACCTCGGGCCGGCAGGTGATCCGCGCCCGCAACGCATCGCTCGCCTTCGGCGCGACCGTCATCGCCCGCGACCTGACGCTGCAGATCGACCGCGGCGACCGGGTGGCGCTGGTCGGCCCGAACGGCGTCGGCAAGACCTCGCTCCTGCGGCTTCTGACCGGCGAGGTGCCGCCCGACGCGGGCAGCGTGACGCGCGGCACCAACCTGCAGGTCGCGACCTTCGACCAGGCCCGCGCGGGCGTGGTGCCCGACGCGACGCTGTGGGAGAATCTGACCGGCGACCCCGCGCTGGCGGTCGGCGGGGCGGCGGATCAGGTGATGGTCCGCGGCACCCCCCGGCACGTCGTGGGCTACCTCAAGGACTTCCTCTTCGACGAGGCGCAGGCCCGCGCGCCCGTGCGTGCGCTCTCGGGGGGCGAACGCGCGCGGCTTCTGCTGGCGCGCATCATGGCGCGGCAATCCAACCTGCTGGTCCTCGACGAACCCACGAACGACCTCGACGTGGAGACGCTCGACCTCCTCCAGGACGTGCTCGGCGACTACGACGGCACCGTGCTGCTCGTCAGCCACGACCGCGATTTCATCGACCGGGTGGCGACGACCACGCTGCTGATGGAAGGCCAGGGCCGGATCACCGCCTACGCCGGCGGCTACAGCGACATGGCCGCCCTGCGCCCCGTCGCCGCCGCGCCACCTGCCGCCCCCCTTGCGAAGCCCGCGCGCGAGGCGGCCCCGAAGGTGCGCCCGCCTGCCACCGGCCTGACCTTCACCGAACGCGCCCGCCTCGACGCGCTGCCGGCCGAGATCGACCGCCTCGCGGCCGAGATCGGCAGGCTGTCCGACCTGCTCGCCAGCCCCGGCCTCTACGCGGCCGAGCCGGTCAAGGCGCGCAAGGCGGCCGAGATGCTCGCCGACCGCGAGGCCCGCCTGCGGGCCGCCGAGGCCGAGTGGCTGGCCCTGGCCGAGCGCGACACGGCCTGACTTCCCCCCCGCGGCCGCCGCTGCTAGAAGCCCGCCCGTGGAACCCCCGAAAGGCACCGCAGATGGCCTATGAGACCCTGATCGTCGAGATCGAGGATTACGTGGCCCTGATCCGCCTGGACCGCCCCGACGCGATGAACGCGCTGAACGCCACGCTGATGCGCGAGCTGGTCGAGGCGATGCAGGCGGCCGACCGCAACGAACGGGTGCGGGCGATCGTGCTGACCGGATCGGACAAGGCCTTCGCCGCCGGGGCCGATGTGCGCGAGATGGCCGAAATGACCTTCGTCGACGTCTTCGCGGCCGACCTCCACGCCGACGCGCCCGAGGCGCTGGGGCGCATCCGCAAGCCCGTAGTCGCCGCCGTCGCGGGCTACGCGCTCGGCGGCGGCTGCGAGCTCGCGCTGATGTGCGACATCGTCGTCGCCGCCGACACCGCCAGGTTCGGCCAGCCCGAGATCAACCTCGGCATCGTCGCGGGCATGGGCGGCACGCAGCGCATGGCGCGCGCCATCGGCAAGGCCAAGACGATGGACCTGCACCTGACGGGCCGCTTCATGGACGCGGCCGAGGCGGAACGCGCGGGCCTCGTCGCCCGCGTCGTGCCCGCCAAGGACCTGATGGCCGAAGCGATGAAGGTCGCGGCGAAGATCGCCGAGAAGCCCGCGCTGACGGTGATGGCGGTCAAGGAATGCGTCAACCGCAGCCAGGAGGGCGGCTTGCGCGAGGGCCTCGTGTTCGAGCGCCGGATGTTCCACGCGATGTTCGCGACCGAGGACCGGAAGGAGGGCATGGCGGCCTTCCTGGAAAAGCGCGAACCCCAGTTCCGCGACAAATGACCCACCGTTGACAATACCCCGGGTAGCCCATATAGGCGCGGCTCCGGCGAAAAGCCCCCAAGAATCCAGCCTCGGAAGCAGTCATGGCGAATACCGCTCAGTCCAAGAAACGCGCCCGCCAGTCGGTGGCCCGCCAGGTCGTGAACAAGGCCCGCCGGTCGCGCATCCGCACCTTCCTGCGCAAGGTCGAAGAGGCGATCGCCGGCGGCGACGCGGCGGTCGCCGCGGCGGCGCTGCAGGCCGCGCAGCCCGAACTGATGCGGGGCGTGTCGAAGGGCGTGCTGCACAAGAACACCGTCGCGCGCAAGATGTCGCGCCTGTCGCATCGGGTGAAGGCACTGGCCCCGGCCTGACCGCAGCAGCGCCGGCGATTCGTTTTCGGCAGGCGCACCCCGGGATGCGCTTTTTCGTTTATAATCAGGTATTTGCGCCATATTTTTCAGATTGCGCATGAAGTTTCGCGTTCCGCGTGTGGCGGCTGTGCGTCCATCCGCGCAAAACCCGTCAGGTCAGATTTACAACATCCGGCCGCTTTGTGCCGATCCTGTGGCAGGCCTGCACGGGCAGGCCGGGATTCGGCCCCGGCCCCGCTGTCAAGCGAGTTGTTCGATTGCCACCCTCGCGGCGGGCTTGGTAACTTCGCCCCAAGACGATTCACTTCGGCACGGGGGACGTGGCGGGGTCGATCGGCAGAAACCGCGCGCCAGGCTGCCAGCCGCGACGACACCGCTGTTTTTGCTGCTTGATCTGTCAGGCGTGCGGGGGCTGCCCCCCGTGCGACCGGCGTTCTTTGCCTTGCAGTCCGGCCGCTCGCGGTCCGGCAGCGGGGTCCGTCCGATTGCGTCGCCGCATGGTTTTGAGATCGCCGCCGCTCCTCGGGGTCGCGGCACCGATGGGGGCGCTGCGCGCGATGACGGACGACGCATGGGCACAGGTCAGGCGTGAGCTTCTGAAGCGGATCGGGCGCAACAACTTCCAGATCTGGATCGAACCCCTGGGCCAGCCCGACATCGCGGGCGGCGTCGCGGCCTTCGGCGTCACCACCGCCTTCGTCGCCGACTGGGTGGGCCGGCATTTCGGCGACCACATCCTGGGGCTGCTGGTCGGCGCGGGCCAGCCCGTCGACCGGGTGGAGTTCCACGTCGCCCGCGAAGCCGCCGTGGGCCGCGCCGAACCGATGCCCGCCGCCCCGGCCCCGCGCCCGGCCCCGCCGCGCC
>CAZNPW010000081.1:0-10452 GCA_964575185.1 uncultured Exiguobacterium sp.
AAGGCCATGTCCGGCGCGCCGATCTGCAGCGGCATGAAGTAGTTGCCGAAACCGCCGAACAGCGCCGGGATGACCACGAAGAACATCATCAGGATGCCGTGCGCCGTGATCGTCACGTTCCACAGCTGGCCGTTGGGCGTGCAGACCTGCGACGCGTCCGGCCAGAGCCGCATGCCCTCCTGGCACATGAGCTGGACGCCCGGATACATCAGCTCCATCCGCATGTAGACGGTGAAGATGACCGAGATCAGCCCCAGGAAGCCGCCGGTGAACAGGTAGAGGATCCCGATGTCCTTGTGGTTCGTCGACATGAACCAGCGGGTGAAGAACCCGCGTTCGTCATGGTGGTCATGACCGTGGACGGCGGCGTCGGCCATTGATCTCTCCAGCTTCGGGTTTGCGTGCGGATGATCCGCGTCGGAATGCTCTCTAGCCTGCGCGGCGCAGGGCCGCAACGGGCCAGGTTGCCGCAAGTGGCGGGGGCTTCGCAGATGCGGGCGGCGGTGCTAGCCTGTTCAGCACGAAACGCTTGCGGAGAGGCCCGGATGACCGACTTCACCCTGACCGAAGGCCCCGACACCTTCCCGTCGCAGGGCGAGGACACCACGGGCAACGACCGCATCCGGGGCCTCGGCGGCGACGACAGCATCGACGGCGGCGCGGGCGACGACCTGGTCGACGGCGGGTCGGGGCGCGACACGCTGCAGGGCGGCGCGGGGAACGACACGCTCGACGCCGGGATCCTGCCCTTGGAGGACGTGCTCGACGGCGGCAGCGGCAGCGATGTGGCGGTGCTGGACTACCAGAGCGTCGTGAACCTGGCGACGGGCCAGTCCGTCCGCGTCCTTGCGGTCTTTTCGACCGGCACCTGGGGCACGGTGATCGACGGCATCGCGGGCGTGTCGGCCACGAACTTCGAGCGGATCGAGATCACCTCGGGCGATGCCGCCGACAGCCTCGTGGGCGGCGCGGGGGCCGACACGCTGACCTCGCTCGGCGGGGCCGACACGCTGATCGGCGGCGGCGGGGCCGATGTCATCGCCAAGACCTTCGGCACCTACGACCTGCGGGGCGGGGCGGGGCTCGACACGCTGCGCGTGGCGCAGGCCGACGACGGCGCGGGCACGGGCCTGTCGCTCGACGCGCGCGGTGCGGTCGGCACGATCGCCAGCGGCACGGTCACCGGCGGCAGCTTCCGGGAGTTCGAGCGCTACGAGATCACCGGCACCGCCGCCGCCGACACGATCTTTGCCGACGACGGCCGCGACGTGCTGGTGGGCGCGGGCGGCGGCGACCGGCTGGACGGCGGCGGCGGGGCGGACCTGCTCGACGGCGGCGACGGGCGCGATGTCCTCATCGGCGGCGCGGGCAACGACACGCTCGAGGCCGGCGGCCCGCGGAGCGCGACCGCGCTCTGGGGCGAGCAGCTGTTCGGCGGCAGCGGCGACGATGCGATTGGGGTCGACATCGGCTTCACCTCCGTCGGCTTCGCCGGCGTGCGGATCGACGGGGGCACCGGCACGGACGTGCTGGAGCTGGCCGGCGGCAGCCAGCCCGTCGACCTGCGCGCCGCCGTCCTCGCGGGGGTGGAGCGGTTGGTCTACGCCAGCAGCGGCTTTCTCGGCAGCGTCACGATGACCGCGGCGCAGTTCAACGGCTTCGATGACTTTGCCCTGTCGGCGGGCCTCCGCATCGCGACCGCCGGGGCGCTGGTGGCCAACGGGGACCTCGGCGCGACCGAGATCGTGCTGTGGTCGGGCGGGCAGCGGATCGACCTGTCGGGGTCGACGCGCGCGGGGTCGGACTTCGGGCCGCGCATCACCGGCGGGGCGGGGGCCGACCAGGTGATCGGTTCGGCCCGGCGCGACTACGTCTTCGGCGCGGCGGGCAGCGACACGCTGTCGGGCGGCGCGAACAGCGACGAGCTGGTCGGCGGGGCGGGCACCGACCGGCTGACCGGCGGGGCGGGTAGCGACAGCTTCACCTTCGTCGCGACGGGCGACAGCGGCCCCGCCGCGCCCGACGTGGTGACCGACTTCCGCGTGGTGGCGGGGGCCGGGTCGGCCTTCGCCGACCGGATCGGCCTGTCGCTGATCGACGCGAACGCCGCGACCCCGGGCAACGACGCCTTCGCCTTCATCGGGGCCGCGGCCTTCACCGCCGCGGGCCAGGTCCGGGCGATCCAGCAGGGGGCCGACACGCTGGTGCAGGTCAACACCGCCGGCGCGGGCGGGCCCGAGATGGTGCTGCGCCTTGCGGGCTTCACCGCCGCCACGCTGACCGCCGCCGACTTCCTGCTGTGACGGGCCTTGCACCCGCGACGCCGCCCCGCCAATAGTCGCGCGGGGCAACGGGGGCTTCGTGCGTGGAAAACCTGACGGAACTCGCCGACCGCCACGGGTCGGACAAGGGGTCGGGCAAGCATCGCTACACCGAGCTTTACCAGATGCTGTTCCACCCGCTGCGGGACCGGCCGATCACCTTCCTCGAGATGGGCCTGCTGATCGGCGGCCCCGAACTCGGGGCCAGCGCCGACCGCGAAACGCGCGACCTGCCGTCGGTCCGCATGTGGCTGGAATACTTCCCCCGCGCGCAGATCCACGGGCTCGACGTGTCGGACTTCGCCTGGTTCGCGCATGACCGCTTCACCTTCCACCGCTGCGACATGGACGCGCGCGAGAACATCGCGCGGGCGGCGGCGGGGATGCCCGACCTCGACGTGGTGATCGACGACGCGAGCCACGCGAGCCACCACCAGCAGAACGCCTTCCTCGAGCTGTTCCCGAAGGTCGTCCCCGGCGGGCTCTACATCATCGAGGACCTGCGCTGGCAGCCCGAGACCTACGAGCGCGCGGGGCTGACCAAGACCGCCGCGCTGTTCCGGTCGTTCAGCGAGACGCGCAGCTTCGTCCACAAAGACGCAGGGGTGCAGGCGGCGTTCCAGGCGCTCGCCCCCGGGATCTCGGGCTGCTTCCTGTTCCAGGTGCAATACGACAAGACCCGCCGCGACCAGGTGGCGGTCATCCACAAGAGGTAGACATGCACACCCTGTCGGTGGTCCCGATGGACCGCTCGCTCGCCGCCCTGTCGGGCGTCCTGGCCAAGGCCCGCGCGCATTGCGAGGCCCGCAAGATCGACGAGGCCGCCTTCCTGACCGCGCGGCTCTACCCCGACATGCTGCCCTTCACCCGCCAGGTGCAACTCGCCTGCGACTTCGCCGCGCGCACGGCCGCGCGGCTCGCCGGGGCCGAGGTGCCGTCTTTTCCCGACACCGAGACCTCCTTCGCCGCATTGCAGGACCGGATCGCCGCGGCGCGGGCGGCGATGGCGTCCCACGCGCCGGCCAGCTTCGCCGGGGCCGAGGCGCGGCAGATCACCATGCGGATGCGCGGGGCGGACGTCACGATGGACGGGCAGACCTTCCTAACCCAGTTCGCCATCCCGAACTTCTACTTCCACGCGACGACCGCCTACGCGATCCTGCGGCACGGCGGGGTGGAGATCGGCAAGGCCGACTTCATGGGCGGCTGACGTCGCGCTCCGCCGCGCGCGCCCGGGTGGCGAGTGCTGCCACGACCGCGAGCAGCACCGCCAGCCCGCCGAAGGTCGCCGGAAAGCCCGCGTGCTGCGCGACCCAGCCGATCGCCGCCGGCGCGACGAGGATGCCGCAGTAGCCGAGCAGCGACACCGCCGCGATGCCTTCCGCCGGGGTCACGCCGCGGTGGTTCCCGGCGGCCGAGAAGATCACCGGGATCATGTTGGCGACCCCGATCCCGGCCAGGAAGAACCCCGCCACCGCCAGCGGTACGCCGGGGGCTGCGGCTGCGAGGCCCATGCCCGCCGCCCCCACCAGCGCCGACAGCCGCAGCGTGCGCACCGCGCCCACCCGGTTGCGGATCGCGTCGCCGGCAAAGCGCACCAGCGCCATCGCCACCATGAACCCCGCCGCGCCCGAGGTCGCAAGGCTCTCGCCCGCGCCGAGATCCTTCGTCAGGTAGATCGCCGCCCAGTCGATCACCGCGCCCTCGGGCACCATCGAGAACAGTGCCATCGCCCCCAGCACCCACAGCAGGAGGTCGCGCGGGACCAGCCGGGCGCGCGGGGCCTCGGCCACGGGCGCGGGCCGCGCGGGGTCGTCGAGGAAGGGCATCGCCGCCAGCACCAGCCCGGCGAAGACCGCCGCCGCCGCGACGGCGGCCAGCAGGTGCCCCTGGTCCTCGGTCAAGAGCCCCCCCGCCTTCAGCCCGGCCGCAGCGCCGAGGCTCCAGAACCCGTGCAGGGATGACATCACGGCCCGCCCCATCGCCGCCTCGACCTCGACCGCGTTGGCGTTCATCGCCACATCCATCGTCAGCAGCGTCGCGCCGAAGGGGATCAGCGCCGCGACGATCAGCGCCATGTCGGGGGCGAGCGCGGTCAAGGGCAGCATCGGCACGACGCCGAGCGCCGCGGTGACCGCAACCCGCCGCGCGCCAAGGCGTGCGATGACGCGGCCCGACAGCAGAAGCGCGGCCACCGCCCCGGCGGCGAAGGTCAGGAGGAGGAGGCCGACCGTCGCCTTGTCGATCCCGAAGCGCGGCAAAAGCTGCGGGATCTGCGCGCCCCAGCTGCCGATCATCAGCCCGTTGGCGAAGAACAGCGCCCCCACGGCCCAGCGTCCCGTCTCTGCCCGTGCAAGTGCGGTTGTCATGGTCGGCCCCTCGAACAAGCCCCGCCTAGCCGAAGCCCGCGGCGGCCGGAAGGGGCGGCGCTTCACCTTTCGTATCAGCGGCTGAAACGTTTCAGATCCCGCGCGGCTTGGCCCGCAGGGTCGGTTCGGCCTGGGTCGGGTCCTCGGGCCAGGGGTGGCGCGGGTAGGCCCCGCGCATGTCGCGGCGGACGTCGGCATAGGAGGTCGCCCAGAAGCGCGGCAGGTCCATCGTGACCTGCACCGGGGCCTGCGCGGGCGACAGCAGCACGACGCGCAGCGGCAGCCGGGCGGAGCCGACGGTGGGGTGCTCCGTCACCCCGAACATCTCCTGAAGGCGCAGCGTGATGGTCGGGTGGTCGCCGGCATAGTCGATCGGCACCTGCCGGCCCAGCGGCGTGGTGAAGTGCGGCGGCACCAGCCGGTCCATCTGCGCCTGTTGGTCCCAGGTCAGCCGCGCGGTCAACGCGGGCGTCAGGTCCAGCGCCGCAAGGTCCGCCGCCGTCCGCGCTTGCCCGACGAAGAGCAGAAGCCAGCCCAGGTCGCCCGTCAGCGCGGCATCCGACACGTCGGGAAAGCCCTCCATCAGCGCCATGCGCGCCCCCAGGCGGCGGGCGGCGGGCGTCCAGGGCAACCCGCGCGCCCGCAGCCCGTCGAGTGCCGCGCGGGCGAGCGCCTCGGGCGGGGCGTCCCAGGGCCGGTCGGCCAGCACCAGCGCGCCCAGCCGCTCCTGCCTACGCGCGGTGACGCGGCCCGCGCGGTCGTCCCAGTGGCAGAGCGTCGCCCGGGCCAGCCGGTCGCCCAGCACCGCGCGCAGCTCGCCCTCGGTGATCGGTGCCGCCTGCCGCACGCGCGCCTCGCGCGGGTGGCCGTCGGTGTCGGTCACGACGATGAGCGGGGCCTGCGCCAGCGGGTCGCCCGGCTCGACCACCGCGCCCTTGCCGCCTGACAGCAAAAACCGCGCCTCGCCCCCCGGCCGCCGCTGGCCGACCCGGTCGGGATAGGCGAGCGCCGCCATCTGGCCGGTCGTCAGCCCTTTGTCGGGCGGGGCCGCGGCGGTCAGCCGCGGCAGCTCGGCCCGGATGCGCTTTAGCGCCGCGCTGGCCTGCGGCGCGCGTGCGGGATCGCGCAGCGCGGCCAGACGCAGGCCCAGGTCCGCCCCCGCCCCCGGCAGCGGGTCGCGGTCGGCCAGCAGCGCCGCGAGCGACGCCGCGCCCTTGCCCGCGGTCACCAGCATGTGCCCGAGGCGGGGGTGCAGCGGCAGCGCGGCCAGCGCGCGGCCGTGCGCGGTGATCGCCCCGCCGTCCAGCGCGCCGAGATCGGCCAGCAGCGCCCGCGCCTCGGCCAGCGCCGGGGCGGGGGGCGGGGTCAGGAAGGGCAGGGCGTCGGCCCCCCACAGCGCCAGTTCCAGCGCGAGGCCCGTCAGGTCGGCCACCATGATCTCCGGCGGCGGGAAGGAGGCCAGCGCCCCCTCCTCCCCCTTCGTCCACAGCCGGTAGCAGACCCCCGGCCCGACCCGCCCCGCCCGGCCCCGCCGCTGGTCGGCCTCGGCCCGCGTGACGCGTTCGGTCACCAGCCGCCCCATCCCCGATCCCGGATCGAACCGCGCCCGCCGCGCCCGCCCGCCGTCCACCACGATGCGGATGTCGGGGATAGTCAGCGAGGTCTCGGCGATGGATGTCGCCAGCACGCATTTCCGCCCCGCGACCGGCCCCAGCGCCGCCGCCTGCGCCTCCAGCCCCATCGCGCCGAACAGCGGCAGCACCTCCAGCCCCGACCCCTCCAGCATCCCCGCCACCCGCCGGATCTCGCCCTCGCCCGGCAGGAAGGCGAGGATGCCGCCCGGCTCCTCCTCCGCCGCGCGGCGGATCAGGCCCGCCATCGCCGCATCGAGGCGCGGCTCGGCGGGCCGCGCCAGCCAGCGCGTCTCGACCGGGAAGGCCCGGCCCTCGCTCGTCACGACGGGCGCGCCCATCAGCGCGGCCACCGGCCCCGCGTCGAGCGTGGCCGACATCACCACCAGCGCGAGGTCCGGCCGCAGCGCGCCCCGCACCTCGAGCGCGAGCGCGAGCCCGAGGTCGGCGTGCAGGCTGCGTTCGTGGAACTCGTCGAAGATGAGGCAGCCGATGCCGGGAAGCTCCGGGTCCGCCTGGATCATCCGCGTCAGGATGCCCTCGGTCACGACCTCGACCCGCGTGGCGGGGCCGGTGCGGCTTTCGCCCCGGATGCGGTAGCCGACGGTGCGCCCCGCCGCCTCGCCCAGCGTCGCGGCCATCCGCCCCGCCGCGGCACGGGCGGCGAGCCGCCGCGGCTCCAGCATCACGATCCGGCCCGGCACATGGCGAAGCAGCGCCAGCGGCACCCGCGTCGTCTTGCCCGCGCCGGGCGGGGCCTGCAGCACGGCCTGCCCGCCACCCGTGACGGCCGCGATCAGGTCGGGCAGCGCTTCGTCGATCGGCAGCGGGTCAGCCGACATGCGCCCGGATGCGGCGGATCATCAGCCAGACCGCCACGACCACCACGGGTGTCAGCAGGGCCAGCGTCATGCCACGGGACAGGCCCGCCGGTTCGGTCACCGGAAAGAAGGCATAGGCTGCAAGGTTCACCGCATAGTAGCTGATCGCCACCGTCGACAGCCCCTCGACCGTCCGCTGCAGCCGCAGCTGCAGGTCGGCGCGCCTGTCCATGCTTTCGAGAAGCTTCTGGTTCTGCGCGCTGCGTTCGACATCGACGCGGGTGCGCAGCAGTTCGGCCGCGCGCGCGGCGCGCTCGGCCATGCCGCGCAGGCGGCTTTCGGCGGACTTGACGGTCCGCATCGCCGGGTCGTAGCGGCGCATCATGAACTCGCCGAACGACTGCCGCCCGCCGATCCGCTCCTCGCGCAGGACCTTAATCCGTTCGTTCACGATCGCCTCGTAGGCGGTCGTGGCCCCGAAGCGGAAGGAGTATTTCACCGCCAGGCTTTCCAGCTCGGCGCTGATCGTCAAGAGCTCGTGCAGCGCCGTCTCGGGGCTGCCCCCGGCCTCGTCCAGCCCCGACACCAGCGCCGACAGCTGCGGGTCGAGCGCGTTCAGCCGCGCCGACAGGTCGCGCGCGCGGGGCAGGGCGAGCATCGACATCGCGCGGTAGGTCTCGATCTCGCACAGCCGCTGGACGATCCGCCCGACCCGCCGCGCGCCCGTGCCGGGGGCCACGAAGACCGCGAACCGCATGTGGCCGCCCGGGTCGATGCGGAAATCCCCCGCGATCACCGCCGCGCCGTCGACCACGCGGCTGACCGCCAGGCTTTCGGCCACGAACCAGTCCTCGAGGTCCTCCAGCATCGCCGCTTCGGACTTCGGCATCTCCGCCACCCGGACCAGCACCGAGGCGAGCCGCTTGCCCGGTGCTGCGGCCAGCCAGTCGGCGGGGAAGACGTCGGCCTGCGCGGGGTCGAAGGGGCGCGGCGACAGGCCGTCGCGGAAGACCGAATAGGTCACGAACTCGGTGTGGCTCTCCCACTTCAGCGCGTGTCGGCCGAGCGGCCCGGCGAAGTGCGTGGCGTTTTCCGGCGGCCGCGGCGTCGCGTTGCGGTCCAGAAGCGCCCCGAGATGCGCCGTGTCGCGCCCACGGTCGCGGATCGCCGCGCCCACCGGCTCCTTGACCGCGAGATACACCGCCTCGCAGGGCACGCGCAGCGCGGGAAAGGGCCGCGCGTGGAGTTCCCCCACCAGCGCGTAGCGCTGCGGGTGGTCGGCATCGGGGATGGCGGGGGCGGTCACGGCGCTGTCCATGGCCGCGAGATGTAGCATGGAGGGTGGCGGGGAACAGGGGCGTTGCGCTGCGGGGCGAGGCCCCGGTTCCAGCGATGTCGTGCCGAGGCCTTGACCTGCATGCGGCCCGGACCGGGCGGGTCGTGCCCCGCAGGCGACATCATCCTGCGCGGCTTGACGGCCAAGGCCGCCTGCGGTCAGGTCGGGGCCCCGACAGGAGCCCTGCGATGCCCGCCGCCCCCGACCTGATCGTCACGAACGCCCGCGTGCTGACGATGGACCCCGCCCGGCCCCGCGCCGCGGCGGTGGCGATCACCGCAGGCCGCATCGCGGCGGTGGGCGCGCGGGACACGGTGGAGGCGATGGCCGGGCCGGGCACGCGGGTGATCGACGCCCGGGGGCGGTCGGTCCTGCCGGGCTTCGTCGAGAGCCACATGCACCTCGTGCTGGGCGGGGCGGAGCTTGCGCACCTGCAGGTGGGCGGGACGGGCGATCTGGCCGGTGCCTTGCGCGGCTTCGCGGCGGCGCAGGCCGATGCGCCGCTGCTGATGGCGCAAGGCGCGGGCTACGATCTGGTGCGCGGGCGGGCGGATCTGGATGCGATCCTCCCCGACCGTCCGGTCGCGGTGACGGCGGCCGACCACCACACCGTCTGGGCGAACACCGCGGCCCTGCGCGCGGCCGGCATCCTGCACGGCGCGGTGACGCCGCAGGGGCACGAGGTGGTGATGGGGCCGGACGGCCTGGCCACGGGCGAGCTGCGCGAGTTCGAGGCCTTCGCGCCGGTCATCGCGCTCGGCGGCGAGGCGCGGCTGAACCTCGGCATCGCCACCGGCGGCGAGCCCGTGCCCTGGCCGGACGACTCCGCGCAGGCGATCGACCGGGCCAAGGTGCTGGCGGGCCTGCGGCACTGCGCGGCCCACGGGATCACCAGCCTGTGCAACATGGACGGCAACCTCTACACGCTGGAGCTGCTGGAGGGGTTGCGGCGCGAGGGCCAGCTTCTGGCGCGGGCGAAGGTGCCGTTCCACTTCAAGCCGCAGATGGAGATGGGCGCGCTGGAGCGGGCCGAGGAGATGCGGGCGCGCTGGGACGACGACTGGCTGTCGTCGGGCTTCGTGAAGATGTTCATGGACGGCGTGGTCGACAGCCGCACGGCCTTCATGCTTCAGGACTATCCCGACCATCCCGGCCACCGCGGCGAGGCGCTGTTTCCGGCCGACCGGTTCGACGCGGTCGCGACCGAGATCGACCGGCGGGGCATGCAGATTGCCGTCCACGCCATCGGCGACGGCGCGGTGCGCCGGACGCTGGACGGCTATGCCGCCGCGCGGCGGGCGAACGGGCCGCGCGACAGCCGCCACCGGATCGAGCACATCGAGCTGATCGACCGCGCGGACGTCCCGCGCCTCGCGGACCTGGGCGTGATCGCGAGCCTGCAGCCGGGCCATCCTCCCGGAGCGATGGACTTCGGACTGATGCCGACGATGGGGGTGATCGGCCGCGCGCGCTGGCGCGACGCCTACCTGTGCCGGACGCTGGCCGAGGCGGGGGCGCATGTCGCCTTCGCCAGCGACTGGCCGGTGACCGACGTGTCGGTGATGCGCAACCTGCAGGCCGCGCTGACGCGCGAGCCCTATGCCGAGGATTGCCGCGACGAGCGGCTGTCGCGGGTCGATGCGCTCTGCGCCTACACCGCAGGCGGGGCCTGGGCCGCCCACCGCGAGCATGTGACCGGCCGGCTGGCGGAGGGGCTCGCGGGGGACCTGGCGGTGATCGACGGCGACATCGAGGGCCTGCCCGCCGACCTGCTGGGCGCGACGGCGGTGGCGCTGACCATCTGCGGCGGGCGGGTGACGCACGGGAACCCGGCGGGTTGAAGGTCGGCCGCGGTTTTTTGCGCGTCGCCGCGATTTTCCTCTTGCGGCCCCCCGAGTCGGGGCGTAGAAGCCGCGCTCACCGAAGCGGAAGCGACGGGGCGCCGGGAAGTCGGCGTGCAATCCGGAGGCAAGG
>CAZNPW010000082.1:0-10256 GCA_964575185.1 uncultured Exiguobacterium sp.
TGGTCATCGAGCCGTCGTGGCCGGTGTTCATCGCCTGCAGCATGTCGATGACCTCCTCGCCGCGGGTTTCGCCGACGATGATCCGGTCGGGGCGCATCCGCAGGGCGTTGCGCAGGCAGTCGCGCTGGGTGACCGCGCCCTTGCCCTCGACGTTCGGCGGGCGGCTTTCCATCCGCCCGACGTGGACCTGCTGGAGCTGGAGTTCGGCGGTGTCCTCGATCGTCAGCACGCGTTCGGTGTTGTCGATGAAGGAGGACAGCGCGTTGAGCGTGGTCGTCTTGCCCGAACCCGTCCCGCCCGAGACGATGACGTTCAGCCGGCAGCTGACCGCCGCCTGCAGGTAGGCCGCCATCTCCTCGGTGAAGGCGCCGAAGCGCACGAGGTCGTTGATGCCGAGCTTTTCCTTCTTGAACTTGCGGATCGACACCAGGCTGCCGTCGACCGCCACCGGCGGGACCATGCAGTTGAAGCGGCTGCCGTCGGCGAGGCGGGCGTCGCAGTAGGGGTTCGATTCGTCGACCCGGCGGCCCACGGCGGAGACGATCTTGTCGATGATGCGCAAGAGATGGCGTTCGTCGCGGAAGGTGATGTCGGACAGCGACAGCTTGCCCGCGCGTTCGACGAAGATGCGCTGCGGGCCGTTCACCAGGATGTCGTTGACGGTTTCGTCCTTCAGCAGCGGCTCCAGCGGGCCGAGGCCCATGACCTCGTCGTAAAGCTCCTGGTTCAGCGTCGTGCGGTCTTCCTTGTTCAGCGCCACGCCCATCTCGTCCAGCGCTTCGGAGGCGATGGCCGAGATCTCGCCCTTGAGCTGGCCTTCCGATGCCTTTTCCAGCGCGGCGAGGTTCAGGTTGTCGAGCAGCCGCTTGTGCAGCTCGACCTTCAGCTCCATCAGGCGTTCCTTGCGCTTCTTCTCCTTGTCGGCCGCGACCGCCTCGGCCGGGTTCTTCGGGGCGGCGGCGGCGGGGGCTGCGGCGCGTGCGACGGGGGTGGAGATCTGGGCCCGCGGGGTCGCGGCACCCACCGGCGCGGTGCCGGGGCGCAGGGTGTCGTCGTTCTTCTTGAAGCGGCTGAACATGGCGGACGTTCCCTAGCGGCGGGCGGCTTCGGCCTGCTGGTTCAGGTCGACCAGCGACTTGGCGAGCTTCTGGATTTCGCGGCGCAGCGGGTTCTTGCCCGCCTGTTCCGACAGCGGCAGGCCGTGGTCGTTCGACTGCGTGACCTGCGCGCCGCCGTCGGGCAGCTGCACCTCCATCGAGATGTCGAGGCTTTCGGCCATCCGCTTGACCCGGCTCTTGGCCGACAGGTCGGTGAAGCGCGGCGCGCGGTTCAGCACGAAGCGCAGCTTCTCGTGCGGCAGCCCTTCGGCCTTCAGCGCCCGCGTCATCCGCAGCACGTTCTGCGCCGACCGCAGGTCGAGTTCCATCAGCGCGAAGTAGACATGCGCCGCGTTCAGCACCGTCTCGGTCCAGGCGACGATGGTGCACGGCATGTCGATCACGACGAAGTCGAAGTTCGCCCGCGCCATGTCGATGATCCGCGCCACGTCCTCGGGCCCGACGATGTCCAAGGGCAGCATGTCGGCGGGCGAGGTCAGGACGTGCAGCCTGTCGTTGAAGGTCAGCATGGCCTGCAGGAAGCTGTCGCTGTCGGCGCTGCCGGTATCCGAGTAGAGCTCGAACACCGCCTCGCGCCGCGGCAGGTCGAGGTAGGTCGCGACCGAGCCGTACTGGAAGTCGAGGTCCAGCAGGCAGACCCGCGGGCTGTCCTTGCCGGCGGCCGTCGCAAGCTCCCACGCGAGGTTGGTGGCGAAGGTCGTGGCCCCGACCCCGCCCGACAGGCCGTGCACCGGCAGCACCACGCCGTCGCGGTCGCCCTTGGCCTTGAAGGTCGGGCGGTGAACCTCGTCGTCCACCGGGTCGGGCACGACGGTGAGCTGCGGCGCGGGGCGGCGCATCCGGTCGATGGCGTCGTGCAGCGCGCCGTCGGGCAGGGGGTAGGGCACGAAATCCTCGGCCCCGAGCCGCAAAAGCTGGTGCAGCGCGATCGGGGTCACCTGGTCGGCGATCAGGATGACGCGGATGCCGCGTTCCTTGGCGCGCTGGATGATGGCGGTGATCTGGGATAGGTTGCCCTCGTCCTCCTGGTTGACCGCCACCGCCAGGAACTCCAGCGCCGCCGCGTCGGGCTGGCCGAGGAACACCGCCGCATCCTCGAAGCTGAGGTCGCCCCAGCTTTCGCCCATCTCGGCTTCCATGTCGTCGATGAGCAGCTCGAAGTTCTGCACATCGCGCGAGACGGTGCAGGCGCGGATCGGCGCCGGTTCCGGTTGCAGCGTGGCCACGTTCGTCATCGCCTTTCGGTCCTTCCGAATGAACGGAGCATGGACGGGGACGGCGGCTAAGGCCGAACACCCCCGGACGATGCCCCGTGCGCAAGGTTCGTGCGCAATTCCCGTTGTTTCGGAAGCTGCGGGGGGATGGTGGCGGGATTGGGGCTAAAAAACAGTTATCGTTTGATTTTTAACGATCAGGAAACAGCCTAGAATTGAAACGGCCCGCGCCGGTCGGGCGCGGGCCGAGGCGGGCCGTCGCCGCCGTCACTGTCCGCCGCCGCTGCCCGGCGTGTCGCCGCCCGCCCCGCCCGAGGGCCAGATCGCGGCCTTGGAGTCGATCAGGCGCGGCTGGCCCTGCAGCCGGCTGCCGCCTTCGACGTATTCGCGGAAGATCAGCTCTCCCACCCGGCCGTTCAGCACGGTCGGATGGTCGCGGACGAAGCCGATCACCTCGGTCACGGTGCGGCGGTTGCGCTGCTCGGGGGCCTCGGTGTAGATCACCGGCCGGGTCTCGCCCAGCGACGCCACCGCCTCGACCCGGCTGCGGCTGATGCCCTGCGTTTCGAAGAAGGCAACGACCGCCCGCGCCCGCCGCAGGCCCAGCGCCTGGTTGTAGGCTTCGGACCCGACGAGGTCGGTGTGGCCGTAGACGCGGAACCGCACCTCGGGGAACTGCCGGATCCAGTCGGCCTGCCGCGCCAGCACCGCCTGCGCCTCGGGCGTGAGCTCGGCCGAGTCGAAGGGGAAGGTGACGACCGGCGACACCTCGGCGGCGAAGCGCTTGCCCAGCGCCTGCGCCACGGTGATCTCGCCCGTCTGCAGCATCGTGTTGTTCATCGTGGCGTTGCCGAAGGTGCCGTTGTCGGCCTCGGCCCCCAGCTCGCGGCGGAAGTCGGCGCAGGCGGTCAGCGCCAGGAGGCTGCCGCCGATCAGAAGGGTTCGCATCATCGCCCTCACTCCATCACATAGCCGTAGGAGCCGCTGAAGTCCTGCCGCGCGACCTCGCCCGCGGCCCCGCCGGGACCGGCGGTTTCGCCGAACAGGAAGAACTCGCGTTCGGTCGGGATGCGGACGCGGTCGGTGGGCAGGGCCAGCGCCTCGCCCGTGGTCGGCGTCACCAGGTTCGGCGTGACGATGATGACCAGCTCGGACTGGTTGCGTTCGTATTCGCTCGACCGGAACAGCGCGCCCAGGATCGGGATGTCGCCGATCCATGGCACCTGGCCCTTCAGGTTGCGGAAATCGTCCTGCAAGAGGCCCGCGATGGCGAAGCTCTCGCCGTCGCGCATCTCGACCGTCGTCGTCGTCTCGCGGCGGCGGAAGCCCTGGATGTCGAAGCCCTCGGTCTGCACCGAGACGTTGGGGTCGATCGACGACACCGCCGCCGTGATCTCGAGGTTGATGAGCGCGCCGTCCACCACCGTGGGGGTGAAGGTCAGCTCCACCCCGAACTTCTTGTATTCGATGGTGATCGTGTCGTTGTTGCCGCCCACCGGGATGGGATATTCGCCGCCGGCGAGGAAGGTCGCCTGCTGCCCCGACAGGGCGGTCAGGTTCGGCTCGGCCAGCGTGCGGACCATGCCCTGCGATTCGAGCGCCTCGAGCAGCACCGCGAACTCGAGCGAGCCGGCCGAGAAGCCGAGGCCGAGCCGGCCCCGCGCCCCGACGAGGCCCGCGGCGCCGTTGCCGTCGAGGAAGCTGTCGACCGCGCCGGGGGGCGCGAAGGCGCCGGACCCGCCGCCGCCGCCCACGGTGGAGCTGTTCGACCGGATGCCGAGCGAGGCCGACAGGTTCTTGGACACCGCGCGCTGCATCTCGGCGAAGCGGACCTTCAGCATCACCTGCTGCACGCCGCCCACCACCATCAGGTTCGACACGCGTTCGGGCGCGTAGCGGTTGGCGAGGTCGAGCGCGCGGTCGAGCTTGACGACCGAGGACACCTGGCCCGACAGCACGATCCCGTCGTTGGCCGTGCGCACCTCGATCCGCTCGCCCGGCAGGATCTGGTCGAGCCGTTCCTTCAGTTCGGCGATGTCGGGCACCACCTGGACCTCGACGTTGGTCATCAGCGTGCCGTCGGCGGCGAGCACGGTCAGCGTCGTCCGCCCGGGCGCCTTGCCGAGCACGTAGATCGACCGGTCCGACAGCGTCGAGATGTCGGCGATGCCCGGGTTGGCGATCGACAGCTCGGCGAAGGGCGTGTCGGTCTCGACCACGATCGCGCGGTTCATCGGCACCTGGAGAGGGGCCGACGCCTGGCCGGAGTTGACGGTCAGCGTCTGGGCCCCGGCGGGCACCAGGGCCGTCGTCGCGAGCCCGAGGCCGACGATCCCGGCCGCGAAAATCCTGCGCAATCTCATGCTGTCGCCCCGTCCTTGCCCAAACATCTGCCTCGGCCTTGCGGATCGTTCGTCTGCCCGCACTTGGCCGACAGTGTGCGGCAATTCGTGTTTTCAATCAAGATTCAACGATTTGTCGTCCTGACCTTATGTGGAAAACATGCAACAGGGTGCTACGGCTGGCGCAAATGCAGCGAAGCGGCCACCAGATGAGGTGGCCGCTTCGCCGGTTGCCCGGCCGTTCAGTTCGCGCAGGGGATCGGCGTCTCGACCGTCTCGGCCCCGCGGCGGGTGGTGATGGTGCAGACCTGCGGCGTGTCCTGGGCCACGATCTGCTCGGGCTGGATGCCGAGCAGCGCGTTCTGGTCGACCTCGATCGGCCCGCTGTCGTTGGCCGCCACGTTGCCCACCAGCGACAGGCTCATCTCGCCGGTGTTCTGCGCCTGCGCCAGACGCGCGACCTGCCCGCGCGCGGCCTCGACCGTCACGGTCTGGGCGACCGTCGCGCCGACGACGCTTTCCGTGGCGTTCTGGTCCACCGCGACGATCCGCACCGCGCTTTCGATGAGCTGGGTGATGGGCTGCCCCGTCACCTGGTTCTGGCCGGACCAGTAGATGTCGACCCGGTCGCCCGGCTGCAGGAAGCCCGACACGCCCGACTGCACGTCGACCTTGATCGCGAAGGCGGTCATCCCGGCCGAAAGCTGCCCGGTCAGGCCCGCGGGCTGGCCGGGCTCGGTGACCTTGCTCGCCAGCACCGCCTCGTAGGGCTCCATGCTGCGCAGGACGAACCGCGGGTCCTCGCCGTCGCCGGGGAAGAGCACCGGCTCCTCGCCCTCGGCCTTGACGCGGAAGACGCCCTCGGGCAGGCGGCTGGCCTGCAGGTAGGCCTCATCCACGTCCTCCTTCGTCAGTACGCTGCCATAGGCCATCGGCTTGTTGACGACGTAGACGCGCACCAGCTCGCCGATCTCGGCCAGGCGCTGCCGCTCCACCACGAGCGCGCTTTCCGTCTGGTTGATGTAGCCCTGCGCCAGGTAGACCGCCGTGCCCGCCAGGCCCACGCCCACCGCCAGCACCACCCCGAATACCGCCCGCATCGCGAACCCCCTTGCCCACACCGCACCGCGAAAGCCGGTGCCACCCCTTGCAAGGACGACCCCGCCCGCGGCCCTACCGCTGGGCGGCTTCGTCCACGTTCTCGCGGATGCCCTCGGCGGCGTTCTCGTAGACCGCCGGGGTCAGCACCGTGAAGACCGCCATCGTCATGCCGATCAGGACGGCCGTCAGGACCACCCAGTCGACCGTCACCGCGCCGTCCTCGGCCGAGGCGAAACCCGTGAACCGCTTCATCCGCACCCTCGCATGGCTTCTGCCCGTCGGCCCCGGACGGGCCGGGGCCGCGGGGCTCGGCCCCCTGTAAAATGGACAAATCCGCACGTCCCTGCGGGAACGGCGGATCGTCGGTGTCTAGCCAGGGGGGCGGGGCAGCCCCGCACCCCCGGATGAGCCGTGGCTCAGCGCTGCGCGGCGTCCTCGAGGTCGGCCTGGATCACGTTGGCCGCGCCGGTGATGCCCGGACGGATCGTGTTCAGGACGATGATGCCCAGGCCCACGACGGCGGCGGTCAGCACCACCCAGTCGACGGTCACGGCACCGGCTTCGTCTTTGCGGAAGCGCTTGAAGAGGTTCAGCATGTTCATGGTCAGGTCCTTTCCCAGGGTTTCGGTCGTCGTCGTCGCATCGCCTCGGTTTGCCGGACCGTCCGGTTCGCTTCGGCTTGAGGGGATATGGCACCCGAATCGTGGCGGCAGTTGGGAACGAAGGGGACTTTTTGCGTCGCCGCGGAAAAGCCGCCGGTCTGCGGACAACGCATTGATCCGGCGCGATTCATTTTCGCGCGACCGGCCCCTTTCCGGCCCGGTCCGGCGTGGCAATCCTGCCAATCCGGGCCGAATTGCGGCGTTCGTGCAGGATTTTCGCTTGCCAGCCGGGGCGATTCCGCAGCCCTTCTTGCGCGAAGCGGGCGCACGAGACGCCCCGGGCAGCGACAGGCAGACCGATGCCGACCACCCTCGACCGGAGCGCCGGGCCGCTGGCCGTGGCCGCCCTTCTCGTCACCGCCGGCGCCTCCCAGGCCCAGGACGACTTCACCTTCCGCCGCGTGAAGGTCGCCGACATCGGGGCCAGCCGCATCACCGTCCAGATCGACCCGGCCGAACAGGCCGCGCGCCTCGCCGCGCTGCCGGCGGCGACCCCGTGGAGCGCGCCCGACGCCCCCGCCGGCGCCACGCCCGGCGCGACCCCGGGCGCGGCCAGCTACGCCTGGTTCTGGGACCGGATCGAACCCGGGCTCGGCCCGGTGGCCGACCGTTTCCCCCGCGCCATCGCCACGCTGGGCCAGGGTCCGGGGGGCACCGCCGTCGGCGCGCCGCGGATGCAGGACCTGCAGGGCATCGTCGCGGCCCACGGCACCGACATCCTGAAGGCGACCGTCGGAACCGACGTCTCGCCCGCGCTGGTGCTCGCGGTGATCGGCATCGAAAGCGCCGGGCGCACCGATGCGGTCAGCCGCGCGGGCGCGCAGGGGCTGATGCAGCTCATCCCCGCCACCGCCGACCGCTTCGGCGTCGGCGACGCGATGGACCCCGCGCAGAACATCGCGGGCGGCGTCGCCTACCTCGACTGGCTGATGGGCGAGTTCGACCGCGACCCGCTGATGGTGCTGGCCGCCTACAACGCGGGCGAAGGCGCGGTGCGGTCGAGCGGCGGCGTGCCGCCCTTCGCCGAAACCCGCGACTACGTGCCCAAGGTGCTGGCCGCCTGGCAGGTCGCGCAGGGGCTGTGCCTGACCCCGCCCGAACTCGTCAGCGACCCCTGCGTCTTCCGCATCATCGCCGCGACCGGCGGATAGCACTGCCGGATCAGGGGCCCGGCCGCTGTTTCACCGCTGTCACACAGCGTCGCAATCTGTGAATTGAGGATTTGTTCACCACCCCATACCTAAGGGTCGTCCCGGGCGTGCCGGGGCGAAGCCATGGGCAGCCTTCGTGCAGCGAACCGTCTCAGGGGTGATCCGTCTTTCCGGCCAGGGCCTGCACACGGGCCGGCTGGTGCGCATGGCGCTGCGCCCGGCCGCCGCGGGCTTCGGCATCTGGTTCCGCCGCACCGACGTGACCGGGGCCGACGCGCTGATCCACGCCCGCTGGGACGCGGTGACGCCCACCGCGCTCTGCACCACCGTCGCCAACGCCGCGGGCACCGCCGTGATGACGATCGAGCACCTGATGGCCGCGCTCGCCGGCTGCGGCGTGCACAACGCGCTGGTCGAGATCGACGGGCCCGAGGTGCCGATCCTCGACGGCTCGGCCCGGCCCTTCGTCCAGGCGATCCTGTCGCGCGGCACGCAGGGCCAGGACGCGCCGGTGCGCGCGATCCGCATCCTGAAGCCCGTCCTCGTGCAGGACGGCGAGGCCTGGGCGCGGCTCGACCCGGCCGAGATGCTCGAGATCGACTTCCGCATCTCCTTCCCCGATGCCGCGATCGGCACGCAGGCGCGGCACCTGGGCCTGGCCAACGGCGCCTTCGTGCGCGAACTGGCCGACAGCCGGACCTTCTGCCGCAAGGCCGACGTGGACCGGATGCGCGCCGAGGGCCGCGCGCTCGGCGGCAGCGTCACCAACGCGGTCGTGTTCGACGGCGACGCGGTGCTGTCGCCGGGGGGCCTGCGCCACGCCGACGAACCCGTGCGGCACAAGATGCTCGACGCGATGGGCGACCTGTCGCTCGCGGGCGGGCCGATTCTCGGCCGCTACACCGGCCACCGCGCCGGCCACGGGCTGACCAACCGGCTGCTGCACGCGCTGTTCGCGGACCGCGCGGCCTTCGCCTTCGTCGACTGCGGCGACGCCCAGGGCCTGAAGCTTCCCGGCGTGGGCGTGGTCCCGGGCGACCTGCGCGCGCTGGCCTGAGCGCCCTGCGGCCCGGTTTGCCTGCGACAGGTTCTGTGCTAGGCATCCCGGCAAGGTGCTGCTAAGGCACTGACGGGCAGCGGCAAGGCGGATCGGACGGCATGGCGATCGGACGGGCAGGGCAAAAGGCGGCGGTGCTGGCGTCCCTTCTTCTGCTTGCGGCCTGCGGCAGCCGGACGCCGGCCGAGGTGTCGCTGGAGAACTTCACCGCCGAGGAGATCTTCACCCGGGGCGAGCTGGAGCTCGAAACCGGCCGCACCCCCGACGAGGCGATCCGCTACTTCCAGGAGGTGGAGCGGCTCTACCCCTATACCCAGTTCGCCAGGCGCGCGCTCATCATGCAGGCCTTCGCGCTGCAGACCGCCGAGCGCTACGACGAAAGCCGCGCCGCCGCGCAGCGCTTCCTCGACTTCTACCCCGGCGACGCGGATGCGGCCTATGCCCAGTACATCCTGGCGCTGTCCTACTACGACCAGATCGACGAGGTCGGGCGCGACCAGGGCGTGACCTTCCAGGCGCTTCAGGCGCTGCGCACGGTGATCGAGCAGTATCCCGACAGCGAATACGCCGACAGCGCGATGCTGAAGTTCGACCTCGCCTTCGACCACCTCGCGGGCAAGGAGATGGAGATCGGCCGCTACTACCTGCGGCGCGGGAACTACGCGGCGGCGATCAACCGCTTCCGCACCGTGGTGGAGGATTTCCAGACCACGACCTTCACCCCCGAGGCGCTGCTGCGGCTGACCGAGGCCTACCTCGCGCTCGGCCTGACCGACGAGGCGCAGACGGCCGGCGCCATCCTCGGCTACAACTACCGCGGCTCGCCCTTCTACGACGACGCCTTCCGCCTGCTGCGGGGCCGGGGCCTGGCGCCCGAGGCGCAGGGCACGGGGTGGCTCGCCACCATCTACCGCCAGACGATCCGGGGCGAGTGGCTCTGACCGGCCCCCGCCCCGCGCCCGGTGCGGCGCGGCAGCCCTCCACCCCGGCCGATCCCCGCCGCGCGGGATGGCTCCCGCCCGCCGCGGGCCGCGGCCGGGATGGTGGACCTGCGGGCACCGTCATGCGCCCCGCCTCCGCCGCGTCGGCAGGGGGGCCGGGGCTCCGGTGCCCGGACAGGTTCCCATGCTGACCGCGCTCGACATCCGCGACGTGCTCATCATCGACCGGCTGGCGCTGTCCTTCCGGCCCGGCCTCAACGTCCTGACCGGCGAGACCGGGGCGGGCAAGTCGATCCTGCTCGACGCGCTGGGGCTGGTGCTCGGCTGGCGCGGCCGGGCCGACGTGGTGCGCCAGGGGGCGGCGCAGGGCGAGGTCACGGCGGCGTTCGACCTGCCCCCGGGCCATGCGGCGCATGCCGTGCTCGACGCCGCCGGGATGCCCGCCGCCGACGAGCTGATCCTGCGCCGCAGCGTCACCGCCGACGGCCGCAAGACCGCCTTCGTCAACGACCGCCGCGCCGGGGCCGAGGTGCTGCGCGACCTTGGCGAGGTGCTGGTCGAACTGCACGGCCAGCACGACGACCGGGGCCTCCTGAACCCGCGCGGCCACCGCGCGCTGCTCGACGCCTTCGGCGGGCTCGACGCGGGCCCGCTGCGCGCGGCCTGGCGC
>CAZNPW010000083.1:0-10242 GCA_964575185.1 uncultured Exiguobacterium sp.
GCGGGGGCCTCGGCGGCCGGGGCCTCGGCCGTCGCGGCGGCGGGGGCCTCGGGGGCGGCGGGGGCCTCGGCCGCGGCCACGTCGGCGGCCGCGCCCCCCTCGCCCTCGGCCTGCTCGACCGCGGCGGGCATCCCGAACCAGGCGCGGAGCTGGTCTTCCTTGCCGAAGAAGACGTTGTACCAGACCATTCCGGCGAAGACCGAGCCGATCGCCAGCACGCCGAGCGGCACCAGCATCACGGCGGGGGATTCGTGCGGCGTGTGGTCGCCGTGGGGGGCCGTGCCCTCGTGCGCGCCGCCGTCGTGCTGGGCGGGGTGGCCGTGGTGCGGGTCGTCCCGGTGCGCCTGCGCGCGGCTGGTGCCGAAGAAGGTCAGGAACATCAGCCGCCAGGAATAGAAGCTCGTCATCGCCGCGGCGATCACGAGAAGCCAGAAGGCGTAGCGGTTGCCCGCATAGGCGACCTCGACCACCGCGTCCTTCGACAAAAACCCCGCAAATCCGATGGTGGTCAGCGGGATGCCCACCCCGGTGATCGCGAGCGTCCCGATCAGCATCGCGCCGAAGGTATACGGCAGGTGCTTCCTGAGGCCGCCGTAGTTCCGCATGTCCTGCTCGTGATGCGTGGCGTGGATCACCGATCCGGCGCCGAGGAACAGCATCGCCTTGAAGAACGCATGCGTGAAGAGGTGGAACATCGCGACCGAATAGGCCCCGAGGCCCGCCGCCACGAACATGTAGCCGAGCTGCGAGCAGGTGGAATAGGCGATCACGCGCTTGATGTCGTTCTGCACCAGGCCGACGGTGGCCGCGAAGAACGCCGTCGTCGCCCCGATCACCGTCACGAAGGCCATCGCCTGCGGCGCATACTCCAGGATCGGCGACATCCGCGCGACAAGAAACACCCCCGCCGTCACCATCGTCGCCGCATGGATCAGCGCCGACACCGGCGTCGGCCCCTCCATCGCGTCGGGCAGCCAGGTGTGCAGGAAAAGCTGCGCCGATTTCCCCGCCGCGCCGATGAACAGCAGGACCGCGATCAGGTTGGCCGCGTTCCACTGCGTCCAGAGGAACGTCACCTCGGTCTGCGCCAGCGCGGGACCGGCGGCGAAGATGTCGTCGAAGCGGATCGAATCGGTCAGGAAGAAGATCGCGAAGATGCCGAGGAGGAAGCCGAAATCCCCCACGCGGTTGACGACGAAGGCCTTGATCGCCGCCGCGTTGGCGGAGGGCTTGCGGTAGTAGAACCCGATCAGCAGGTAGGAGGCGACGCCGACGCCTTCCCACCCGAAGAAGAGCTGCAAAAGGTTGTCGGCCGTCACCAGCATCAGCATGGCGAAGGTGAAGAACGACAGATACGCGAAGAAGCGCGCCCGGTAGTGCTCGCCGTCCTTCCAGTTGTCGTCGTGCGCCATGTAGCCGAAGGAATAGAGGTGCACGAGCGCCGAGACGGTCGTGATGACGACCAGCATGATCGCCGTCAGCCGGTCGAGCCGGATCGCCCATTCGGCGAACAGGCTCCCGCTCTCGATCCAGCGCATGATGACGACCTGGGTCATGACCCCGTCATGCGTCAGGAACACGACCCAGGACAGGAGTGCTGCGAGGAACAGCAGGCCCGTCGCGATGACCTGCCCCGCGAACTCGCCGATGGCGCGCCACAGGAACCCGCAGACCAGGGCACCGACCAGCGGCGCGAAGAGGATGATCGTGGTCATGTCAGCCCTTCATCACGTTCGCGTCTTCCACGTCGATCGTCCCCCGGGTGCGGAAGAAGGTGACGAGGACCGCAAGCCCGATCGCCGCCTCCGCCGCCGCGACCGTCAGGACGAACATGGTGAACACCTGGCCGACCAGATCGCCGAGGAAGGAGGAGAAGGCCACGAGGTTGATGTTGACGGCGAGCAGCATGAGCTCGATCGACATCAGGATGACGATCACGTTCTTCCGGTTCAGGAAGATGCCGAAGATCCCGATGACGAACAGCGCCGCCGCCACCGTCAGGAAATGTTCAAGGCCGACTGCCACCATCTTGGTCCCTCGTCCGGTCGCCCGGTTCTTCCTGCCGGAGGATGGGCAGATTGCCCATCCTACGGACTTTTTGTGCCCGGCTTTGCCGGAGGTGTCTCGCGTCCCGGCGCAGGCCGGGACCTCAGGCCATCGGGGCCCCGGCCTGCGCCGGGGCGGGCCAAGGCCCTAAAGGCCTTGGCCCGGCTTCACGTCGCGCAACTCCATCGCCGTCGCCGGGTCGCGGTACATCTGCGCCAGCACGTTCTGCCGCTTGATGTCCCGCCTATGCCGCAGCGTCAGAAGGATCGCGCCGATCATCGCGACCAGCAGGATCAGGCCCGCCATCTGGAACAACAGGATGTAGCGGTCGTAGATGAGGAGGCCGAGGGCGCGGGTGTTCTCGATCTCGGTCGGCTCCGGCGTCACGGCCTGGCGCAATCCCAGGGCGCCGTCCGCCGTGACCCAGGCGCCCACCCCCAGCGCGATCTGCATCAGGATCACCACCCCGATCAGCAGCGCCAGCGGCATGTATTTCGCCATCTCGCCCTTCAGCGCGGCGAAGTCGACGTCCAGCATCATGACCACGAACAGGAACAAGACCGCCACCGCGCCGACGTAGACGATGACGAGGAGCATCGCCACGAACTCCGCCCCGAGCAGGATGAAGAGGCCCGCGGAAGAGAGGAAGGCGAGGATCAGCCACAGCACCGAATGCACCGGGTTGCGGCTGACGGTGACGAGCACGCCCGCCGTCACGGTGACGATGGCGAAGGCATAGAAGGCGTAATCTGCGACGGTCATGCGGACCTCTCGGCAAAGACGGATTGCGCGATCTCCAGCGCCTTCTGCATCGCGGGCAGGCCGCCGAAAAGGCTCATCTGCGCGATGACCTCGGCGATCTCGCGTTCGGTCGCCCCGGCCTCGAGCGCGTGGCGGACGGTCAGGCGGATCTGCGGCTCGCCTTGCGCGCCCAGCACGGTCAGGGCGGCGAGGGTGACGAGGAGGCGGGTCTTGGAGTCCAGGCCTTCCTTGTTGAAGGTCTTGCCGAACCACATCTCCATCACGCTGGCCGGCATGGTCGGCAGCATCGCCTCCATCGCCTTGGGGGACCAACCCTCGATGGCGGGGTTGAAGGCGCGGACCATGTCCTGCGACTGGCTGACCATCTGCGCGAAGAGTTTCTCGAAGGCGTCGGTCATGGGCGTGTCTCGAGCTTTTCGACCCGTGCCTCGAGGTGATGGGTGTGGGTGGCGAGCAAGCGGATCATCATGGTCAGGCCGTCGATGCGACCGTTGACCTCGGCCAGGCCATCGCTGACCTCTCCGCGCAGCGACGCCATGTCCGCCCGGATCGAACCGATCTCGCCGCGCATATCGGCGATTTCTCCCCGCATCTCGCGAAGCTGCACAAGGATCAGGTTTGCGACATTGTCGTTCATCGGTAAGGCGCGTCCATCTCGAGGTTCCGCGCGATCTCGGCCTCCCAGCGCTCGCCGTTCGCCAGCAGCTTGTCCTTGGTGTAGAACAGCTCCTCGCGCGTTTCGGTGGAGAACTCGAAGTTCGGGCCTTCCACGATCGCGTCGACCGGGCAGGCCTCCTGGCAGAAGCCGCAGTAGATGCACTTCGTCATGTCGATGTCGTAGCGGGTGGTCCGGCGGCTGCCGTCCTCGCGCGGTTCGGCGTCGATGGTGATGGCCTGCGCCGGGCAGATCGCCTCGCAGAGCTTGCAGGCGATGCAGCGTTCCTCGCCGTTGGGGTAGCGGCGCAGGGCGTGCTCGCCGCGGAAGCGGGGGGAGAGGGGGCCCTTCTCGTGGGGGTAGTTCACGGTCGCCTTCGGGGCGAAGAAGTACTTCATGCCCAGGGCGAAGCCCTTGAAGAAGTCGGCCAGCAGGAAGTACCGGGTGGCGCGGGTCCAGTCGATCTGGGTCATCATTCGATCCCCAACTTGGCTTCGATGTGCTCGACACGCTTGTCCAGCCCCCGGACATAGCCGCCAAGACTGATGAGAATGCCCTCGACCGACTGGATGCTGACCTCCACGTCATCGAGACGCGCGGTCAGACGCTGTTCCATGTCCGTCATGCGTCCGTCCATCCGCTTGAGGTCTTCACGGATAAGCCGAAGCTGTTCGAGCATCAGATTGTCCACATTGTCTGCCATCCGCCTACCCCCCCACCGCTCAGCGCGCCCAGAACCCGCCCGCGACCTCGAACTTCGCCAGGAACGCGACGATCACGACCCAGGCGAGGCTCATTGGCAGGAAGACCTTCCAGCCGATCCGCATCAGCTGGTCGTAGCGGTAGCGGGGGACGATCGCCTTCACCATCGCGAAGAGGAAGAAGAAGAACGCCATCTTGCCCACCATCCACCACCAGCCGTCGGGCAGGAACGGGACGGGGGACAGCCAGCCGCCGAAGAACAGGAGGCTCACCAGCGCGCACATCAGGAACATGGCGATGTATTCGCCGGCCATGAACAGAAGATACGGGGTCGAGGAGTATTCGACCATGAACCCCGCCACCAGCTCGCTCTCGGCCTCGGGCAGGTCGAAGGGAGGGCGGTTGGTCTCGGCGAGCGCGCTGATGAAGAACAGGAACACCATCGGCAGGTGCGGCAGCCAGAACCAGCCGAGCAGCCCCCAGCCCGTGTCCTGCGCCGCCACGATGCCCGAGAAGTTCATGCTGCCGGTCGAGATGATGACCCCGATGATGATGAGGCCCAGCGACACCTCGTAGGAAATCATCTGCGCCGCCGACCGCAGGCTCCCGAGGAAGGCATACTTGGAGTTCGACGCCCAGCCGCCCATGATGACGCCGTAGACCTCGAGGCTCGACACCGCGAAGACGAACAGGATCGCCACGTTGATGTTGGCCAGCACCCAGCCGTCGTCGAAGGGGATCACCGCCCAGCCGACGACCGCCAGCACGAAGGACAGCATGGGGGCGAGGAAGAACACCGGCCGGTCGACGCCGGCGGGGACCACGATTTCCTTCACCACGTATTTCAGCGCGTCGGCCACCGACTGCAGCAGGCCGAAGGGCCCGACCACGTTCGGCCCCCGCCGCATCTGCACCGCGGCCCAGACCTTGCGGTCGCCGTAGACGAGGAACAAAAGCGAGATCATCACGAAGGCGATGATGAGCAGCCCCTGCGCCGCGATCAGCACCAGCGTTCCGAAGGGGGTGGCGAGGAAGTCCGTCATCATCAGTCCTTCAGATCGTCGGGATGCCCTGGGCCGCGCAGTCCTTGACCGTCACTTCGGCGTCGATGTTGCGCAGACCCAGCGGCAGGCTGGCCGAGATGGTGTAGACAGCATCCGCCCGCCAGACGCCACCCTGCCGGTCGGTCGTCGTGCGGATATGTCGCGCAAAGCCCGCGCCGCGGATCAGCGCGTATTGCGCGGCGGCGCAGCGGGCGTAGGCCTCGACATCGGCCGCGTCGCGCGCGCCCTGCATGGCGACGCGGAAGGACACCAGATCCCGGTCCAGCCGGATCGTCTCGATCCCCTGGTAGACGGGCGCGAAGGCCCCCTGCGTCGGCGGCGCGACCGCCCCGCCGCAGGCCGCAAGCGTCAGGACCATGGGCGCGGCCATCCTCATTCCGCCGCGAGCGGCCGGGCGGCGCGCCCCGCGGCCATGGCCGACAGGTCGGCCATCAGGCCCGAGGCGCGGGCGATGGGATTCGTCAGGTAGAAGTCGCGGACGGCCGGCGCGAAGTCGCCCCGGGCCAGCGTGCCGCCCGTCAGCGGGTCGCCGTCGTTCTGCGGCACCTCGTCGATCCGCCCCAGATGCGGGTGCGCGGTCAGCAGCGCCCGCCGCAGCGCGGCCAGGCTGTCCCAGGGCAGCGGCTTGCCGACCGCCGCCGACAGCGCCCGCAGGATCGCCCAGTTCTCCTTGGCCTCGCCGGGCGCGAAGCCCGCCCGCAAAGCGAGCTGCGGGCGGCCTTCGGTGTTGACGAAGAGGCCATTCTCCTCGACCCAGGCCGCGCCCGGCAGGATCACGTCGGCCCGCATCGCGCCGCGGTCGCCGTGGCTGCCCTGGTAGATCACGAACGCCCCGCCGGGCATGTCGACCTCGTCCGCGCCCAGGTTGTAGATCACCTCGGCCCCGCCCAGCGCCGCCATGCCGCCCTCGACCGTGCAGCCCACGTCCATCGCGCCGACGCGCGACGCCGCAGTGTGCAGGACCAGGACCTTGCCGCCGGTCATGCCGATCGCCCGGTGGACGGTGGCCAGCACCGCCGCCCCGTCCGGCCCGGTCAGCGCGCCCTGCCCGACGATCGCGAGCGTGGCCTTGCCCTGAAGGTCCGCCACGTCCTGCCGCAAGAGGCTCTCCAGCGCCGCACGGTCGGTGCCGACGTGGGTGGTGTCGTAGGTCAGGTCCGCCGCCGGACCGACGACGCCGATCCGCGCCCCCCGGCCCCAGGCCTTGCGGATGCGCGCGTTCAGCACCGGCGCCTCGACCCGCGGGTCGGTCCCGACCAGCAGGATCGCCGCCGCGGTGTCGATGTCGGCGATGCTCGCCGTCCCGGCATAGCCCGCCCGGTTGCCCGCGGGCAGCGCCGCGCCGTCGGTGCGGCATTCGACCTCGCCCAGCAGCATCTTCAGGCTGAAGGCCGCCTCCACCGGGGCCAGGTCCCCGACCACGCCCATCACCCGCCGCCCCTGCATCGCCGCGGCCGCGGCCGCCAGCGCCTCCGCCCAGGTCGCGGGCTTCAGCTTGCCGCCCTGCCGCACATACGGCTTGTCCAGCCGCTGCCGCCGCAGCCCGTCCCAGACGAAGCGGGTCTTGTCGCTGATCCACTCCTCGTTCACGCCGTCATGGTTGCGCGGCAGGATGCGCATCACCTCGCGCCCCTTGGTGTCGACGCGGATGTTCGAGCCCAGCGCGTCCATCACGTCGATGGTCTCGGTCTTCGTCAGCTCCCAGGGGCGGGCGGTGAAGGCATAGGGCTTGGACACCAGCGCCCCCACCGGGCAGAGGTCGATGATGTTGCCCTGCAGGTTCGAATCGAGCGTGGCGTTCAGGTAGCTCGTGATCTCGGCGTCCTCGCCGCGCCCCGTCTGGCCCATCTGGGTGATGCCCGCCACCTCGGTCGTGAACCGCACGCAGCGGGTGCAGGAGATGCAGCGCGTCATGTGCGTCTCGACCAGCGGCCCGAGGTCGAGGTCGTCCACCGCCCGCTTCGGCTCGCGGTAGCGGCTGAAGTCGACGCCGAAGGCCATCGCCTGGTCCTGCAGGTCGCACTCCCCGCCCTGGTCGCAGATCGGACAGTCGAGCGGGTGGTTGATGAGCAGGAACTCCATCACCCCCTCGCGCGCCTTCTTCACCATGGGGGAGTTGGTCCTGACCACCGGGGCCTCGCCGTTCGGCCCCGGGCGCAGGTCGCGCACCTGCATCGCGCAGGAAGCGGCGGGCTTCGGCGGGCCGCCCACGACCTCCACCAGGCACATGCGGCAGTTGCCCGCGATGGTCAGGCGCTCGTGGTAGCAGAACCGCGGGATGACGACCCCCGCGACCTCGGCGGCCTGGATGATCGTCAGGGCGCCGTCGACCTCGACCTCGGTGCCGTCGATGCTGATCTTCTTGAGGTTGGCGGTCATCGGCCCGGTCCCATGCGCTGTCGGGCGGCTGACACCGCCGTTTGGGCAGGGGTTTACCGGATGCGCCCCGATGCGCAAGCCGTCATGATGGCGCGGGCACCCGGCCTCAGTTGCGGTAGATCAGCGACCCCGTGACCGTGCCCGCGGCGATCTCGGCCTCGCCCACCCGGCAGAAGCTCTGCGCATCGCCCGCGACCGCGCCGTTGGCGGAGAGGTATTCCTCGGCCGCCGCGTAGATCCGGCGCTTGTCGGCGCGGCTGTCGAGGAAGGCGTCGATCTCGGCCCGCGTGTAGCCCTGGTCCAGCGCCCAGCGCTCCAGCGCGCGAGCCTGGTTCAGCGCGTAGACGAAGCGCGCGCTGATCGTCGGGCATTCCTTGCGGATGCGGTCGGCGACGCGGGCCTGGACCAGGCGGTCGTTGACGTAGGGATTCTCGGACAGGGGGGGCGTCTGCGCCAGCGCCGGGACAGGCAGGCAGAGGGACAGGATCAAGGCAAGACGACGCATCGGGCTGCTCCTTCGGTCCTTCACCGGACGCTTGCGGCACACCATGGCGAGCCGCGCGCCGCTATCCAATAACGTGGCCGGGCCGGGCGGGGTTTCGCGCTATTCCGCCGCGCGCTGGCACCGGTGGGCCCGGAACGGCCGCGCCTCCTGCGTCCCGACCGATTCCCAGACGGTCAGGTTCGACACGACCTGCGGGTCGCCGTCGATCTTGGCCGCGATGTTGCCGGTGCCGGGTTCGCCCGACCCCTCCATCATCCAGACGAAGCCCGGCATCCGCTTGCCGAGGCCGTTGACGCGGTCGAGCGCGCCCATGAACTCCGCCACGCGCGGGTCGTCGGTCGGCGCGAGAAGCCGGCCCACGTTCATCTCGGCCAGGTGCATCGTCGTCATGTCCGTTCCCCTTTCAGGTGCAGGCGCCATCGAAGATCCATGCGGCCCCGTCGAACCGCCCCACGGCGCGGGGGTTGAGCGTGCCTCCGCCGTCGGCGCAGGCCGCGTCGGCCGCCCGTTTTGCGGTCAGCCCGTCGGACTGGCCCGGCACCGTGCCCCCGGCCGCGGGCGTGACCATCACCGCCCTGCCCTGCGTGGCCACGGCACCCGCCGGACCGAGCGACAGTCCCGCGGTGACCGGCCCAAGGGCCGCCAGGAAGGGCCGCCCGTCAATCACGACGGAGGCGGGCGGGGTTGCGGGCGGCATGGCGGGTTCGGGTGACGGGGCCGCGACGCAACCGGCAAGAAGGGCGATGGGGACGAGCGCCCTCAGCACGTTCCCGGCATCGTGAATTCGCCCGTGCTGCGGTCGAACCGCATCGGGCCGGTGTCGGCATCGGGGTTGAAGGGCGTGGTGTTGCCGCAGAACGCACGGATCGCGCGGCGCGCCTCGGTGTCGTTCGGCGCGCCGGTGACGGACAGCCCCGGCCCCATCATCACGTCCACCAGTTCCCCGTTGTCCCCGGTGTCGAAGACATTCATGCCGATCAGCACGTTGTCCTCTTGCCGCACGACGGGCCCGCCGGTTGGCGTGGCAGGCGGCGGCGCGGCCGTCCGCTCGCAGGCCGCCAGCGGCAGGATCAGCGGAAGCCGCCTCACTCCGCCGCCACGGCCGTCACCCGGCCGGTGCGTTTGGCCTTGATCCGGTCCTCGATCTCGTCCCGGAAGGCGCGGATCAGGCCCTGGATCGGCCAGGCGGCCGCGTCGCCCAGCGCGCAGATGGTGTGGCCCTCGACCTGCTTCGTCACCGACAGCAGCATGTCGATCTCCTCGACCTCGGCCTCGCCGCGCACCAGGCGGTCCATCACCCGCATCATCCAGCCCGTGCCTTCCCGGCAGGGCGTGCACTGGCCGCAGCTTTCGTGCTTGTAGAACTTCGACAGCCGCCAGATCGCCTTGATGACGTCGGTGGACTGGTCCATCACGATCACCGCCGCGGTCCCGAGGCCCGACTTCTGCTCGCGCAGCCAGTCGAAATCCATGAGCGCGTCGTCGCACTGCGCCTGCGTCAGCAGGGGCACCGAGGACCCGCCGGGGATCACCGCCTTGATGTTCTTCCACCCGCCCCGCACGCCGCCGCAGTGGCGGTCGAGCAATTCCTTCAGCGGGATCGACATCGCCTCCTCGACCACGCAGGGATTGTTGACGTGGCCCGAGATGCCGAAGACCTTGGTGCCCGTGTTGTTCGGCCGCCCGAAGCCCGCGAACCACTCGGCCCCCCGCCGCAGGATCGTCGGCACGACGGCGATGCTTTCGACGTTGTTGACAGTGGTGGGGCAGCCGTAAAGGCCGCTTCCCGCCGGGAAGGGCGGCTTCATCCGCGGCATGCCCTTCTTGCCTTCCAGGCTTTCGAGCAGCGCGGTCTCCTCGCCGCAGATGTAGGCCCCGGCGCCGTGGTGCAGGTAGATGTCGCAGTCGTAGCCCGACTTGGCCGCGTCCTTGCCGATAAGCCCCGCCTCGTAGGCCTCGTCGATCGCGTCCTGCAGCGCTTCGCGCTCGCGGATGTATTCGCCGCGGATGTAGATGTAGCAGGCGTTCGCCCCCATCGCGAAGGCGGCGATCAGGCAGCCCTCGACCAGCGTGTGCGGGTCGTGCCGCATGATCTCGCGGTCCTTGCAGGTGCCGGGTTCGGATTCGTC
>CAZNPW010000084.1:0-10159 GCA_964575185.1 uncultured Exiguobacterium sp.
CCGCCGAAGGGGCGCTGGTAGATGCGCCCGTCCTCGGTGCGGCTGAAGGGCACGCCGTAGTGCTCGAGCTCGTAGACGGCCTTCGGCGCCTCGCGCGCCAGATACTCCATCGCGTCGCTGTCGCCCAGCCAGTCCGACCCCTTGACGGTGTCGTACATGTGCCACTGCCACGAATCCGGCCCCATGTTGCCGAGCGACGCCGCGATCCCGCCCTGCGCCGCGACGGTGTGGCTGCGGGTGGGGAAGACCTTGGTCACGCAGGCGGTGCGCAGGCCCTGTTCGGCCATGCCGAGCGTGGCGCGCAGGCCCGCGCCGCCGGCCCCCACCACCACCACGTCGTAGTCGTGCGTCTCGTAGGGATAGGCGTGCATCGGGCCCCTCACAGCGCGATCCGCGCCAGCGCGAACAGGCCCGTGGCCGCGATCACGCTGGCCGCGAAATACGCCAGCATGATCAGCGCCCGCCGCGTGCCGCCGCGCCAGTAATCCTCGATCAGCGTCGTCGCGCCCATGGCGAAGTGGCGCATCCCCACGACCAGCACCAAAGCCGTCAGGATCGCCATGAAGGGGTTGGCGAAGGCCGCCTGCACCTCGGCCTGCGTGCCGCCGATGGTGCGGCCCAGGATCACCACCCAGACCGGCATCAAGAGCGCCAGCGCGACCGACGAGACGGTCATCGACCAGTGATGTTCGACCCCCGCGTGGGCCGACCCGCGCCCCTCGGCGCGCTGGCGGGCGGTCAGGAACCGCATCAGCGCACCGCCAGCAGCGTCAGCGCGGTCAGCACGACCGAGCCGATCAGGCAGCCCCAGCCCAGCTTCTCGGCGATGTCGATGCGCAGCCCGTGGCCCGAGTCGTAGACCATGTGCCGCAGCCCCGACAGCAGGTGATACCAGAACCCCAGCGCCGACAGCGCCAGCACCAGGTCGCCGAACCACGAGGTCACGACCGCGTCCGCCCGCGCGAACTGCCCCGGCGTCCCGGCCGCCGCCAGGAGCCACCAGACCACCAGCGCCGCCGAGACGATCAGCGCGTTGCCGGTGATCCGCGTCAGGATCGAGGTCACCATCGTGACCTGCCAGCGGTAGATCTGCAGATGCGGCGACAGGGGCCGCGCGCGCCTCGCGTCTGCCATGTGGGTTCCCTTCGGTTCGGTGCCTTGGCGGCCTGCGTCCGCGATGTAGCGGATTTTCCGCCGGTGTCACGGGGGGCGATGCCGCACCGCCGCGAAAACGGCCGGGAGGCCGGGCTGTTCCCTAGTAGTCGCCCAGCCGCACGTCCGGGTGATACTCCCCCGGCACCTCGCGCACCACCGCCTGGCCGCAGCGCATCACGCCGCGCCCGGCATCGAAGGCATAGGTCGGCTCGCCGTGCAGCGCCCAGCCCTTGTTCAGCGCCGCCGTCACCTTGTGGCAGAAGGCGGAGGTATCGTCCTCCGACAGGAAGCGGTAGAGTTTCACGTCCTTACCCCCACGGCTGCACGCCCAGCCAGTTGTGGACCCCCATGATCGCGCCCAGCACGACGACCGTGCCCACGACCGCCATCGCCTCGCGCGCGGGCGGGGCGGGGGGCGGCGGCGTCCAGCTTTCGCTGCGGTTGATCGCGACGACCGTGACCACCGCCCAGGCGAGCAGCCCCCCGAACAGCACCAGCGCCGCGACATCGCCGTTCACCAGCAGGTGCGCCACGGCCCAGATCTTCACCGCGGTCAGCTGCGGGTGGCGGATGACGCGCGTGATCCGCGTCTTCAGCCCGCTCGCCGCATACAGGTAGACGGCCCCCAGCATCAGCAGGTTGTTGACGGGAACGAGCCACGCGGGCGGATACCAGATGTCGACCTGCGGCGCCCAGCGGTAGCCGTAGACCATCATCACCACGCTCGCCACCAGCACGAGGCCGACGAGCCCCTTGCCCGCGCCGCCGAGCCGCGCCCGCGCCCCGGGGGCGATTCGCTTGAACAGGTGCGCGGCCCACCACAGGGCCACGCCCGCGATCAGCAACCCCATGCCGTCCCCCCTCCGCGTTCCCGCGCGACCCTGCCGCGAAGCGGCGGCAGGCGCAACAGCCGCGGGGCGCGGCGTTAACCGCTTTTTGCGATTCGCCGACGGAGGGTGGTCGCAGGGTGCCATCCCGGCACCGCGAAAGGGGAAAGGCCGCGCGGATGAAGACGCTGATCGCAGTCCTGTTCTTGACGACCCTCGCCGTCCCGGCGGCGGCCCAGCCCTGCGCCCCGCGCGACCAGGTGGTGAAGCTGCTCGCCGACCGCTACGGCGAGACGCGGCGGGGCATCGGCCTTTCCGGCGAGGATGCGGTGATGGAGGTCTTCGCCTCGGCCGCGACCGGCACCTGGACGATCACCGTCAGCGACCCGCGCGGCACCACCTGCATGATCGCCAGCGGCGAGGGCTTTGAGGCGCTCGACGAGGCGCTGGTGGCGGGCGACCCGGCCTAGACGGCCGCCAGCCCCTGCCAGACCAGCCGCAGCGAGATCGCCAGCAGCGCCCAGGTCACCAGCCGGAAGAACAGCCGTTCGGGCAGCCTCCGGGTCAGCCACAGCCCGGCGAAGACCGCCGCCGCCGCGGGCACCGCCAGCGTCGCCGCGACGGCCAGGTTCTGCGGGTTCAGCTGGCCCAGCGCCCAGTAGGGCACCAGCTTGATCGCGTTGACATAGGCGAACAGCACCGTGCCGGTGCCCGCAAAGACCAGCTTCGGCAGGTTCAGCGGCTGGACGTAGACCTGGAAGGGCGGCGCGCCGGCGTGGGCGACGAAGCTCGTGAACCCCGTGACCCCGCCCCAGAACAGCCCCGGCCCGGCCGCGCCCCGCCGCCGGGTCCCCGGCGCGGCACCCCGCCGCAGCAGCATGTTCAGCGCGAAGACGAGGCCGATCACGCCGACCAGCACCGTCACCCACGCGACCGGCACCAGATGCGCCGTGGCCCAGCCGAGGCCGACCCCGACCGTGCCTCCGGCGGCCAGGATCAGCACCACCCGCCGGTCGAACTGCCCGCGATAGGCCCACAGGCCGAACATGTCCGACACGACATAGACCGGCAGCAGCATCCCCGCCGCCGCGACCGGCGAGATCGCGAGCGACATCACCGGCACGGCGAGCATGCCGACCATCGGCATGCCGCCCTTGCCCATCCCCACCAGCACCGCCGCCAGAACCGCCAGCGGCCAGAACCACGTCCCGTCCATGCCCGCCACCCTAGGGGCTGCAAGGCCCGGCGCAATCCGCGATCGCGGACGCAGCGACGCGCGGCCGGGCGCGGAGGTCCCGGCTCAAGCCCGGAACGGGACCCCCCGCGCGCAGCCGGCGCGCAAGGACGACCCGCCCCGGACCCGATCCGGGGCCTCTCCCGGGACCAGAGCTCCCGGGTCGGGCCCGGGACCGCCGCGCCCGGGGGACCTCGCCCCGCGCGGCCTTGCGCCAGCCTTCGTCCCGCCTTAGGCAGGCCGCGCACCCCAAGCAGACGAGGTTTCCCATGGCCCGACCCAAGATCGCCCTGATCGGCGCCGGTCAGATCGGCGGCACGCTCGCGCATCTGGCCGCGATGAAGGAGCTGGGCGACGTCACGCTCTTCGACATCGCCGAGGGCACCCCGCAGGGCAAGGCGCTCGACATCGCGCAGTCCGGCCCGTCGGAGGGCTTCGATGCCGCCATGGCCGGCGTCAACGCCTATGAAGGGATCGCCGGGGCCGACGTCTGCATCGTCACCGCGGGCGTGCCGCGCAAGCCGGGGATGAGCCGCGACGACCTGCTCGGCATCAACCTCAAGGTCATGAAGGCGGTGGGCGAGGGCATCCGCACCCACGCGCCCGACGCCTTCGTCATCTGCATCACCAACCCGCTCGACGCGATGGTCTGGGCGCTGCGCGAGTTCTCGGGCCTGCCGCACCACAAGGTCATCGGCATGGCGGGCGTGCTCGACTCGGCGCGCTTCCGCCATTTCCTCAGCCTGGAGTTCGGCGTCTCGATGCGCGACGTCACCGCCTTCGTCCTCGGCGGCCACGGCGACACGATGGTGCCGCTGACGCGCTACTCCACCGTCGCGGGCATCCCGCTGCCCGACCTCGTGACGATGGGCTGGACCAGCCAGGAAAAGCTCGACGCGATCGTCCAGCGCACCCGCGACGGCGGGGCCGAGATCGTGGGCCTGCTGAAGACCGGCAGCGCCTTCTACGCCCCCGCCACCGCGGCGATCGAGATGGCGGAAGCCTACCTGCGCGACCAGAAGCGCGTCCTGCCCTGCGCCGCCTATGTCGCCGGGGCCTACGGCCTGAACGGCCTCTACGTCGGCGTGCCGGTGGTGATCGGCGCGGGCGGGGCCGAGCGGATCGTGGAAATCGCGCTCGACCCGGGCGAACGGGCGATGTTCCAGAAGTCGGTCGCCGCGGTCGAAGGCCTCGTCGCCGCGTGCAAGGGCATCGACCCGTCGCTCGCATGAACCAAGGTTGATCCTGACCGGAAGGTCAGGATTTCCCCCCTTCGGACCATGGCCTTGCCCGCCTAGGGGTGCGATCCGGACCATTCATTCCAGATCGCGTGAGGCCCATGAGCAGCATCCCCGGCAACACCTCCACCACCGAAACGCTCGACCCGGGCGAGGTCGTCCAGCTCGCCGTCGACGCGGCGGGCGACTTCGACTGGTTCCGCGTCACGCTGACCACCGGCCTCAGCTACGGCTTTCTCGTGCAATCCTTCGGCGGGCCGGGGATCGGGCTGCCCGACCCCGACATCAACCTCTACAACGGCGCGGGCGGGCAGATCGTCAACGGCGGCAACAGCGGGTCCTCCTCCAGCCTCATCACCTTCGACGCGGTCGCCTCGGGCCTCTACTTCGTCGGCGTCGGCGACAATTCCGACACCGGGCAGTATCGCCTGACCTGGATCAGCAGCGATACCGTCGTCAACACCGTGACGACGACCGCCGCGCTGACCTCCGGCATCGCCGTCGACGGCGCGATCGACGTGGCGGGCGATGCCGACTGGTACCGGGTCGCGCTCGACTCGGGGCTGACCTACGGCTTTCTGGTCGAAAGCCGCGGCGGGCCGGGATCCGGCGCGCCCGACCCCGACATCTACCTCAACGACGCGAACGGCAACCGGATCGTCTTCGGCGGCAACTCGGGCAGCGCCTCCAGCCTCATCACCTACACCGCGACGACGGGCGGCAGCTTCTTCGTCAGCGTGACCGACGCCGTCGACAGCGGGCTGTTCCGCGTCACCTTCCTCGGCGCCGACACCATCGTGAACACCACCGCGACCACCCGGGTGCTGGCCCGCGACGCCTCCGTGACCTCGGCCATCGACGTGGCGGGCGACCAGGACGTGTTCCGCGTGACGCTGCAGGAGGGCATCAGCTACGCCTTCACCGCCGCGCGCGCCGCGAGCGGCGGTCTGCCCGACCCCGACATCTACATCTGGGACGCCAACGGCAACCGCATCGTCTTCGGCGGCAATTCGGGCAGCGCGGCAAGCACCGTGGGCTTCACCCCCGCCGCGGGCGGCGTCTACTACATCGAGGTCACCGACGGCGTCGACAGCGGCCGCTACGTCTTGTCGAACATCGGGCTCGACACCGTGCGGGCCGACACCGGAACCACGGTGTCGCTCGGCGACGGGCGCGCCGTCGCGGGCACCATCGACGCCAACGGCGACAGCGACTGGATCCGGTTCCAGGCCGAACAGGGGGTCGGCTACAGCTTCCGGCTCGAAGGCGACGGCAGCGCGACGGACCTGGCCCAGGTCTGGCTCCAGGTCCGCGACGCCAACGGCAACGTCGTGGCCAGCGGCTTCGGGCCCGCGGCGCTCGTCTCCTTCACCGCGACGGTCGACGGCCCGCTCTACCTCGACGTGCGCGGCAACGGCTTCGACGAACGCGGCGGCTTCCGCCTGTCGGTCGTCTCCACCGCCCCCACGCTGACCGGCACGGCCAGTGCCGACCGGCTGACCGGCGGGGCCGGGAACACCGTGGTCAACGGGCTCGGCGGCAACGACCGGCTCGACGGCGGCGCGGGCAACGACCGGCTCTTCGCGGGGGCGGGCGGCGACACGCTGCTCGGCGGCGCGGGCAACGACATCCTGCTCGGGGGCGAGGGGGCCGACAGCCTGTCGGGCGGCGCGGGCCTCGACCGGCTGACCGGCGGCACCCAGGGCGACGCGCTGCGCGGCGGCCTCGGCGCCGACCGCTTCGTCTTCGCCGCGGGCGACGGCACCGACCGCATCCTCGACTGGCAGGACGGCCAGGACCGGATCGAGATCGCCTCGGGCGCGAACCGGCTGGCCGACCTGCGCATCACGCAGGTGGGCGACGACGTGCGCATCGCTTTCGGGGCCAACGTCATCCTGATCGACAACGCGCTGCGGTCAGAGTTCGGGGCGGCCGACTTCGTCTTCACCTGAGGCGACGGCGGCCGCCACCAGGTCGCCCCAGCGCGCCTCGTCCAGAAGGGCCGGGACGTGCGTCTCGAGCATCACGCGGTGGCGCGCGCGCAGCCGACGGTCGATCGCGTGGGGGGTCAGCAGGTGCCCCACGCGGTCGTCGACCCGGGGCCGGAAGGGCAGCTCGTCGAGCAGGCCGTGCTGGCGCAAGAGCGCCGCCTGCGCGGGCGTCGCATGCGTCATCCGCACCACGAACCGCGCCAGCGCCGCGGGGTCGCCCACCGCGTGCCGCAGCGCCGCGATCTGCGAGGTGCGACCGGGGGCCATCGGACGCGGCACGTTCGACCGCGGGTCGAGCACCCGGCGCATGATCTTGGTCGCGTAGTGCAGCGGCGTCATGCCGTCGAAATGCAAGAGCCGCACGGTCGGCGAATAGGGCCCGGGCAGCCCCGGCGCCTCGGCCGGGTCGCCTTCGGGCACCGCGTAATGCACCGTCGGCCGCACCCCGCGCCCGGTGCGGGTGAAGGACTTGCCCATCATGTGCCCCGACAGCCCGCGGTGGAAGAACCCCGCCAGGTCGCCGTGCAGCGCGGGCCCCAGCGTGTCATAGCCGTGGTGCATCCGCCGGAACCCCCCGCCGAACAGCCCCTCCTGGCGGCCGAGGATCACCCGCTCGCCCATCCGCAGCGAGACGTGGGTCACGTCGTCCGGCGTCTCCGCCAGCTCCTGCAGGATCCGCGCAGGGTTGCGCAGGTATTCGTCGAAATCGCAGTGCAGCAGCCAGTCCGCCGGCGCGCGCCGCATCGCCATGCGGGCCATCACGACCTGCCGCGCGGTGTTGGCGAGCGGCCGCGTGCCCACCCCCGCCGCGGCCCAGAACCGCCCGTCGGCCTGCGTCAGCCTGACCCCGTCGGTCCCCGCCAGCAACTCGGCCGCCTGCGGGTTCGGCCCGTCGAGGTAGAGGTCCACCTCGGCCGCGCCGATCGCCAGCATGTGCTGGGCGAAGGCCGCGACCAGCGGGGCCGGCTCGTCGACCATGGCGCAGACGGACCAGGTGGGAAGCGACATCGGGAACCATTGACCAGTTTGCCGCAAGGATAGCCGCGCCGCTTCGCCGGACAACCCGTTTGGCGTGATCACACGCCGAAAGTCAGTGATCACATTCGCCGGTTTTCTCGCACCCGCGGCATCTTCCGCGTTCCAACCCGCGCGCCGCCGTGGCATCAGGGGCCTGCGCGACAGCAGGAAGGCCGCCATGAACATCCACGAATACCAGGCCAAGTCCCTGCTGCGCGGCTACGGCCTGCCCGTCAGCGACGGCCGCGTGGTGCTCAAGGCCGAAGACGCCAAGACCGCGGCGGGCGAACTCGACGGGCCGCTCTGGGTCGTCAAGGCGCAGATCCACGCCGGCGGCCGCGGCAAGGGCCGCTTCCGCGAGCCCGAGGCGGGCGACAAGGGCGGCGTGCGGCTCGCGCGCAGCGTCGGCGAGGCGGCCGAGGCCGCGCGCCAGATGCTCGGCCGCACGCTGGTGACGGTCCAGACCGGCCCCGCGGGCAAGCAGGTCGGCCGCATCTACATCGAGGACGGCAGCGACATCGCGCGCGAACTCTACCTCGCGCTGCTGATCGACCGGAAGACCAGCCGCATCTCCTTCGTCGCCTCGACCGAAGGCGGGATGAGCATCGAGGACGTGGCCCACGCCACGCCCGAGAAGATCCTGACCTTCGACGTCGACCCCGCCACCGGCCTCAGCGACTTCCACGGCCGCCGCGTCGCCTTCGCGCTGGGGCTGACGGGCGGGCAGGTCAAGCAGTGCGTGGCGCTGGTCCGCACGCTCTACCGCATGTTCGTCGAGCGCGACATGGAGATGATCGAGATCAACCCGCTCTGCGTGCTGCAGGACGGCAGCCTGCGCTGCCTCGACGCCAAGATGGGCTTCGACAACAACGCGCTCTACCGCCAGCCCGACATCCTCGCGCTCGCCGACGACACCGAGGTGGACCCCAAGGAGCTCGCGGCCAGCCGCTTCGACCTCAACTACATCGCGCTCGACGGCGAGATCGGCTGCATGGTCAACGGCGCGGGGCTGGCCATGGCCACGATGGACATCATCAAGCTCTACGGCGCCGAACCCGCCAACTTCCTCGACGTGGGCGGGGGCGCCACGAAGGAGAAGGTGACCGAGGCCTTCAAGATCATCACCTCCGACCCCAACGTGAAGGGCATCCTCGTCAACATCTTCGGCGGCATCATGCGCTGCGACATCATCGCCGAGGGCATCATCGCCGCCGTCCGCGAGGTCGGCCTGAAGGTCCCGCTGGTGGTGCGGCTCGAAGGCACCAACGTGGAGCTGGGCAAGGAGATCATCGCCAACTCCGGCCTGAACGTCATCGCCGGCGACGACCTCGGCGACGCGGCGCAAAAGATCGTGGCGGCGGTGCGGGGATGAGGGCCGCGGTCATGGCCGTGGCGGGCCTCCTCTCGGCCTGCCAGATCGCGGGCGGCCCCGGCGGCGCCCCCGTCGCCGTCACCCCCGACCGCGCCGTGGCGCTCTTCGACGCCGTCTGCGGCGCGAGCCTGCCCGCCTTCGCCACCGCGCCCGAGGCGATGGCGCAGGCCGGGATCACCCGGCCTTCCGGCGACGGCACGATGTCCGCGGCAGACGAGGATGCGTCCTTCCGCATCGAGGACGGCCCCGGCCTCGGGCAAAGCTGCACGATGACCGTCGGCACCGACGACGCGGCGGGAACGCTCGCCGCCCTGCGCGCGGTCACCGGCGGGGTGCAGGACACGCCCTTCGGCCCCGCCGGCCTCTACCGCGGCCGCCCGGCGCTCCTGATCTTCCCGGCCGCGCCGCCCGCCGCCGACGGACGCGCCACCATCACCGTCCGGCTCCTGTCGGAACGATGAGCCTTCACGCGATGTTCACGAAAGGGACGGACATGAGACTGGGACCGCTGCATGCCGCAGGCCTTCTGCTGCTGTCGGGCTGCGTGGCACTCGGGCCGGCCGACCGGGGCAACGACTTCCCCGCGGTCTGCGCCGAACAGGCCGCCATGGCCGCCGCCGGCACCACGGGCGGCGGCACGCAGACCATCACCTGCCCGACCTGACGGGCAGGCCCCTCCGGCCGCAGGGTCCAGCTCTGGGGCCGGGCGCAGGACATGACCCCGCTTCCGGCGGGCTTGAAAAGGACTTCTCATGGCCATCCTCGTCGACGCCTCCACCCGGCTCATCTGCCAGGGCTTTACCGGCAGCCAGGGGACGTTCCACTCCGAACAGGCCATCGCCTACGGCACCAGGATGGTGGGCGGGGTGACGCCGGGCAAGGGCGGCACGACCCACCTCGACCTGCCCGTCTTCAACTCCGTCCACGAGGCGAAGGCCGCCACGGGCGCGAACGCGACCGTCATCTACGTCCCGCCCCCCTTCGCCGCGGACAGCATCCTCGAGGCGATCGACGCCGACATGCCGCTGATCGTCTGCATCACCGAAGGCATCCCGGTGCTCGACATGATGAAGGTCAAGCGCGCCCTCACCGGCTCGCGCTCGCGCCTGATCGGCCCCAACTGCCCCGGCGTCATCACGCCGGGCGCCTGCAAGATCGGCATCATGCCCGGCCACATTCACAAACGCGGCAAGGTGGGTGTCGTCAGCCGGTCGGGCACCCTTACCTACGAGGCGGTGAAACAAACCTCCGACCTCGGGCTTGGTCAAAGCACCGCCGTCGGCATCGGCGGCGACCCGATCAAGGGGACCGAACACATCGACGTG
>CAZNPW010000085.1:0-10047 GCA_964575185.1 uncultured Exiguobacterium sp.
CCCGCGCCCGCGCCGCGCGGCACGCGGCGGGGCAGGACGAGGCCACCGGGGCAATGGTGCTGGGCGGGGGGCTGGCGCAGGTGCTGGAGGCGGCCCGTCGGGGCGGCGCCCTGCGGCTCGGCGTGGCGGGCGGCGACACCTCGGGCGCGGTGACGCAGGCCCTGGGCGTCGCCGCGCTGACGGTCGCCGCGGCGCTGGTGCCGGCCGTGCCGCTGCTGCACGCCCACCGGGCAGGCGATGCGGCACCGGTGGAACTGATGCTGAAGGGCGGCCAGATGGGGCCGGAGGACATCCTGATCCGCCTGCGCGACGGCGCGGCCTAACCCGCCAGCGCGGCGGTGAAGATGCGGTGGCTTTCCGCCGTCTCCTCGGGCGTCACGCAGCCGAAGGGTTGCGTCATCCGGCCCAGCCCGTGGACCAGCTCGTCCAGGTAGGCCGCCCACATCTGCTGCAGGCTGTCGGGGAAGCCGAACTCGAAGATGCCGCCGGTGATCGCGGGGTAGGCCGAGCGGAACCCCAGGTCGATCTCGGCCCAGGCCTGCGGGCCGCCGGGGGTGTAGTCCATGACGCGCAGGGTCTTGGGGCGCTTGGTCGAGAACGCCATCGACCGGGCGGTGCCGGTGACGCGCAGGAACCAGGTGTTCGTCTCGCCCGGCGCGATGCGCTTCATGTGCAGCGTCAGGGGGAAGCGGCCTTCGGGGGTGTCCACGTCGGCCATGACCGTGGCGTTGTCCCAGGTGTCGCAGGGGGCCATGCCGCCGCGGCCGTCGGGGCGTTCGGCCACGACCTTGGTCAGCTTCGCCACGATCGCGTCCGGCCGCCAGCCCGCGCGCAGGGGAATGTGCAGGACGTGCATCCCGAGGTCGCCCATGCAGCCGTAGGCCCCGTTGAACGCCACCTGCCGCTTCCAGTTGATCGCCTTGCCGGGGTCGAGGTCGGAGGAATGGAGGAACCCCGCCTCGGCCTCGATGATCCGGCCGAAGCGGTTCGCGGCAAGGGCGCGGACGATCTCCTGCGCGCCGGGGAAGAAGGGGAACTCGGACGCGCAGCGGACCAGCACGTCGGGACGGGCGGCGCAGGCGGCGAGGACCCGCGCGTTGGCGGCGGCGTCGATGCCGAAGGGCTTTTCGCCCAAGAGGTGCTTTCCCGCGGCGATGATCGCGCAATAGACCTCGGCGTGCAGGTGGTGGGGCAGGGCGCAGTAGATCGCCTCCACCGCCGGGTTGGCGACCAGCGCCTGCCAGTCCGGGGTGGATTGCGCGACGGTCGGCACGCGGGTCGTGAACCAGCCCCGCGCGGCGTCGGAGGTGTCGCAGACGGCGACGATCTCGGGCCGCGCGAAGGGGGCCTCGATGTGCAGCCAGCGCGCGGCGACGCTGGCGAACTCGCGCCCCATCAGCCCGCAGCCGATGACGCCGAAGCGGACGGTGCGCGTCATGCCCGCAGGATCGCCATGGCGGCGGCCGCGTCGGCCCCGTCATGGACGATTGCCATGAAGGCGCGGGTGATGGCGCCGGGGTTCGCAGCCTGGATGATGTTGCGGCCGTAGACGATGCCGCTGGCCCCCTGGGCCATGAGGTCCACGGTGCGCTGCATGATCTCGGCCTCCCCGGCCTTGCCGCCGCCGCGGACGAGCACGGGCACGTCGCCCGCGACCTCGATCACGCGGTGGTAGTCGCGGATGTCGGTCGTGGGATCGGCCTTGATGACGTCGGCCCCGAGCTCCACCGCCTGTCGCACCAGCGCGCGGATCGCGGTCAGGTCGCCGTCGACCATGTAGCCGCCCTGCGCGTTGGGCTGCATGACGAGGGGCTCGATCATCAGCGGCATGCCCCAGCGGTCGGCCTGCGGCTTCAGGCGGTTGATGTTGGCGACGCAGGCGGCGTGGACCTCGGGCTCGCCCGGCAGCTGGAAGAGGTTGATGCAGAGGCAGGCGGCATCCAGGCGCAGCGCCTGTTCGACGCAGTCGTCGATCAGCGCGCTGAACATCATGCGGGGCAGCGTCTTGCCGTAGACGTTGGCCACGTCGGTCCGCAGCACCAGCGCGGGTTTCGCCTTGCCGGGGATCGCCTGCAGGTGCCGCGCCTGACCGACCGAGAGCTGGATCGCGTCCGGCCCCGCCGCGACCAGCGTGGCGATGGCCGCGCGGATGTCGGCGATGCCGTCGAGAAAGGACGGCTCGTTGAAGAACCCGTGGTCCACCGCCACGTCGAGGCAGCGCCCGTCGGGGCCGAGAAAGCGGTTCAGGCGGTGTTTCATGGGCAGGTCCCCCGGGCGTCGGGGGGCAGAGTTTCAGGATGCCGGGCGATTGTCCATCGTGCCGCACCGGCCGTCTCGCCGACCGGCGTTCCGGCCGGGGAGCGGGTCGGCGGGCGCGGGCAGGTCCGGCAGGGGTGGTGGGCTACCGCCGCGCGCTCCAGCTGACCGAGGCGTGCTTGCGCGTGTAGAACTCTCCCATCAGGCCGAGCATCATGCAGGCGGCGGTCACGATCAGCGGATAGCTGATCGAGGAGTAATGCGGGTTGTAGTTCAGGAACACGAAGCCCCGCGTCTGGTCGATGGTGTGGAACAGCGGGTTCCAGTCGAAATAGGCCAGAACGTAGGTGGGCATCGCGTTCGCCACGAACATCTTGCCCGAGGCGATGACGTTCATCCGGCTGTAGACGGCCGAGACGATGCCGAAGACGTCGGGTGCCCAGGGCATCGCGGCCTTGAACACCATGCCGATGGAAACGCCGCTGATCCAGGACAGAAGGTGCATCCCCAGCATGCCGACGGGTTCGTTGATGGTGATCGGCACGAAGGCCGCGTGGTAGACATACAGCACCACCGCCGCCGACAGCGTCTGCTGGTAGAGCGCCCCGAGCGCCGCGCCCGAGATCGAGACCACGGTGTTCATCGGCGCGTGCAGCATCATCGACGAGGTCGGCCCGTCGGCCTTGACCACGGCGCCGAGCGCCTTGGTGTGCGTCATGAACATGAAGACGCCCGACATGATGTAGAGCAGGAAATCGCCGCGCACCGCGTTGCCGCGCAGGCCCAGCACGTCGAACATGAAGAAGAACACGCCGACCAGCAGCACGGTCTGGAAGATGTTCAGCAGCAGCCCCAGGATCGCGTTGCCGTGCGAGGTGCGCACCGACCGCACCGCGGCATGGAAGATCAGCCGCAGGATCGACAGCGCGCTGCGGGCCGGCCTGGGGCGTGCGGTCATCGTCGTCATGCGGGGCTGCCGATCCTTCTGGTGGGCCCGTTGTCGCAGGGATTCCTTGCCGATCTCTTTCCGGCGCAGGATAAGGCCATCACTGCGCGGCAAAAAGGGCAAAGGTGCGACATGGACATGGAACGGCTGGTGTCCGTGATGCGCGACCTGGCGCTGCGGGCGGGGGCGGTGATCCTCGAGGTCTACCACCGCCCCGACATCGCCGTGCGCGCCAAGGACGACGCGAGCCCGGTGACCGAGGCCGACGAGGCCGCCAACGCGCTGATCGCCGCGGGCCTGCGCGCCGCCTTCCCGGACGTGGCGCTGATCACCGAGGAGGAGGCCGCGAGCCATGCGCAAAGCGCCGCGACCTTCCTCATCGTCGACCCGCTCGACGGCACCAAGGAGTTCATCGGCAAGCGCGGCGACTTCACGGTCAACATCGCCTATGTCGCAGACGGCGTGCCGCTGCGCGGCGTCGTCTACGCCCCGGCGCAGGGGCGGCTGTTCTACACGCAGGCCGATGGCACCTCGGTCGAGGAGATCGACGGCACGCCGCGTTCCATCCGCGTGCGGACCCCCGACAACGCGGCACTTCTGGTCGTGGCGTCAAAGTCGCACCGCGATGCGGCGACGGATGACTACATCGCCCGCTATGCCGTGGCCGACATGCGCTCGGCCGGGTCGAGCCTGAAGTTCTGCCTGGTGGCGACGGGCGAGGCCGACCTCTACCCCCGGCTCGGCCGCACGATGGAGTGGGACACGGCGGCGGGCGACGCGGTGCTGCGGGGCGCGGGGGGCCTCTGCCTGCGCGCCGACGATCATGCCCCGCTCGCCTACGGCAAGCCCGGCTGGGACAACCCGCATTTCCTCGCGCTCGCCCCCGGGGTCGCGCTGAAATGACCGTGCTGATCGCGATTCCCGCGCGCTATGCGAGCCAGCGCTACCCCGGCAAGCCGCTGGTCCCTCTGCGCGGGCCGGACGGCGAGAAGACCCTGATCCGCCGGTCGTGGGAGGCGGCGATGGCCGTCGCGGGCGTGGACCGCGTGGTGGTGGCGACCGACGACGACCGCATCCGCGCCCATGCCGAGGGCTTCGGGGCCGAGGTGGTGATGACCTCGTCTGCCGCGCGGAACGGGACGGAGCGGTGTGCGGAGGTGGCGGGCCTGCTGCCGGGGCACGATGTCGTCGTGAACCTGCAGGGCGACGCGCCGCTGACGCCGGCCTGGTTCGTGGAGCCGCTGATCGCCGCGCTGCGGGCCGAGCCCGCCGCCGACATCGCCACGCCGGTGCTGCGCTGCGACGGGCGGACGCTGGCGAGCTTCCTTGCCGACCGGCGCGCGGGGCGGGTGGGCGGCACGACGGCGGTGTTCGGCGCGGGCGGGTGGGGGATGTACTTCAGCAAGGAGGTCATCCCCTACACCGGCCGGGACTTCGCCGACGAGGACCCGACCCCGGTGTTCCACCATGTCGGCGTCTACGCCTACCGCCCGGCGGCGCTGACGGCCTATCCGGCGTGGCCCGTCGGCCCGCTGGAAACGCTAGAGGGCCTGGAGCAGCTGCGGTTCCTGGAGAACGGGCGGCAGGTCCTCTGCGTGCAGGTGCAGGCCCGCGGGCACCCGTTCTGGGAGCTGAACAACCCCGCCGACGTGCCGCGCATCGAGGCGATGCTGGCCGCGCTGCCGTGATCCCCGTCAGCGTCTGCATCGTCAGCCGCCACCGCCCGCAGGCGCTGGTGCGGGCGATGACGGGCGTGGCGCAGCAGGACCATGCCTGCCTGGAGCTGGTGGTGGTGGCCGACCCGGAGGGCGCGGCCGCGGCACGGGCGACGGGGCTGCCTGCCCGCGTCATCGACCACGACGCCGAAGGCATCGGGGCGGCGCGGAACGCAGGCATCGACGCGGCGGCGGGGGAGGTGATCGCCTTCCTCGACGACGACGCGGTGCCCGAGCCGACCTGGGCCTCGCGGCTGGCGGCCCCCTTCGCCGACCCGGCGGTGGTGCAGGCGGGCGGCTTCGTGCTGGGCCCCGACGGGCTGCGCTGGCAGTGGCGGGCGATGGAGGTGGATGCCTTCGGCCAGGACCACCCCTTCGACGCGGAGGAGACGGTGCTGCGGCAGGGCACTGCCGCGCGGGCGGTCAAGACGCAAGGGACCAACTGCGCCTTCCGCGCCGGCCCGCTGCGCGCGGGCGGCGGGTTCGATCCGGGCTTCCGCTTCTACCTCGACGAGGCCGACGTGAACCTGCGGCTCGCGCCCGTGGGGCTGACGGCGGTGGTGCCGGGGGCGGTGGTGCACCACGGCTACCTGCCCAGCCGCCGCCGCCGCTCCGACCGGGTGCCTGTCGACCTGTGCGACATCGCCACGAGCCTCGGGCATTTCCTGCGCCGCCACGCGCCCGGCGCGGACCATGCCGCGCTGCTGCGGGCCGAGCGCGACCGCCAGCGCGCGCGGCTGGTCCGGCACATGGTGGCCGGGCGGCTGGAGCCGCGCGACGTGGGGCGCATCCTCGCGACCTTCGCGCCCGCGCCGGTGGCCGTCGCCGCCCTGTCGCCGCGCCCGGCCTGCGCGCAGCCGTTCCTGCCGCTGCCGACGCGCGCCCGGTCGGGGCGGATCATCACGGGCCGCGACCTGTCCGGTCTGCTGCCCCGCGCCCGCGCCCTGGCCGCCGGGGCCATCGTCACCGTCATCCTCGCGGGGGGCGGCTTCGCGCCGCGCCGACAGGAGTTCCGGCCCGAAGGCTTCTGGCTGATCGCGGGCGGGCGCGTCAGGCCCGGACCCTCGCCCGTCGCCGCGGGGCCGACGGATTCGCGGATCGCCCGCGAAGAGGCAGCCTTCGCCGCCTTTCGCCCGGCCTCGTGCTGAGTGCGACGCTGTGGTGCAGCATTCCGCCGGTCGGGCGCAACCGACCTGCCGGGGCGCGCGTTTGGCGTTACAAAGTCCCGCGCGCGGGGTATGCTGCGCGGGCAAGCAAGGGGACGGTCGCGATGAAGGTCAAGAAGGTCACCAAAGCCGTCTTTCCGGTCGCGGGGCTCGGCACGCGCTTCCTGCCGGCCACCAAGTCGATCCCGAAGGAGATCATGACCCTGGTGGACCGCCCGCTGATCCAGTACGCGATCGACGAGGCGCGGGCGGCGGGGATCAGGGAGTTCATCTTCGTCACCTCGCGCGGGAAATCCGCGCTGGAGGACTACTTCGACACCGCGCCCGAGCTGGAGACGGCGCTGCGCAAGTCGAAGAAGACCGCGCTGCTCGACATCCTGCGCGCGACCAACATGGATTCGGGGGCCATCGCCTACCTGCGGCAGAACCGTCCGCTCGGCCTCGGCCATGCCGTCTGGTGCGCGCGGCGGCTGATCGGCGACGAACCCTTCGCCGTGCTGCTGCCCGACGACGTGATCGCGGCCGAGAAGCCCTGCCTGCAGCAGATGGTCGATGCCCATGCCCAGACCGGCGGCTGCATGATCGCCGCGATGGAGGTGGCGCCGGCGCGCACCTCGTCCTACGGGGTGCTCGACGTGGCCGAAGACATGGGCGCGATCCTGCGGCTGAAGGGGATGGTCGAGAAGCCGAAGGCGTCCGAGGCGCCGTCGAACCTCGCGGTGATCGGGCGCTACATCCTGACGCCGGGGGTGCTCGCGAACCTCAACCGCAAGACGCAGGGCGCGGGCGGCGAGATCCAGCTGACCGACGCCATCGCGGCCGAGATCAGGAAGGACGCGGGCGTCTACGGCTTCCGCTTCCGCGGCCAGCGCTACGACTGCGGCAACAAGGCAGGGTTCCTGCAGGCGACGGTGGCCTTCGGTCTGGCGCGGCCCGATCTGCGCGAGGAGTTCGCGGGCTACCTCAACGACCTGATGGCGCAGCAGAAGGCGGCGCAATAGGCTTGACTGCCCCGCCTGCCCGCCTGCTGGACCTGACCCGGCTGGTGTCGCGGCTGGGCGGGCCGCCCTTTACCGGCATCGACCGGGTGGAGCTTGCCTGGCTTACGGCCCTGCTCGGGCGGGCGGATCCGGTCTGGGGGCTGGTGCGGACGCGGACCGGCTTCGCGCTTCTGGACCGGGGTGGCATGGCGCGGATCGCGGCGCTGGCGGGGGGGGCGGCGCTGCCGCCCGCCGACTGGCTTTCGCGGCTGTCGCGGAGCGGTGATCCGGGCCGCGCCCGGGCGGAAACGGCGGCGCGGCGGGTGGCGGCGGGGCGGTCGTGGCGCGGCGGGCTGGGGGGTCTCCTGCGCCGCCTGCCCGCGGGGTTCGCCTACCTCAACACGGGCCACGCCGACCTGACCCCGGGCGTCTTCGCCGCGCTGCGCCGCAGGCAGGCGCGGATCGCGGTTCTGGTCCACGACACGATCCCGCTCGACCATCCCGAGTATGCAAGTCCCGGCACGCCCGCCGCCTTTCGCCGCAAGCTGGCGGTCGCGGGCACGGCCGACCTTCTCGTCTTCTCCACCGCCGCCGCGCGCGAGGCCGCACGTTCGCACCTGCTGCGGATGCCGCCGACGGTCGTCGCACCCCTCGGTGCGACACCCCCCCGGCCGGGGCCGCGCCCGGCGCTGGCGGGGCTCGACCGGCCCTATGTCGTGATGCTGGGCACCATCGAGCCGCGCAAGAACCACGCCCTGATGCTCGACGTCTGGCAGGGCTGGGACGAAGGCCCGGGGCTGCTCATCGCAGGGCGGCGCGGCTGGGCGGATGCGGCGCTGCTCGCCCGGCTCGATGCGTCGAAGGCGCGGGACCCCCGCGTGACCGAGGTGGCGGGCCTGTCCGACGCCGCCGTCGCGGCCCTGGTCCGCGATGCCCGTGCACTGGTCTTCCCGTCGCTCGCCGAAGGCTACGGCCTGCCGCCGGTCGAGGCGCTGGCGCTGGGCACCCCGGTCATCGTCTCGGACCTGCCGGTGCTGCGTGAGGTTCTGGGCGAAAACGCCGTTTACGCGCGCGCGGACGACCCCTATCAGTGGCGGGCCGCGATCCTGCGCGCGGCGGCCGAGGGCTATCCGCGCCCGACGCCGGTCATGCCGCCGCCATGGGAAAGCCACGTCAATGCGGTGTTAACGGCGTTGTGACACGGTCGGGCCCGGCCTTTCGGAGTAACGGTGTGCCGCTGCTGACCCGCTACCGCCTGCGCTGGGAACGCAGATACTGCCGCTTCCGCGCCTGGCGGAAACGGGGGCAGCTCGTCGCGCTGCAGAACCGGACGCGCGGCCTGCGCAACACCGACATCCTCGTCTTCTCCACGCTGCGCAACGAACGCCTGCGGCTGCCCTGGTTCCTGACATACTACCGCAACCTCGGCGTCACGCATTTCCTGATCGTCGACAACGGCAGCGACGACGGGTCGGCCGACTACCTCGCGGCGCAGCCCGACGTGTCGCTGTGGCGCGCGACCGACAGCTACAAGCGCGCGCGCTTCGGGATGGACTGGGTGAACTGGCTCCTTGCCCGCCACGGCCACGGCCGCTGGTGCCTGACGGTCGACCCGGACGAGTTCTTCGTCTATCCCTTCTGCGACACCCGCCCGCTGCGCGCGCTGACCGACTGGCTCGACGCCTCCTCGATCCGGTCGTTCTCGGCGATGCTGCTCGACATGTATCCCAAGGGCCCGCTCGACGCGGCCGTCTATGCCGAGGGTCAGGACCCGTTCGAGATCGCGGCCTGGTTCGACAGCGGCAACTACACGATCAGCCGCAACCCGCTGTATCACAACCTGTGGATCCAGGGCGGCCCCCGCGCGCGGACGTTCTTCGCCGACCGGCCCGAACGCGCGCCGGCGCTGAACAAGATCCCGCTGGTGAAATGGCACCGCAGCTACGCCTATGCCAGCTCGACCCACATGCTGCTGCCGCGCGGGCTGAACGCCACCTACGACGAATGGGGGGGCGAGAAGGCCAGCGGCGTGCTGATGCATGCGAAGTTCCTGAACACCTTCCCCGCCAAGGCGGCCGAGGAGCTGTCGCGCCGCCAGCACTATGCCAACAGCCACGAATACCGCGCCTACGATGCCGGGATGCGGGACGGCACCGACCTGTGGTGCAAGTGGTCCGAGCGCTACATCAACTGGCGGCAGCTCGAGATCCTGGGGTTGATGAGCAAGGGCAACTGGGCATGAGCCTCGGCTTCCTGATGCTGTGCCACACCGCGCTCGACCGCGCGGCGCAGGTGGCCCGCTACTGGGCGGAGGCCGGGTGCCCGGTGGTGATCCACGTCGACGCCAAGGTCCGCGCCCGGCCCCACGACAAGCTGAAGGCCGACCTGCGCGACCTGCCGAACGTCCGCTTCTCGCGCCGCTACGCCTGCGAATGGGGCACCTGGGGCATCGTGCAGGCGACGCAAGGGGCGGCGGAGGTGATGCTGCGCGAGTTTCCGGACGCGGGCCATGTCTACCTCGCCTCGGGCTCCTGCCTGCCGCTGCGCCCGGTGGGGGAGCTGGTGGCCTATCTCGGCGCGCGGCCGCAGACCGACTTCATCGAAAGCGTCACCACCGCCGACGTCGGCTGGACGATCGGGGGTCTCGACATCGAACGGTTCACGCTGCGCTTCCCGTTTTCGTGGCGGCGACAGCGGGGGCTGTTCGACCTTTACGTCCGCGCCCAGCGCCTGCTGGGCCTGCGGCGGCGGGTGCCCGCGGGGATCGACCCGCATCTCGGCAGCCAGTGGTGGTGCCTGACGCGGACCACGCTGTCGACGATCCTCGACTCGACGTCCCGCGCCGCGATGGACCGCTATTTCAGCCGCGTCTGGATTCCCGACGAAAGCTACTTCCAGACCCTGACGCGGCAGGTGTCGGCGCGGATCGAAAGCCGGTCGCTGACGCTGTCCAAGTTCGACTTCCAGGGCAAGCCGCACATCTT
>CAZNPW010000086.1:0-9986 GCA_964575185.1 uncultured Exiguobacterium sp.
ATGCCGCCGTCTCCGCCGTCGTGGCCGAAGTCGCGGCCCGGCCCGCCACGAGCGCCACCGCCGTGGCCGTGAGCCGCCTGCCCGCCCCCCGGCCCCGCACCCGGGACCGCGCGGTGGCCACCGCCGTCACCGCCGCGGTCGTCGCCGCAACGCGCGAGCCGACACCCGCCGCGCCGCCGCCCGCCCAGCTTTCGCCCGAGACGGAGGAGGAGCCGGAGCTTCCCGGCGTCGCCCCCGACACGCCGACCCGGGCCTACGTCGCCCAGCAGGCGACCTTCACCAACGCGATCAGCCTGCGGGAGATGAACCTGATCGGCGTCTACGGGTCCGAAGCCGACCGCCGGGCCCTGGTGCGGCAGCCGAACGGCCGGATCAGGCAGGTCGTGGTCGGTGACCGGCTGGACGGCGGCGTCGTCGCGGCGATCACCGACAACGAGGTGCGCTACCGGAAGGGCGGGCGCCTGCTGGCGCTGCAGATGCCCGACGGCTGACCACCGGACCCCGTCGGAAACGCAGGAAGGCCCGCCGGACCGGCGGGCCTTCGTCGTTGCAGGGACCGCCCTCAGTTCGCCTGGCGGCGCAGGAAGGCGGGGATCTCGATGCGGTCGTTCTGGTCCTGCGGCTCGTTGTCGTCGTCGAAGGACTGGACCGGCGGCTGCACGCGGTGCTGCGGCTGGGCGGCCGCGGCACCCTGCTCCAGATGCCCGGCCATCCGGTTGATGAGCGAGCCGATGCCGAAGCGCGGCCGCTCTGCCGCGCGGGGCGCGGGGGCCGGGGCCGCGGCGGGGGCTGCGGCAGCGCTGCGCGCCGCCGCGCCGGACGTGTGGGCGACGGCGGCGCGCAGACGCTCCTGCACCTGGGCCGACGGGGTCCCGGCGGGCAGCCGGGGCTGCGGGCGGGGGGCCACGAAGCTGTCGGCGGCGACGTTGACCTGCGGCGGCGGGGCCGCCGGGCGGGCCACCGGGGCAGCCGGGCGATAGGCCGGGGGCGGCAGGCCGTCGGTCGCGCCGTGGAACAGGTCGGGGTCCTCGGCCGCCTCGGCCAAAGGCGCGGCGACGGGCTGCGCGGCGACGGGATTCGGCGCAACGGGATTCTGGGCGACGGGCCGGGGCTGCGGGGCGGGTGCCGGGGCGGCGGGCTGCGGCGCGCGCGGGGCCGCCTGCTGCACGGGCACCCGCGCCGCGGGTGCCGGGGCCGCCACCGGAGCCGCCATCGGGGCCTGCGCCGCGCCGGCCTGCGCCATCGGCCGGGCCTTCTGCGGTTCGGCCCGCGTCGCCGAGCTGACATCGATCCCCGTCGCCACGACCGACACCCGGATCGCCCCCTCCATCGTGGTATCGAGCGTGGAGCCCACGATGATGTTGGCGTCGTCGTCCACCTTGTCGCGGATGATGTTCGCGGCCTCGTCCAGCTCGAACAGCGTCAGGTCGTAGCCGCCGGTGATGTTGATGAGCACCCCCTTGGCGCCGTTCAGGCTGATCTCGTCGAGCAGCGGGTTGGCGATGGCCTTTTCGGCCGCCTGGACGGCGCGGTTGTCGCCGGTCGCCTCGCCGGTGCCCATCATGGCCTTGCCCATCTCGTCCATCACCGACCGCACGTCGGCGAAGTCGAGGTTGATGAGACCCGGGCGCACCATCAGGTCGGTCACGCCCTTGACGCCCTGATACAGCACGTCGTCGGCCATCGCGAAGGCCTCGGTGAAGGTCGTGCGCTCGTTGGCCAGGCGGAACAGGTTCTGGTTCGGGATGATGATGAGCGTGTCGACCACCTTCTGCAGCGCCTCGATCCCTGCCTCGGCCTGGCGCATCCGCTTGGCACCCTCGAAGGCGAAGGGCTTCGTCACGACGCCCACCGTCAGCACGCCGAGCTCGCGCGCGGCCTGCGCGATGATCGGCGCGGCCCCGGTGCCGGTGCCGCCGCCCATGCCCGCGGTGATGAAGCACATGTGCGCCCCGGCCAGGTGATCGACGATCTCCTCGATCGTCTCCTCGGCCGCCGCCGCGCCCACCGCGGGGCGGGCACCGGCCCCCAGACCTTCGGTCACCTTCAGGCCCATCTGGATGCGGGCGGTGGCGTGGCTTTGCGCCAGCGCCTGGGCATCGGTGTTGGCGACGACGAACTCCACCCCCTCCAGCTCTTTCTGGATCATGTTGTTGACGGCGTTGCCGCCCGCGCCGCCGACGCCGAAGACCGTGATGCGGGGCTTGAGATCGTCGCCGTCCGCCGTTGCGATGAGGTTCAGTGGCATGTCGGGGTCCCGCCTGTTCATGTGCCGCTTATTGTGTCGACTCGGCCCGCTGTCCCGGCAGGCGCATCGCTTCCGTCCGATCCTACTCAAGCTGGCGCATGACGTCACGCCATTTGTGACTTTCATCCACAAAATATGCGGCTTTTCCCCGCCGGACCAGCGGGATTTCGGCCGTGACACAATCTGTGGGGGCTACCAGTTTTCCTTGAACCATTTCATCGCCCGCCTGAAGGGCCGCGCCGCGTAGCGGTCGACGGGAATCTCGAAGTCCCACCATTCGTCCTGCGGGTGGGCGGCGAACAGCGACAGGCCGACGGTGGCGGCGAAACTGGGGCCGGTCGCGGCCTGCGGCAGGCCCTGCACGCGCAGCGGCCGACCCAGCCGCACCCGCTGGCCCAGGATGCGCGCCGCGAGGCCGTCGATGCCCGGCACCTGGCTCGCGCCCCCGGTCAGCACGATCTGCTGCGACGGCAGGCTGTCGAACCCCGCCGCGTCGAGGCGCAGCCGCACCTCCTCGAGGATTTCCTCGACCCGCGGGCGCATGATGCCGATCAGCTCGGTCCGGCTGATCTGGCGGCGGTCCTTCTCCCAGTCGCCGCTGTCGCCGCCGAGCGCGATCAGCTCGCGGTCGTCCATGCCGGTGGCGTAGACGCCGCCGTTCATCGTCTTGATCCGCTCGGCCACCGACAGGGGCACCTGCAGGCCCTTGGCGATGTCGGAGGTCACATGGTCGCCGCCCATGCGGATCGAATCCGCGTAGATCATGTGCTTCTTCATGAAGATGGACAGGCCGGTCGATCCGCCGCCCATGTCGATGCAGGCGGCACCCAGTTCCTGCTCGTCCTCGACCAGCGCGGACAGGCCGGCCACGTAGGGCGACGAGGCCAGCCCCGCGAGGTCGAGGTCGCAGCGCCGGATCGCGTGCAGGATGTTCTGCACCGCGCGCCCCTCGACCGACAGGAGGTGCAGGTCGCAGGCGAGCCGGTGGCCGATCTGCCCGCGCGGGTCGGCCAGGCCCGACCGGTGGTCGAGCGCGAAGTTGACCGGGTGGGCGTGCAGCACCTCGCGTCCCGGCCCGATGTCGGGCACGTCGCAGGCGGCGAGCACCCGGGCCACGTCCTGTTCGGTCACCACGCTGTCGGCCAGGTCGTGTTCGCCCGCCAGGCCGTAGCTGCGCGGCTCGGCCCCGCTGAAGCAGGCGATCACGTGGTCGACGCGCAGGTTCGCCATCTTCTGCGCCGCCTGCACGGCGGTGCGGATCGCGCTTTCGGTCTCGGTCATGACGCTGACCTCGCCGAAGCGCACCCCGCGCGACCGGGTCGTCGCGGCCCCGATGACGCGGAACGCGGACTGCCCCGCCATCGGCCCCACGCCGTCGCCCGGCGGCACCGCGGCGTCCAGGCGCAGGATCAGGCAGGCGATCTTGCTGGTGCCGATGTCGAGAATGGCGACCACCCCGCGCTGCAGCGCGGCCCGGCGCATGTTCCGCATGGCGCGCTGGGTGTGGTAGAGGTCGGTCATAGATCGGTCTCCATCGGTTCGAGGCCGCGACCGCGGCGCATCTGCTGGCTGGCGTAGGGGGTCAGGCGGACGACCGGGCGCCGGGCAAGCCGCAGGTCGATCACGGCCACGTCGCGGTTCAGCAGATCGTCCCGCGTCTCGGTGCCAAAAAACCGCTGCAGCGCCGCCACCGCCTCGGCCTGACCCTCGGGCAGAAGGATGCGCTGCCCGCGGTCGAGCATCAGGTCCCAGCGCCGTTCGCCGACGCGCACCAGGCCGCGGATGCGCGGCGCGACGGGGGCGGCGGCGGCGATCAGCGCCTGCGCCTCGGGTGCGGCGGCGTCGGCGCCGGGGCCCGCGAGCAGGGGCAGGTCCGCCCGGTCGGCCCGCGCGGTCAGCGAGGCGACGCGGCGGCCGGTGGCATCGACGAGGTCGAGCCCGCCCGCGTTGCGCCAGACGAAGGCCGGCACCCGTTCGGTGACGGCGACCTGCAGCACGCCCCCGGCCCGCACCGCAAGCTCCGCCCGCGCCACGGCGTCGAGCGCCTGCACCCGGTCCTGCGCCGCGCCGAGGTCGATGTCGAAGGACGAGACCGGCAGCGTCAGGTTCAGCCGGGCGCGGATCGCCGCGGCCAGGTCGGGCCCCGCGCCTTCGACCGAGATCAGGCCGACCATGAACTCGGGCCGGGCCTGGAACTCCTGCCGGAACCCGTCGGCGGCCGCGACGATGGCGGCGCGGCGGGCGTCGTCGGCCAGATACAGCGCCGCCGGGCCGCCGATCAGGACCAGCGGCAGGCCCAGGCGGAACGCGCGGCGGAACAGCGGCGTCAGCCACAGCCGCTGCATCCGGTAGGACCAGCGGCTGGGCGCGGGGTCGCGGCGGCCTGGCGGGCGGATCACCTGTCGCATGAGGCGTCCCGCGCGATCCAGTCGCAGAGCTGCACGAAACCGATCCCCGCGTGCGCCGCCTGTTCGGGCGACAGCGAGGTCGGCGTCATGCCCGGCTGGGTGTTGGTCTCGAGCAGGATCAGGCCGGCCTCGCCCCGGTCCTCGTCCCAGCGGAAATCGGTGCGCGACAGCCCCCGGCAGCCCAGCGCCCGGTGCGCGCGCAGGGCGTAGTCGCGGGCGGCGTCGGTGATGACATCGGGAATCCCGGCCGGGATGACGTGGCGGCTGCCGCCGGGCCTGTATTTCGCGTCATAGTCGTACCAGCCGTCGGTCAGGATGTCGGTCACCGCCAGCGCGCGGTCGCCCAGCACGCTGACGGTCAGCTCGCGCCCGGGGATGTAGGCCTCGACCATCACCTCGGCGGGCGCCGTCCCGGCCAGCCGCGGGGCGTTGGCGCCGGGGTGCACGATGGTGATCCCGACCGACGAGCCTTCGGCGTTCGGCTTCACGACGTAGGGCGCGGGCATCACGTGCCCCGCCTCCACCTCGGCGCGCGCGGCCATCACGTGCGGGGCCACCGGCAGGTCCGCGGCGCGGTAGGCGTCCTTGGCCCGTGCCTTGTCCATCGCCAGCGACGAGGCCAGCACGCCCGAATGGGTATAGGGGATGCGCAGCCATTCGAGGATGCCCTGCACGCAGCCATCCTCGCCCCAGCGGCCGTGCAGCGCGTTGAACGCGACATCGGGGCGCAGCGCGGTCAGCTGTGCGGGCAGGTCGAGGCCGCAATCGACCTCTTCCACCCGCCAGCCCCCTTCGCGCAGCGCCCTCGCGCAGGCCCCGCCGGACACGAGCGACACCTCGCGCTCGGCCGACAGGCCACCCATCAGGACCGCCACACGGGGGGATTGCTTGCCCGACCCCGCCATCTCTGCCTCACGACCCGGATCTTCCGCCCGGATTTTTCGTTATCCTGCCGCCGGTTCGCCGACCCGCATGATTTCCCACTCTAGCGAAACGCCGGACGTTTGGGAAACCCTTTTTCGCACGAGTTCGCCAAGCGATTCGAGGTCTTGCGCGGTGGCGGTCCCGGTGTTGACGAGGAAGTTGGCGTGCATCGGCGACATCTGCGCGCCCCCCAGCGTCGCGCCGCGCATGCCCGCATCGTCGATCAGCTTCCAGGCCTTCAGGTCGTGCACGTCGTCCGCCCGGCCGGTGGAGCTGAACCCCGCCGGGTTGCGGAACGTGGACCCGGCGCTGCGGTCCCGCATCGGCTGGCTCGCGTCGCGGCGAGCCAGCTGCGCCTCCATCCGCGCATCGAGCGCCGCAGGATCGCCCCGCGGCGCGCGGAACGTGGCCGCCACGATCACCGCGCGCGGCGGCAGGGCGGACTGGCGGTAGCGCAGGTCCAGCGCCGCGGCGGGCAGGTCGCGCGCACCGTCGGGGGTCACGATCCGCACCGCCTCCAGCACGTCGGCCACATAGGCACCGTAGCAGCCCGCGTTCATCCGCACCGCCCCGCCGATGCTGCCGGGGATGGTGCGCAGGAAGGTCAGGTCCAGCCCCGCCTCCGCCGCCCGCCTGGCCACCTGCGCATCCAGCGCCGCCGCCCCCGCGACCACCCGGTCGCCGTCCACCGCGATGCCGCCGAACCCCCGCCCCAGCCGCACCACCACACCGCGGATGCCGCCGTCGCGCACGATCAGGTTCGAGCCGACGCCCATCGGGAAGACCGGCACCGCCGGATCCAGCGCGGCCAGGAACCGCGCCAGGTCATCCTCGTCGGCCGGCCGGAACAGCCAGTCCGCCGGCCCGCCGACGCGCAGCCAGGTCAGGTCGGCCAGCGGGCGGGCGGGGGTCAGCGTGCCGCGTGTCGGGGGCAGGGTCATGTCCGCCCCATAGCGGGTGGCGGCGCGGGTCGGCAAGGGTCAGCGCCGCGCGCGCCAGGCGGCCAGCGCCAGCCCCGCAAGCGCGCCGACCGTGCCGATGGCGGCGAACATGGCCAGGACGATGTAGCCGAGGCCCTCCATGCCGGCGGCCCGCGACGCCAGGAACCAGGCCGTGACCGCCGCGGCCGCGAGACCTGCCGGGATGACCGCGGCCAGCCCGACCCTTCCGCGGTGCCCGATCGCGAAGGCCAGCGCGCCGGGCACCGCCGCGCAGAGCGCGATCCAGGCCGCCAGGCCCGGCGTCACCGGCGTCCCCGCCGCAGCCGACGCCACAGGAACGCGACCGGCCAGCGCAGGATCGACACCCCCGCCGCCAGCAGGAACAGCCCGACCCAGGGCCCGTTCTCCCAGGTCGCCCAGCCGAGGATCGGGATCCCGGCCGCGATCAGCGCATAGGCCGCGCGCCAGTGGTGATCGCGCGAGGGCAGCATGCCGACCACGTTCGCGGCCAGGAGCCACAGGAAGGCGGCGGTCAGCGAGATCATCCGGGGGGCGGCTCCACGGGCCGGCCCGTGGCGCGTTTCCAGAAGTAGACCAGCGGGTTGCGGAACATGCTGAGGAAGGCGACGGTGCCGAGCACCGCCCAGACCCAGCCGTGCACGTAGCCGATCCAGCCGATCAGCAGGGGGGCGGCGACCAGCAGCGCCACCCCCGGCACGTATTGCCGCCGCAGCGGCAGAAGCGCCACCCCCGTCGCGGCCAGCACCCACAGGATGCCTGCGGCCAGCGGCAGGCTCACGCGGCGCGCCCGATCAGCCGCTGCGGCAGCCCGTTCGCCCAGGCGCTGATCGTGCCCGCCCCCAGGCACACCACCATGTCCCCCGGCCGCGCCTGCTCGCGCACCAGCCGTTCCAGGTCGGCCTCGTCGAGGATCGCGCGGGCATGGCGGTGGCCATGCGCGATCAGCCCCGCCACCAGGTCGTCGCGGCTGGCCCCCGGGATCGGCTCCTCCCCCGCCGCGTAGACCTCGGCGATGGCCACCACGTCGGCCTCGTTGAAGCAGGTGCAGAAGTCCTCGAACAGGCTCGACAGCCGGGTGTAGCGGTGCGGCTGGTGCACGGCGATCACCCGGCCTTTCGTCGCCTGCCGCGCCGCGCGCAGCACCGCCGCGATCTCGACCGGGTGATGGCCGTAATCGTCGATGATCGTCACGCCATGCACCTCGGCCACCTTGGTGAAGCGCCGGTTCACGCCGGCAAAGCCCGCGAGCGCCTCGCGGATCTCGGCCCGCTTCATCCCCAGGTGCCGCGCGACCGCGATCGCGGCCAGCGCGTTCGACACGTTGTGGTCCCCCGGCATCGGCAGGGTGCAGCCTTCGATCGTCACGCCGTCACCCTCGGCCTGCAGCGCCACGTCGAAATGCGCGCGGCCGTTCTCGAACCGCAGGCCCGTGGCCCGCACGTCGGCCTGCGCGTTGAAGCCGAAGGTCACGATCCGCCGGTCCGTCACCCGCCCGACCAGCGCCTGCACCTCCGGGTGGTCGGTGCAGCAGACGGCCAGGCCGTAGAACGGCACGTTCGACACGAAATCGAGGAACCCCTTCCGCAGCGCGTCGAAGCTGCCCCAGTGCTCCATGTGCTCGGGGTCGATGTTGGTGACGATGGCGATCGTCGCGGGCAGGCGGTTGAACGATCCGTCCGACTCGTCGGCCTCCACCACCATCCACTCGCCCGCCCCGGCCCGCGCGTTCGAACCATAGGCATGGATGACCCCGCCGTTGATGACCGTCGGATCGAAGCCGCCCTTGTCCAGAAGCGTCGCCACCATCGTCGTCGTGGTCGTCTTGCCATGGGTGCCCGCGACCGCGATGTTCGACCGCAGCCGCATCAGTTCGGCCAGCATCTCGGCCCGCCGCACCACCGGCAGCTTGCGCCGCCGCGCCTCCTCGAGCTCCGGGTTGCCCTTCCTGATGGCGCTGGAGGCGACGACGACCGCCGCGGCGCCGAGGTTCTCGGCCCGCTGCCCCTCGAAGACGGTCGCGCCGAGCTTTCCCAGCCGGTCGGTGATCTTCGACGCCTTCTGGTCCGACCCCTGCACCTGGTAGCCGATGGTCAGGAGCACCTCGGCGATCCCGCTCATCCCGATGCCGCCAATGCCGACGAAGTGGATCGGACCGAGTTGGGTAGGCAGTTTCGTCGCGTTCATCCGGCGATCTCCTCGACCAGGTCGGCCAGCGTTGCGGCGGCGTCGGGCCTGCCGAGCGCGAGCGCGCGGGCGGCCATCTGCGCGGCACCCGCCGCGTCGGTCAGGATCGCGGCCAACTGCCCGGCCAGCGTCGCCGCGTCAAGGCGGGATTCCGGAATCAGCACCGCGGCCCCCCCCGCGACGAGCCCGCGCGCGTTCGCCGTCTGGTGGTCGCCCGCGGCGGCGGCGTAGGGGATCAGGATCGACGGGCGGCCGATCACGGTCAGGTCGGCGACCGACGAGGCCCCGGCGCGGCTGACGACGAGCTGCGCCTCGCTCATCCGGCGGGGGATGTCGTCGAAGAAGGTCGCCACCTCGGCCCGGATGCCCGCCGCCTCGTAGGCCGCGACGACCCTCTCCATGTCCTCGGCCCGCGCCTGCTGGGCCACCCGCAGCCGGCTCCGCAGCGCGCGAGGCAAGGCCGCGACCGCCGCGGGCACGACGTCGGACAGCACCCGCGCGCCCTGCGACCCGCCGATCACCAGCAGGCTCATCGGATAGTCGCCGGGCGCGATGTAGGCCGCCCCGGCGCGGTCGCGGACCGCGGCGCGCACCGGATTGCCGGTGTGCACGCCCGCCACGCCCGCGGGCAGCGCGGTGGGCCAGGTGCCGCAGGCGACGCGCGTGACCCGCGGCGCGAAGCGGCGGTTGACCGCGCCCAGGACGCCGTTCTGTTCGTGGATCAGCCGCGGCAGCCGCAGCGCGACCGCCGCCATCAGGGCCGGGATCGAGGGATAGCCGCCGAACCCCGCGACCACGGCCGGCCGCTCGCGCAGCATCCCCGCCACCGCCCCGGCCACCCCGCCCGCGATGCGGAACGGCACCAGCGCCTTCGCGGCAAGGCCGCCGCGCGCGAAGGTGGCGCTTGCCGCGCGGACCACCGCGACCTCGGGCGGAAAGGCCCCGGCATAGCGCGCGCCGCGCACGTCGGTGGAAAGCCGCACCCGCCAGCCGCGCGCCAGCAGCACCTCGGCCAGGGCCTGGGCGGGGAACATGTGCCCCCCCGTCCCGCCCGCGGCGATGAGCGCGAGCGGGCTCACTCGCGCCGCCGGAAGATGTCGCCCATCCCGCCCTGCGGGCGCAGCCGCGTCATCGCCAGGAGCGCGCCGATCGTGATCCCCGCGGCGATCACCGACGACCCGCCGTAGCTGACGAAGGGCAGCGTCATCCCCTTGGCCGGCAGCAGCCGCACCGCGACGCCCATGTTGATCATCGCCTGCA
>CAZNPW010000087.1:0-9452 GCA_964575185.1 uncultured Exiguobacterium sp.
CGGTGAAGTAGTGGCCGGGGTACTGGCTGAAGTAGGTCTCCTCGAACCGCCTGTGGTCGCCCCAGACGGTGCGCATCTGCCCGGGCCAGCTGTCGGCGATGCAGAGCACGCCCTCGGCCGCGCCGTCGAGCCGCTGGCCGGTCGTGGGGTCGAGCACCACCGGCTTCACGCCGAAGAAGGGCAGGGTGGCCGAGCCGGGCTTGGTCGGGATCGCGCCGGGCAGGGGGGTGATGACGTGCCCGCCGGTCTCGGTCTGCCAGTAGGTGTCGACGACGGGCAGCCGGTCGTGGCCGATGTGGCGGGAATACCAGTTCCAGGCCTCGGGGTTGATCGGCTCGCCCACGGTGCCGAGCAGCTTCAGCGACGACAGGTCGTGCGCCGCGGGCCACTGGGGCCCGAGGCCCATCAGCGCGCGGATCGCGGTGGGGGCGGTGTAGAACTGGCTGACGCGGTGCTTGGCGATGGTGGCCCAGAAGCGCCCCGCGTCGGGCCAGGTCGGCACGCCTTCGAACATCAGCGTCGTCGCCCCGTTGGCCAGCGGGCCGTAGACGATGTAGCTGTGCCCGGTGACCCAGCCCACGTCCGCCGTGCACCAGAAGATGTCGCCGTCGTGGTAGTCGAAGGTGAGCTGGTGGCTGAGCGCGGCATGAAGGAGATACCCGCCGGTTGTATGCAAGGCACCCTTCGGCTTGCCGGTCGAGCCGGAGGTGTAGAGGATGAAGAGCGGATCCTCCGCGCCCATTTCCTCGGCCGGGCAGTCGGGCGAGGCCGCGGCCATCGCGGCCTTGAGGTCCACGTCGCGGCCGTCGACCCAGGTGGTCTGGCCGCCGGTGTGCCTGACCACCAGGCACTTCACCCTGTCCGAACAGCCGAGCAGCGCCGCGTCGGTGTTCGACTTCAGCGGCGTCGACTTGCCGCCGCGCGGGGCATGGTCGGCGGTGATGACGGCGACCGCGCCGCAGTCGTTGATGCGGTTGGCGAGCGCGTCGGGCGAGAACCCCCCGAACACGACCGAATGCACCGCCCCGATGCGGGCGCAGGCGAGCATCGCCATCGCCGCTTCCGGGATCATCGGCATGTAGATCGCGACCCGGTCGCCGCGCGAAATGCCCTGGGCCTTCAGCACGTTGGCCATCCGGCCCACCTGGTCGTGCAGATCGGCATAGGTGATGTGGCGGGCGGGCGTCGCGGGGTCGTCGGGTTCCCAGATGATCGCGGTCTGGCCCGCCCGCGTGCCGAGGTGGCGGTCGATGCAGTTGGCCGCGACGTTCAGCGTCCCGTCCGCGAACCAGCGGATCGACACCGCGCCCGGGGCGAAGGAGGTGTCCTTGATCCGCGTCGGCGCGCGCATCCAGTCCAGCCGGCGCGCCTTGTCGGCCCAGAAGGCCTCGGGCGTGTCGACCGAGGCGCGCCAGTCGCGGGCGTAGCCGGCGGCGTCGATGTGCGCCTGGCGCACGAAATCCGCCGTCGGCGGATGCGTCACGGGTGCAGTCATCGCAGGCCCCTCCCCAGGCGTTCTTGCCGCAGGAATATCGCGCGGGCGGGGGGCAAGGAAAGGCCCGCCGCGCTGTTTGCGGCGGGGCGCGGAAGAGGTAGGGTCGCCCCCGTGACCGACGCCCGCCCCGACCCGGTGCTGTTCCCGGCCCCGCCCGAGATGGTGGCCGCCGCCCGGGCGCTGCTGGCGGCGGCGCGGCACGCGGCGCTGTCCTACCTCGACCCCGCGACCGGCCTGCCGGCCATCAGCCGGATCGCGCTGGGCACCGGGGCCGACGGGGTGCCGCTGACGCTGGTGTCGCAGCTGTCGGCCCACCACGCGGGGCTGGTGGCCAATCCCGCCTGCGCGTTGATGGTGGGCGAGCCCGGGGCGAAGGGCGACCCCCTGAGCCACCCGCGGCTGATGGTGCAGGCGCGGGCCGTTCCCGTGCCGAAGGCGCCGCTGCGCGACGGCTGGCTGCGCGACCACCCCAAAGCCGCTGTCTACATCGACTTCGCCGATTTCGGGTTCTTCCGCCTGGAGCCCGCGGGCGCGCTGTGGAACGGCGGCTTCGGGCGGGCGGCGCGGCTGACGCCCGCGGACCTCGGCCCTTCCGCCTGACCGGCGGGGTGCCTATGTTCGGCCCCCATGGCTCTGTCCGACCTGACCGACGCGCTGACACGCTGGCTGCCCTTCGGCGACACGACGCTGCGGATCGGGGTGACGGGCCTGTCCCGCGCGGGCAAGACGGTGTTCATCACCGGGCTGGTCGCGAACCTGCTGGACCGGGCGCGGATGCCGCAACTCGCGGCGCGCGACCGCATCCGCGCGGCCTTCCTGCAACCGCAGCCCGACCTGACCCTGCCGCGCTTTCCCTACGAGGCGCACCTGGCCGCGATGACCGGCGACGACCCGCGCTGGCCCGAGGGCACGCGGGCGCTGTCCGAGCTGCGACTGTCCCTGCGGCTCGCGCCCTCCGGGCTGTTCGGCGGCGAGCGGATGTTGCATCTGGACATTCTCGACTACCCCGGCGAGTGGCTTCTGGACCTGTCCTTGCTGGAAAAGTCCTACTTCACCTGGGCGGAGGAGACGCTCGACCGGATCGCGAGACGGCCTGCCGCGGCGGGGTTCCTCGCCCGGGCGCGGGCCGAGGACGCGAGCCTGCGCTTCGACGAGGCGCGCGCGGCCGCGCTGGCGCGGAGCTACACCGATTACCTCCACGCCGCCCGCGCCGCCGGGCACGCCGACTGCACCCCGGGGCGGTTCCTGCTGCCGGGGGAGCTTGCGGGGTCGCCCGTCCTGACCTTCGCGCCGCTGCCCATGCCCGCGGCCACCCCCCGCGGGTCGATGTGGGCCGAGATGGCGCGGCGGTATGACGGTTACGTCGACCGCGTGGTCCGGCCCTTCTTCCGCGACCACTTCGCCCGGATCGACCGGCAGGTCGTGCTCGCCGACGTGCTGGGCGCGATCCACGGCGGCCCCCCGGCGGTGGAGGAGCTGCGGCAGGCGCTGACCGACGTGCTCGCGGCCTTCCGGCCGGGCCGGAACGCCTGGCTGACGGGCCTGTTCGGCGGGCGGCGGGTGGAGCGGATCCTCTTCGCCGCGACCAAGGCCGACCACCTGCACCACACCCAGCACCCGCGGCTGGCGGCGATCACCGCGGCGCTGCTGGCCGAGGCGAAGGCCCGCGCCGACTTCGCCGGGGCGGCGACGGCGGCGATGGCGATCGCGTCCCTGCGCGCCACGGTCGAGGACGAGGCGCGGCAGGACGGCGAGGCGCTGCCGGCGGTGCGCGGGCGGCTCGCGGACGGCAGGACGGCGGTGATGTATCCGGGCGAGCTGCCCGAGGACCCTGCGCGGCTTCTGTCGCCCGCGCGCGACGGGGCGGAGCGGTGGCTCGATGCGGAGTATGCGCTGATGACCTTCCTGCCGGCGCGGATCACGCGGGCCCCGGGCGACGGCCCGCCGCACATCCGGCTCGACCGCGCGGCGCAGTTCCTGATCGGGGATCACCTGTGACCCGCCGCCTTTCTTTGCAGAAGACACGGGGCAAGACATGAAGCGCCCCGTGGTCATCGAGGTGGAGGAGGCCGCCGATCCGGCCGCGGCCCCCGCGATCGTGGACGCCCCGCAGGTGACGCCGGAGGGGGCGCTGCGCCTGACCGCGCGCCGTGGCAGCGCGCTCGGCCGCTTCGCGTCCTGGGCGCTGGGGACGTTCCTCGCCTTCGTGCTGTCGGTCGCGGCCTGGGACTTCGTGACGGGGTTGCTCGCCCGCGACAGCCTGCTCGGCTGGGTGGCCTTCGTCCTCACCGGGGCCGCCGCGCTGGCGCTGGTGCTGCTCGCCGCGCGCGAGGCGGCGGGGTTCTTCCGGCAGGGCCGGGTCGACCGGCTGCGGGCCGAGGTGGTGGCGGCGGGGCACGACCTGCGCCTGGCGCGGAAGGCCACCGCGGACGTGCTGGCGCTGTATTCGCGCCGCGCGGACCTGGCCTGGGCGCGGGCGCGCCTGGGCGACCGGACGCGCGAGATGCTCGACGCCGACGCGCTGGTCGCGGCGACCGAGGCCGAGCTGATGGCCCCGCTGGACGACGCCGCGCGGCGCGAGATCGAAGGCGCGGCGCGGCAGGTCGCGCTGGTCACGGCGCTGGTCCCGCTGGCGCTTGCCGACGTGGCCATGGCGCTCTGGGCCAACCTGCGGATGGTGCGGCGGCTCGCCGAGCTTTACGGCGGGCGGGCCGGGGGGCTGGCGACGCTGGCGCTGATGCGGCGGGTGATGACGCATCTGGTGGCGACGGGGGCCATCGCGCTGACCGACGACATGTTCGGGTCGGTCGCGGGAGGGGGCCTCTTGTCGAAGATCAGCCGCCGTTTCGGCGAGGGCGTGGTGAACGCCGCCCTGACCGCGCGGGTGGGGGTGGCGGCGATGGAGGTCTGCCGGCCGATGCCCTTTGCCGTGCTGCCGCGCCCGGCGGTCACGCACCTCGTCAGCCGGGCGCTGGCCGGGCTGTGGCCCTCCGGCGCAGCAGCGCCGCCAGAAGAACGATGACCGCGAGCATCGCGGCGGCGAAGACGAAGGCCCAGCGCAGCGAGAAGGTCCCGGCGAGGAAGCCGAGCGTCGGCGGGCCGACGAAATAGCCGAAATAGCCGAGCAGCGTCGCGCGCGCGACCGCCCGCGCCTTCGCCTCGGGCGCGGCGAGGCGGCCGACGAGCGAGAAGGCGGTCGGCGCGATGACCGACGACCCGATGCCCATCACGATGAAGCCCGCGTAGGCCATGGCCGGGCTGACCGCCGCCGCCGCGATCAGCGCGCCGCAGGCCGAGATGACGGCCCCCCCGGTCAGCAGCGCATAGGGGTTCACGCGCGTGGCGAATCCCTGCCCGACCAGCCGCGCGATGCCCATCGTCAGCGCCAGGGTCGCGGGGCCGAGCGCGCCCTCGGCCGGGCTGCCCCCGAGCGTGCGCTCGATGTGCAGGGCCGACCAGTTCTCGGCCGCGTTCTCGGTCAGGAAGGCGATCAGCACCATGCCGCCGCCGATCACCGGGACGAGGCCGAGGCCGCCGGCACGGCCGTCGCGCGGACGGGCGAGGCCGCGGATCGTGCCGTCGCGCTCCACCGTCAGGAGCGTCAGGGCGAGCCCGACGGCGGACATGGTGCCCATGACCCACTGCGGCGGCCAGCCTTCGGCGCGCATCAGGCCGGTGGCGACGGCCCCGCCGGCATAGCCGAAGGAATAGGCGGCGTGAGTCAGGTTCATCAGGTGCAGGCCGCGCGCGGACTCCAGCGCGGCGACGCGGGCGTTCATCAGCACGTCGGTCAGGCCGGTGGCCGCGCCGCAGCACATCATCGCCAGCGGGAACATCCAGAGCGCGGTCGCCTGGCCGGGCAGCGCGAAGGCCAGCGCCATCGCCGCGACCGCGACGGGCAGCGCCGCGCGTCCCAGCGCCGCGCCGATCCGGGGCGCGGCCAGCATCGCCGACACCGCGGCGAGCGGCGTAAGGAACAGGAGGAGCCCGAGGGCGCGTTCATCGACGCCGAGCATCGCCCTGAGGTCGGGCAGCACGGCCGCGAAGGTGCCCCAGAGGACGCCCATAGTCGCGAAGGCCGCGATGCCGGTGCGGGCGGCCGACAGGGTCTGCAGCATCGTGCGACGATCCTTGCGGAGGGGTCGCCCGGGGGTTTCACACCCCCGGACCCCCGCGGGATATTTGAGGGAAGATGAAGGAGCAAGCACGCGAAAGGGGGTTACGCGGCCCGGGATTCGCTGGTAAGCGCTGCCGGTCGCCGCACACCCTTGGAGGGCGGCGAGGCAACGATGGAGACGACCATGGCGCGTGAGATCCCGGATCTCGTCGCCGAGGTACGGACGGGGACAGGCAAGGGGGCCGCCCGTCAAGCCCGGCGTGAGGGCTACGTACCCGGCATCATCTACGGCGCGGGCGCGACGCCCGTTCCGATCAAGGTGAACTACAACACCCTTCTGAAGCGGCTGAAGGCGGGGCGCTTCCTGTCGACGCTGCTCAACGTGAAGGTCGAGGGCCATCCCGACACCCACGTGATCTGCCGCGGCGTCCAGCGCGACGTCGTGAAGGACCAGCCCACGCATGTCGACTTCATGCGGCTGGCCGACGACAGCCGGATCAACCTGTTCATCCACGTGGACTTCGTGAACCACGAGGAGAGCCCGGGGCTGAAGCGTGGCGGCACGCTGACGGCGGTGCGCCCGGAGGTGGAGCTCGAGGTGCTGGCCTCCGACATCCCCGATCACGTCACGGTGGACCTCGCGGGCAGGAACATCGGCGACGTGATCCACATCCGCGACGTGGAGCTGCCCAAGGGCGCGCGGCCGACGATCGAGCGGAACTTCGTCATCGCCAACATCGCCGCCCCGAGCGGGCTGCGCAGCGAGGACAACGCCGAAGGCTGAGGCCCGCGGTCCTGCGTCGGGCGCGCCGGTGATCCCGGTCCGCCCGCCGTCGCGCCGCGATCGCCGGCAGGTGGCGGTCGTCCGGCGTCCGGTCTGCGGCGGGTGCCGCCGTCACGACGGCGCGACAGGCGGCTTTCGTCTGGACATCGGGCGGATGCCCGACTAAATCGCTTGGGTAATCCCGCCGCGATCGGTGCCATGCCCCTTGCCCTGCGACACGCCGACCCGACGCCTGCGCCCGCTGCCGTTCCGCCGGGGGTGGCGATGCTGCGCGTGCTCGCCCCCGCCTGCCGGGCCAAGGCGCGGCTCGACCTGTTCCAGGCCTGCGCGATGCTGACGATGGACCGCGGCCAGGCCGCGCAGGCCTATGCCGAGGCGCTGGTGCGGACGCTCGCGCAGGGGCTGGGCCGGATGCCGGTGCTGCACAGGGCGGGGACGGCGGGGATGAGCTTCGACGAGGCCTGGCTCGCGGCGCTGTTCGCCGCCCGCGCGCGGGGCGACGACGACAGCTTCGCCTTCCTGATCCGCCGACGCCTTGCGCGCGGGTCGGAACGGCAGATCGGGTTCCTGGTCGCCGCGCTGGCCGAGCGGCTGCAAGTTTAGAATCTTTCTAACACCTGCTTGCTTCGGGCAGGGCCGCGGCTATTTCTGGTGCGATGCCAGCCTGCCCGCCAGCCTCCACCGCGAAGATCGAGGATCGCCATGTCGCAACCCGCCGTACACCCTGACCTTTCGGCCCGCTTTTTTATTGATGCGGCGCCCACCGAGATCTACACGCTAACCGTCGTCGCCACGCTGATGGCGCAGAACTTCCACTGGAACGTGCGCGGCATGTCCTTCGGCCCGCTGCACCAGCTGTTCCAGACGATCTACGAAGACCATTTCACGGCGCAGGACGATCTGGCCGAACGGGTGCGGGCGATCGACATGGTGGCCGGCGGGTCTGTGGCGGCGATGCTCGCGCGGTCCAAGGTGGCCGACCACGAGGGCACCGGCGACGCGGTCGCGATGATCCGCGCGCTGCTTGCGGCGGAGGAGACGCTCGCGGCCACCATGGCGGGCATCGCCGACGTCTCCGAGGCGCAGGGCGACCTGCTGACCCAGGACCTCGCGGTCGAACGCGGGCGGGTGCACGACAAGTTCGCCTGGATGCTGCGCGCGCATCTGACCTGACGCCCGGCCCCGGAACCTTGCAAGGTTCCGGTCCGGTTCCTTGCAAGGAACCGGGTTCAGAAGGGCGGCGTCCCGCCTTTTTTCGCCACCCTGCGGGCATAGGCCTGCAGCCAGTGGGAATATTTCCCGAGCGCCGCCTGCTGGTTGCGCAGGAAATCGAGGAACGCGGCCTGCGCCTTCTTCCTGCGCAGGCCCTTCCACATCTTCTTCTGCGACTTCGTCATCGAACAGCCGATGCAGTGCCGTTCCACGGCACCCTTGCGGCGGAACCTGCAGACGCCGATGCAGGGAGAGGGGTAGCCGCTCACCGAAACGCCGCGCCCCGATGGTCGGGGCTGTCCGACCGACCCGCGACGCGCCCCGGCGCGGCCATCGGGCGTTCGATGCCGGCCGTCCGCGCCCCCCGCGGATCGACCCGGACCGCGCCGGAAACCCGGGCGGCCGGGCGGGCCATGCGAAGGATGGGGCGCGTCGGTCTCATTTCGTCAGGATCAGCTTTCCGGCGCGGGTGATGCGCAGCGCGTAGACCTGCCCGTCGAGCAGGATGCGGGCCTGGGTGCCGCCCGCGGTCAGGTCGCGCGCGTCGTAGAGCGGCAAGGGGTCATGCCGCGGGGCGTGGGCCGGAACGGGGGACAGCGCGGTCACGGACGGCCCTCCACCAGGTTGAAGAGCGCGGCCCAGCGCACCGGGCGCAGCGCGCGGAGGAGCGACAAAAGGAACGACGGATGTGTCATGGCGGCCTCGATCCTGTGGGGTCCGGGCTGACCTGCGGCGGCTGGCGTGGACATGCAGGACAATCCTTACTGAAACAGTAAGGGATGTAAAGCCGTCATGTGGCGGCCGCCGTCACCTCGACCTCGACGAGGAACTCGGGCCGGGTGAAGCCCGCCACGATCACCAGCGTCGAGGCCGGCAGCCGCGCCGTGCCCGCAAGCCAGGCGTCGCGCGCGGCCATGTAGCCCGCCATGTGCGCCCGGTCGGTGACGAAGGCGCTGATCCGCACCACGTCGCCCGGCCCCATCCCGGCCTCGGCCAGGATCGCCGCGCAGTTGGCCAGGCACAGCGCCGCCTGGCCTTCGGCCGTGGCGGGCACCGTGCCGTCGGCCGCGATGCCGAGTTGCCCCGAGGCCAGGACCCATCGCGCGCCCGGGTCCACCTCGACCCCGTGGGCATAGCGCGCGAAGGGCGGGCGGATCGCGGGCGGCGAGAGCATGCGCATGGAAACTTTCCCGGGATTGACACCAGAGGTGACAGCAACATGTCCGAAAACCGGGCGCATGGAATGCGGTTTGCCGAAATGGGGACCGAATCCCTTGCGAACTGCCCGATCTTTGGGCTTTCGTCGGGAAGACCGGCGTGGCGGGGAACAACCTGCCTGTCGGGCGGGAACCTCCGCCCTAGGGTTCACGGCCAACGAGACTCGCAACGGCGGAGGATGGGATTTGACCACACGGATGCAGACGACGGCGCTGACGGCGGCGCTGGTGGCGATGGCGGGAGCCGCCATGGCGCAGACCACGCCCGTGACCTTCGGCACCAACTGGGTGGCGCAGGCCGAACACGGGGGCTTCTACCAGGCGGTCGCCGACGGCACCTACGCCGCCTGCGGGCTCGACGTGACGATCGTGCCGGGCGGCCCGCAGGTGAACAACCGGGCGCTGATGCTGGCCGGACAGATCGACTTCCACATGGGCGGCAGCTCGCTCGACACCATCAGCGCGGCGCAGGAAGGCCTGCCGATCGTCGCCGTCGCCGCGGCCTTCCAGAAGGACCCGCAGGTCATCCTCACCCATCCCGGCAAGGCCGCGACCTTCGCCGACCTGACCAGGCTCGACAAGATCCTGATCTCGGACGGCGGCGTGCTGACCTTCTGGGCCTGGATG
>CAZNPW010000088.1:0-9412 GCA_964575185.1 uncultured Exiguobacterium sp.
GGCGCAGGAAGCCCACCTGCGCCACGCCGTCGCCGAGCTCGACCGCCTGTCCCCCCGCCCGGGCGAGGACGCCGCGCTCGACGCGCGGCGGCGGCTGATGCAGGGGGCCGAGAAGATCCGCGCCGACATCGCCCGCGCCGCCGCGCTGATCGGCGACGAGGGGGCGGAGGCCGCGCTCCTGACCGCGGCCCGGCTGCTCGGCGGCGCGGCGCAGCGGGCCGAAGGCGCGCTCGACCCCGCCCTTGCCGCGCTCGACCGCGCGCTGATCGAACTGGCCGAGGCGCAGGGCGCGGTCGCGGCGACGCTCGCCGCGCTCGACCTCGACCCCGCCGCGCTCGAGGCGGCCGAGGAGCGGCTGTTCGCCATCCGCGCGCTCGCCCGCAAGCACGGCGTCCCCGCCGACGACCTCGCGGCGCTGGCCGACACGCTGCGGACGCAGCTCGCGGCGCTCGACGGCGGGGTGGAGGGGCTGGGGCGGCTCGCCCGCGCCCGCGACGCCGCCGATGCGACCTATGCCGAGGCGGCCGCCGCGCTGTCCGCCGCGCGCAGCGCCGCCGCCCTGCGCCTCGACGCCGCGATGGCGGCCGAACTCGGCCCGCTGAAGATGGACCGCGCCGTCTTCCGCACCGTCGTCGCCCCCGCCGACCCCGGCCCCGACGGCACCGACGCCGTGACCTTCACCGTCGCGACCAACCCCGGCGCGCCCGCAGGCCCGCTGAACCGCATCGCCAGCGGGGGCGAGCTGTCGCGCTTCCTGCTCGCGCTGAAGGTCTGCCTTGCGGGCGACAGCCCCGGCCAGACGCTGATCTTCGACGAGATCGACCGCGGCGTGGGCGGGGCGACCGCCGATGCCGTCGGCCGCCGCCTCGCCGCCCTCGCGAAGGGTGCGCAGGTGCTGGTCGTCACCCACTCGCCCCAGGTCGCGGCCAAGGGCGCGCACCACTGGCGGGTCGAGAAGCGCATGGCCGACGGGACGACCCTGTCGACCGTCGCGCCGCTCGGCCCCGCAGAGCGGGTCGAGGAGATCGCCCGGATGCTCGCCGGGGACCGCGTCACCGACGCCGCCCGCAACGCCGCCCGGGCGCTCCTGGGGTGAGGGGCGCCCGCCCGGGCCGGCGCCGCGCGGCGTCAGGCCCGCTCCAGCGCCGCGGCCAGATCGCCGTAGCCGGTGAACCGCCGTGCATAGGCCAGGCCCAGCCGCGCGGCGCAGGCCCGTGCCGTGGCATCCAGCTCCGCGTCCTCGGTCTGCGCCAGGTAGACCAGCCGGTCGTAGTTGCCGAAATACGTGTCGCGCAGCTCCGGGTGGCGGTCCAGGCCCATCGGCCGCCAGACGAAGGCGTCGAACTGGCGCACCAGGAAATCGGTCAGGTAGAAGGCCGTCATCTCGGCCTCGCCCCGCGCCGCGAACCTGTCGTTGCCGTCGAAGAACGCATAGCAATGCGGCCCCGCGACCATCTCGACCCCCAGCCGGTCGCAGGCCGCCCGCAGCCGCCCGCCCGTGCCGCAATCGGCATAGAGGACCATCACCTTCGCATGCGTCCCGGCGCGGACCGCCGCCTCGACCGCCGCCTCGACCGCCGGCGTGATCCGGTCGGGCCACAGGTGCAGGTTCGCGGGCAGGCACTGCACGTCCATGTGCCTCCAGCCGTTGGCCCGGATGACCGCAAGCACCTCGTGCGCCAGCGCCCCGCAGGCGATCAGCAGCACCCGGCCGTGCCCCGTCGCGGCCGGCCCCTGTCCGGTCGGGACATCGTCATCGGGACCACGGTCCATCTCGCCCGACCTTTCCGGTCAGGCGCGCCCCCTCTCCCGCGGGAGAGGGGGGCGGGGCCTGTCCCCGACGACGGAGGGCCGCCGCAGCCTCACCGCCACTGCCGCAGGCCGAGGATCAGGCTGCCCGCCAGCGCCGCGAAGCCCAGCGCCACCAGCGGAAGCTGCGCGAAGGTCGCGAGCGCGACGGTCATCCCGGCGGCGGCGATGACGGCGGCGATCATGGTCAGGAACAGGGGCAGGGGCATCGCGAATCTCCCGTATTCCCCGAAGATGTGCCGCCCCGCCGGGATTTCCAACCCCCGCGCGGCGGACAGGCCGGATCACGCCCGCAACAGGTTGTGCTTGCGCGCGACGAACTGCTTGGCCGTCTCCACCGCCACGGCGGCGTCGCGGCAATAGGCGTCGGCCCCGATCGCGCGCCCGAACTCCTCGTTCAGCGGCGCGCCGCCGACCAGCACGATGTAGTCCTCGCGCATGCCCCGTTCCTTCAGGGTGTCGATCACGACCTTCATGTAGGGCATCGTCGTGGTCAGCAGCGCGCTCATCCCCAGGATATCGGGCTGCTCGCGCTCCAGCGCGTCGAGATACTTCTCGACGCTGTTGTTGATCCCGAGGTCGAGCACCTCGAACCCCGCGCCCTCCATCATCATGGCGACCAGGTTCTTGCCGATGTCGTGGATGTCGCCCTTGACGGTGCCGATCACCATCTTGCCCATCCGCGGCGCGCCCGTCTCGGCCAGCAGCGGCTTCAGGATGTGCATCCCCGCCTTCATCGCGTTGGCGCTCAAGAGCACCTCGGGCACGAACAGGATGCCGTCGCGGAAATCGTCGCCGACGATCTTCATCCCCGCGACCAGCGCCTTGGTCAGCACGTCGTAGGGCGTCCAGCCGCGGTCGAGCAGAAGGCGCGTGCCCTCCTCGATCTCCTCCTTCAGCCCGTCGTAGAGGTCGTCGTGCATCTGCAGCACGAGGTCCTCGTCGTTCAGTTCCGACAGGATGATGTCGTCATCGGCCATGGAAGCACCCGCTGTTGCGCCCGGCATGGGGCGCGCCCCCGGAAAGCTCTGCGCACAAAGCGACATGCCCCGCGCGAAAGGCGACCGCAAGGGGAATCTCTGGCAAATGTTCCGCATCTGTTCCATCCTGCGCGCATGTCGATCCTGCCCACCCAGCGCCTGCGCGCCCGCGGTGCGGCCTCCAACGCCGCGGGCCGGTTCGAGGCCAGGACGCGCGAGGCCGCGGACGACGGCTGGGACATCCCCGAGGAGGCGCGGCTCGTCCGCACCGAGGTGGCGCTGGAACGCCCCCGCTCCGCCATCACCCGCAACGCCTCGCCCGACCTGCCCTTCGACCGCTCGGTCAACCCCTACCGCGGCTGCGAGCACGGCTGCGTCTACTGCTACGCCCGGCCGAGCCACGCCTTCCTGAACCTCTCGCCGGGGCTCGACTTCGAGACCCGCCTGATCGCCCGCCCCGGCATCGCCGCGGTGCTGGCAGCGGAACTCGCGCGGCCCGGCTATGCGGTGGCCCCGCTCGCGCTCGGCACCAACACCGACCCCTACCAGCCGGTCGAGGCGCAGCACGGCCTGACCCGCGCCGTCCTGCAGGTGCTGGCCGACCACCGCCACCCCGTCACGATCACCACGCGCGGCACGCTGATCGAACGCGACCTCGACATCCTCGCGCCCCTTGCCGCGCAGGGCCTTCTCTGCGTCAGCATCAGCGTGACGACGCTCGACCCCCGCCTCGCCCGCGCGATGGAGCCGCGCGCGCCCGCCCCCGCGCGGCGGCTGGCGACCGTCCGGCGCCTGGCCGAGGCCGGCGTGCCGGTCGGCGTCAACGCCTCGCCCCTGATCCCCGCGCTGACCGACCACGAGCTCGAAGCGATCTTCGCCGCCGCGGCCGACGCCGGCGCCGTCAGCGCAAGCTGCATCCCCCTGCGCCTGCCGCGCGAGGTCGCCGGCCTGTTCCGCGACTGGATCGCGGCCACCGTCCCCGACCGCGCCGCCCGCATCATGGGCCGGGTGCGCGAGCTGCACGGCGGGCGCGACTACGATCCCGACTTCGGCACGCGGATGACCGGGCAGGGCGTCTGGGCCGACCTGATCCGCAGCCGCAAGATCGCCGCGCGTCGACGCTACGGGCTGGACAAGGGCTTCCCCCCGCTGCGCTGCGACCTCTTCGCCGTGCCGGGGCGGTCCGTACAGCTGGACCTGGGCCTGTAACGCGCGGCCTCAAGGTCCCGCGCCAAGGCCGGCGTGCCGATGCCCGCGCGTGCCGATGCCCGCGCGTGCCGGGCCTGCCCGATGCCACCGATCCCTACGCCCACACCGCCTTTCCCGCCGTTGCCCGCGCCATGTCGAGCCGGGCGATGGCGTCCAGCCGGTTGCCCCCCGCCGCGATGTCCCGCGCGATCTGTGCCAACCCCTCATCGGCCAGCGACCGGGCGATCCCCTCGAGGAACCCCGCGACATAGGCCGCCTGCCCGCCGTCGCGCAAAAGGTCCGCCGCGCGCGCCAGGTCGTCGCACAGCGCCGCCCCGTCCTGCGGCGGCCGACCCGTCGCGTCGACCGCCACGCGGTCGGGCAGGCGCGACAGGATCGCCTCCTGGAACGCCTCGATCCCCGGGATCGGCTTGTCGAGGAAGCCGTCCGCCCCGGCGGCGAGCGCCAGCGCCCGCCCGTCCTCCGCCCCGCTGGTCCCCAGAAGCACCGGCGGGCGCGGCCGGCGCGCGGCAAGGTCGGCCAGCAGCTCCTCCCCGCGGCCGTCGGGCAGGCCGAGGTCGACGATCACCACGTCGGGCCGCGTCATCGCCAGATGCGCGATGGCCGCCCGCAGCGTCTCGGCCCGCCGCAGCCGCGCGCCGAGCCGCTGGCACATCAGCCGGATCGCCTCGGCCGCGAAGCGGCTGTCCTCGACCACGAGCACGGTCAGCCCGCGCAAGGGCAGCGGCGCGGCGCGGCCGCCTTCGGTGAAGATCGGTTCCAGAATCAGCGGCATGGCCGGACCTCCCGGCGCGCATCCTGCGCCCCGCGGCTTAACGTCCGGTTACCGCCCCTTGCCCCGCCGGGCCGCCCGCCCCATAACCCCGCTCATGATCGGCCGCCTGAACCACATCGCCATCGCCGTCCCCGACCTGCCCGCCGCCGCCCTGCGCTGGCAGGGCCTGGGCGCGGCCGTCCGGGCGCCGCAGGACGAGCCCCTGCACGGCGTCACGGTCGTCTTCATCGACCTGCCGAACACCCGGGTCGAACTCATGGCGCCCCTCGGCCCCGCCTCGCCGATCCATGGATTCCTTCGGAAACACCCCGGCGGCGGCCTCCACCACATGTGCTACGAGGTCCCCGACATCGCCGCCGCCGCCGCCCGGCTGACGGCCGATGGCGCGCGCGTCCTCGGGCCGCCGAAGACCGGCGCGCATGGAAAACCCGTGATCTTCCTGCACCCGAAGGACTTCGACGGCTGCCTGATCGAACTGGAGCAGGCATGACCCTCACCGCCGTCATCGTGCTGTTCCCGGTCACCTGGTTCCTCGTGTTCTTCATCGTGCTGCCGCTGCGGCTGACCACGCAGGGCGATGCGGGGACCCGCGTGCCGGGCACGCCCGCCGGGGCACCGCTGCACGAGATCGTGGGACGCAAGGCCTGGATCACGACGCTCTGGGCTGCGGTCGTCTGGGCGCTTCTGGTGGCCTTCATCGCCTCGGGCGCGGTGACGGTGCGCGACCTCGACGTGTTCGGGCGGATGGGCCCCGACCCGGCGTCGGAACCCGTCAGTCCCTGATCCAGGTCGTCAGGGCCGCCGCGTCCGGCCGCGGCCGGTCGGGCGGCGGGTCGGCGAGCGTGCCGAGGTGGATCACCCCCGCCACCCACTCCGCCCCCGTGGTCCCGAAGGCGCGGGCGCAGAAGACCGGGTCATGCGCGGGCCAGCCGGTCAGCCAGTTCGCCCCCCAGCCCATCGCAGTCGCGGCGATCAGGACGTTCTGGCACAGGGCACCCGCGGACAGCACCTGCTCCACCGGCGGCACCTTGTCCGAGGCCACGGGGCAGCCGATCACCACGATGGCGGCAAGGCCGCGGTCGTAGACGCCGCGGCCCTTGACCGGGTCCGCCCCCGTCTCCGCCGCCCGCGCCTCGGCCAGATCGGCGAGGCGCGGGCCTGCGGCGGGTGCCACGACGACGAACCGCCAGGGCGTCAGCTTGCCGTGGTCGGGCACCCGGACCGCCAGCCGCAGGATCGCGGCAAGGGTGGCCTCGTCGGGCACGGGTGGCGTCATCAGCTTGGCCGGCAGGGACCGGCGCCCGCCAAGGAAACCCACGACATCGGGATGTTGCGCCACGATCTTCGCGCGCGGTGTGAAGTCGCCCGGCCTAGCGGCCGAGCGACCACCACCCCTTGCGCTTGGGCTTGGCCGGGTCGTCGGCCTCCGGCTCGGCCGCGGCAGGGGGCGCGGCGTCCGGCGCTGCGGCGGCCCCGGGCACCGGCGTGTCGGCCTCGGACGAAGCCGCCGCCTCCGGTGCCGGTTCGGCGACCGGCTCTCCCGCCGCGAGGTCCTCCGCCCTGGCCTTCGCCTTCGACCGCGAGGAGCTGCGGCTGACCGTCTTCTTCGCGGGCTTCGCGTCCTCGGCCGCGGGTTCCGCCGCGACAGGGGCGGCTTCGGCGTCGGCCGGCTCCGCCTTGGGCTTGCGCGATCGCGACGCACGCGGCTTCGGCGCGGGCTCGGGCGCAGGCTCGGGCATCGGCGCGGCGACCGGTGACGCCTCGACCGGACCGTCGGTTGCAGGCTCCTCGGTCACCGGCGCATCGACCGCCTCGGCGTCCTCGCCATCGTCCTCGTCGCCGTCGTCGCCCTCCTCCGCCGCGTCCTGCGGCAGCGGCTGGCCGTCCGGCCCCCTGGCCCCGCCCCGGCGGCGGCGGCGGCGGCGGCGCTTCTTCTTGCCGCCCTCGCCGGTGCCGTTGCCGTTGGTCTCGACCCGCGCGCCCTCGGTCTTGACCGGCGCGTCGTCCTCCTCCTCCTCCACCTCCTCGGGGATGTCCTCGTCCTCCTCGACGAAGTCGCCCATCAGCGCGGCGTTGCCGCTGATGACGGTCGGCGCGTCGGGGATCATCCGGGTCGCGGTCTTCAGCTTGTCGATGCTGTAATCGGGGCTGACGAGGCCCGGGTCGGCCTCGATCCGCACGCTCATGCCGTAGCGCGCCTCGATCAGCGCGAGGTGCTCGCGCTTGTGGTTGAAGAGGTAGTTGACGATCCCGACCGGGGCCTTCAGCACCACCTCCTTCGACCGCTTGCGCGTGCCCTCCTCCTCGAGCGCGCGCAGGATCATCAGCGCCATGCTGTCGTCGGACCGGATCAGGCCGGTGCCGTGGCAATGCGCGCAGGGCTGGGTGGTGCTCTCCAGCATCCCCGGACGCAGCCGCTGGCGGCTCATCTCCATCAGGCCGAAGCCCGAGATGCGGCCGACCTGGATGCGGGCGCGGTCGGTTTTCAGCTTGTCCTTCAGGCGCTTCTCGACCGCGGCGTTGTTGCGCCGCTCCTCCATGTCGATGAAGTCGATGACGATCAGCCCGGCCAGGTCGCGCAGGCGCAGCTGGCGCGCGATCTCCTCGGCGGCCTCGAGGTTGGTCTTCAGCGCGGTGTCCTCGATGTTGCCCTCGCGCGTCGCGCGGCCGGAGTTCACGTCGATGGCGACCAGCGCCTCGGTCACGCCGATGACGATGTAACCCCCCGATTTCAGCTGCACCGTCGGGTTGAACATCGCGCCCAGGTAGCTTTCCACCTGGTAGCGCGCGAACAGCGGCATGGGGTCTTCGTAGCGCACCACGGCCTTGGCGTGGCTGGGCATGATCATGCGCATGAAGTCCTTGGCGGTGCGGTAGCCCGCCTCGCCCTCGACCAGCACCTCCTCGATCTCGCGCGAGTAGAGGTCGCGGATCGTGCGCTTGATGAGGTTGCCTTCCTCGTAGATGGCGGCGGGGGCGATCGACCGCAGGGTCAGCTCGCGGACCTGCTCCCACAGCCGCATCAGGTATTCGTAGTCGCGCCGGATCTCGGCCTTGGTGCGCTTGGCGCCGGCGGTGCGGATGATGAGGCCCGCGCCCTCCGGCACTTCGATTTCCCCGGCGATCTCCTTGAGTTTCTTGCGGTCCGCCGCCTGGGTGATCTTGCGCGAGATGCCGCCGCCGCGGGCGGTGTTGGGCATCAGCACGCAGTAGCGCCCGGCCAGCGACAGGTAGGTCGTCAGCGCCGCGCCCTTGTTGCCGCGCTCCTCCTTGACCACCTGGACCAGCATGATCTGGCGGACCTTCACCACCTCCTGGATCTTGTAGCGGCGGGGCCGCGGCTTGCGGGCGTGGCTGATCTCTTCGGCCACGTCCTCCTCGGCGACGGATTCGATCTCGGAATCGGTGTCGGAGGCGGTGTGCATCGCCACGAACTCGGCCGGTTCGTGGTGGTCGTCATCGGCATGGCGATCGTGGTCGTGATCCGCCATCGGCGAGGAATCCGCCGCGTTTTCAGGGGCTTCGTCTTCCCCATCCCCGCCCAGGTCGACCACGTCCATGCCCGCGATCGCGCCTTCGGCGGCGGCCTCGGCCACGGGACGGGGGCGCGGCTTGCGGCGGGAGGCGCGGTTCTCCTCCTCTTCCTGCGCGCGGGCGTAGGCGCGCTCCTCCTCGAGCAGCGCCTTCCGGTCGGCGACGGGGATCTGGTAGTAGTCGGGGTGGATTTCGGCAAAGGCCAGGAATCCATGGCGATTTCCGCCGTAATCCACGAAGGCCGCCTGCAGCGACGGCTCCACCCGCGTCACCTTGGCGAGGTAGATGTTGCCGGCGAGCTGCCGCTTGGCAGCCGTCTCGAAATCAAACTCCTCGACCTTGGTCCCGTCCACCACGACCACGCGGGTCTCTTCCGCGTGGGTCGCGTCGATCAGCATCTTCTTTGTCATGTTTTTCCATTGCGTGCCAATGGCTTGCGCGCCCCGGCGGAGCGCCGGGGGCACGCGTCGGGACATCGGCGCGACTTGTTCGGGCGACCTGCGCGGGGGCCGTGCGGAAGGGGCGAGCCTGCGGCCCGCCTTCGTCTTCCGCCATCCCGTGCCCGCGCCGCATCGCGTTTTCACCACCAGGGGGCCCGCGGCCCCCGCCTTCGCAAGCCCGCAAGATCAACGACTTGGCGGGCGTTTCACTGGCCTTTCGGCCGATCCGGCTGCCCCGTGCCACGAGGGCCGCATGGCCCGCCCGCACCGGCAGAGAATACACTGCTGCGCCCGGACGGGCACATTGCCAGCCACCCTATCGGATCGCCGGGGGAAAGGGCAATGGCGAAGTCGCAGGCACCTCAGGCTCCCCCGGATCAACTGCCGGTTGCGCGGCGAAACCGATACGATATCGTACCAACTGGTGCGATATCGCACTATCCGGTTCGATATCGAACTATCCGGTACGATGTCGCACCAGTTTCGCGGCGGCCCGGCCCGATGCCGCGCGGTCCGGGCGGGAGGCCCCGGATCGGGTCCGGGGCGCGCGCGCGCGGGGCCGCTGGCGGGGTCAGACATACTCCCCGCGCGTCAGCCCGTATTTCGCCATCTTCTCGTTCAGCGTCCGGCGGGGCAGGCAGAGCTCCTCCATCACCGCGACGATG
>CAZNPW010000089.1:0-9383 GCA_964575185.1 uncultured Exiguobacterium sp.
ATCGTCCCGATGTTCACATGCGGTTTCGTGCGTTCAAACTTGGCCTTGGCCATGGGGGCACCCTCGAGAAGCCGGAACGGGCCGGGATGGCCCGATGGATACGCGGCGCGACTTAATCCCCCCGGCCCCGGAAGGCAAGGCTCAGGCGGGCGGCGGCTGCGGCGGGACGAAGGCGCTTTCGGGGGGGTCGGCGGGCGGCGGGGTCGAAGCGGGGGCCGGCGTTGCAGGGTCGGTCGCGGACAGCGCGGCGGCGGCGGCGTCGGGGGCGATGCCGAACCAGTCGGGGTTCTGCAGGAACCAGCGCTCCACCGCCCTGGCCGCGTTGTAGGACAGCGCGGCCATCTGCTGCTCCCTGGTGCGCGTCAGGCCCGAGCCGATGACCGTCTCGCCCGACAGCCCCTCGAACACCGTGATCTGCTTTCCCTCCGGGTTCAGCTTCTTCTGCGCCGCGTCGTCCCAGACGTTGGCCGTCACCACCAGCACCGACTTCGGCGCGGCGACCACGGGGATCCCCGGCGGCGCGAGCGCGTAGCCGTCGATGCTGATGCCGATGTTGTAAAGCCGCGTGCCGTCGTAGCGGCCGAAGCGGTCGGCGATGGCCTGCGTCATCGCCGCCTCCCACTCGGCCTCGGTCGCGGCGCGGCTGATCGGCACCCGCTGCGCGTTGTCGGCCACGGCGACGTTCAGGCCCAGCGCGAAGTCGCCGAGCGGCACGGGCGGCTCGGCGAGGTCGTTCGCGGCGCAGCCGGCCAGCAGGGCGAGCATCAGGACGGCGGCAGGCAGGCGCATCGGGGCTCCGCGGCGTGGACGGCCTGTCCTAGCACGGCCCGCGCGGGCTGCAATCACAGGATCAGGAAATCCGCCGCCGTCAGCCGGGTGCCGTCGTCGACCTCGGCCAGCAGGACCTGCGGCGCGCCGCCGCGGCCGTCGCTGTCGAGCCAGATGCGGCCGGTGGCGCGGTCGTAGATGATGCGGTCCTGCGCGTCGGCGGCCTGGGTGCCCGCGACGAACTGCGCCGCGCGCAGACCGCCGCCGCCCCCCAGCCCCGCCAGCACGTCGTTCTGCAGCAGGATGCGGTCCGTGCCGGGGGTGAAGTCGGTGATGACGTCGGCGTTGCCCGGCTGCGCCGCGGTGTCGAAGACGAAGCGGTCGGCCCCGGAGCCGCCGGTCAGCCGGTCGCGGCCCTGGTCGCCGTGCAGCGTGTCGGCCCCGGCGTTGCCGAAGAGGATGTCGTCGCCGCGCCGCCCCTCCAGCCGGTCGGCGCCGGCATAGCCCGACGCCTCGTCGCGCAGGCCCGATCCCAGGATCACGTCGTTGCGGCCGAAGACCAGGCCGAGCAGCCCGCCGACATCGTCGTTCCCCATCAGGTCGTAGACCTCGGCGGCCGACAGCGACAGGCCGGTGACCGACAGGCTGACCGGCCCCGCGCGGCTGCCGTCGTGCACGACGAGCGAGGTGATGCGGCCGCCCGTCACATCCTCGACCGTGGGACCGGACATCCGGTAGGTCAGCGCAAAGCCGCCGAAGATCAGATGCGTCTGGCTGCCGTCGCGGCCGTCGACGTAGACGATGGTGAAGCTGCCGGTCCCGGCGGTGGGAAAGTCGAGCTGGCCCGAGACCGCGATGTTGAAGAATCCGTCGAGGTAGTATTGCGGCGCGCCGGGCGTCGCGGTCAGGACGAAATTGGCCATGGTGAACGGGGTCCCCGTGAGTGCCGAGGCAGGCTAGCACCGCCTGCCCTCGCCGTCACGCGGCGTTTCAGCCGGGGCCGGCGAAGCGGTTGTCGCGCGGAAAGCCGCGCGGGGCCATCTTGCCGGCGCCGGCGCGGGGGCCGAGCCATTCGGTCAGGTCGGGCTCGCTGCGGGTGCGGCCGCCCTGTTCCTTCCAGGACAGGCCCTGCGCGAGCGTCAGCGTGATCGCGTCGGCGAGGCCGCCGTCCTTGTACTTCTGCAACCTGACGCCCTTGCCGCGGGCCATTTCCGGCAGCTCGGACAGGGCGAAGACCAGCATCTTGCGGTTTTCGCCCACCACCGCGACATGGTCCCCCGCGACCGGGCGGCAGAGCGCGAGGCGCACGCCGTCGGCGACCGTCAGCACGGCCTTGCCGGCGCGGGTCTGCGCCAGCGCCTCGTCGGCGGGCACGATGAAGCCGTCGCCTGCGGTCGAGGCGACCAAAAGCCGCCCGCTCGGCCGCCAGACGAGCATCTGCACGATGCCGGTGTCGTTCGGCAGGTCGATCATCAGCCGCAGCGGCTCGCCCATGCCGCGGCCGCCGGGCAGGTTCGCGCCGGTCAGGGTGAAGAAGCGCCCGTTGGCGGCGGCGATCAGGATGCGGTCGGTCGTTTCGGCGTGGAGGGCGAAGGCGGGGCCGTCGCCGTCCTTGAACTTCTGCTCGGCGGTAAGGTCGACATGGCCCCGGAGCGCGCGGATCCAGCCCATCTTCGAGCAGATGACGGTGATCGGCTCGCGTTCGATCATCGCCTCGGCGGTGACCTCGACGGTCTCGCCGGCCTCGGCGAAGGTGGTGCGGCGGTCGCCGCCGGGGGTGCCCTTGCCCCAGGCGCGGGCGATGGCGTCGAGTTCGCGCGTGATCGCCGTCCGCTGCCGCGCGTCGGAGGCGAGCAGCGCGGCGAGCCCTGCGCGTTCCTTGACCAGCGCGTCGCGTTCGCGGACGAGCTCCATCTCCTCCAGCCGCCGCAGGCTGCGCAGGCGCATGTTGAGGATCGCCTCGGCCTGCACCTCGGAGAGCCCGCCGTCGCCGGGGGCGGGCGTGCGGTAGTCGCGTTCGGAGGTCGCGCGGGCGTGGGCGCGGCCCCAGTCCTCGCGCATCAGCGCGGCCTTGGGGTCGTCGTCGTAGCGGATGATGTCGATCACCCGGTCGAGGTGGAGGAAGGTCAGGAGGAACCCCTCCAGCACCTCGAGGCGCGCGTCGATCTTCTGCAGCCGGTGCTGCGACCGCCGCCGCAGGACCTCGCGCCGGTGGTTCAGGAAGGCCTGCAGACAGTCCTTCAGCGCGCAGACGCGCGGCACCCGGCCGTCGATCAGCACGTTCATGTTCAGGCTGAACCGCGTTTCCAGGTCGGAGTTGCGGAACAGCGCGCCCATCAGCATCTCGGGGTCGACGGTGCGCGCGCGGGGTTCGAGCACGATGCGCACGTCCTCGGCGCTTTCGTCGCGAACGTCGGCCAGGAGCGGCACCTTCTTCGTCTCGACCAGTTCGGCGAGCTTCTCGATCAGGCGGGATTTCGGCACCTGCCAGGGGATTTCGGTCACCGCGATCTGCCAGGTGCCGCGGCCGAGGTCCTCGACCTGCCAGCGCGCGCGCAGGCGGAACGACCCGCGGCCGGTGCGGTAGGCCTCCTCGAAGACCGCGCGGGTGTCGACCAGGACGCCGCCGGTCGGGAAGTCGGGGCCGGGGATCAGCGCGACGAGGCTCGCGTCGGGCAGCGCGGGGTCGGCGATCAGCGCCTTGGCCCCGGCGATGAGTTCGTCGAGGTTGTGCGGCGGGATGTTGGTCGCCATGCCCACCGCGATGCCGCTGGAGCCGTTGGCGAGCAGGTTCGGGAAGGCCCCGGGCATCACCACGGGTTCGCTGAGCGTGCCGTCGTAGTTCGGGCGGAAGTCGACCGCGTCCTCGGCCAGGCCTTCCATCAGCGCCTCGGCGAGCGGGGTCAGGCGCGCCTCGGTGTAGCGCTCGGCGGCCGGGTTGTCGCCGTCGATGTTGCCGAAGTTGCCCTGCCCGTCGACCAGCGGGTAGCGCATGGCGAAATCCTGCGCGAGCCGCGCCATCGCGTCGTAGATCGCCTGGTTGCCGTGCGGGTGGTAGTTGCCCATCACGTCGCCGGAGATCTTGGCCGACTTGCGGAAGCCCCCGGTGGCCGACAGGCGCAGCTCGCGCATTGCGTAGAGGATGCGGCGGTGCACCGGCTTCAGCCCGTCGCGGGCGTCGGGCAGCGCGCGGTGCATGATCGTGGACAGCGCGTAGGTGAGATACCGCTCGCCGATCGCCCGCGACAGCGGTTCGGCGAGGGTCCGGTCGGGCGCGGGGTCGGGGGGCTGGTCGGGGTCGCCGGGCATCGCCGGCTGTGTAAGGCCGAAGTTCACGTCGGTCCAGTGCACGCCGCGGCGGAACCGGGACGCGGCCCGGACATTTCCCATGCGCCGTGCCACGAATCATGCTAGTCACACGTTCCCTTGAGGTTCCCGTCCGATGTTCAAGCTGACGCTGCTGCTCGGCGCCGCCATCTTCCTCGTGCTCTTGATCGCAGGCGAGGATCGCGGCCAGATGCGCCCCGGCCTGGCCGCCGCCGCCGCGATGCCGTCCGGACCGGCCCCCGCCCCCGCGCCGGTGACCCCCGCGGTCGCACGCGCGTCCGCCGTCCCGACGCCCGCCGACCCGACGCCCGCCATCCCGACGCCCGCCGTCCCCACGCCCGCCGACATCGCGCCCGCGACCGCGCCCGTCACCGTCGCCCGCCCGGTCGCCCCGGTCGCCCCGGTCGCGGAACCGCAGCCCGGCGACGCCGCCGGCGACCCGACCGTCTTTTCGCTCGCGACCCTCGCCGACGGCACGCCCGCCACCCCGCCCACAACGACCCCGCCCGCCGCGACCGGGGCCGCGACCGGGGCCGCCGCAGGCTCCGTCGCCGTCGTCGACGCGCGCAGCGTCAACGTCCGGTCCGGCCCCGGCACCGGTTTCGCGGTCCTGACGCGCCTTGCGCGCGGCGAGGAGGTCGCGCGGATCGGCGATGCCGGCAACGGCTGGACGCTGATCCGCATCGAGGGCGACGGCGTCGAGGGCTACGTGGCGGCCGAGCTTCTGGCCGCGCCGTAAGCCCTATTCGACCGGCTTCCTCGCCATCAGCCGCCGCGCCATCGGCCGCAGCTTTCGGCGCAGGTCCCACGGCATGATCCGCCGGGCCTGATCCACCAGCCACCCGGACAGCGGCAGTTCGCCCGTCGGCCCCGGCGTCTGCGAGCCGGCGCGGCCGCCCGGCGGCTCGGCCATGACCACGGACGTCGTCAGCGCGTCGATCAGAGCCGCGGGCATCGTGTCGGGCACCTGGTCCGTCGCGGCCCCCGCCAGCCGCAGCCAGGCCGCGCCGTCGACCTGAAGGCCGCGGGACGCCGCCCAGCCGGCCGAGGCGGCGCACCAGGCCTCGACCAGCGCGACCCGCGCCGGGGCGGGCATGAAGGGCGTGTCGGGCGGCAGGTCCAGCCGGTCGGCCGCGCGGATCAGCGCCAGCATCGCCTTGCGGCGGATGCCTTCCTCGGGCGTCAGGAGCGCGATGACCCGCAGCGCCTGCACCACCGCCGCCCGCGGCGTGGCGTAGCGGGGCGCGTCGCGGTCCTCCTCCAGGCCCTCGGGCAGGTCCATCGCGGCGGCCATCCGCGGCCAGAGCGCCCCGCGCGCGGCGTCGAAATCGACCAGCCGGCAGGTCGCGCCCGAGGCCGCCTCGAGCGGGCCCAGGAGAGCCGGCAGCGATTTCAGGACCGCCGCGTGGTCGATCGCGAAGGCCGCCAGCGACTGCCCGCTGTCGCGCCGCGCCTGGGTCACGTTCTCGCGCCACAGCGCCTCGGCCCAGGCGTCGGGGCGGCGGACCGAGGCGACCAGCGACACCCGCCCGAAGCCGATCTCGCGGAACCGGTCGGCGAGCGCGGAGATGCGCGTTTCGCGGTCGGCGTTCTGCGGGTAGGTCAGGTTCTCGCAGGACAGGACGACGCGCCGGGCCCCGGTCGCCGCGATCTCGGCCTTGAGGTCGGCCCAGACGGGCGCGGTGCCGTCGCGGACGAAGCGGGCGACCAGCAGGTGCCCGGCGAAGCCGCCGGGGCGCGACTGGTCCAGCGCCTCGCGGTCGTCGAGGCCGGCCCGGGGCACGAGGATCCCGTCCTGCAAGAGCCGGTCGCGGTTGGCGATGAGCTGGCGCTGGACATAGGTCGTGCCGGTCTTGTGCAGGCCGACGTGCAGCGTCAGCTCCGGGCCCGTGCCGCGCGCGACGAAGGGCGCGGGCACCGCGACCGGCCCCCGCCGGCCTTCCAGGATGGCCCGCGCGCCTTTCATGTCGCCGCCCTGCAGAGCCTTGTGGAAGTTCAGGAAATCGGCGCGGCCGATCCTGCCCCAGCGGCTCGCGCCGTCGACGCGGCTGATCGGGGCCAGCATCGGATCGTCCAGCACCGGGGCCAGCGACGGCCCGGCGACGAGGGGCGGGATGCGGTCCAGGAGCGCCCGCAGGCCGGGGTCGCGGCCCGCCAGCGCCTCCTCGATCAGCGTCATGTCCCACAAAAGGCGCGACACGGTGTTGAACATCTCGCGGCGTTCGAACACCGGCGGCAGGCCGTCGCGGGCGGTGGCGGCGCGCACGGCGGCGAGGCATTTCTCGATCAGCTGGACCTGCAGCGTGTGGACCCGCAGGTCGGCCGCGGTGACCGAGATCGACCCGCCGCGCAGCCGCCAGGCCCGCACCGGCGGCCCCCCGAGCGTGGCGATCCGGTCGGCCGCGAAGACCGATTGCAGCACGAAGAGCCGGTCCTCGAACTTGGTCTGGTCCACGTCGAACCGCAGGCCCTGCGCCCGCAGGAAGTCGGCGCGGTAGATGCTCGACCAGGACGAGACGAAGAACTGCGCGGCGGGCAGGCCGGTGACGCGCTGCCCCGCGGCCGGCTCGCCGAACAGGAGCCGGTCGCGGCCGAGCATCCAGAGGTCGGGCCGGCCGGGGTTGGTGCGGGCGCAACTGGCGTGGGTGATGTCCGCGCGGGTCTCGACCGCGCGGGCGTACTGCCGCGAAAGGCCGTGCGTCAGGTAGTAGTCGTCGCTGTCGAGAAACGCGACCAGTTCGCCCGTCGCGGCCGCCATCCCGGTGTTGCGGGCGGCGGAAAGTCCCCGGTTTTCGGGATGATGGACGAGCTTCACCCCCGGCAGCAGCAGCGGGCGGATCGCGTCGTCGGAAAACCGGGCGGGGTTGTCGTTGACGACGATGACCTCGACATCGGCGATGCCCTGCGCGGCGATGGAGGTGAGCGCCATCCGCAGGAAGGCGGTTTCGTCATAAAAGGGCAGGATGACGGAAAGCCGCAAAATCTCACCTCGCGAAAGGCCGGCGGCGCGCGCCCGGTGGGGTGGGTCAAACACCATTTCGCCCGCAGGGTAAAGCCGCGGAAAGGTTGACAGGCGCGCCCCGGCCGGGCGATCAGGCAGGCCATGCGCCCGCCACGTTCGATCCTGATCACCGGCTGCTCCTCGGGCATCGGGCTGGACGCCGCGCGGGGGCTGTCGGCGCGGGGCTGGCGGGTCTTCGCCACCTGCCGGGCCGAGGCCGACTGCGCCCGGCTGCGCGCGGAGGGGCTGGAGAGCTTCCGGCTGGACTATGCCGATGGAGCCTCGATCGGCGCGGCCCTGGACGAGGCGCTGGGGCGGACCGGGGGCACGCTGGATGCGGTCTTCAACAACGGCGCCTTCGCCTGCCCCGGCGCGGTGGAGGATATCCCGACCGATGCCCTGCGCGCGATCTTCGAGGTCAATCTCTTCGGATATCATGAGCTTGCGCGGCGGGTCATCCCGGTGATGCGGGCGCAGGGGGCCGGGCGGATCGTCAACTGCTCCTCCGTGCTCGGCCTGGTGGGGATGCGCTGGCGGGGGGCCTATGTGGCGACCAAGTTCGCGATGGAGGGGCTGACCGACTGCCTGCGGGTCGAGATGCGGGGCACCGGGATCGCGGTGGTTCTGATCGAGCCGGGGCCGATTGCGACGAAGATCCGCCAGAACGCCATCCCGCATTTCGAGCGCTGGATCGACTGGGAGAACTCCGCCCGCCGCGATGAGTACGTCAGCCTGCGCGGCCGGCTCTACGGGCCGAAGGACAGGCCCGACCCGTTCGAGCTGCCGCCCGCGGCGGTCACGGCGAAGCTCGTCCACGCGCTCGAAAGCCGCCGCCCGCGGCCGCGCTATCACGTCACCACGGCGACCCGGCTGATGGGCGCGGCGCGCCGCCTGCTGCCGACGCGGGCGCTCGACTGGATCATCGCGCGGAGCTGAAACGCCGCGTCACGCGCGTCCGGGCACCCCGGACCGCTCCCGCTCTCTCTTTCCGGCTGAAATACTCCACGGGGGTGCGGGGGTGTGAAACCCCCGCCGCCCTCTCCGTCATTCCTGCGCCCGCAGCACCTGCGCCGGCCGCGCCGCGAGCGGGCGCCAGGCGAAGGCCAGGCCGGCCAGAAGCGTCACCAGCACCCCGCCCGCGACGATGGCCAGCGCGCTGACCGGCTCGAAGGCGTAGGGCGCGTCCATCACCAGCGCCATGACCGCCCAGCCCGCGAGCCCGCCGCCGATGATCGCGACCAGCCCCGCCGCCGCCCCCATCAGGCCTGCGCGCAGCGCGAAACTTCCCAGGATCGCGCCGCGGGTGGCGCCCAGGGTCTTCAGAACCGCGGCCTCGTAGACCCGCGCGCGCTCGCCCGCCGCCGCCGCGCCGATCAGGACGATGAAGCCCGTCAGCAGCGTCGCCGCCGCGGCCCAGGCGGTGGCGGTGGCGATGGCGCCCAGCGCCTCGGTCACGCGGTCGATCGCGTCGCGGACGCGGATCGCGGTGATGTTGGGGTAGGCCTGGGAGAGGTCGCGCAGGATACGCGCCTCGGCTTCGGGCGCGGCGTAGATCGTGGCGATGTTGGTGTGCGGCGCGCCGGCAAGCGCGGCCGGGTTCATCGCCATGATGAAGCCGATGGCCGCATTGGAGAAGTCCACCACCCGGAACGAGGTGATCCGGGCCGTGATGTCGCGGCCCAGGATGTTGACCGTCAGCGTATCGCCGAGCTTCAGGCCCAACTCCAGCCCCTCCTCCTCGGCGAAGCTGATCTGCGGCTCGCCGGTGTAGCCCGCGGGCCACCAGGCGCCCTGCGTGATCTGGGTGCCCTCGGGCGGGGTTTCGGAGTAGGTGACGCCGCGGTCGCCGTGCAGCACCCAGTGCGGCCCCAGCGCCTCCCCGGCCGGGCGGCCGTTGACCTGGGTGATGACGCCGCGCAGCATCGGCGCGGTGTCGACCTCGGTGACCTCGGGGTCGGCGCGCAGGGTGGCGAGGAACCCGTCGACCTGGTCGGGCTGGATGTCGACGACGAAGTAGGCGGGCGCGCGGGCGGGCAGGTCGCGGTCGATGGCGGCGCGGAGGTTCGCGTCGATCTGCCCCACCGCCGCCAGCACCGTCAGGCCGAGGCCGAGCGAGAGGACGACGCTCGCGGCCTCGCCGCGCTGGCCGCCGATGGCGCCGAGTGCTGCGCGCAGGCCGGGCCGGCCGCGGGCCAGGCCGGTGCGCGACAGCGCCCGCGCGCCCCGCCGCAGGCCCCAGGCCGCGGCCGCCAGCACCGCGAGTGCGAGGGCGACGCCGCCCGCCGCG
>CAZNPW010000090.1:0-9294 GCA_964575185.1 uncultured Exiguobacterium sp.
GCCCTTCCTGCGCAACAAGGCGTCGCAGTATCGGCTGATCTGAAGGGCGCGGCGGACATCCGGCCGGCGCCCGGCGTCACCGCCTGCGGCCGCGCTGCTACGGCCGCGCGTCCCGCCCCTCCACCCGCGCGGCCTCCATCACCTCGGCCGCGGCGTCGAGGTTCATCCAGACGATCACCAGCCCCACCGCCACGTCGGGCCAGATCGTGGGCCAGGCCAGCGTCGCCAGCCCCGCCGCGACGATCAGGACGTTGGCCGCCACGTCGTTGCGCGCCGACAGGAAGGCCGCGCGCGCCAGGCTGCCGCCCGCCGTCCGCACCCGCGCCAGCATCAGCGCACAGGTCAGGTTCACCGCCATCGCGCCGAAGCCCACCCAGGTCAGCACCATTGGTGCCGGCACCGCCGGGTCCTGGACCTTCAGCCACAGCGTCCAGACCACCGCCGCCGCCGGCACCACCATCAGCGCCGCGAGCCCGTAGCCCAGCCGCGCCCGCGCCACCGCCGTCCAGCCCAGCGCGACGGCGATCAGCAGGTTGACCGACGTGTCCTCGAGAAAGTCGATGCTGTCGGCCAGCAGCGACAGGCTGTCGATCCGCAGGGCCGCGACGAACTCCACCCCGAACCAGGCGAGGTTCAGGGCGGCCACCGCAAGCACCGTCCGCCGCAACGTCATGCGAATCTCCCCCCGTCCGGCGCAGAGTTGCGCACGGCAAGGTTTTCCGCCACCGTCGCCGCGGTGGGGAGCCATGGCGCATGAAACGTTTTCCGTCCGGCAGCCTCGGCATCCTGCAGGGCAGCCGGGTGCTGTTTTCGGACTTCGCCGACGGCGGCGCGATGTGGACGGGCACCGGCGCGCGCGAAAGCCGGCATGTGGTGACCTTCAAGGACGGGTTCACCGAGCCCCCGGCGGTGATGGTCGGCCTGTCGATGTGGGACATGGACAGCAAGACCAACCCGCGCGCCGACCTCGTGGCCGAGAACGTGACCGCGCGCGGCTTCCACCTGGTGTTCCGCACCTGGGCCGACACCCGCATCGCCCGCGTCCGCGCCGACTGGACAGCCATCGGCCCGGTGCGCGACGACGAAGACTGGGACGTCGCATGACGCAAGGAGGCAGCGATGCAGATCACGGTAGAACGCATCGTCCGCGCGGACATCGCCAGCGTCTGGGCGGCCTGGACGACGCCCGCCGACATCATGGTCTGGAACGCCGCGTCGGACGACTGGCACACCACCGCCGCCACGGTGGACCTGCGGCCGGGCGGGGCCTTCAGCGCGCGGATGGAGGCGAAGGACGGCAGCTTCGGCTTCGACTTCGCGGGCACCTACACGGTGGTGGAGCCCCACCGCCGGATCGAGGCCACCTTCGGCGGCCGCCACCTGCGGGTGGAGTTCGGCGCGCTCCCGGACGGCACCCGCGTGCGCGAGACCTTCGACGCCGAGGACACCCACCCGGAGGAGGCGCAGCGCCAGGGCTGGCAGGCGATCCTCGACCGCTTCGCGCGGCACGTCGAGGGCGGCTGACTACCAGGCCGTATACATGCCTTCGTAGATCGGCAGCAGCGTCTCGGTCTCGAACAGCGACGAGACGCTGGTGCCGTTCCAGATGTTCAGGATCGCCTGGGCGAACATCGGCGCGGTCGGCACGATGCGGATGTTCTTCGCGCCGCGCACCGCGTCGGTCGGCTCGATCGAATCGGTGATGACGAGGCTCTTCAGCACCGAGGCCTCGACCCGTTCGACCGCCGGCCCCGACAGCACGCCATGGGTGATGTAGGCGTGCACCTCGACGGCGCCTTCGGCGACCAGCAGCTCGGCCGCCTTCACCAGCGTGCCCGCGGTGTCGCAGATGTCGTCGACGAGAACGCAGCACTTGCCCGCGACGCTGCCGATGACGGTCATCTCGGCCACCTCGCCCGCCCGCTCGCGCCGCTTGTCCACGATGGCGAGCGGCGCGCCGATCCGCTTGGCGAGCTCGCGCGCGCGGGCGACGCCACCGACGTCGGGCGACACGACCATCAGGTCGGCGGTCCTGCCCTTGAAGTGGTGCTCGATGTCCAGCGCGAAGATCGGGCTGGCATAGAGGTTGTCGACGGGGATGTCGAAGAACCCCTGGATCTGCGCCGCGTGCAGGTCGAGCGTCAGCACCCGGTCCACCCCCGCCTGGGTGACGAGGTTCGCCACCAGCTTGGCGCTGATCGGCGTGCGCGCCTTGGCGCGGCGGTCCTGCCGGGCATAGCCGAAATAGGGGATGACGGCGGTGATGCGCGACGCGCTCGACCGCCGCAGCGCGTCGGTGATGATGAGCAGTTCCATCAGGTTGTCGTTCGCGGGGCTGGAGGTCGGCTGGATGACATACATGTCCTCGCCCCGCACGTTCTCGAACACCTCGACGAAGACCTCCTGGTCGCTGAAGCGTTCGACCCGCGCGTCCACCAGGCTGACCGACATGCCGCGGTGCATCGACATGCGCCGCGCGATGGCGCGGGCGAGCGCCATGTTGGCGTTGCCCGAGATGAGCTTCGGTTCGGTGATCGCCGGCATCTGTCCCCCGCGCGCCCCCCGTCCCCGGGCGCTGATGCGGCAGCGCATAGCACCGCGCCCCGGGGATGGGAACGCCTGGCGCGCGCTTCCTTTACCCCATCCGCCGCCTGCGCTATGGACCCGCATCTCCGGCCCGAGGACGAAGATGCCCGACAGCGACGCCGCCGCCGACCTGCAGCTCGACCTGGGCCAGGTGATCGTGAAGCCCTACGGCGACACGGCGGTGCGGCTGGCGACGCATCCCGCGATCACCGACGCGGCGCTGCGCCAGCGGATCGAGCGCGGCCGCTACGAGGTGCACGAGGCGCGCACGGTCGAGAAGATCCTGGCCGCGGGCGACGTGGTGGTGGAACTGGGCGCGGGGCTCGGGCTGATCTCGACGCTGGCCTGCAAGACCGGCCTGCCGCAGGCGGTGCACTGCTACGAGGCCGATCCGCGGATGCCGCGGCTCATCGCCGAGACGCACCGGCTGAACGGCGTCAGCGCGGTCACCGTCACCAACGCCGCGGTCACCGGCGATGCCGCGGCGCTGGCGCGGGGAACCATCCCGATGCACCTGCGCGGCAACTTCTGGGCGAACTCGGTCCACGCGCCGAAGGCGGGCGCGGCGCTGCACCAGGTGGCGGTGCCGGCCCTGTCGCTGGCGGCCATCGTGGCCGACCGCAATCCGTCGGTCATCATCTGCGACATCGAAGGGGCCGAGGACGGGCTGTTCGACGGGGTGGACCTGTCGGGCGTGCGGCACGTCATCGTCGAACTCCACCCCGGCGTCACGGGGCTGGAAGGCGTCGCCCGCGTGTTCGACGCGCTGCGGGCGGCGGGCCTCGTCTACGACCCCGCGCTGTCGGAACGCGCCGTGCCGGGCTTCACGCGGCTTCCTTAGGGCACCTCGTCGATGATGTGCTCCTCCCAGTCGTCCTCGGGCACGGTATCCTCGGCGATCGTCCAGCCCTGCACGCTCGCCCCCGCGTCGTGCACCGATTGCGCGTCGCAGCTGACCAGCGGGTGCCAGCGGTAGAGCGGACGGCCCTCGTGCCGCAGGCGGTAGGCGCAAGTGCGCGGCAGCCAGTAGGCGATCTTCGGCAGCGTTGCGGGCGACAGCACCACGCATTCGGGCACATGCTCGTGCCGGTCGGCATAGCTGCGGCAGCGGCAGGTGTCGCCGTTAAGCAGGCGGCAGGCCACGCGGGTGAAGGCGACCTCGCCCGTGTCCTCGAACTCGAGCTTGTTCAGGCAGCACTTGCCGCAGCCGTCGCACAGCGCCTCCCATTCGGCCGGGGTCATCGCGGCCAGTGGCACGGTCTCCCAGAAGCGCGGCCTCACGCGAGGATCCCCCGCGCGCGGGCCACGTCGGCGGCCATCTGGGTGATCAGCCGGGGCAGGCCGTCGAAGGTCATCTCGGGGCGCAGGAAGTCGACGAAGGCGACCGACAGGTGCCGGCCGTAAAGGTCGCCCGCGAAGTCGATCAGGTAGGTCTCGAGGTTGGGCCGGTTCACCCCGAACATCGGCCGCACGCCCAGCGACGCGGCCCCGGCATAGGTCCCCGCCTGCGGCCCGGCCAGCACGTCCACGCGCACCGCATAGACGCCGAGGCGCGGCAGGTGCAGCCCCTCGACCCCCATGTTGGCGGTGGGGTAGCCGAGCGCGCGCCCCCGCTTCTCGCCGTGGATCACCGGCCCCTCGATCCGGTGCCAGTGGCCCAGCATCGCGGCCGCGTCGCGCGGGCGGCCGTCCGTCAGCGCCCGGCGGATGGCGGTGGAAGAGACCTCGATGCCGCCCGCCGCGACCAGCGGCGCGATGGTGGACCCGATCCCCAGCGCGGCGCAGAGGCGCGTCAGGTCGGCGGCGGTCCCTGCGCGATCCTTGCCGAAGCAGAAGTCCTGCCCGACCACCACATGCGCGAGGCCGAGCCCGTCGGCCAGCACCTCGGCCACGAAGGCCTCGGGCGACAGCGCCGCAAGGTCGCGCGTGAAGGGCAGCGCGAACAGCCGCTCCACCCCCAGCTTCGCCAGCCGGCTGGCGCGCGATTCGGCGTTCATCAGCCGGAAGGGCGGGGCGTCGGGGCGGAACACCTGGCGCGGATGCGGCTCGAAGGTCACGACGCCCAGCGGGCCATGGGCGCGGGCAAGTTCGATCACCGCGCGGTGGCCCAGATGCACCCCGTCGAAGTTGCCCAGCGCCGCACTGGCCCCCCGGGCGGCGGGGGGCAGGCCGTGCCAGTCGGGAAAGACGTCCATCGCTGCCCCTGCGACGGGGCGCAGCACCCGCCCTCCGTCGTCTCTCAGTCGAACTTGCGGCTGGGGGCCAGGACCACGGCCTCGCCCCTCAGCACGACCGTATCGCCCACGGCGCAGTGCGTGTCCAGCGTGACCCGGCGGCGCGCGTGGTCGATCGCGGTGACGGTGACATGCGCCGTCACGCTGTCGCCCGGCCGCACCGGCGCCATGAAGCGGAGCGACTGGCCGAGATAGACCGTCCCGTGCCCCGGCAACTGCTCGCCGATCACCGCGCTGACGAGGCTCGCCGTCAGCATCCCGTGCGCGATGCGGCCGTGGAACATCGTGTCGCGCGCATAGGCCTCGTCGAGGTGCACCGGGTTGCGGTCGGTCGAGACCTCGGCGAAGAGCTGGATGTCGCGGTCGGTCACGTCCTTCCGCAGCGACCGGGTCATGCCGATCTCGATGTCCTCGATGCAGATCGTGCCGCGCGGGGCGTTGTCGCGCATGAGGGCCTCCCTCGCGCAAAGCTTAGCGCAGCCGGCACGCGAGGCAAGAATATTTCACGCGAACACGCGGACGGGCAGCTTTATGTCGGTCGCGCAACGCAAGTTTCTTCGAAGAAACTTGGCAAAATCCTTCGAAGGATTTTGGTCCTAGCCCAGATGCCGCATCACGAAGGTCGGCGACAGCATCCGGGCCGACAGCCAGCCCTCCAGCCCCGCCGCCTCCGGCCCCAGGTCCGGCTCGGCGATGCCGCCGGTCAGGAACAGCGTGTCGAGCCCCTCGGCGATGCCGCCGCGGATGTCGGTGTCGATGCCGTCGCCGATGCACAGGATCTGCGGGTCGGGCCGGTCGAGGATCGCCGCCAGCCTGCGGCGGGCGAGGTCGTAGACCGGCGGGTGCGGCTTGCCGAAATACAGCACCCGCCCGCCCTCGCGCGCATAGGCCTCGGCCAGTGCGCCCGCGCACCACAGAAGCCGCTCGCCCATGTGGACCACGATGTCGGGGTTGGCGCACAGCATCGGCAGCCCCCGCACCCGCGCCGCAAGCAGCGTCGCGCGGTAGTCCCCGGGCGTCTCGGTCAGGTCGTCGCGCAGGCCGGTGCAGACGATCCCCTCGGCCTCCTCCAGCGGAACCTCGGCGATCGGCCCGGTCGCAGCGGCGGCCACGTCGGGCGCGAGGTCGGTAAAAAAGCTGCGGTCCTTCTCCGCCCCGATGAAGTGCACCCGGTGGCCCACCGCCCCCGTCACCAGCGCAAGCTGCGCCGCGTCGCCCGAACTCGCGATCTCGTCCCAGCAGTCGCGCGGCACGCCGATCCGGGCCAGCTGCGCCTCCACGCTCGCCTTCGGGCGGGGGGAGTTGGTCAGCAGCAGCACCCGGCCGCCGCCCGCCCGGAACACCCGCAGCGCATCGACTGCCGCGGGAAACGCCCGCACCCCGTCGTGCAGGCAGCCCCAGAGGTCGCAGAAGACCGCGTCGTAGCGGCCCGCCAGCGCATCGAGGCTGATAATCCGTCCGGTCACAGCTTCAGCGCGGGGATGATCTGCTTCTTGCGGCTCATGATGCCGGGCAGCACCACCGTGTCGCCGGTGACGGTCGCGCCGAAGGACGCCTCGGCGATGCGCCTGGTCAGGTCGTCCGGGACCAGCAGCGTCGCCTCCTCGCGCAGGATGTCGACGATGAACAGCAGCACCTGCGCCGCCCCGTCCTCGGCCGCGACGGCGGGCATCGCCGCCATCAGGGCGTCCTTCCGTGCCAGCAGCACCTGCGGCGCGGTCGTCTCCAGCACGCTGACGCGCAGGTCGTGGCCGTCCACGGTGTATTCCTTGCTGTCCATGCGCAGCAGTGCTGCGTCGGAATAGGCCGACACGTCCGACTTCGCCGCGAACATCGCGTCGGCATGGGCGGCGATGTCGACCCCCAGGTCGGCCGCGAGCCCTTCGGCCACCGCGCGGTCGTGCGGCGTGGTGGTGGGCGAGCGGAAGGCGAGCGTGTCCGACAGGATGCAGGACAGCATCGCGCCCCGGATCTCGCGCGGAAGCCGCGCCACGTCGGCCCCCATGATGTCGTGCATCACCGTCGCCGTGCAGGCGAGCGGCCGGATCGCCACGTCGATCGGCACGCGCGTCCTCAGCCCGCCCACCAGCATGTGGTGGTCGATGACCGCCATCACCTGCGCGTCATTGATCGACGGAGGGAGCTCGGCGGGGTTGTTGGTGTCGACGATCACCACCCGGTCCTCCGCGGTCACGTCGGCGATGACCGCGGGTTTCTCCAGGCCCCAGTGGGCCAGCAGGAACGCGGCCTCGGTGTTCGGCTCGCCCAGAAGGCGCGGCGCGGCCGCGGTGCCGCGGACATGGGTCAGATACCAGGCCCAGACGATGGCCGACAGCGTGCTGTCGGTGTCGGGCGACGTGTGGCCGAAGACGAGCGTGGTCATGGATGCGTCCAGAAGTGCGAGGTCCGCCGCGCTATAGCCGCGCCGGTCCGCCTTGTCACGCCGCACCGGCGCGGCGGACACCGACCTCGCCGCGACGCCCTCCGACAGGCCGGTCCGCCCGCGCATGAAGCTTCCGTGACCCGGCCGCGCGGGTGTTGACTCGCCGCGACGACTTTCCTACATGCCGCCCGTTGGCACTCGGCCCGCCCGAGTGCCAACGGTTGCAACGCAGGCAAAGGGAGTGCTCCACATGGCTTTCAAACCGCTGCATGACCGCGTTCTGGTCCGCCGCGTCCAGGGCGAGGAAAAGACCAAGGGCGGGCTCATCATCCCCGACACCGCCAAGGAAAAGCCCGCCGAGGGCGAGATCGTCTCGGTCGGCGAGGGCGCGCGCAAGGACTCGGGCGAGCTGATCGCGCCGTCGGTGAAGGCGGGCGACCGCATCCTGTTCGGCAAGTGGTCGGGCACCGAGGTGACGCTGAACGGCGAAGAGCTGCTGATCATGAAGGAATCGGACATCCTCGGCATCATCGCCTGAGCCATCCGCGCCCGGACCAGCATAAATCCAACATTCAGGAGACAGATCATGGCCGCCAAGGACGTGAAGTTTGAATCGGATGCCCGCGACCGCATGCTGCGCGGCGTGAACATCCTCGCCGACGCCGTGAAGGTGACGCTGGGGCCGAAGGGCCGCAACGTCGTGATCGAGAAGTCGTTCGGCGCCCCCCGCATCACCAAGGACGGCGTCACCGTCGCCAAGGAGATCGAACTCCAGGACAAGTTCGAGAACATGGGTGCGCAGATGGTGAAGGAGGTCGCCTCCCGCACCAACGACGAGGCCGGCGATGGCACCACCACCGCGACCGTGCTCGCCCAGGCCATCATCAAGGACGGCCTGAAGTCGGTCGCCGCCGGCATGAACCCGATGGACCTCAAGCGCGGGATCGACCAGGCCGTGGCCAAGGTCGTCGCCGCGGTCAAGGAGGCCTCGCGCCCCGTCAAGGACAGCGACGAGGTCGCGCAGGTCGGCACCATCTCGGCCAACGGCGAGGCCAACATCGGCCGCTTCATCGCCGACGCGATGCAGAAGGTCGGCAACGAGGGCGTCATCACCGTCGAGGAGAACAAGGGCCTCGAGACCGAGGTGGAAGTCGTCGAAGGCATGCAGTTCGACCGCGGCTACCTGTCGCCCTACTTCGTGACCAACGCCGACAAGATGATCGCCGACCTCGAGGACGCCTACATCCTGTTGCACGAGAAGAAGCTGTCGTCGCTGCAGCCGATGGTCCCGCTGCTCGAGGCGGTGATCCAGTCGCAGCGCCCGCTCCTGATCGTGGCCGAGGATGTCGAGGGCGAGGCGCTGGCCACGCTCGTCGTCAACAAGCTGCGCGGCGGGCTCAAGATCGCCGCCGTCAAGGCGCCGGGCTTCGGCGACCGCCGCAAGGCGATGCTGCAGGACATCGCGATCCTGACCGGCGGCCAGGTCATCAGCGACGACCTGGGCATGAAGCTGGAGAACGTCGGCATCGACATGCTGGGCCGCGCCAAGAAGATCTCGATCAACAAGGACAACACCACCGTCATCGACGGCGCCGGCGACAAGTCCGAGATCGAGGCCCGGGTCAGCCAGATCCGCGCGCAGATCGAGGAGACGAACAGCGACTACGACAAGGAAAAGCTGCAGGAGCGGGTCGCGAAACTCGCGGGCGGTGTTGCGGTGATCCGCGTCGGCGGCATGACCGAAGTGGAAGTCAAGGAGCGCAAGGACCGCGTCGACGACGCCCTGAACGCGACCCGCGCGGCGGTGCAGGAAGGCATCGTCGTCGGCGGCGGCGTGGCGCTGATCCAGGCCGGCAAGGTGCTGGAAGGGCTGAAGGGCCAGAACGCCGACCAGGACGCCGGCATCGCCATCGTCCGCAAGGCGCTGGAAAGCCCGCTGCGCCAGATCGCGCAGAACGCGGGCGTCGACGGCAGCGTCGTCGCGGGCAAGGTGCGCGAATCCGGCGACAAGACCTTCGGCTTCAACGCCCAGACCGAAGAGTATGGCGACATGTTCGCCTTCGGCGTGATCGACCCGGCCAAGGTCGTGCG
>CAZNPW010000091.1:0-8377 GCA_964575185.1 uncultured Exiguobacterium sp.
GCCAGGCGGTGGTCGCCGCGACCGTCGCGCAACTGCGACGCGGAGGTTAGTCCCGCTCGATCACCCGCAGCCGCAGCTCGCGCAGCTGCGCGGGCAGGGGCTCGCTCGGCGCGCCCATCAGCAGGTCCTCGGCCCGCTGGTTCATCGGGAACATGATGACCTCGCGGATGTTCGCCTCGTCCGCCAGCAGCATGACCAGCCGGTCGATCCCCGCCGCGCACCCCCCGTGCGGCGGCGCGCCGAAGCGGAAGGCCCTGACCATCCCGCCGAACCTTTTCTCAACCTCTTCCGCAGGATAGCCCGCGATCTCGAAGGCCCGGAACATGATCCCGGGCGTGTGGTTGCGGATGCCGCCCGAGATGACCTCATAGCCGTTGCAGGCCAGGTCGTACTGGTAGGCGAGCACCTCCAGCGGGTCCCCCGCCAGCGCCTCCAGCCCCCCCTGCGGCATCGAGAACGGGTTGTGGCTGAAGTCGATCCTGCCCTCGTCGGTGCGCTCGAACATCGGGAAGTCGACGATCCAGGCAAAGCGGAAGCTGTCGGTCTCGCTGAGGCCCAGTTCCCGCCCGATCTCCACCCGCGCCTTGGCCGCGACCGGCTGGAAGGCTTCCGGCCTGCCGCCGAGGAAGAACGCCGCATCCCCCGCCGACAGGCCAAGTTGCTTTCTCACTGCCTCGGTGCGCTCGATCCCAATGTTTTTTGCAATAGGGCCCGCTCCTCCAATGAAGCGCAAACGTTGGAAATCAGACCTCGGAACAGGTTGCACCAGAAAAGCTTTCTCGTCAGCCGTAAGGGTCTCTCGAGAAGACAGGTCAGAAAGCTGCTCGTAAAGAATCTTCCAGACTGGATGATTGAAGTCGTCGCGAGCTTCTTCGGGCAACTCCTCCTCGCGCCAGAAAATATACCCCATCCCCGGCAGCCCTTCCTTCTGGGCAAAGGCGTTCATCCGGTCGCAGAACGCCCGGCTGCCGCCCCCCGGCGCCGGGATGGCGCGGATCTCCGTCCCCGGGCTCTCCAGCATCTTCGCGAACAGCCCGAAGCCGCCGCCGCGGAAATGCTCGCTCACCACCTGCATCCGGATCGGACAGCGCAGGTCCGGCTTGTCATTTCCGAACCACATGAGCGAGTCCCGATACGCGATCCGCGGCCATTCCGCCACGACCTTACGCCCCCGCCCGAACTTTTCGAACAATCCCTGCAGCACCGGCTGCACCGCCGCGAACACGTCCTCCTGCGTGACGAAGCTCATCTCGACGTCCAACTGGTAGAAGTCCGTGGGCGACCGGTCCGCCCGCGGGTCCTCGTCCCGGAAACAGGGCGCGATTTGGAAATAGCGGTCGAACCCCGCCACCTGGATCAGCTGCTTGAACTGCTGCGGCGCCTGCGGCAGGGCGTAGAACTTCCCCGGATGCAGGCGGCTCGGCACCAGGAAATCCCGCGCCCCCTCGGGGCTGGAGGCGGTGATGATCGGCGTCTGGAACTCGGTGAACCCCTGCTCCCACATCGCCTCGCGCAGCCAGCGCACGACATGGGCGCGCAGCATCATGTTCTGATGCACCCGCTCGCGCCGCAGGTCGAGGAAGCGGTAGGCGAGCCGCGTCTCCTCGGGGTAGTCCACCTCGCCGAAGACCGGCAGCGGCAGCTCGTCGGCCGGCCCCAGCACCTCGACCCCGGTCGCGTAGACCTCGATCTCGCCGGTCGGGATCTTCGGGTTGACCAGCGCCGGATCGCGCGCCTTCACCCGCCCGTCGATGCGCACGCAGACCTCCGCCCGCAGCCCCTCCAGCGCGGCAAAGGCCGGCGAGTCGCCGTCGGCCAGCACCTGCGTGATCCCGTAATGGTCGCGCAGGTCGACGAACATGACCCCGCCATGGTCGCGCACCCGGTGGACCCAGCCCGACAGGCGGACGGTCTGGCCCACATCGGCCCGCGACAGGCCGGCGCAGGTGTGGGTGCGGTAGGCGTGCATCGGATCAACCCCGGAAAGGAACCGGCCGGATACACCCCAGCCGCGCCCCCAAGTCAACCGACGCGGCCATCATCTTCCCCCAAATATCCCCGCCGGAGGCACCGCGCGCGCCAGCGCGCCACGAAAGGGCGTGCGGCGTCAGCCGCTCCGCCGGATCACCGCGGGTGCGAGGCCCCGCACGGCATTGCCGAGCCACAGCCGCACGTCCGTCAGGTCACGGGCCATCAGCACCTCCTCGCGCACCCCCAGCGCCGCCCGCAGCACCCCCGGCAGCACGCCGCAGGCGAGCGGCGGCGTCCGCAGCCCCTGCCCGCGGTCGAAGAAGACCGTCGTGATCGTGCCGTCGCAGACCTCGGCCCGCGTGTTCAGCAGCAGCGCCTCGTCCCACCCGGGCGGCAGCGCCGCGCGCGCGGCGTCATAGGCCGGGCGATGCGTCGACTTGACCCGCAGCCAGGGGTCGCCCGCGCGCAGCCGCTCATCGGCCACGCCCACCCGCCAGACCGCGACCGGCGGCGGCAGGGCCGCGACCTCGACCGCCACGTCCTCCCCCAGCGTCAGCCGGACCCGCCCCTGCGCCCCCGCCAGCGCGGCCCGCACCTCGGCCTCCGGGAACGCCCAGCCCAGCGCCGCGCAGCCGGCACGCAGCCGCGCCAGGTGCCAGGGCAGCAGCCGGATGCCGCCCTCCGCGCGCATCGTCTCGATCAGCCGGACCCCGGCATCGCGAAGCGGGCCTTCCACAGCGCTTCCTCCCATTCGCCCTCCGCCGTGCTGTCGATCACGACCCCGCCCCCCACCCCCAGCGTGACGCGTCCGCCCGCCAGGCACAGCGTGCGGATCGCGACCGAGAACGCGGCCTCCCCGTCGGGCGCCATCCAGCCGATCGCCCCGCAGTAGACCCCCCGCGCCCGCCCCTCGACCGCGCCGATCACCTGCATCGCGCGGATCTTCGGCGCGCCGGTCACGCTGCCGCAGGGGAACAGCGCCGGGATCAGCGCGGCCAGCGACGCCGGCTCCGCCAGCCGCCCCTCGATCAGGCTCGTCATCTGGTGCACCGTGCGGAACGGCTCCACCCGGAACAGCTCGGGCACCCGCACCGAGCCTATCCGCGCCAGCCGCCCGATGTCGTTGCGCAAAAGGTCCACGATCATCAGGTTCTCGGCCCGGGCCTTCTCGCTGTCCCGCAAACCGGCGGCGAGCCGCGCGTCCGTGCCCGGGTCCGCATCGCGCGGCGCGGTCCCCTTCATCGGCCGCGCGGCGATCACCCCCGCATCGACGCGAAAGAACATCTCGGGCGACAGCGACACGACGACCGGCCCGACCCCTGCGTCGCAGAAGGCCCCGAACCCCACCGGCTGGCGCGCCCGCAAGGCCCGGTAGAGCGCCGCCGCGTCGCCGTCGAACCGCCCGCGCAGCGGGAAGGTCAGGTTCACCTGATAGCAGTCCCCCGCGGCCAGGAACCCCCGCACCCGGTCGAAGGCCCGCCCGTAGGCCCCTCGCGACACCGCCGGCCGCAGGTCCGCGACCTGCCCGCCCGCAGGCCCGTCCAGCCAGGCCGCCGCATCCTGCGGCCCGTCATGCACCCCCAGCACCAGAAGCGGCCCGCGCCCGGCGGGAAGCCCGGCCAGCCGCGGCTCGAAGGCAAGGCCCGCCTCGTAGCCGATCCACCCCGCGACCCAGGCCCCCTCCGCCCGCGCCGCATCGGCGGCGGCCAGCGCCGGGGCGACCTCGGCCGGCCGCCGCGCCACGATCATCCGCCGCACCGGCCCGAACAGCGCCGGCCGCCCCCCGGGGCCATGTTCGACGACGATCACGCCCCTGCACCCCCGCAACTTTGCGCTGTATCCGCGCCCGCCCGCGGTCCTTCCCCGCAAATCCCGCCGCCTCGCCGCGATTTTGCGACGGACACCGGCCCCGCCACCACATTTTGCTTGCCAAAGCCGCCTCACGGGATTGTCATCGTTCCACACAAGGGGCCCCGCAAGAACCGGCCCGCACCGCAGGAGGGAACCGTGACCGACTACACCGACCGCGAGAAACAGGAGGACAAGAAGGTCCTCCACAGCATGGGATACGCGCAGGAACTGTCGCGGTCCATGTCGCGCTTCTCCAACTTCGCCATCTCGTTCTCGATCATCAACATCCTGTCGGGAGGCATCAACTCGTTCGGCCAGTCGATCGGATCGGTCGGCGGCGCCGGGGCCGGGATCGGCTGGATCGTCGGCTGCATCATCTCGGGGATGTTCGCGCTTGCCATGGCGCAGATCGCCTCGGCCTACCCGACCGCGGGGGGTCTCTACCACTGGGCCTCGATCCTCGGGAACCGCTTCTGGGGCTGGCTGACGGCCTGGCTGAACCTGCTCGGCCTCATCACCGTCCTCGGCGCGATCAACATCGGCACGGCGTTCTTCTTCCAGGGCACCTTCGGCGCAAGGCTGTTCGGCATGGGCACCGACCCGACCTCGATCGTGGTCTTCGTGGCGGCCATCACCGTGGCCCAGGCCGTCTTCAACCACGTCGGCATCCGGGTCACCACCTTCCTGACCGACATCTCGGGCTACATCATCCTGGCCACGACGGCCGTGCTGGTGGTGGCGAGCCTCTATTTCGCCCCCGCGCTGGACGTCTCGCGGCTGTGGACCTTCACCAACAACTACGGCGCGGCCGGCGGCAACGTGTTTCCCGACCCGACGGCGACCGACACGACGCCCGGGCAGGGCGCGTCGATGTTCTACGTGTTCCTGCTCGGCCTGCTCCTGCCGCTCTACACGATCACCGGCTACGACGCTTCGGCCCATACCGCCGAAGAGACCAAGGGCGCCGCCCTCTCGGTGCCCCGGGGCATCGTCAGCGCGGTCGTCTGGTCGTCGCTGATCGGCTGGGTGATGGTCGGCGCGATCATGCTGGCGATCCCCGACATGACGGCGGGGGCCGCGCAGGGCTTCGGCGTGTTCTTCGCCACGATGGACGCGATCCTGCCCGAGACGCTGAAGGACGCGATCTACCTCGGCATCCTCGTGACCCAGCTCCTGTGCGGCCTGGCCACGGTCACCTCGGCCAGCCGGATGCTCTTCGCCTTCAGCCGCGATGACGGCATGCCGGTCGGATCCCGCGCGCTGGCGAGCGTCAGCCCGCGCTACCGCACGCCGGTGACCGCGATCTGGACGGCGACGGCGATGAGCATCCTCTACGTCGTGGCCGTCAGCCTCATCCCGGTGGCGGGCGGGGCCGACTTCTCGCTCTACTTCATGGTGGTGAACTCCACGCTGGTGTTCCTCTTTTTGTCCTTCACCATCCCGATCATCGCCGGGATGATGGCCTACGGCACCGCGAAATGGCCGACCCCCGGCCCCTGGGCGATGTCGGCGGGCGTGTTCAGGCTCGTCTGCCTGCTGGCGGTCGCCGGGATGGGGATCATCTTCTTCGTCGCGGTGCAGTATCCCAACGACACCGTGCTCTGGATCGTCGCCGGCTTCCTGGTCATCGCCATCGCCCTGTGGTTCGCCGTCGAGAACCGCCGCTTCAAGGGCCCGCCGATCGGCGACGAGGTCAAGCGCCGCGCCGCCGCCATCGCCGCCGCCGAACGCGCGGTGGGCGAGGCGGGGTGAGGGGTTCAGGCGGCGGCCGGGCGCAGATCCGGCCGCCGTCCATCGTGGCTCAGAAGACGAAGTCGGCGGCCTGAAGCTGCACCTGCACGAAGCGCAGCGTCACCGACCAGTCGGCCGCGCCATCGCCGTCCACGTCGCCGAAGATGCGCGCGCCGGTGCCGGCATTGATCGGGTCCCAGCGCAGTTCGCGCCCGTCGCCGCCGAACGCCGCGCGGCCGACGAAGTCCGCCCCGCGCATGAAGGCCGACAGGTCGATGATGTCGAGACCGTTGAAGGTGTCGATCACGTCGCCCTGCGTCTCGGCCACGCTGGCGAAGACGAAGGCGTCGCGCAGGTCCTCGGCGCCGCCGTAGAGCGTGTCGGCCCCGAGACCGCCCGAAAGCCTGTCGCCGCCGAGCCCGCCGTAGAGCGCGTCGGCCTCGGTCCCGCCCCAGAGCGTATCGCTGAAATCGCCGCCGTAGAGGCTGTCGCGGCCTGCGGCGCCGCGCAGGACGTCGGGGCCGTCGTCGCCATAGAGGCGGTCGTTGCCCGCCCCGCCGCGCAGCGTGTCGCGGCCGTCGCCGCCTTGCAGGAGGTCGTTGCCCGCGTCACCCGCGAGCGTGTCGTCGCCGCCGAAGCCGGCGATGCTGTCGTTGCCCGCGCCGCCGTAGGCGAGGTCGGCGGACGCGTCGCTGCCTGCGTGGATCAGGTCGGCCCCGTCCTCGCCGTAGAGCGTGTCGGCACCCTCTTTCCCGAAGAGCTGGTCGCCCCCGGTGCCGCCGAAGAGCCGGTCGCGCCCGGTGCCGCCGAAGAGCGTATCGGTCCCGTGGCCGCCCTGCAGCAGGTCGGCGCCGGCGTGTCCGGCGAGGTAGTCGTTGCCGCTGTAGCCGGTCAGCGTGTCCGCTCCGGTGTCGGTGGTGGGGTCGAAGGCCCCGCCGTAGAGCGAGTCGTCGAAGACGCCCTCGTCTGCCGTGACGAGGTCGCTGCCGTCGGTGCCGAAGAAGAGGGCCATCGCATCCTCCGTGAATGGCTTGGTGCTGGAAATACGGGGCGCGCCGCCGACCCGGGTTTCAGGTCGGGCGGGTGGGGAAAAGCCTACGCCCGGGGTCCCCTTGCCGCAAGCACCGCCGCCGGGCGGGCGAGGCGCCCCCTGTCCCCTTGCACCCCCGTCCCCCCCGGCTATAAGCCCCGGCAATTTGCGGATTGGGGGCCACGATGCCGAAACGGACCGACATCCGGTCGATCATGATCATCGGCGCGGGCCCCATCGTGATCGGCCAGGCCTGCGAGTTCGACTACTCGGGCGCGCAGGCCTGCAAGGCCCTGCGCGAGGAAGGCTACCGGGTCATCCTGGTCAACTCCAACCCCGCCACGATCATGACCGACCCCGGCCTCGCCGACGCCACCTACATCGAGCCGATCACGCCCGAGGTCGTGGCCAAGATCATCGAGAAGGAACGCCCCGACGCGCTCCTGCCCACCATGGGCGGGCAGACCGGCCTCAACACCGCGCTCGCGCTCGCCGACATGGGGGTGCTGGACCGCTTCAAGGTCGAACTCATCGGGGCCCGGCGCGAGGCCATCGAGATGGCCGAGGACCGCAAGCTCTTCCGCGAGGCGATGGACCGCATCGGGCTGGAAAACCCCAAGGCCGCGATCATCGCCGCGCCCAAGGTCGGGGGAAAGTACGACATCGCCGCGGGCGTCCGCCAGGCCGTCGCGGCGCTGGAAACCGTGGGCCTGCCCGCGATCATCCGCCCCGCCTTCACGCTCGGCGGCACCGGCGGGGGCGTCGCCTACAACCGCGACGACTACGAGGCGATCGTGAAGGGGGGCCTCGAGGCCTCGCCCGTCGCGCAGGTGCTGGTGGACGAAAGCCTGCTCGGCTGGAAGGAGTTCGAGATGGAGGTCGTGCGCGATACCGCCGACAACGCCATCATCGTCTGCTCGATCGAGAACGTGGACCCGATGGGCGTCCACACCGGCGACTCGATCACCGTCGCCCCGGCGCTGACGCTGACCGACAAGGAATACCAGATCATGCGCAACGGCTCCATCGCCGTGCTGCGCGAGATCGGGGTGGAGACCGGCGGGTCGAACGTGCAGTGGGCGATCAACCCCGCCGACGGGCGGATGGTCGTGATCGAGATGAACCCCCGCGTCTCGCGGTCCTCGGCGCTGGCGTCCAAGGCCACGGGCTTCCCCATCGCCAAGGTCGCGGCGAAGCTCGCGGTCGGCTACACGCTCGACGAGCTCGACAACGACATCACGAAGATCACGCCCGCGTCCTTCGAGCCGTCGATCGACTACGTCGTGACCAAGATCCCCCGCTTCGCCTTCGAGAAGTTCCCCGGCGCGCAACCGAACCTCACCACCGCGATGAAGTCGGTGGGCGAGGCCATGGCCATCGGCCGCACCATTCACGAAAGCCTGCAGAAGGCGCTGGCGAGCCTGGAAACCGGCCTCACCGGCTTCGACGAGATCGCGATTGCGGGCCTGCCCGCCACCGACCAGCGCCGGGCGGCAGGCGCCTCCCCTCTCCCCGCGGGAGAGGGGATGGGGGAGAGGGCGCCCACGCCCGAGGTCCGCGCCGCCGTCACCAAGGCGCTGTCCGAAGCCACCCCCGACCGCCTGCGCATCGTCGCGCAGGCCATGCGCCACGGGCTGACCGACGACGACATCCACGCCGCGACATCCTTCGACCCCTGGTTTGTCGCCCGCATCCGCGAGATCGTGGAGGCCGAGGCCGAGGTCCGGGCGGGCGGCCTGCCCGTCACCGACCACGGCCTCCGCCGGCTCAAGATGCTCGGCTTCACCGACGCGC
>CAZNPW010000092.1:0-8214 GCA_964575185.1 uncultured Exiguobacterium sp.
GGGGCAGTAGCTCAGTTGGGAGAGCGTATCGTTCGCAATGATAAGGTCAGGGGTTCGATCCCCCTCTGCTCCACCACCCCCTGCCTGAGATGACATCGCGGCTGGTGCTTGCGGTCTTTCTGGTCGCGCTGGGCGCGGCCTGGGGGCTGACGCAGCCCTTGTCGAAGATCGCGGTTTCGGCCGGGTATCCGGCCTTCGGGCTGATCTTCTGGCAGCTCGTCATCTGCGCGGTGCTTCTGGGGGCGATCACGCTGGCGCGGGGGAAGGGCCTGCCGCTGACCGGGCCGGCGCTGCGGTTCTACGTGGTGATCGCGGTGATCGGGACGCTGGTGCCGAACTTCACCTTCTATACCGCCATTGCGCACCTGCCGTCGGGGATCATGTCGGTCGTGATCTCGGCGGTGCCGATGATGGCCTTCCTGATGGGGCTGGCGCTGGGAACCGAGCGGACATCGCCCGGGCGGCTGGCGGGCCTCGGACTCGGCGCGGCCGGGGTGGCGCTGATCGCGGCGCCGGGCGCGAGCCTTCCCGCAGGCGCGGGCCCGTGGCTCGCCGTGGCGCTGGTCGGGCCGCTGTTCTACGCGGCCGAGGCGACCTGGGTGGCGCGGAACGGGACCGCGGGGCTCGATCCCGTGCAGGCGATGTTCGGGGCGTCGGTCGCGGGCGCGGTGCTGTGCCTGCCGCTGACGCTGGCGGCGGGGCAGTTCATCGACCCCTTCGCCCGCGCGCCGGGCCGGCCCGAGGCCGCGTTCGCCGCGGCGTCGGTGCTGCATGGGCTGGCCTATGCGGGCTATGTCTGGCTCGCCGCGCGGGCGGGCGGGACCTTTGCGGCGCAGTCGAGCTATCTGATCACCGCGATGGGCGTCATCTGGGCGATGCTGCTTCTGGGGGAACGGTTTTCCCCTGCGGCATGGGTCGCGCTTGTGTTCGTTCTCGCGGGCGTGGCATTGGTGCAGCCGCGGCTGCGGCAGGGTTAGGGTTTCGCGATGTTCGGACTGGCGATCGCCGCCGCGTGGCAGCCCTGGGTGGCCATGGGCATCCTGGCCGCGATGCTGGTGCTGTTCGTCCGCGAGGACTTTCCGGTCGAGGTGACGGCGATCGGCGGGGCGGCGCTGATGATGCTCTTGGGCATCCTGCCGCAGGACGACGCGGTGGGGGTGCTGGCCAACAACGCGCCCTGGACCATCGCGCTGATGTTCGTGATCGTGGCGGCGCTGGTCAGGACCGGCACGCTCGACTGGGTGACGCAGCTCGCCTCGCACCACGCGGGGCAGAAGCCGCGGCGGACGCTGGCGACGCTGGGGGTGGGGATCACCGGCCTGTCGGCCTTCGTCAACAACACGCCCGTCGTGGTGGTTTTCCTGCCGGTCTTCATGCGGCTGGCGGGCGAGCTGAAGATGGCGCCGTCGAAGCTCCTGATCCCCTTGTCCTACATGTCGGTGCTGGGGGGCGTCGTCACGCTGGTCGGCACCTCGACCAACCTCGTGGTCGACGGGGTGGCCCGGCAGGCGGGGCTGGAGCCGTTCTCGATCTTCGAGATGACGCCGGTGGGGCTGGCCTGCGCGGTGGTGGGGCTGCTGTATCTGGGGATCGCCGGGCCGCGCTTCCTGCCCGACCGGGTGTCGATGGCGGCGACGATGTCGGACCGCTCGAAGATGAAGTTCTTCACCGAGGTGGCGGTGCCCGAGGGCAGCCGGCTGATCGGGCGCAAGGTCGACACGGTGGAGCTGTTCCGCCGCGGCGGCGCGCGGGTGATCGACGTGCTGCGGGGGGACGCGTCGCTGCGGCGGGGCGACATGGCGAACGTGGAACTGCAAGCGGGCGACCGCGTGGTGCTGCGCACGCCGATGGCCGAGGTGCTGACGCTGCAGGCCGACCGGGCCGTGCTGACGCCCGACGAGGCCCCCGCCGATGCCGAGGGGGAGGTCGACCGGCTGTCGTCGGTGGCGACGCGGACGGTCGAGGTGCTGATCACGCCGGGCTGCCGGATGATCGGGCGGCGGCTGGGCGAGATGCGCCTGCGGCGGCGCTACGGCGTCTATCCGCTGGCGATCCACCGGCGGAACCAGAACCTCGGGTCGGCGCTCGACGGGGTGGTGGTGGCGGTGGGCGACACGCTGCTTCTGGAGGGCGCGGCGGAGGACATCCGGCGGCTGGCGGCCGACATGGACCTGGTCGACGTGGTGCAGCCGTCGAGCCGGGCCTTCCGGCGGCACAAGGCCCCGATCGTGGTGGCCGTCCTGGCCTTCGTCGTGGGCGGGGCCGCGCTGAACTTCGGCGAGATCGAGATCCTGGCGTTCCTGGGCGTGGCCATCGTCCTCTTGACGCGCTGCATCGACGCGGACGAGGCGATTTCCACGATCGACGGGCGACTGCTGGCGATGCTGTTTGCGATGATCGCGGTCGGCAAGGGGCTTGAACGGTCGGGCGCGGTGGAGCTGATGGTCGGCGCGGCGGCACCGTACCTGGACGGGCTGCCGGCCTGGGCGCTGATCTTCTGCATCTATGCGCTGACCTCGTTCCTGACCGAGCTTCTGTCGAACAACGCGGTCGCGGTGGTGGTGACGCCGGTGGCCATCGGCCTGGCGCAGACGCTGGGGATCGACCCGCGGCCGGTGCTGATCGCGGTGATGCTGGGCGCGTCCTTCGGGTTCGCGACGCCCATCGGGTATCAGTGCAACCTTCTGGTCTACGGCCCGGGGGGATACACGTTCGGGGATTTCCTGCGCTTCGGCACGCCGCTGAACGTGCTGATGGGGGTGGTGGCGGCGATCGTGATCCCGCTGTGGTGGGGGATGTAGTCCCGTAGGATGGGCAATATTGCCCATCCTACCCGGGCCGCGCTATAGGCCCCCGATCAACGGATACGGGGTGACGAGCATGGCTGGCCACAGCAAGTGGGCGAACATCCAGCACCGCAAGGGCAAGCAGGACAAGGCGCGGTCCGCGGCCTTCTCGAAGCTGTCGAAGGAGATCACGGTCGCGGCCAAGATGGGGCTGCCCGATGCCGACATGAACCCGCGGTTGCGGCTGGCGATCAAGGCCGCGAAGGCGGCGTCGATGCCGAAGGACGTGATCGACCGGGCGATCCGGAAGAGCCAGATGGGGGATGCGGCGGATTACGTCGAGATCCGCTACGAGGGCTACGGGCCGAACGGGATCGCCATCATCGTCGAGGCGCTGACCGACAACGTGAACCGGACGGCGAGCAACGTGCGGAGCTACTTCACCAAGCACGGCGGCAACCTCGGCGCGCCGAACAGCGTCAGCTTCATGTTCGACCGGGTGGGAGAGATTTCCTATCCGCAGGCGGCGGGGAGCGCGGATGACGTGATGCTGGCGGCGCTGGAGGCCGGGGCGGAGGACGTGGAGACCGACGAGGACGGCCACTGGATCACCTGCGCGGCGGAGGATCTGTCGGCGGTCACGGATGCGCTGGAAGGCAGCCTGGGCGAGGCGCGGGAGGCCAGGCTGGTGTGGCGGCCGCAGACCCGGACCGACGTGGGGCTGGAGGAGGCCGAGCGGCTGATGAAGCTGATCGACGTGCTGGAGGAGGATGACGACGTCCAGACCGTGACGGCGAACTTCGACATGACCGACGAGGTCGCGGCGGCGCTGGCCTGAGGCGTCGCGCTGGCGGCCCCTCCACCCCGGCCCTTCCCCGCGGGAGGGGGGGTGGTGCCCGGTGGGGCGGACACGAGGCCGCACGGGGGACGTGACCCGGCTGTCCGAGCGGGGGGTTTCACACCCCCCGCACCCCCCGTGGAGTATTTGAGCCGGAAAGAGAGTGGCGGTCAGGGGTGTCTGCGAAGAGCGCGGCGACCCGGGCGAGAAGGTCATTGCGGACCTCCGGGGTTTCCATCAGCACCTCGTGGCGCGCGCCGGGGTAGACCCTGGCCTGTGCGCCGGGCCAGCGGGCGGCGAGCGCGGCCATGGCGAAGCGGTCGGCGGTCCGCTCCATCCCGCCCCAGGCGACGAGGGCGGGGACGGCGGGCGGGGGCAGGGCGCGCAGGGCGGCGCATTCGGCCAGCGCGATCTCGAGCCAGTGCATCGTCGGGCCGCCGACCTGGAGTTCGGGATGCGTCAGCAGCTGGGCGCGCATCAGGTCCCACTCCGCGCGGTCGCGGGTCAGGCGGTTGCCGGGGAAGGGCTTGCGCAGGCAATAGGGGGCGGCGCGGGTGGTGGGGGCGGGGGCGAGCATCAGGCCGCGGCGGCGGTAGAGGGTGCGGAAGGCGCCCTGGAAGGGCCGCAGGTGCGGCGGGATGCGGATGCCCCACATCGGCGCGGAAAAGGCGGCGGCGGCGACGCGGAGGCCCTGGTGCAGCGCGCGCAGCGCAATGGCACCGCCCATCGAGTGCGACAGCAGGTAGAGGGGCCTGGGCAGGGGGGCGGTGTGGGCGAGGAGCGCCGCGAGGTCGCGCTGGTAGTCGGCCATCGCGCCGACATGGCCGAGGCGGCGGTCGGGGATCAGCCGGTCGGAGAAGCCCTGGCCGCGGAAGTCGACCGCCGCGGCGGTATAGCCCGCGGCGGTCAGGGCGCGCGCGGCGGGGGCGAACTTCTCACACCATTCGGTGCGTCCCTGCAGGATCAGGACGGTGCCGCGGCCGCCCCCGTCCCACGTCATGGCGCGCAGCCGCACCCCGTCGGAGGCGGTGATCCAGACCGCGCGCCCGCCCTCGGCCCAGGCCGACAGGACGGGCGCATCGGTCAAAGGCGGGTGCCGAGCTGCATGGCGAGGCCCATGTTGCCGTCGACCGACAGCTTGCCCGTCATGAAGGCCATGGTCGGGTTCATCCCGCCGTCGAGGATCGCCTCGAACACCTCGGCCGCGGCGGTGAGCGTGACGTCGGCGGGCTCGGCCGCGGACCCTGTGGCCACGCGCACCCCGTCGGGGCCGAGCATGAGGCTGCCGTGGCCGGTGAAGACGAACCTGGCGGTGCCGTCGAAGGACGGGATCTTGCGGGCCAGCGCTTCGGCGGCCCGGGTCAGCAGGTCGGACATGACGATTCCTTGATCGGTTGGGGCGGCGCTTTCATTCGTGCGCCGCGATGCTACCATGGCGGTATGCGATGTCGCGCCCTGATCCTCAACTGTGTCGTGGCGTCGGCGATGGCGACCGCCGCGCCCGCCGGGGACGATCCGCAGATGCAGCCCCTCTACGACCGGCTCGCCGCCGCGCAGGACGCGGGCGAGGCCGACCGGATCGCGCGCGAGATCCAGATGAAGTGGGACAGTTCGGGCTCGGCCGCGATGGACCTGCTGCTGCAGCGCGGGCGCGACGCGATGACGGCGGAGGACTGGACCACGGCCATCGAGCACCTGACGGCGCTGACCGACCACGCGCCCGCCTTCGCCGAAGGCTGGAACGCCCGGGCGACGGCCTTCTACATGGCGGGCGAGTTCGGTCCCGCGGTCGACGACATCGCCCGCGCGCTGACCCTGAACCCGCACAGCTGGAGCGCGCTGTCGGGCCTCGGCGCGATCCTCGAAGGGATGGGCGACACCGAAAGGGCGGTCGGCGCCTACCGTGCGGCGCTGGCGATCAATCCCTATCTGGACGGGCTGCAGGAGCACGTCGCCGCGCTCGAGGCCACGCTTCGGGGCCGGGAACTCTAAGGCCGCCGCAATGTCATCCCAGGCGCGGGTCACGGCGGTGCTGGGGCCCACCAACACCGGCAAGACGCACTATGCAATCGAGCGGATGCTGGCGCACCGGACGGGGGTGATCGGCCTGCCGCTGCGGCTGCTCGCGCGCGAGGTCTACGACCGGATCGTGGCGCAGCGGGGGCCGTCGGTCGTGGCGCTGGTCACCGGCGAGGAGCGGATCGTGCCCGAGCGGACCCAGTACTGGGTCTGCACGGTCGAGGCGATGCCCTTGGAGATCGGGGCCGATTTCGTCGCGGTGGACGAGATCCAGCTCTGTGCCGACCCCGAGCGGGGGCATGTCTTCACCGACCGGCTGCTGCGCGCGCGGGGCCTGCACGAGACGCTGTTCCTCGGGGCCGAGACGATGCGGGGGGCGATCGCCGCGCTGGTGCCGGGGGCCGGGTTCGTCCGGCGCGAGCGGTTTTCCACGCTGACCTGGGCCGGGTCGAAGAAGCTGAGCCGGATGCCGCCGCGCAGCGCCATCGTGGGGTTCAGCGTCGACAACGTCTATGCCATCGCCGAGCTGATCCGGCGGCAGAAGGGCGGCTGCGCGGTGGTGATGGGGGCCTTGAGCCCGCGGACGCGGAACGCGCAGGTCGAGCTCTACCAGAACGGCGACGTGGATTACCTCGTCGCCACCGATGCCATCGGGATGGGGCTGAACCTCGACATCCGGCATGTGGCGTTCTCGGCCCTGGCGAAGTTCGACGGGCGGCGGATGCGGGGCCTCTGGCCGCAGGAGATCGCGCAGATCGCGGGGCGCGCCGGGCGGCACACCGAGAACGGGACCTTCGGCGTCACCGGCGAGGCGCGGCCCCTCGACGAGGAGACGGTCGCGGCCATCGAGAACCACCGCTTCGCGCCGGTCCGCACGTTGCAGTGGCGCAACGCGCGGCTGGAGTTCGGGACGGTGGAGCGGCTGGTGCGCAGCCTGGAGGCGCCCGCCGACAACCCCTGGCTGAGCCGGGCGCGCGATGCGGACGACGTGGTGGCGCTGAAGGCCCTGGCCGCGATGCCCGAGGTGACGGGCCGGGTGCGTTCCCCCCGCGACGTGGAGCGGCTGTGGGACGTCTGCCGGGTGCCGGATTTCCGCTCGACCAGCGAGGCCGACCATGCCGGGCTTCTGGCGCGCATCTTCGACTTCGTGCAGACGGGGCAGATTCCCGCCGACTGGATCGCCCAGCAGATCGACCGGCTGGACCGGACCGAGGGCGACATCGACACCTTGTCGAAGCGGCTCGCCTACATCCGCACCTGGACCTATGTGACCCAGCGCCCGGGCTGGGTCGAGGACGAAACCCATTGGCGCGACCGGGCGCGCGCGGTAGAAGACCGCCTGTCGGACGGCTTGCACGCCGCGCTGACCAGGGCGTTCGTCGACCGGCGCACGTCGGTGCTGATGCGCCGGTTGAAGCAGAAGGAGACCCTCGTGGCCGAGGTGAACGACAAGGGCGACGTGACCGTGGAAGGCCACAGCGTCGGGCGGCTGGAGGGCTTCCGCTTCCGCCAGGACGCGGCGGCCAGCGAGGGCGAGGCGCGCGCGCTGCGCCAGGCGGCCGAACAGGCGCTGCGGCCCGAGTTCCACCTGCGCGCCGACCGCTTCTACAACGCGCCCGACACCGAGGTCGATTTCACCGAACAGGGCGGGCTGATGTGGGGCACGCTCGCCGTCGGCAAGCTGGCGCGCGGGCCGGAGGTCACGCGGCCCGTGGTCGAGGCCTTCGTCGACGAGGAGGCGGGGCCGGAGGTCGCCGAGAAGGTCCGCCGGCGGCTGCAGCACTTCATCGACCGCAAGGTGAACGCGCTGTTCGACCCGCTCCTGGCGATGACGCGGGACGAGGCGCTGCAGGGGCTGGCGCGGGGCGTGGCGTTCCGGCTGTCGGAAGGGCTGGGGGTGATCCCGCGCGAGGACATCGCGGGGGACATCAAGGCCTTGGACCAGGACGCGCGGGGGGCCTTGCGCAAGCACGGGGTGCGGTTCGGGCAATACACGATCTTCCTGCCGCTGCTCTTGAAGCCCGCGCCGACGCGGCTGCGGCTGGTCTTGTGGAGCCTGTTCCAGGGCCTCGACACCTTCCCCGAAAGCCCGCCGCCGGGGCTGGTCACGATCCCCAACGTCGAGGGCGTGCCGAAGGTGCACTACACGCTGGCCGGCTATCATCCGGCGGGGGCGCGGGCGATCCGCATCGACATGCTGGAGCGGCTGGCCGACATGCTGCGGCTGCGCGACAGCCGCGCGGGGTTCGAGGCGGTGCCCGAGATGCTGTCGATCACCGGCCTGTCGCTCGATCATTTCGCCGACCTGATGGCGGGCCTCGGCTACCGGGGCGCGCGGGGCGAACGGCCGAAGGCCAGGGCCGCGCCCGCGCCCGTGCCGCCGGTCGAGGCGCCGGTGAATCCGGTGCCCGAGGAGGTCTCGCTGATCCCGCCCGAGCCCGTGCCGGAGGCGGCGGCACCCGAGGTCGAGGCGTTCTATACCTTCACCTGGGCCCCGAAGCCGCGCCCGCGCCCCGAACGCGCGCCCGGACCCCGCCGTGACCGCGCGCCGCGCGCGGCCCCGGCCGAGGG
>CAZNPW010000093.1:0-8009 GCA_964575185.1 uncultured Exiguobacterium sp.
GCGGGCGACGTGCTGAACGTCGTCGAGACCGAGGCGCAGGCGCGCGAGATCGCCGACTACCGCGAGAAGGCGGCGAAGGACAAGCGCGCGGCGGCGGGGGCGGCGACGACGCTGGAGCAGCTGATGGCCAAGGCCAAGGCCGACCAGAGCGTGGCGGAACTGCCCGTGCTGGTGAAGGCCGACGTGCAGGGGAGCGCCGAGGCGATCGTGCAGGCGCTGGAGAAGGTCGGCAACGACGAGGTGCGCGTGCGCGTGCTGCATTCGGGCGTCGGCGCCATCACCGACAGCGACGTGGGCCTCGCGGAAGCCTCGGGGGCGCCGATCATCGGGTTCAACGTGCGGGCCAACGCCAGCGCGCGGACGGCGGCCAACCAGAAGGGCGTGGAGATCCGCTACTACTCGATCATCTACGACCTGGTCGACGACATCAAGGCGGCGGCCTCGGGCCTGTTGAAGAACGAGGTGCGCGAGAACTTCATCGGCTACGCAAAGATCCTCGAGGTCTTCAAGGTGTCGAACGTGGGCAAGGTCGCGGGCTGCCTCGTCACCGAGGGCGTGGCGCGCCGGTCGGCGGGCGTGCGGCTGCTGCGCGACAACGTGGTGATCCACGAGGGCACGCTGAAGACGCTGAAGCGCTTCAAGGACGAGGTGAAGGAAGTCCAGTCGGGCCAGGAATGCGGCATGGCCTTCGAGAACTACGACGACATCCGGCAGAACGATGTCATCGAGATCTTCGAGCGCGAAGAGGTCGTGCGGTCGCTGGCCTGAGGACGCAGGGGGGCTGTCTGCCCCCCTCGCCCCCTGCGGGGGCTCACCCCCCGAGGATATTTGCCGGAAGATGAGGGCGCATTAACCTTAATGCCCTGCGAAGAGGGCTGGGCGGCGCGCGCCGGGGTTGTCCTTCGACACGCGGCACCGGGACCGCGACGGTCGGCACGCCTGCCCTGGAAATGCTGCGCTCGGCTGCCTTCATCTTCCTCAAAATATCCTCGGGGGGTGAATTGGCGCAACGCGCCAAGAGGGGGGCAGACGGCCCCCCTCACTTCACGCTCGCCGTGACGTAGTTGCAGGACAGGTCGCGGTCCGACAGCGACCAGGACCAGGCGACCGGGTTGAAGACCATGCCCTTGCGGTCCACCGGCGTCAGGCCCGCCTTGCGGATCATGGCGTAAAGCTCGTCGGGGGTGATGAACTTCTTCCAGTCGTGGGTGCCCTTCGGCAGCCAGCGCATCACCCATTCCGCCCCGATGATCGCCATGACGAAGGACTTCGGGTTGCGGTTGAGGGTCGAGCAGACCATCAGCCCGCCGGGTTTCAGGAGCCGGGCGCAGGCATCGGTATAGGCCTGGGGGTCGGCGACGTGCTCCACCACCTCCATGTTGAGGACCACGTCGAAGGCCTCGCCCGCCGCCGCGAGGTCCTCGGCGGTCGTGACGCGGTAGTCGATGGCGAGGCCCGCCCGTTCGGCGTGCAGGCGCGCGACGGGGATGTTGCGGGGGGCGGCGTCGGCGCCCAGGACCTCGGCGCCGAGCCGCGCCATCGGCTCGCACAGGAGGCCGCCGCCGCAGCCGATGTCGAGGAGCCGCAGGCCCGCGAAGGGCTTCGGCGCGCGCGGGTCGCGGCCGAACTGGGCGGCGATCTGGGCCGTGATGTAGTCCAGCCGGCAGGGGTTCAGCATGTGCAGCGGCTTGAACTTGCCGTCGGGGTTCCACCATTCGGCCGCCATCGCCTCGAACTTCGCGACCTCGGCCGGGTCGATCGTCGTCATGCCCAATCTCCTTGCAACACGCCCGCTGACGGCGCACAGTCCCGCATCCATATAGGGCGGAGATGGACCAGCGATCAGGCCAGCGACGGGCGGTGGAGTTCCTGTATCCGCCGATCGACCCCTTCGACCAGCGCGTCCTTGACGTGGGGGACGGCCATCGCATCTACGTCGAGCAATGCGGCAGCCCGTCGGGTGTTCCCGTGCTGGTGCTGCATGGCGGTCCGGGCGGCGGGTGCAGCCCGGCGATGCGGCGCTACTTCGACCCCGCGCATTACCGGGTGATCCTGTTCGACCAGCGCGGCTGCGGCCGGTCGCGGCCGCACGCCAGCGTCGACATGAACACGACCTGGCATCTGGTCAGCGATATCGAGGCGATCCGCCGCACGCTGGGCCTCGACCGTCTCATGCTGTTCGGTGGCAGCTGGGGGGCGACGCTGGCGCTGATCTACGCCATCCGCCACCCCGACCGGGTGCAGGGCCTGGTGCTGCGCGGCGTGTTCCTGATGACCAAGTCCGAGCTCGACTGGTTCTACGGCGGCGGGGCGGGGGCCTTCTTCCCCGAGCTCTGGCATCGCTTCATTGGCGCGCTGCCCCCGGCCGAGCGCAAGACGCCCATCGCGAGCTACCACCAGCGGCTGTTTTCCGGCAACCTCCTGGAAGAAACGCGTTTCGGCCGCATCTGGGCGAACTGGGAGAACGCGCTCGCCTCGATCCAGACCGACGGGCCGATGGGCGAAAGCCCGGCGGAATACGCGCGCGCCTTCGCGCGGCTGGAGAATCACTTCTTCCACAACGCGGGCTTTCTGGAGGAAGACGGCTGGATCCTGCGCGAGCGGCACCGCATCCGGCACCTGCCGGCGGTCATCGTGCAGGGCCGCTACGACATGATCTGCCCGCCCTGGGCGGCCTGGAAGCTTGCCGACGGCTGGCCCAACGCGGAGCTGCGGATGGTCGCCATGGCCGGCCACGCGCTGAGCGAGCCCGGGATCTCGGCCGAACTCGTCCGCGTCATGGACGGCTTGCGCCCGTAGACCCGGGCTGCCCACTTGCAGCGCGGCGCGATCCCCGCTTTCATGGCGGACAGGGGGCGCGTGCTCTACGCCGCATCGACCACGCAATCAGGCCCCACGGCAGACGGGTAAGGCGGCGGGTTCGTCCCGATGCAGACGGTGTTTTCCCTGAACGGGGCAGAGGTGCGGGTGGACACGCCGCCCGCCCGGACGCTGCTCGACTGGCTGCGCGAGGCGCGCGGCCTGACCGGCACCAAGGAAGGGTGCAACGAGGGCGACTGCGGGGCCTGCACGGTGATGGTGACCGATGCGGCCGGGACCCGCGCGCTGAACGCCTGCATCCTGTTCGTGCCGCAGGTCCACGGCCGCGCGGTGCGCACGGTCGAAGGCATGGCTGCCCCCGACGGCACGCCGCACCCCGTGCAGGCGGCGATGGTGGCGCATCACGGGTCGCAATGCGGCTTCTGCACGCCCGGGTTCGTGGTCAGCATGGCGGTCGCCCATGCCAACGGGGCGACCGACCACGATGACCGGCTGGCCGGCAACCTCTGCCGCTGCACCGGCTATGCGCCGATCCTGCGGGCGGCGCGGGCGGCGGAAGGCGCAGCGGTGCCGGAGCATCTTCGTGCCCCATTCACTTTCCCGGAAATATCCTCGGGGGGTGAGCGCCGCGAGGCGCGAGGGGGGCAGACAGCCCCCCTGCACGGGTTCCGCCCGCGGGACGCGGACGATCTGGCGCGGTGGTACCTCGCGCACCCGGAAGGGACGCTGATCGCCGGGGCGACCGACGTGGGGCTCTGGGTGACGAAGGGCCTGCGTGACCTCGACCCGGTCGCCTTCATCGCGGGCCTGCCCGACCTGTCGCGGATCGACCGTGACGGGGACCGGCTGCGCGTCGGGGCCTGCGTCACGATGGCTGCGCTGCGCCGGGCCGTCGCGGAGAGCCACCCGGCCTTCGCCGAGCTCCTGCGCCGGTTCGGGGCGGAGCAGGTACGGGCCGCCGCCACGGTCGGCGGCAACATCGCCAACGGCAGCCCGATCGGCGATGCCGCCCCCGCGCTGATCGCGATGGGCGCGACGCTGCACCTGCGGCAGGGCGACAGCCGCCGCGACCTGCCGCTGGAGGACTTCTTCCTGGGCTACCGCAGGCAGGACCGGCGGCCGGGGGAGTTCGTGGAGGCGGTGAGCTTCCCGGCCCGCGCTCCGGCCTTGCGGTGCTACAAGCTGTCGAAGCGGTTCGACGACGACATCAGCGCGGTCTGCGGGTGTTTCAACGTGACCGTGGAGGGCGGCACAGTCACCGCCGCCCGGCTCGTGTTCGGTGGCATGGCGGGCACGCCGAAGCGCGCGGCCGCCGCCGAGGCTGCGCTTGCGGGCCGGTCCTGGGGCGACGCGGCCGTCGCCGCCGCGGCGGCCGCGCTGGCGCGGGACTTCCAGCCGCTGACCGACGCCCGCGCCAGCGCGGCCTACCGGCTGCTGGCGGCGCAGAACATGCTGCGCCGCTACGCGATGGACCTGGAGGGCCGGGCGGTCGACATCCTGCGGGTCGCGCCGTGAGCGTCGGGAAACCCCTGCCGCACGACAGCGCGCACCTGCACGTCACGGGGCAGGCGCGCTATGCCGACGACATCCCGCTGCCCGGGCCGGTCCTGCACCTGTGCTTCGGGCTGGCGCCCATCGCGCACGGGCGGATCGCGGCGCTCGACCTTGCGCCGGTGCGCGCGGCGCCGGGGGTGGTGGCGGTGATCGGGCCGGACGACCTTTCCCCGATGCCCGACTGCGCCCCGGTCGCGCATGACGAGCCGCTGTTGTCGCGGGACATCATGTTCCACGGCCAGCCGGTGTTCCTGGTGGTGGCCGACAGCCACCTCGCCGCCCGCAGGGCCGCGCGGGCAGCCGGGATGACCTGCACCGAGGCGGTGCCGATCCTGACCATCGACGACGCGCTGGCGGCAGGCAGCCGGTTCGAGCAGGGGCCGGTCGTCTGGGCCAAGGGGGACGCCACCCGCGCCATCGCCGCCGCGCCGCGGGTGGTGGACGGCAGCATCGAGATCGGCGGGCAGGAACATTTCTACCTCGAGGGCCAGGTCGCGGCCTGCGTGCCGGGCGAGGACGGGATGACCGTCTACGCCTCGACCCAGCACCCGACGGAGATCCAGCACAAGGTCGCGCACGCGCTCGGCCTGCCGATGAGCGCGGTGCGGGTGGAGGTGCGCCGCATGGGCGGCGGCTTCGGCGGCAAGGAAAGCCAGGGCAACGCGCTGGCCATCGCCTGCGCCATCGCGGCGCGGCTGACGGGGCGGGCGTGCAAGATGCGTTACGACCGCGACGACGATTTCGTCATCACCGGCAAGCGGCATGATGCGCGGATCGACTATCGCGCGGGGTTCGACGACCAGGGCCGCATCCTCGGGCTGAGCTTCCGGCAGCTCGTGCGCTGCGGGTGGAGCCAGGACCTGTCGCTCGCCGTGGCCGACCGGGCGATGCTGCATGCCGACAACTGCTATCACATCCCGCACATGGCGGTGGAAAGCCACCGGCTGCGCACGCATACGGCCAGCGCGACGGCCTTCCGCGGCTTCGGCGGGCCGCAGGGGATGCTGGGGGTGGAGCGCGTGGTGGACCACGTCGCGCATGTGCTGGGGCTGGACCCGCTGGAGGTGCGGCGGCGCAACTTCTATGCGGCGGCGCCGGACGGGGGGGCCAGCCCCCCCGCACCCCCTCGAGGTATTTCCGGCAAGATGAAAGGGGACGTGCAGTTCACCCATTACGGGATGCCGGTCGAGGACTTCGTCGCGGACCGGATCGTGGACCGGCTGGTGGAGACGTCGGACTACCACGCCCGGCGCGCCCGCGTGGCGGCGTGGAACGCGGCCAACCCGGTGCTGAAGCGGGGGATCGCGCTGACGCCGGTGAAGTTCGGGATCAGCTTCACGCTCACCTGGCTGAACCAGGCGGGGGCGCTGGTGCATGTCTATCAGGACGGCTCGGTCCACCTGAACCACGGCGGGACCGAGATGGGGCAGGGGCTGAACCAGAAGGTCGCGCAGGTGGTGGCCGGGGTGTTCGGGCTGCCCGCGGGGGCGATCCGCATCACGCCGACGGATACGGGCAAGGTGCCGAACACGTCGGCCACCGCGGCCTCCAGCGGGTCGGACCTGAACGGCAAGGCGGCCGAGGCCGCGGCCTGCACGATCCGCGACCGGATGGCGGCGTTCATCGCCGAGAAGCACCAGGTCAAGGCGGCGCAGGTGCGGTTCTTGGACGGCACGGTGCGCGTGGCGGGCGAGGCCTACGACTTCGCCCGCGTGGCGATGTGGGCCTATCAGGCGCGGGTGGGCCTGTCGGCGACGGGGTTCTATGCGACGCCGCGCATCGTCTGGGACCGCATCCGTGGCTCCGGGCGGCCGTTCTACTATTTCGCCTATGGCGCGGCGGTGACCGAGGTGGTGGTCGACACGCTGACCGGCGCGCATCGCATCCTGCGGACCGACATCCTGCACGACACCGGCACCAGCCTGAACCCGGCGATCGACCTGGGCCAGATCGAGGGCGGTTTCGTGCAGGGCGCAGGCTGGCTCACGACCGAGGAGCTGGTCTGGGACGGCAAGGGGCGGCTCCTGACGCACGCGCCCGCGACCTACAAGATCCCCGCCGCGTCGGATGCGCCGCGGGTGTTCAACGTGGCGCTGTGGGGCGAGGCCAACCGCGAGGACGCGGTGGGCAAGTCGAAGGCGGTGGGCGAGCCGCCGCTGATGCTGGCCAATTCGGTGCTGCTCGCGCTGTCGGACGCGGTGGCGGCCTGCGGCGACGGGTCGGTCTATCCGGCGCTCGACGCGCCCGCGACGCCCGAGCGGGTGCTGTGGGCGATCCAGCGGGTGCGCGATGTTTGACCGCGAGGCCCTGGCGGCGGCGCTGGCCCATGGCCCGGTCGCGCGGGTGGTGGTGGCGGCCGTACACGGCAGCGCCCCGCGCGAGGCGGGAGCGGCGATGCTCGTCTGGGCGGACGGGCAGGCGGGGACGATCGGCGGCGGGGCGCTGGAGTGGGAGGCCGTCGCGCAGGCGCGCGCGCTGATCGCGACCGGGACCCGCCGCGTCGACCGCATCGCGCTCGGCCCGGCGCGGGGCCAGTGCTGCGGCGGGGCGGTGACGCTGTGGACCGAGGTGTGGGACCGGGTGCCCGACGGGCCGGTCGTCGCCCGGGGGCCGGGGGCGATGCCGCTGGCGGTGGCGCGGGTGATGGACCGGGCGCGGCGGCAGGGCGACCTGCCCGCGACGCAGATCGTGCAGGGCTGGCTGGTGGAGCCGGTGGCGGTGCCGCGGCGGCACCTGTGGGTCTGGGGCGCGGGGCATGTGGGCCGCGCGGTGGTGGCGGTGATGGCCCCGCTGCCGGGGGTCGCGGTCACCTGGGCGGACGTGGCGCGCGACCGCTATCCCGCCGAGATCCCCGCCGGGGTGGCGCTGGCGGGGATCGACGCCGTCCCGCCGCCCGACGCCGAGCATCTGGTCATGACCTTCAGTCATGCGCTCGACCTGGAGATCTGCCACCGGCTGCTGGGGCACGGCTTCCGGTCGCTGGGGCTGATCGGATCGGCCACGAAAGCCGCGCGGTTCCGGTCGCGGCTGGCGGCGCTGGGGCACGCGCCTGCGGGCATCGCGCGGATCGCCTGCCCGATCGGGGACCCGGGTCTCGGCAAGCATCCGCAGGCCATCGCCGTCGGCGTGGCGGCGGCTTTCCTGGCCCGGCCCGCCGCCGCCACAGGGAGGATCATCGCATGACCGAGGTTCTGGCGATCGAGGGGCTGACCAAGGCCTATCCGGAGGTCGTGGCCAACCAGGACGTCAGCCTGACCGTGCGGGCGGGGGAGGTCCATGCGCTTCTGGGCGAGAACGGGGCGGGGAAGTCGACGCTGGTGAAGGCGATCTACGGCCTGGTGAAGCCCGACGCGGGGGCGATGCGGCTGCTGGGGCGGCCCCATGCCCCGGCACGGCCGGCGGCGGCGCGGGCGGCGGGGGTCGGGATGGTGTTCCAGCACTTCAGCCTGTTCGACGCCCTCAGCGTGGCCGAGAACGTGGCGCTGGGGATGGAGGCGCCGCCGCCGATGCCGCGGCTCGCGGCGCGGATCGCCGAGGTGAGCCGCGCCTACGGCCTGCCGCTCGACCCCGCGCGCGCGGTGGGCGACCTGTCGGCGGGCGAGCGCCAGCGGGTGGAGATCGTGCGCTGCCTGCTG
>CAZNPW010000094.1:0-6757 GCA_964575185.1 uncultured Exiguobacterium sp.
GGTCACCGTCAGCTCGGCGGGCGGATCCTCGCGGAACAGCACATCCCCCAGGACGATCCAGAGGATGACGGCCAGATGGCCTATGGCAGAGATGATCTGGCCCGTGCGCATGTCCCCGTCAGACGCGTCAGCCGCCGGAATCCATGGCGGGCCCGCCGTTGTCGGTGACCAGCCCGATGTTCGTGAACCCGGCCGACGACAGCGCGCCCATCACCTGCGCGACCTGCGCATAGGGCACCGCCCCGTCGGCGCGCAGGAAGATCTTGTCGCCCTGCCGCTCGGCCGCGATGGCGCGCAGCCGCGTGACGAGTTCGGTCCCGGGCACCGGCGATTCCTGGATCATGACCTGGCCGTCGGCGGTCATGGTGACCGACAGCGGCTCCTCCTGCTCGACCGGCAGCGCGGCGGCGGCGGTCTGCGGCAGGTTCACCGGCACGCCCACGGTCAGGAGCGGGGCCGCCACCATGAAGATGATGAGCAGCACCAGCATCACGTCGACGAAGGGCGTGATGTTGATCTCGGACATCGCGGCGGACCTGCCCCGCCGCCGGCCCCGCCGCCCGCCCCCGTCCTTCTGGACGACCCCGGCCCCCATCAGGCCGCGTCCAGCTGGCGCGACAGGATCGTCGCGAACTCGTCGGCAAAGGCCTCGTAGCCGCCGACGATGCGGTCGCTGTCGCCGTTCAGCTTGTTGTAGAACACCACCGCCGGGATGGCCGCGACCAGACCGATGCCGGTGGCGAGCAGCGCCTCGGCGATGCCGGGGGCGACCGTCGCGAGATCGGTGTTCTGCGCCGCCGCGATCTGGGTGAAGGCGTGCATGATGCCGTAGACCGTGCCGAACAGCCCGATGAAGGGCGCCGTCGACCCCACCGTGGCCAGAAACCCGACCCCGCCGTTCAGCCGCTCGGCCTCGCGCGCGATGGCCACGTCCATGGCCCGGTCGATCCGGCTCTGCGCCCCCGCGATCAGCCCGCCGTCCTTCTTGTGGCTGCGCCGCCATTCCAGCATCCCGGCCGCGAAGATCTTCTCGCTCGCCCCCTCCGGGGTCGGCCCGATCTTCTCGAACAGCTCGTCCAGCGGCTCGCCCGACCAGAAGGCGCGGTCGAAGATCTCGGCCTCACGCCGGGCGGCGCGGTAGGCGATGTATTTCTGGACGATGATGGCCCAGGACCAGAAGCTCATCGCGACCAGCCCGATCATCACCAGCTTGACCGTGAGGGTCGCCTGCATGAACAGGCCCCAGACCGAGAAATCGAGGTTCTGCGCAGCAGCGAGTGCTTCGGTTTCCATGTGCCTGCTCGTTGTCCCGGCCGTCTGACGCAGCCCTTTGCACACTCCTTAGCCGGATTTGAAGCGGAATGCCAACACAACCGCGTTTCTGCGCGGCCTACCGCAGGCCCCGCAGCACCGGCGGCAGCCGCTGCGGCCGCCCGTCGGCACCCATCGCCACCAGCGTCACCTGCGCCGCGAACAGCCGCACCCCGCCCCGCCCCACCTCCTGGCCGAGCCGCACGGTCGCGCCGGTGACAGCCAGCGGGGTGGTCGTCACCAGCAGGTCGTCGCCGAAGCGCGCGGGCCGCAGGTAGTCGGCCTCGATGCGCCGCACCGCGAAGACCAGGCCGCGGTCGCGCAGCGCCCCCTGGTCGACGCCGAGCCCCGCGACCCATTCGGTCCGCGCCCTTTCGATGAAGCGCAGGTAATTGGCGTGATAGACGTGCCCGGCAAGGTCGGTGTCCTCGTAGTAGACGCGCAGGGCGAAGGCGTGCGTCATGCCGCGCGGCCGGGCCGCAGGCCCGCCCGGCAGCGGCTTCTTCCGGCCTTCCCGCAGATCCCCGCCGCGTCCGCCCGGGGGAACGGCGCCGCCGCGTCAGTCATCGAAGAGCGTGGCCTGCCCCTTCGGAGCGGGCAGCCCCAGATGCGCCCAGGCGCGGGCGGTCAGCATCCGGCCGCGCGGGGTGCGCTGGATCAGGCCCTGCTGCAACAGGAAGGGCTCGATCACCTCCTCGATCGCGTCGCGTGCCTCGCTCAGCGCGGCGCACAGCGTCTCCACCCCCACCGGCCCGCCGCCGTAGTTCTCGGCGATCAGCGCCAGATACCGCCGGTCGGCCCCGTCGAGCCCGGCCCGGTCCACCCCCAGCCGCGTCAGCGCCCGGTCGGCGAGCGCGCGGGTGACGCGCCCCCCCTCCTCGACCAGCGCGAAATCCACCACCCGCCGCAGCAGCCGCCCGGCGATCCGCGGCGTCCCCCGGGCGCGCCGCGCGACCTCGCGGCACCCGGCCTCGTCGGCCTGCACGCCCATCAGCCGCGCCTGGCGGCTGACGATCTGGTAAAGCTCGTCCTCGGTGTAGAACATCAGCCGCGTCGGGATGCCGAAGCGGTCGCGCAGCGGCGTGGTCAACAGGCCGAGCCGCGTCGTCGCGCCCACCAGCGTGAAGGGCTGCAGGTCGATCCGCACCGTCCGCGCCGCCGGCCCCTCGCCGATCACGAGGTCGAGCGCGAAGTCCTCGAGCGCGGGATACAGCACCTCCTCCACCACCGGCGACAGGCGATGGATCTCGTCGATGAACAGCACGTCGCGCGGCTCGAGGTTGGTCAGGATCGCCGCCAGGTCGCCGGGCCGCGCCAGCACCGGGCCGGAGGTCATGCGGAACCCCACGCCGAGCTCGCGCGCCATGATCTGCGCGAGCGTGGTCTTGCCGAGGCCGGGCGGGCCGTAGAACAGCGTATGGTCCATCGCCGCCGCCCGCATCCGCGCGCTTTCGATGAAGACCTTCAGGTTCGCCCGCGCCTCGGCCTGGCCGATGAACTCGGACAGCAGCTGCGGCCGCAGCGCGCGGTCGTCCTCGGGCAGGGGGTCGGGGCGCAGGAGGGGGTCCGGACTCATCCCCGCCCCTCTTTCCGGCCACAAATACTCCCGGGGGGTGCCGCGCAGCGGCGGGGGGGCAGGCAGCCCCCCCTCGGCGGTCCCGCATGAGCCGTGCGGTCCATCGTCACCCCTTCGGGGCCAGCCGCCGCAGCGACAGGCGGATCAGGGTCGCGGTATCCGCATCCGGCGTCCCGGCGGCGACCGTCGCCACGGCCTGCGCCGCGTCCGCCGGGGCGTAGCCCAGGTTCTGCAGCGCCGACAGCGCCTCGGCGGTGGCGACCGGCGCGGGCGGCGACGCGCGGCGGGGGGCGGATGCGGCTGCCTCCGGCTCCGCCGGCGTCTCCGCGCCCGCGCTGCGGTCCTGCGCCCCCATCATCGCCGGGGCCCTGGACTTCAGTTCCAGGATCACCCGCTGGGCGAGCTTCGGCCCCACGCCCTGCGCCGCCTGCACGCTGCGCGCGTCGCCCATCGCGATGGCGCGGGCCACGCCCTCGGCCCCCAGCGCCGACAGGATCGCCATGCTCGCCTTCGCGCCCACCCCCTGCACGGTCATCAAGAGCCGGTGCCACTCCTTTTCCAGAAGCGTCGGGAAGCCGAAAAGCTGCAGCAGGTCCTCGCGCACCAGAAGGTCGGTATACAGCGCCACCGCCGCCCCCGGCCCCGGCAGCCCGGCGAGCGTGCGGTCGCTGACGTGGACCAGATACCCCACGCCCGCCACGTCGATCAGCACGTGGTCGGCCCCGCGGTAATCGAGCCGCCCGGCGATGCGGCCGATCACGACGCGGCCTTCAGCGCGGCCGACAGCCGACCCGCCGACTGCAGGTGATGCGCATGGCAGATCGCGACGGCGAGCGCATCCGCCGCGTCCGGCCCGGCGAGCACCACCCCGGGCAGGTGCAGCCGCACCATGTGGTCGACCTGCACCTTGGCCGCGTGCCCCACGCCCACGACGCATTTCTTCACCGCGTTCGGCGCATATTCCCCGACCGCCAGCCCCGCCTGCGCCGGCACCAGAAGCGCGATGCCCCGCGCCTGCCCGAGCTTCAGCGTCGCCACCGCGTCCTTGTTCACGAAGGTATGCTCCACCGCCGCCGCCTGCGGCGCATGCCGCGCGAAAACCGCGGAAAGCTGTTCGTGCAGCGACCGCAGCCGCGCGGGCAGGTCCGCATCGCCGTCGGTATGGCAGATGCCGTTCGCGACGTGGACGATCCGCGCCCCCGCCACGTCGATCACCCCCCAGCCGAGGTTGCGGAGCCCAGGGTCGATCCCGATGACGCGCCCGATCACAATGCTGGCCTGCCCATGTTCCCGCATGGCTAGCACGAAAGGGGAACATGCGCCAAGTCCCTCCGCGCCGCTCGCGCGGCGAAGTCGGCGGGGGGTTTCACACCCCCCGCACCCCCCGTGGAGTATTTGAGCCGGAAAGAGGGGCGGAAGAGCGCGCGGCGGGCCGACGCGCTGTTCCGTCGGGACCCCCGCGGCGGCGGATGCCGATCGCGACCATCCGGCGCGCATCGAGGTGCGCCGCTGGTGCAGGCCGTGCGATCATGTCGGAAATGTGGCAGCAGCCATGCACCCGGCGCAACCCGGCCTTGCCGGAACCCCCGTTGCCGTTCGCGCAGCGCCCGACTATCTGGCAGGGCACAGGGGCGGTTGCCCCCGGAATGAGCCGTTTTGAAAGGAACCCGCCATGGCCGCCACGACGACGAACGTTCGCCCCGCGCCCCTTGGCGCGATCACGACCTATCGCTTCATCCAGACCGTCAGCGACGGCTTTTCCGCCGTCGCCGCCTGGAATGACGCCCGCATCACCCGCAATGCGCTGGCCAAGCTGTCCGATCACGAGCTGGACGACATCGGCCTGTGCCGCGGTGACATCGAGACGATCGGGGCCCTGCCTCGCCGTTGAGTCGGGTCCGCGCTGGAAGGCGCGTCATGACATGACGCAGGGCCGCCCGGGGCAACCCGGCGGCCCTTTTCATGTCCGGTGCTGTCACATGCCGGGGCCGAAGGTCTCGGTCAGCTTGCCCGACAGCCAGACCGTCGCCGGATCGGCAACCATGAGATACGCCCCGATGCGGTCGAACCCCTGGCTTGCCATCAGCGCGTCCACGCGGGCCTGGTAGACCTCGGCCCCGATGCTGTAATGGATCGCGGCCTTCAGGCCGACCGCGCAAAGCGCGACGGTGAGGAGCGGCATCACGAACCGGAGCGGCGACCTTCGCGGCGACCGGCTGTAGAAGGACCGCCCGAGCGTTCCGACCGATTCGAACCTGTATCCCCTGGCATGGTCGCGGTTGATCTTCGCCACCCGGCCGTAGAAATCGACAAGATTGGGGTCCGTCATGTCCATACCTCAGTGCGGCCCCCGCCTCGTGTCGCTTTTGCGAGCGGAATGTGGCGGGATTGCGGCGACTGCGGCGAATGCGGGGAAACAGCCGGGGCCTACTGGTGACGTTCCATCACCAGTGCCGTCCAGGCGCCCAGATCCTCGCGCGCAAGCTGCCGGAATCCCTGCGTTTCATAGGCGGCGCGGACGTCGTCTGCCTGGGCTGCGAGCAGGCCGGACAGGATGACCCTGCCTGCGGCCGCGCAATGCGCGGCCATCGCCGGGGCGAGCTGGATCAGCGGCCCGCGCAGGATGTTGGCGAAGATCAGGTCATAGGGCGCGGCCTCCGCCAGCCGCGGGTGGGCGAAGCCTGCGGCCTCGAGGCACTCCACCCGCCCCGCCAGTCCGTTGATCGCGACGTTGGCGGCCGAGACCTCGACCGCCACGGGGTCGATGTCGCTCGCGATCACGACCGCACCGGGCAGCAGCGCCGCGGCGGCCATCGCCAGCACCGCCGTCCCCGCGCCGATGTCGGCCACCCGCGCCGGACGGAAGCCCTGGTCGTAAAGCCGGTCCCAGGCGCGCAGGCAGCCGAGCGTGGTGCCGTGGTGTCCCGTACCGAAGGCCACCGCCGCCTCGATCTGCAGCGCCACCCGGCCCGGCGGCACCTTGTCCGCGTCATGCGGGCCGAAGACGAAGAACCGCCCGGCCTCCACCGGGTGCAGCTCGCGGTGGACCTTCGCCACCCAGTCGATGTCGGGCAGTTCCGACAGCGCGAAGGGCTTCGCGCCGAAGGCCTCGGCAAACAGCGCGAGCACGATGCCGTCGGGCGCGTCGGTGAAGTAGGCCCCGACCTCCCACAGGCCCGAGCCGTCCTCGATCTCGAACACGCCGACGCCGGCGGGGGCGGGGTCCATGCCCTCGATCGCGGCGGCCAGCGCCCCGGCGCGGTCTTCGCCGGGCAGCGTCGTCAGGGCGGACCAGGTCGGCATGGGCGCGACCTGCCCCGGCGCGGCGGCAAGGTCAAGCGGTCACTCGACCACCTCGCCCGGGGCCACGCCCCAGAGCGATCGGGTGCGGACCCAGCCGCGCTCGCCGTCCGCGCTGATGCGGCACCAGTCGTCGGCGCAGGACAGGACGCGCGCGATGACCCCGGCCTCGGCCCGGAAGGCCACGGGGGCGGAGTCGTCGGCCTCGGTCCGGACGTCGACCATGTCCTCGGTGACGATCACCGTCCGGGCACCGGACAGCATCGAATAGTGCACCCAGCCCCCGATCCCGTCCATGTCCTCGACCCGGCGCCAGTTCTCGTATTCGGCGGTGATCTTCAGCGGCATGCCCACGCGCGTGAAGATCCAGTCGACGCGGTGCGTCAGGCCCGGACCGCGGCGGGCGTTGCCGTCGTCGGTCTTCAGGCTGACGAAGCGCGGCAGGGGCAGGTCGGTGACCGTCCCGCGCGTCGGGTCGCGCGGCGGCGCGGCGGCGGCGGGCGCATGCGGTGCGGCGGGAGGTGCAGCGGCGGGCGCGGCGGGAAGGGGTGCCGCCGCGACCGCCTGCGG
>CAZNPW010000095.1:0-6622 GCA_964575185.1 uncultured Exiguobacterium sp.
CCGCGTAGTGGGCAACCACCACGACGCCAGAGCTTGCGAAGATCTGGCCGAGTTCGTCGACCACCTTCTCTTTTTGGGCTCTATCCACAGTCCACTCCAAGTGTGGGGGTTTCCCCCCGGCTCAAGTTCCACCGGCCCTTGGGCCGATGGTCGGGTCCGTCTGGTTCCCGAAACCCCGGTCGCCATCAATGGCTTCCGCAATCCGTTCCCCATCTCGGGCAGGACTTATGGTGTTTGCGCACCGCCCGCCGTCTCGGACAGAACCGGACCCTGACAGGTCCGGGCAGCATCCCGGCGTTTCCGCCGGGAATCCCTCACGCGGTCGCCGTCGTCGACAGGTCGAGGCTGACGCCCGGCCCCATCGTGGAGGACACCGACACCTTCTTGACGTAGGTGCCCTTGGCCCCCGAGGGCTTGGCCCGCGTCACCGCATCGACGAAGGCGCGGATGTTGGCCGCGAGCTTGTCGTCGGTGAAGCTGACCTTGCCGACCCCGGCGTGGATCACCCCCGCCTTCTCGACCTTGAACTGCACCTCGCCGCCCTTGGCGGCAGTCACGGCGGTCGCCACGTCCATCGTCACCGTGCCGACCTTGGGGTTCGGCATCAGGTTGCGCGGCCCGAGGATCTTGCCCAGCCGCCCGACCAGCGGCATCAGGTCGGGCGTCGCGATGCAGCGGTCGAAGTCGATGCGGCCCTGCTGGATCGTCTCCATCAGGTCCTCGGCGCCCACGATGTCGGCCCCGGCGGCGCGCGCCTCGTCGGCCTTGGCGCCGCGGGCGAAGACCGCCACGCGCACCGTCTTGCCGGTGCCGTGGGGCAGCTGCACCACGCCGCGGACCATCTGGTCGGCGTGGCGCGGGTCGACGCCGAGGTTCATCGCGATCTCGACCGTCTCGTCGAACTTCGCGGTCGCGGCCGACTTCACGAGCTTCACCGCCTCTTCCACCGGCAGCGAGGCCTTGCCCTCGAAGGCGGTGCGGGCGGCTTTCAGGCGTTTTCCGACGTGTGCCATGGCGCTTACCCCTTCACCACGATGCCGCAGGACCTGGCCGACCCGAGGATGATCTGCATCGCGCCCTCGATGTCGTTGGCGTTCAGGTCGCGCATCTTCTGCTCGGCGATCTTGCGGATCTGCGCCACCGTCACCGTGCCCGCCTCCGCGTGGCCCGGCTTGACCGAGCCCTTGGCGCGGTTGCGCTTGCCGACCGGCGGCAGGCCCGCCGCCTGTTTCAGGAGGTAGGAGGCCGGGGCCGTCTTGAACTCCAGGCTGAAGGACTTGTCCTGGTAGTAGGTGATGATGACGGGCGTGGGCGTGCCGGGCGGCTGGTCGGCCGTGCGGGCGTTGAACTCCTTGACGAAGGCCATGATGTTCAGGCCCCGCTGGCCCAGCGCCGGACCGACCGGCGGGGAGGGGTTGGCCTGACCGGCCTTCACTTGCAGCTTGAGGCTGCCGATCACCTTCTTGGCCATCCGGCCGTCTCCTCTTTCGCTTCGCAGCCCCGGCCTGCGCCGGGGTGAAGTTTAGTGGTTGCGGCTTCATCCCGGCGAAGGCCGGGACCTGCCTCCCACGGACCATCAGGTGCCCTTGGACACCTGCGTGAACTCCAGCTCCACCGGGGTGGCCCGGCCGAAGATGGAAACCGAAACCTTGAGGCGGCTGTGCGCCTCGTCGACGTCCTCGACCATGCCGTCGAAGCCTTCGAATGGGCCGTCCGTCACCTTGACCTTCTCGCCGATGTCGAAGCGGATCAGGTTGCGGGGCGCCTCCTGCCCTTCCTCGACGCGGTTGAGGATCGCGTTGACCTCGGCGTCGCGCATCGGCATCGGGCGGCCCTGCGGGCCGAGGAAGCCCGTCACCCGGTCGATCGAGGAGATCAGGTGGTAGCCGCGGTTCGACATCTCCATGTGCACCAGCACGTAGCCCGGCATGAAGCGGCGTTCGGAGGTCACCTTCTTGCCGCGGCGGACCTCGATCACCTCTTCGGTCGGCACCAGCACCTCGTCGATCTCCTCGGCCAGCGCGTTGTCGGACACGACCTGCCGGATCTTGTCGGCCACCTTCTTCTCGAAGTTCGAGAGGACCGAGACCGAATACCACCGCTTCGCCATGCCGCCCGCCGCCTTGCCCGCCGGGGGCAAGCCCCGGAAATCCCGTCGTTTTTGCCGGGGCTGATGCCCGGCCCCCGGAACAAGTGCAAACGCGCGGACGAATCGCCGCGCGTGAGCCCCGTTCATGATTGCGCGCCGTCTATCGCCCGAAGGCCCCTTGCGCAAGGGCCGATGTCGTCAGAAGGACGTGAGGATCAGCGCCAGACCCTGCCGGATGCCCCAGTCCACCAGGCTGAAGAACACCGCCGCGAGCGCCGCCATGATGAAGACCATGACGGTGGTGACGAAGACCTCGCGCCGGGTCGGCCAGACGACCTTGGCGGTTTCGGCGCGGACCTGCTGGAGGAACTGGATGGGGTTGGTGGCCATGGGGCGGTCCCTTTCGACAGGGGGTCATTTACGCGACCGGGGGCCGGGTTTCAAGGGAAAGGGGCGTCTTCCGCGTGTCTTCCGGGCGTATGGCAGGCGTATGGCAGGTGTCTTCCGATCCGTCAACGCGCCCGCCCCGGCCCGGCCGCCCCCTTGCGCCGCGCCGGCCCCCGGGCGGCGGCGACGAGCGGAGCTGCCATCGCCGCGTAGCGGGCGAAGAGATGCTCCACCCGCTCGCGGTCCGAGGCGAAGGGCTGCGGGCGGTAGAGCCGGTCGACGGCACGGTCGAGGGCGGCGTGGGCCTGACGCAGGTTGGCGGGCATCAGGTCGGGGTCGTAGAGGTCGGCGAGGGTCGCGTTGGGGTGCACGGCGCGGGCGTCGAGGATGGCCTGGGCGAGGGGGTCGAGTCGGGCGAGGCTCGCGGTGGCGGGGGGGAGGGGGAAGGTATTGTAGACCACGCCCACGGAATACATGTAGTCGGACTTCATCCGGCCGGTGACCGCGCGCATCCAGGCCATGTGCATGGCGGAGGTAAGGAGCGCGAAGTCGGTGAGGGTGGCGTCCGCCAGTATCTTGAGCTTGTTGCTCGGGATAACTGGAGGTTCCATCCAGGCAATCGGAGCATACTTGCGCCGCTCGGAACTTACCTCCGGCAATACCAGAAACGGTGCCACGGGAACCACGGTGACATGAAATGCCCGCGGAGTTTCGGCCAAGGCGCGCGACGAGATTCCCGGTTCCTTGGCCTGCTCTTCGGCCTTGCGTTTCGCAGGTATCTGCCCCAGCCGATAGGCCCTTACCTTTTCGATCAGCGCGCGAACCTGCCGCAGGTCGCGCAGGGCGTTGGGGGGGGCATCGCCCAGATGCAGGATGAACCGCTCGCCGCCTTGGAGGAACTCGCGGCTGCCGACGTAGGGGTGGATGAAGGCGGCGGCCCCGGGTTCGGTCGCCACCAGCGCCGCGCGTTCCTGCGGCGACAGGATGTAGTAGCCGCCGTCGATGGGTTTCGACCCGATGATGATGCGCGGCATCCCGTTGATCGGCCGCGGCTCCTCGCGCACCGTCACATGCGGGTCGGTCAGTCGTCCTGCGTCGAACAGATACGGGCTGATCGCCGTGTGCTCGCTGCGCACCGGGTCGCCCTTCGCGTCGGGGTAGTCGTAGAGCGGCCGGACGGGGCGCACCGATGCGGCGGGGTCGAGGCCCAGGATCACCACATGCACATGCGCCTTGCCGCGCGCGTCGGAGCCCCAGGGGAAGGTGCGGTGGGCGAAGCCGATCTCCCACCCTGCCTTGAAGAGGAGCGGCCAGAGTTGCGCCACCTGCTCGCCTTGCGTGATCGAGTTGGTGGAGACGAAGGCGATGCGGGTCGGCCCCGTCGCATAGCGCGCGGCCTTGATGAACCAGGCCGCGACGTAGTCGAGCGTGCCGCCCGACCTACCCAGGCCCGCGCTCCGGCGGACCTGTCCGCGCTGCACGGGTGACTGGAACTTGGCCCCGATGAACGGCGGGTTGCCCAGCACATAGCTGCACCGCTCCGGCGGCAGGACGGTCGCCCAGTCGACCTCGAGCGCGTCGCCGTGCAGGATCGTGGGGGAGGCCTTCAGCGGGATGCGGGGGCGGTAGCCGCCGAAGGCCTCGGACAGCTCGAGGTTCATCAGGTGGTCCATCATCCACATCGCGGTTTCGGCGATGCGGGCGGGGAACTCCTCGATCTCGATGCCGAAGAACTGGTCGACGTCGACCCGGCTGAGGTCGGCGGCGTCGAGCGCGAGCTGGCCGTCGGTGCGCAGCTCGCGCAGGAGCTCGAGCTCCAGCCGCCGCAGCTCGCGGTAGGCGATGACGAGGAAGTTGCCGCAGCCGCAGGCGGGGTCGAAGAAGGTGAGGCCGGCCAGCCGGTCGTGGAAGGCGCGCAGCCGCTGCGTCCGGCCGGTCCTGAGGCCGCGGATATGCGCGAACTCGGCCCGCAGGTCGTCCATGAAGAGGGGGCCGATGAGTTTCAGGATGTTCCGCTCGGTCGTGTAGTGGGCGCCTTTCGCCCGGCGTTCGCGGGCGTCCATGACCGACTGGAAGAGCGAGCCGAAGATCGCCGGGCTGATCGGCGTCCAGTCGAAGCGGCAGGCGTTCAGGAGCGCCGCGCGCATGTGGGTGTCGAAGGCGGGGGCCTGGAAATGGTCGGCGAAAAGGCCGCCGTTGACGTGCGGGAAGGCCGCGACTTCCGGGTCGAGCGTGCGTTGCCGCCGGTCCTCGGGCGTGTTCAGCACGTCGAAGAGTTCCGACAGCCTGGCCCCCATGTCCGACCCGTCCGGCTTCGTGCGCTGGTCGAGGTAGTTCCACAGCCGGTCGCGCGGCTGGAAGATGCCGGTATCGTCGGCGAAGAGGCAGAAGACGATGCGGGTCAGGAAGACCTCGAGCCGGTGGCCGGTGTAGCCCGAGCCCTCGAGCAGGTCGTGCAGCTTGCCCATCAGTTCCGCGGCGCGGATGTTGACCGGGTCCTGGTCCTTCAGCGCCCGCACCTTCTGGCCCAGGATGAAGCTGAAGGCGTCGATGTGGTCGGGGAGCCGGGACAGCTGGAACGTGAGTTCGCTGCGCGTCTCGTAATCGAACAGGATGAAGGTGCGGAAGTCGGAAACGAGACGGTAGCGCGGGCGTTCGGCCTCGTGCAGCGCAAGGATGTAGTCGTTGGCCTGTTCCGCCGCCTTCACCAGGTCGCGGCCGAGCGACTTCTGCTCGATCACGATGACGCTGGGCCAGAACAGGTCGATGAAGCCCTGCGCGCCGGTGATCTTTGTGACCGCCTGTTCGTAGATGCCGACATCGCGGCGGCTGACACCGAACATCTTGAGGAAATCGTTCCAGAAGGTATGGGTGTCGCGCCGTTCGTCGCGGTCGCCCGCATGTCCGGCCGCGAAGGCGGCCGCCCTGGACCGGAGTTCGTTCGTCGACAGGCTCATCCGCGCAGATGTGCCAGCCCGCCGCGCTTTTGGCCAGATGCGGTGTGACGGTGGCAGGGGCAGCAGGGATCGAACCCGCGACCTACGGTTTTGGAGACCGTCGCTCTACCAGCTGAGCTATACCCCTGTCGGGCCGGGGGTTACGGCAGCGGCGCGGTCCGGTCAAGGGGCACGCGGCTTGCCAAGCGGCCGGGCGGGTGGTCAAAGGCGGGCGGGGCAGCGCGTGGGGAAACGCCGTGACCGACACCGAGACGATCCGCCGGACCTTCGCGGCCCGGCCCTGGTGCGCCGTGGGCGCGGCCGAGCTGGAGCAGGCGCTGGCGGTGCCGTCGATGCTGACGCCGGAGGAGGCGCAGCTGTATCACTGGATCGGGCGCAACGCGGAGGGGTTCGGGGCCACGCTCGACCTCGGCGCCTTCGCGGGCGGGTCGGCGGCGCGGATCCTGTCGGGGCTGGAGCGGTCGGGGCGGCCCTACCAGCTGCACGCCTACGACCGCTTCGCGATCGACGACCGGCTCGCGCCGCGCTACGCGCCGGAGGCGGCGCCGTATCGCAAGGGCCAGGCGAACCTGCTGCCGGTGGTGAAGGCCCGCCTGGCCCGCTGGGCGCCGCATGTGTCCTTCTACCCCGGCGACCTGACGTCCTTCGCCTGGGGCGAGGGCCCGATCGAGACGCTGCTGGTCGACGTCGCCAAGACGCCCGAGCTGAACGACCATGTGGCGGCGGAGTTCATGCCGCATCTGGTGGCGGGCCGGTCGCTGGTCGTGCACCAGGACATCCTGGGGTCGAGCACGCCCTGGATCATGGCGCAGGCCCACGCGCTGCGCGACTGCCTGGAGCCGCTCGCCATGATCGCGCCGCACCTGATGGTGTTCCTGTGCATCCGGGTGCCCGGGCCCGACGACCTCGCCGCCGCGCGCACCACGGGCATGACCGACGCGGCGCTGGTCGCGGCGATCCGCGCCGCCGAGGTCTGGCTTGCGGGGATGGTCCCGGCCGGGGTCTTCCAAGCCTACGAGGCGCAGATCGCGGCCCATCCCGGCGAGCGGAAGAGCTGGAACCTGAAGAAGCGGAAGGGCGCAGCCGCGCCCGGAGGCGCTCCGGCGCGCGTCCGGCGGGCCTGACGGGGTATCGGGTAGGATGGGCAATATTGCCCATCCTACGCGTTGCTTTCACTCGATGATCTTCG
>CAZNPW010000096.1:0-6423 GCA_964575185.1 uncultured Exiguobacterium sp.
AAGAGTATGGCGACATGTTCGCCTTCGGCGTGATCGACCCGGCCAAGGTCGTGCGCACCGCGCTGGAGGATGCGGCCTCGGTCGCCTCGCTCCTCATCACCACCGAGGCGATGATCGCCGACAAGCCGGCCGACAAGGCCCCGGCGATGCCGGGCGGCGGCGGCGGCATGGGCGGCATGGGCGACTTCTGATCGCCCACGCCAAGCTGACGGAAAAGGGCGCCCCGCGGGGCGCCCTTTTTCATGCCCGCAGGCGCCGGAGGCCCGCCAGCACCAGCCACAGCGACAGGCCGAGGTAGCCCGCCACGGCGGCCAGGCCGAAGACGCTCGCGGCCCTGATCGCCGCCGCCTACGGGGCCGGTTGACGCCACCCGCGCGACGCCGCACACTCGCGGCATTCACTGATGGAGATTTCGCAATGACCGACCAGCAGGCAAGGACCAACGGGCTCATCGCCGTTTTCGCAGGGGCGCTCCAGATCGTCTTTACGCTCCAGGTCCGTTTCGTCACCGCCACCGAATACGACCCCGCGATCCTGGTCTGGATGGGCCTGGGGCTCGATGCGCTGATGGCGGTTTTCCTGGGTGCCATGGCGGTGCAGTTCGCAGCCGCCCCTGCGGGCACGCCCTGGCGGGCCATCGGGCTGCCCATGGCCACGCTCGCCGCGGCGCTGAGCCTGGTGCAGCTCGGCATCCGCTTCACCTCCGACGACGGCTGGTGGACGGGACGCCTGACCTACGCCCCGACCTGACGGCCCTGGGACCCGAACGGGTCACGGACACCTATCCCGATGGACAGATGCCCCATGCCGCTTGCCCGCGTCCCGTGGCCTGCGATAGCCTTTCGGGCGGCGGTGGTGTGCATGACGAGTGACCCGGTCGTCCGAAAGGGACGCAAGTTCGCCCAGGTGCTGGAAGGCGCGCGCGACGTCTTCCTGCGCGACGGGTTCCATGGTGCCTCGGTCGATGACATCGCCCGCGCGGCGGGGGTGTCCAAGGCCACGCTCTACGCCTATGTCCCCGACAAGCGGCTTCTCTTCATCGAGGTGCTGCGCGCCGAATGTCGCGGCCAGTCGGCCCATGCCGGCCCGCTGATCGAGGCCGCCCCCACGGTCGAGGCCGGGCTGCGCATCGCGGCGGAATGCCTGATCGACTTCCACCTGTCGCCGATGTCGCTGGCGATGTTCCGCGTCTGCGTCGCCGAGACCGCGCGCTTTCCCGAGATCGGCCGCGCCTACTTCGACAGCGCCCCGGGCGACATCGTGCGGGGGCTCGCGGGCTACCTCGCCCGCGCCGCTGCCGCCGGGCACCTGGTCATCGACGATGCCCCCCGCGCGGCCGAGGTCTTCCTGGCCCTGACGCTCGCGGGTTACTTCGACCGCGTGCTCTTCGGCGTCGCGCCGCCGCCGGGGCCGGCCGACCGCGCCCGTCTGGCCGACGATGCGGTCGCGGTCTTTCTCGCCCGGCACCGCCCGGCCGTCACCTGACCCCTTTATACTTCAGGCCACAAGCCGTAGGACGGGTCAGGCCGTTTCAGGATGAAGAGACCAGGCATGTCCACCTCCGCCGCCACTGCCGCCGCCCCCGCCGAAGCCGGCTTCTTCGACTTCGTGGCCGACCTGCCCTACTACGCCGAAAAGAACCGCGCCGCCGACCGCATGAACACCCGCCACCGCTTCGTCATCGCCCCCTTCCGCGCCGACATCGACGGCGCGCGGGTGCTCGACCTCGCCGCGCATGACGGGCGCTGGGCCTATGCCTTCGCCGGGGCGGGGGCCGCCAGCGTGCTCGGGATCGAGGGCCGGCAGGAGCTGATCGACATGTACGCAGGCTACCCGGCCAGCGACTTCAAGGACCGCGTGACCCTGCGGCAGGGCGACATCTTCCAGGGCATGGAGGCCGAGATCGCCGCGGGCCGGACCTACGACGTGATCGGCGTGCTCGGCATCTACTACCACATCATGGACCACTTCCGCCTGCTGCAACTGGCGCGGGCGCTGAAGCCGCGGCTCGTCATCATCGACAGCGCCTTCATCAAGCGCAACGCCGTCGCGATCCAGCTTCTCTACGAACGCACCGACAACGTGCTGAACGCCATCCCCCAGCGCGAAGGCCAGGAGCGCGCGCTGAAGGGCGTGCCGACCTTCCTCGCCATGGAGGCCATGGCCGAAGCCGCGGGCTTCGCGCTGACCTGGTGCGACTGGGCCAGCCTGCCCGAGGGCGAACGCGACGGCGTGCAGGATTACTTTCGCGTCGAACGCACCGGCCGCGACCTCGTCCGCGGCACCTGCGGCCTGCGGCCGGTCTGACCGCGATGGACAGCGCCGCGACGCCCGGCTTCTTCGACTTCATCCGCGCGCTGCCCTACTACGCCGAGACGAACCTGGCGGTGGAGCGGATGAACAAGCGCCACCGCTTCGTCATCGACCCCTTCCGCGCCGACATCGCCGGGGCCCGCGTGCTCGACCTCGCCGCGCATGACGGCCGCTGGGCCTATGCTTTCGCCGGGGCGGGGGCGGACAGCGTGCTCGGCATCGAGGGGCGGCAGGAACTGATCGACATGTATCGGGACTTCCCCGAGACGCCGTTCAAGGGCCGCGTCACCCTGCGGCAGGGCGACATCTTCGCGGGGGTAGAGGCCGAGATCGCCGCGGGGCGGACCTACGACGTGATCGGCGTCCTCGGCATCTTCTACCACATCGCCGACCATGTGCGCCTGCTGGACCTGCTGCGGCGTCTGCGCCCGCGCCTCGTCATCGTCGACAGCGAGTTCTACCTGTCGCGGGGCGCGCTGATCCGCCTGCACGCCGAACGCACCGACCTTGCGCTGAACGCGATCCGCAAGGGCCCGGTGGCCGACGTGGCGGCGGTGGGCGTGCCGACCTTCCAGGCGATGGAGATGATGGCGCGCTGCACCGGGTTCGGCATCGACTGGCTCGACTGGGCGACCTTGCGGCCGGATGACCAGGACGGCGTCCGCGACTACTACGTTCCGTCGAAGAAGCGCCCGAAGATCCTGCGCGCCACCTGCGCGCTGCGGCCGTTGCCCTAGCCGTTCTCGCGCAGCACCGATCCGGCCAGATACAGCGAGCCGCAGATCAGCACCCGCGCCCGGGGGGCGGTCGCCGCGATGGCGGCCAGCGCGGCGGCGACCGACGGGGCCGTCACCGCGTCGATCCCCGCCGCCGCGGCGGCATCGCGGGTGACCTCGGCGGGCAGGGTGTTCTTCTCGCCCGGGATCGCCACCGCGTGCAGGCGGCGCGCCTGACCGGCCAGCGCGACCATGTAGCCCGCGACGTCCTTGGTGTTCAGCATCCCGCAGATCAGGTGCGTCGCTCGCGGCGGCATCTCCGCCAGCGTCGCCGCGATCGCAGCGCCCCCGGCCGGGTTGTGCCCGCCGTCAAGCCACAGCTCCACCCCCGGTGCCGCGTCCACCAGCGGCCCGGTCTTCAGCCGCTGCATCCGCGCGGGCCAGTCGGCGCGGGTGACGGCGGCCTCGCAGGCCGCGTCCCCGGCGCGCAGGTATCGCAGCGCCATCAGCGCGGCCCCGGCGTTCATGACCTGGTGGGGGCCGGGCAGGTTCGGCAGGGGCAGGTCCACCAGCCCGTCCTCGTCCTGGAACACCAGCCGCCCGCGCTCCTCCCACACCTGCCACTGCTGGCCATGCGCCAGCACCGGCGCGCCGACCCGCCCGGCCCGCGCCTCGATCACCGCCAGCGCCCCGGGCTCCTGCGGCCCGACGATCACCGGCACGCCGCGCTTGACGATCCCCGCCTTCTCGCCCGCGATCAGCTCCACCGTGTCGCCGAGATACTGCTGGTGGTCGAGGCTCACGGGCGTGATGACCGTCAGCCGGGGCCGGTCGACCACGTTCGTCGCGTCGAGCCGCCCGCCCATCCCGACCTCGAGCAGCGTCCAGTCGGCCGGAACGCGGGAAAACCCGAGGAAGGCCGCCGCGGTGGTGATCTCGAAGAAGGTGATCGCCTCCGGCCCGTTCGCGGCCAGGCATTCGTCCAGAAGCGCCGTCAGGCGATCCTCGGCGATCAGGTCGCCCGCCAGCCGGATGCGCTCGTGGAACCGCGCGAGGTGCGGCGAGGTATAGACGTGGCACGCGGCCCCCGCGGCCTCCAGCCCCGCGCGGATCATCGCGACGGTCGACCCCTTGCCGTTGGTCCCCGCGACGTGGATCACCGGCGGCACGCGCCGCTCGGGGTGGCCCAGCGCGGCCAGCAGCCGGTGCATCCGGTCCAGCGTCAGGTCGATGATCTTGGGGTGCAGCGTCATCATCCGCTGCAACAGCAGGTCCGATGACATCAGCTCGCCGCTTCGACCGCCTCGATCACCGGGCTTTCCACGACCCCGGGCGGGGGCAGTTCGCCCTTCACCGCGGGCGTCAGGCCCGACAGCATCCGCGTCAGCGTGATCAGCTCGTCGCGCATCTCGCGGCGGTGCACCACGCGGTCGAGCATCCCGTGGTCGAGCAGGTATTCGGCCCGCTGGAACCCCTCGGGCAGCGTCTCGCGGATGGTCTGCTCGATGACGCGCGGGCCCGCGAAGCAGATCAGCGCGTTCGGCTCGGCCAGCTGCACGTCCCCCAGCATGGCGTAGCTCGCGGTGACGCCGCCCGTGGTCGGATGCGTCAGCACCACGATGTAGGGCAGGCTCGCGTCGCGCAGCATCTGCACCGCGACGGTGGTGCGCGGCATCTGCATCAGCGACAGGATCCCCTCCTGCATCCGCGCCCCGCCCGAGGCCGAGAACAGGATCAGCGGTCGCTTCACCTCCACCGCGCGGCTGGCGGCGGCGATCACCGCGTTGCCGACATACATGCTCATCGAGCCCGCGATGAAGCTGAAGTCCTGCGCCACCGCGACGATCGGCGTGCGCCCCATCTCGCCCTCGGCCACCAGCATCGCCTCGCGCTCGCCGCTCGCCGCGCGGGCGGCCTTCAGGCGGTCGGTATACTTCTTCTGGTCGCGGAACTGCAGCGGGTCGACCAGCGGCTCGGGCACCTTGATCTCGGTGAAGATGCCGCCGTCGAACAGCGACCGGAAGCGGTCGCGGGGGCTGATCGCCATGTGGTGGTTGCAGGTCGAACAGACCTGCAGGTTCGCCGCAAGCTCGCGGTGGAACAGCATCGTCCCGCATTCGGGGCACTTGGTCCACAGGTTCTCGGGCACCTCGCGGCGCGAGAAGAGGCTGTTGATCTTCGGCCGGACGTAGTTGGTGATCCAGTTCAAGGCACGCCCCCCTGCGGTTGGCGTCAGATAGGCCCCGGCCGGGTCTTTTGCAATCAGGCCGGACACACCCTGCCTATCCCCGCCCCGCCCCGTCCGGCCGCCCGCCGGTCCTAGAACGCCGTCGTGAACAGCCAGAACAGCGAGATCAGCACCGGCTGGTGCACGAGGTAGATCACCAGCGAATGCCGCCCCGGCCAGCCCAGGCGGCGCAGCCACGGCCCGTCCCAGGCGAGCCGCCGCCAGGGCACGACCTTCGCCAGCGCCACGCCCCACAGCACCGGGGCGAGCCAGGGCAGGACGGGCAGGTAGTCCACCATGAAGGGCCGCGTGGTGTTCAGGCCCAGCCACAGAAGCCACGGCCCGTCGAAGGCCGGGCCGGCAAGCCACGCGGGCGCCGCCGCCACGACCGCGCCCGCGACCGCCGCCCCCCACCACGGCAGCGCCAGCGCGGGCAGCGCGAGCAGGCTGCCCGCCGCGATCATGTGCAGGATGCCCCAGCGCACGTAAGCATCGCCGATCGCCAGCCGGGTCGCCACCGACACCAGCACCGCCGCCGCCACGACCACCAGCCATCGCCGCCAGACGGTCCTCCAGCGGATGCCGCGTCCGTGGGCGAGCCACAGGACAAGGCCCACGATCACCAGGAACGCCCCCGCCGTCGCCCGCGCCCACCACCACCACAGGCCCTGCATCGTCGTGCCCGGGGCCACGAAGCCGAACAGCTCGAGGTCGAAGGTGAAGTGGAACACCACCATCGCGGCCAGCGCGACCGTGCGGGCGATGTCGACCATGGGGATGCGGGGGAGGTCGGGGGTCATGGCCGCAGGCGATGTCATTTGCGCCGCATTGTCCAGACCCCGCCGGGCGGCCACAAGGCGATGTGACGCCCCGCCGGGCCGCGGCAGGCCCATCGCCCCGATCTGTCAACCCGCCCTGACAGCTTGCCGCGCCGGACACCGGACGGTAATCACGACCCCAGCCAGCCCGAGGGGACGCCATGACCACCCGCTTCGACAAGTCGAGACTGCCCAGCCGCCACGTCACCGAAGGCCCCGCCCGTGCCCCCCACCGCAGCTACTTCTACGCCATGGGCATCACCGAGGAGGAGATCCACCAGCCCTGGGTCGGGGTCGCCACCTGCTGGAACGAGGCCGCGCCCTGCAACATCGCGCTGAACCGCCAGGC
>CAZNPW010000097.1:0-6323 GCA_964575185.1 uncultured Exiguobacterium sp.
TACTTCTCCTTGATCCCGCGCAGGATGCTGATCGTGTCCTCGACCGTCGGCTCGCTCACGAACACCGGCTGGAACCGCCGCGCGAGTGCGGCATCCTTCTCCACATGCTTGCGGTATTCGTCCAGCGTCGTGGCCCCCACGCAGTGCAGCTCGCCCCGCGCCAGCGCCGGCTTGATCAGGTTCGCCGCATCCATCGCGCCCTCGGACTTTCCGGCACCGACCAGCGTGTGCATCTCGTCGATGAACAGGATCACCTCGCCCGCCGCCGCCTCGATCTCCTTCAGGATGGCCTTCAGCCGCTCCTCGAACTCGCCGCGATACTTCGCCCCGGCGATCAGCGCGCCCATGTCGAGCGCCATCAGCCGCTTGTTCCGCAAGCTCTCCGGCACGTCGCCGTTGACGATCCGCAGCGCCAGACCCTCGGCGATCGCCGTCTTGCCCACGCCCGGCTCGCCGATCAGCACGGGGTTGTTCTTCGTGCGCCGGCTCAGCACCTGCATGGCGCGCCGGATCTCCTCGTCGCGCCCGATGATCGGGTCGATGCGCCCGCCCTCGGCCTCGGCCGTCAGGTCGCGCGCGTATTTCTTCAGCGCGTCATAGCCCTCCTCGGCGCTCGCGCTGTCGGCCGTCCGCCCCTTGCGGATGTCGTTGATCGCGGCATTGAGCTTCTGCGCCGTGACCGCCCCGGCCTCCAGCGCGGTCTTCGCATTGCTGCTGACCATCGCCAGCGCCATCAGGATGCGCTCCACCGGCACGAAGGCATCGCCCGCCTTCGTCGCCACCTTCTCCGCCTCGTCGAGCACCCGCACGAGGCCGGGGTCCATGAAGGGCTGCGCATCGCCCGTGACCTTCGGCAGGCGCTTCATCTGCGCGTCCAGCGCCTCGACAACGCGTGCAGGCTCGCCGCCCGACCGGCGGATCAGGTTGGCCCACAGCCCCTGATCGTCATCCATGAAGGCCTTCAAGAGATGCTCCGGGGCCAGCCGCTGGTGGCTTTCCCGCATCGCGATGGTCTGCGCCGCCTGAAGGAACCCGCGCGACCGCTCCGTGAACTTTTCCAGGTTCATCGGCCACTCCTTTCACAAAGCGCCGCCGCGGTGCCCGTCATGGCACACCCCGAAGGCCTCAGCGCCTCAGATGGCCCCCACCCCCGAACCCTGCAAGACCTGCTTCTCTTTCCGGCGCAAATACTCCACGGGGGTGCGGGGGTGTGAAACCCCCGCGCTCTCCGCCAGACCGACCCTCAGGGAAAATAGCGCATGAAGGCGAACGCGCTCCCGTCCGGTGCCCAGGAGGGCACGTTGATCGTGCCCTGCCCGCCGGTCAGTTCCACGATCCGCCGCCGCCCGGTCCCGTCCGGTCGGCACAGCACCAGCGCGACGGGCAGGTCCGCCGGATGCCCCTCGGTCCCCGGCGGATAGGCGAGGTACACCAGCCACCGCCCGCAGGGCGACGGGTGCGGAAACCAGTTCACGTGTCCGTCGGCGAACAGCGGCGCCGCGCCCGTCCCGTCGACCCCCACGGTCCAGATCTGCGCGCGGCCGGACGCCTCGGAGTTGAAGAACACCACCCTGCCGTCATGCGCGAAATCCGGCCCGTCCGCGTGCACGTCCCCGCGCGCCAGCACCCGTTCCCGCCCCGACACCAGGTCCATCGCGCAAAGGCCCACATGCGGCCAGCCGTCCCGCACCGCGGCATAGGCGATCACGTCGCCGTCCGGGCTGACAGCGTGCCACCAGGACGGCTGCGCCTTCACCGCCAGGCTCGCGTCCCCCCCGTTCCGCCCCATGCGGAACACCTCCGACCCGCGGCCCCGATGGGCGGAAAACCAGATGTCGGCCCCGTCGGGCGAAAACCCGTGGTCGTTGTTGCAGCGCGCCTCCAGTCCCAGGGGCAGCGCCACCAGCCGCGGCGCGGCCATCGGCACGGTGAAAAGCCCGCCATCCCTGTTGACCAGAAAGCACCGCCCCCGCGGGTCCCAGTTCGGCGCCTCCATCCGGCCCGCGATCTCCAGCACCCCCCGCACCTCGCCCGACGCCAGGTCACAGACGCACAGCTCCGACCTCACGGCCGCTCCTTCGGCGTCAGCAGGCGCGGCGGCCGGATCGCCTCGGCCGCCTTGAACAGGCCGAAGGTCTGGTTGACGTAGTTCACCACCCCGCCGATCTTGTCTATGTAACCCGTCAGGTCGGGCGTCTTCGCGGCCTCGACCATCTGGACCGGGCGGTCCGGCCCGTCGCCCTCGAACTGCACGTAGAACAAGGGCTCGCCGCGCGAAAGCCGGATCTCGCGATCGGGCTCGTGCCATTCGAAGGCCCACATCAGCGGGCGCGGCCAGACGTTGATCGGGAAGCGCCCGCCGAAGATCGTGCCCGGCAGCCCGTCCCGGCGGTAATGCGCGAAGGGGGCGATCTGGCTCATGTAGACCACCTCGTCGGCGATGAAGCAGTAGGGCAGCACCAGCTGGATCGTCGGCCGGTCGGGATAGCGCCACTCCACCTCGGACACGAGCGTCAGCGCCTCGCCGAGCTTCGACCCCCGGATCGGGCTCGCCGTGCCCGCACGGTTCACCAGCCCCGCCTTGCCGTCCTTGTCGCGGGTGAACCCGACGTGGATGTCGAAGGGGCACTTCACCATGAAGTAGCGGCTTTCAAGCTGGATCACCGCCGGGCAGCGGCTGGCCGACTTGGCGTGCGCCTTGTTCGTCTGGCGGAACATCACCCGCTCGGGCGGGTCGAACAGCACCGCGCCCTTGTCCTGCGTCAGGAACCAGCCGACCGTGACGGGGCCGGAGCGCGGCCCCTCGTCGTCGCGCACGAAGTTTACCGAGATGTCCATGCCCCGCCCCCGTTTCGGGCCACGTTCCGGCGGGGTCGCGTGGAAGTCAACGGCTTCGCGGGACAAGCGCCCGCGCCCCCGCTACACTGGCCCGGCACAGCGAAGGGACGCCCCGATGCACGCCACCGTCCTCCATGCCCCCGGCGACATCCGCCTGGATCAGGTGCCCGACCCGCAGATCGAGGCACCCACCGACGCCATCATCCGGCTGGCGGCCTCCTGCATCTGCGGCTCCGACCTCTGGCCCTTCCGCGGCGCGCAGGCCATCGCGGCCCCCCAGCACATGGGCCACGAATACTGCGGCATCGTCGAGGAGGTGGGGCCGGACGTCCGCACCCTCCGCAAGGGCCAGTTCGTCGTCGGCAGCTTCTGCCTGTCCGACAACACCTGCCCGCACTGCCGGGCGGGCTTCCAGTCCTCCTGCGTGCAGCGCAGCTTCATGTCGGGCGCGCAGGCCCCCTACGCCCGCGTGCCGCTCGCCGACGGCACGCTGGTCGCCCTGCCGGACCTGCCCGATGCGGCCCTGATCCCGCACCTGCTGGCCACCTCGGACGTGCTCGGCACCGGCTGGTATGGCGCGGTCGCGGCCGACGTGCGGGCGGGCGGGACCGTCGTCGTGGTGGGCGACGGGGCGGTCGGGCTGATGGGCGTGCTCGCGGCGGCGCAGATGGGGGCCGGACGCATCGTCGCGATGAGCCGCCACCCCGCCCGCAGCGCCCTCGCCCGCGCCTTCGGCGCGACCGACATCGTGGCCGAACGCGGCGCGGAGGGCATCGCGCGCGTCCTCGACCTGACCGACGGCACCGGCGCGGATTCGGTGATCGAGGCGGTCGGCACGCAAGGTGCCATGGACCAGGCCACCGGCATCTGCCGCCCCGGCGGAGCGATCGGCTTCGTCGGCGTGCCGCATGGCGTCACCTTCGACGGCGCGCAGATGTTCTTCCGCCAGCAGCGGATGCTCGGCGGCCCCGCCCCCGTCCGCCGCTTCCTGCCCGACCTCCTGTCGCGCGTGCTCTCGGGCACGATCCGGCCCGGCCGCGTCTTCGACCTGACCCTCCCGCTGGCAGAGGTCGCCGAAGGCTACCGGGCGATGGACGAACGCCGCGCGATCAAGACGCTGCTGACGGTGTGACATTCCCCGCGCGGCGCGCTAGGGGGCGGCATGGACGACCGGCTGATCGTGGCACTCGACGTGCCGAACGTGGTGCAGGGCCTGGCGCTCGCCGACCGGCTCGGCGACACCGTCGGGTTCTACAAGGTCGGCCTCGGGATGCTGACGGGCGGCGGCTTCGCGCTCGCGAACGAGCTGAAGCACGACCGTGGCCACCGGGTGTTCCTCGACCTGAAGCTCTTCGACATCGGCGCGACGATCGAGGCGGCGGTGCGGGGCATCGCGGCCCACGGGCTCGACCTTCTGACCGTCCACGGTGACCCCCAGGTCGTCCGCGCGGCGGTCGAAGGGGCTGGCGGTCGCATGAAGATTCTCGCCGTCACCATCCTGACCTCGCTCGACCGCGCCGACCTCGACGCCAACCTGATCCGCCCGGGCTCCCTGCACGACATCGCGCTGGAACGCGCTGCGCGCGCGCTCGAGGCCGGGGCCGACGGGGTCATCGCGAGCCCGCACGAGGCGGCCGCGATCCGCGCCCTGCCGCAGGCGCGGGGCCGCCTGATCGTCACCCCCGGCGTCCGCCCCGCAGGCAGCGCCCCGGGCGACCAGAAGCGCACCGCCACCCCGGCGCAGGCGCTGCGCGCCGGGGCCGACCACATCGTCGTCGGCCGCCCGGTCTGGGCCGCCCCCGACCCGGCGGCAGCCGCGCGGGCGATCCTGGCGACCCTGCCATGAACACGAAAGGCCCCCTCCCCGATCCGGGAAGGGGGCCTGCATCGCGCACGGAGCCGTCAGGCCGCGGCTTGCATCCCCTGCGCCGCCGCGTTCACGCCGGTCTCGGCGCACTGGCTCAGAAGCTGGTCGGCGTTCTTCTCCTGCTCCAGGATTTCGCCCAGCCGCGCCGCCGCGTCGTCGTGGCCGAGCGCGGTGGCGAAGGCGATCAGGCTGCCGTAGCGGGTGATCTCGTAGTGCTCCACCGCCTGCGCGCTGAACACGATCGCCGCATCCCCGGCGGGCGAGCCGCCGAAGTCCGACAGCAGCGTCTCGGATTCCTCGTTGATGCCGTCGATGGCATCGCACTTCTCGGTCTTCGCCCGCTGCCCCAGCATCTCGAACACCTCTTCCAGGATCGCGACCTGGCCCTGGGTCTCCTCGCGGTGCTGGGTCAGCACGTCGCGCAGCTGGCTGTCCTGCGCCGCCTTGATCATCTTCGGCAGCGCGCGCAGGATCTTCTTCTCGGCATAGTAGATGTCGCGCAGACCGTGCTGGAACAGGTCGGCGAGCGTCTTCTCTTTCGTGGCGGTGGCCATGAAATCCTCCGGGGTGACTGATGGCCTGACCAACGTCGCACCGGCGCGCTAGTTCCCGTCACCCGCCCGTCACGCGGGCCTGTCACTTGCGCAGGCCGAAGCCGCGGGCCTATATGCCCGATCACCGCGAAGGGGCGCACTGATGTCCGACGACCACCTGCCGATCCAGACCCCCGACTGCCCCGCCCCCGAAGCCTTCCTGGATGCCGAAGCCGCCGTGACCCGGCTCGAGACGCTGCATGCCCAGGCGACCGCCTTCCTCGTCCGGCACTTCAGCGCCACGGTCCGTTCGGGCCGCCCGGCCCACCGCTTCCGCGCCTTCTACCCCGAAGTGCGGCTGACCGTGACCAGCTTCACCCGCACCGACAGCCGGATGTCCTTCGGCCATGTCTCGGCCCCGGGCACCTACGCCACCACGATCACCCGGCCCGACCTCTTCCGCAACTACCTGATCCAGCAGATCGGGCTCCTGATCCAGCACCACGGGATGCCCGTCGTGATCGGCCCGTCCGACACGCCGATTCCCGTCCACTTCGCCGTCGCGGGCAACCCGGCGGTCAGCGTGCCGCAGGAGGGCGTGCTCGACTTCAGCTTGCGCGACGTGTTCGACGTGCCCGACCTGTCAACGACCAACGACGACATCGTCAACGGCACCCGCCTGCGCAACCGCGACGGCTCGCGCCCGCTCGCGCCCTTCACGGCGCAGCGGGTGGACTACTCGCTCGCCCGCCTCACGCACTACACCGCGACCGACCCGCGGCATTTCCAGAACCACGTCCTGTTCACCAACTACCAGTTCTACGTCGACGAGTTCGAATCCTACGCGCGCGAGGTGCTGGCCGAGCCGGCGCAGGGCTACACGTCCTTCGTCGCCACCGGCGACGCCGAGATCGTGGCCCCCGACGGCGTCCTGGCCCCGCCGGTCAAGCTGCCGCAGATGCCGACCTACCACCTGAAGCGCGCCGACGGGAACGGGATCACGCTGGTCAACATCGGCGTCGGCCCTTCCAACGCCAAGACCGCGACCGACCACATCGCCGTCCTGCGCCCCCACGCCTGGCTGA
>CAZNPW010000098.1:0-6250 GCA_964575185.1 uncultured Exiguobacterium sp.
TGACGTGACGGCGGCGGGGCCGGGGGCCGCGTTGCCCCCGGCCCCGCATCCCGTGCCGACCGTCGCGGCCCGTGCGTCGGCGCGCACCCCGCGGCCCCGCGCCGCACCGGCAGCGGACCGGGCCGACAGGCGCGACCGCCCGTCCCGGCCCGAAGCATTCCGGTGAAGACGCTCGACCAGATCGTGGGCCAGCTCCTGCGCACCGAAAGCCTGGCGGCGCGGTCGCGCTGGCTGATCCTCGGGGCGATCGCCATCTGGCTCGCGGCCTCGACGCTGGCGCTCGCCGGGCGCGATCCGGGACATTTCTCGCGCGCCGGTGCGGTGGGGACCGGGCTGGTGCTGGCGACCTTCGCCGTTTCCACCGCCGCACGGCAGACCTACCAGACCTTGCTGACCAAGGGCCTGATCCTTGTCCTGCGCCAGAACCTGCGCGACCGCGAGGGGCGGCCGCTGATGCTTCCCGGGGTCGCGCCGGAACCGCAGGACGTGGCGGCCCACGACTACGACCAGAACCTCGAGGCCATCGGTCGCCTGCTGTCGCGGCTCGACCGCCGCGCCGCCCCCGCCCGCACCGCCGAGGTCGGGCTCGCCGCTGTCTCCACGCTGCAGTGGGGCTACGGCGACCTCCTGGTGAACCGCCTGCTCGGATGCGGCCAATGGACCTGCTGATTTCATCTTTCCTCAAATATCCCGGGGGTCGCCGGTTGTCCGCCATTGGTCCGAGGACCAACCGGCGACGGGCCGGCCCCCGCGCGCACTGCCAGACGGACGCTCGCCCATGCTGACCCTGACCTGCCCGTACTGCGGCGTCGCCGCCGAGGAGACCGAACTCGCCCCGGGCGGCGAGGCGCATCTGAAGCGCGTCGGGCCGGGGTCGTCGGACGAGGACTTCGAGGCCTACATGTTCGCGCGCAAGAACCCCAAAGGCGTGCATCTGGAACGCTGGCGCCACGCCTACGGCTGCGGCAAGTGGTTCCTCGCCGCCCGGTCGACCGCGACGCTGCAGGTCTTCGGGACCTATCCCGCGCAGACCTCCGGTCCGCCCGAGGACATCCTGGTGAAGATCCGCGCGGAGCGGCAGGCATGAGCACGCGCCTCGCCACCGGCGGCCGCCTGATCGACCGCAGCGCGCGGGCCGAGTTCACCTTCAACGGCCGCCGCATGGCGGGCCATGCGGGCGACACGCTCGCCTCCGCGCTGCTCGCGAACGGCCAGGTGCTGGTCGGGCGCAGCTTCAAGTATCACCGCCCGCGCGGCATCGTGGCGGCCGGGCCGGAGGAGCCGAACGCGCTCCTGAACCTCGGCCAGGACGGGCGGTTCGAGCCGAACGCGCGCGCCACGCTCGTGCCCCTGTCCGACGGGATGGTCGCGACCAGCCAGAACCACTGGCCGAGCCTGGAGTTCGACGTGGGCGCGGTGAACAGCCTCGCCGCGCGGTTCCTGCCGGCGGGGTTCTACTACAAGACCTTCATCCACCCCCGCGCCTTCTGGAAACACGTCTTCGAGCCGGTGATCCGCGCCTCGGCCGGCCTCGGCCGCGCGCCGCGCGACCGCGACGCCGACCGCTACGACCAGGCCTATGCGCATTGCGACGTGCTGGTGGCGGGCGGCGGCCTGGCGGGGATCGCCGCAGCGCAGGCCGCGGCCGCCCGGGGGCTGCGGGTGATCCTGATGGAGGCGCAGGGGCACTGGGGCGGGCGCGCGCCGGTCGACGGCGTGACGGTGGGCGGCAAGCCGGCCGACGCCTGGACCGACGCGGCCATCGCCGCGCTCGCCGCGCAGGACGGCGTGACGCTGCGGCTGAACACCAGCGTCTTTGGCGTGCACGACCACGGCTACGTCCTGGCCGCCGAACGCCGCGACGGCCCCGTGCGCGAACGGCTGTGGCGCATCCGCGCGAAGCGCGTCGTGATGGCCACGGGCGCGATCGAGCGGCCCCTGTCCTTCGCCGGCAACGACGTGCCCGGCGTGATGCTCGCCGCCGCCGTGCGCGACTACGTGGTGAACTTCGCGGTCAGCCCGGGCGACCGGACGGTGGTGGTCACCAACAACGACGACGCCTACCGCACCGCCATCGCGCTGCACCGCGCGGGGCTCGCGGTGCCCGCGATCCTCGACGCGCGGCCCCAGGCCGACGGTCCCCTGCCGCAGGAGGCGCGGGCGCTCGGCCTGCGCGTCCTGCCCGGCCACGGCATCGCCAGGGTCAGGGGCGGCAAGCGCGTCACCGCGGTGCAGGTCTGTCTGCAGGCGGGCGAGGGGTCGGTCGTCGAGGAGATCGCCTGCGACGCCGTCGCCATGTCGGGCGGCTGGTCCCCCGCCGTCCACCTGTGGAGCCATTGCGGCGGCAAGCTCATCTGGGACGAGGCCGGGGCGATGTTCCGCCCCGACCCCGCCCGCCCGCCCGTCACCCATGACGGCAGCCCGATGGTCATCCCCGCAGGCGCGGCCAACGGCGCGCTGCACGCCGCCGCCTGCCTGGCCGACGCGCAGGCCGCGCTCGGCGGCTCTCCGGGCGCCGACACGGCGAACGCCCCGGCGGAGCAGCCCCTCGCCCCCGTCTGGCTGATGCCCCAGGGCGCGCCGGTCGCCCTGCGCGAGAAGATGTTCCTCGACCCGCAGAACGACGTGAAGGTTTCGGACGTGCAGCTCGCCGCGCGCGAGGGCTACGCGAGCGTCGAACACGCCAAGCGCTACACCACGCTCGGCATGGCGACCGACCAGGGGAAACTGTCCAACATCAACGGCATCGCCACGCTCGGCGCGGCCCTGAACGTGCCGATCCCGCAGGTCGGCACCACCACCTTCCGCCCTCCTTATGTCCCCGTCACGCTCGGCACGCTGGCGGGCGAGGCGCGGGGCGAGATCTTCCAGCCCCTGCGCCGCACCCCGATCCACGCCTGGCACGAGGCGCAGCGGGCCTACTTCGAGCCCGTCGGCCAGTGGCGCCGCCCCTACTGCTTCCCCCGCCCGGGCGAAACCCACGCCCAGGCCGTCGCGCGCGAGGTCACGAACACCCGGGCGAACGTGGGCCTCCTCGACGCCTCGACGCTCGGCAAGCTTGTCGTGAAGGGACCGGACGCGGGCCGCTTCCTCGACATGCTCTACACGAACGTCATGAGCACTTTGCCCGTCGGCAAATGCCGCTACGGCCTGATGTGCAACGAACAGGGCTTCCTGTCGGACGACGGGGTGGTCGCGCGGCTGGCTGACGACACCTGGCTCTGCCACACCACCTCCGGCGGGGCCGACCGCATCCATGGCTGGATGGAGGACTGGCTACAGTGCGAGTGGTGGGACTGGCGGGTCTACACCGCCAACCTGACCGAGCAATACGCCCAGATCGCCGTCGTCGGCCCGCAGGCGCGCGCGGTGCTGGAGGCGCTGGGCGGGATGGACGTCTCGCGCGCGGCGCTGCCCTTCATGGCCTGGGCCGAGGGCACGCTCGCAGGCATCCCCGCGCGGGTGTTCCGCATCAGCTTCTCGGGCGAGCTCTCCTACGAGGTCGCGGTGCCGGCGGGGCAGGGGATGGCCTTCTGGGAGGCCTGCCTCGCCGCCGGGGCCGGGCACGGGATCATGCCCTACGGCACCGAGGCCTTGCACGTCATGCGCGCCGAGAAGGGGTTCATCATGATCGGCGACGAGACCGACGGCACGGTCATCCCGCAGGACCTGAACCTCGGCTGGGCGATCTCGAAGAAGAAGGCCGACTACCTCGGCAAGCGCGGGCAGGAGCGGAGTTTCCTGGCGAACCCCGACCGCTGGCGGCTGGTGGGGCTGCAGACGCTCGACGGCAGCGTGATCCCCGACGGGGCCTATGCGGTGGCCCCGGGGGTCAACGCCAACGGCCAGCGCAACACCGAAGGCCGCGTGACCTCCACCTACTACTCCCCCACGCTGAAGCGCGGCATCGCGATGGGTCTGGTCGCGCGCGGGCCGGAGCGGATGGGCGAGACGGTGACCTTCGCTACCACGACCGGCGCGATGATCGCGGCGCGCATCGTCGACCCGGTGGTCTACGACAGGGAAGGGGCGCGGCAGGATGTCTGAACCCGCGACGCCGCTGGCCGGGGCCAGCTTCGCAGGCTTTGCCGCGGTGCGCGAGATCGGTCCGCTGGGCATGATCGCGCTGCGCTGCGCCCATGACGCGGCCGCCCTGCCGCGCGCGGTGAAGAACGCGGTCGGCACCGGCCTTCCCGACCGCCGCCGCATCGTCACCGACGGGGCCTGGGGGGCGGGCTGGATGTCGCCGGACGAGCTGCTGCTGCTGTGCCCCCGCGACCAGGTGCCGACCGCCCTGGCCGCGCTGGCGCGCGAGCTTGCGGGCCTCCATCACCTGGCCGCCGATGTCTCCGACGCCCGCGCGGCCTTCCGGGTCGAGGGGCCGAAGGCGGCGCAGGTGCTGATGAAGCTGACCCCTGCCGACGTGGCCGGGATGGCCCCGGGCGAACTGCGCCGGTCGCGCCTTGCCCAGGTCGCCGCCGCCTTCTGGGCGGCGGGCGACGGCTTCACGGTCGTCACCTTCCGGTCGGTCGCGCGCTATGCCTTCGACGTGCTGGCCAGCGCCGCCGTGCCGGGCAGCGAACTCGACTGACGCCGGGCGGCTGCGGCGCGGCCCGGGTCGGCCGGACCCGGCCGGGGTTGACCTTCCCCGCCACCGGGCACACCTTCCCGGGCAACCACCCCTGAAAGGAGCCAGCCATGGCCTTCACCCTTCCCGACCTGCCCTATGCGCACGACGCGCTCGCCGCGCACGGCATGAGCCGCGAGACGCTCGAGTTCCACCACGACATCCACCACAAGGCCTATGTCGACAACGGCAACAAGCTGATCGCGGGCACCGAGTGGGAAAATGCCAGCCTCGAGGACGTGGTCCGCGGCACCTACCAGGCGGGCGCGGTGGCGCAGTCGGGGATCTTCAACAACGCCAGCCAGCACTGGAACCACACCCTCTTCTGGCAGGTGATGGGGCCGGGCGGCGGCGGGATGCCGGGCGCGGTGGACCGCGCCCTGACCGACGCCTTCGGCTCGGTGCAGAAGTTCAAGGACGATTTCGCCGCCGCCGGCGCGGGCCAGTTCGGGTCGGGCTGGGTCTGGCTGGTGAAGGACGGCACGGGCGCGCTGAAGGTGACCAAGACCGAGAACGGCGTGAACCCGCTGTGCTTCGGCCAGACCGCGCTTCTGGGCTGCGACGTGTGGGAGCACAGCTACTACATCGACTTCCGCAACAAGCGCCCGGCCTACCTGGCGAACTGGCTCGACAAGCTGGTCGACTGGGAAGCGGTCGCGGCGCGGATGTGACGGCACGGGTAGGATGGGCAATATTGCCCATCCTACACCGTCAGGTCGCGCGCCAGCGCGGCCTCCAGCCCCGCCACGTCGGGCACCACGCGGAACAACCCCCGCAGCGACGGCTCGGCGAAGCCCTGGGCGATGATGTGGTCGATCAGCGCGACCAGCGGCTGCCAGTACCCCGCGACATCGACGAGGAAGACCGGGTGGCTGTGCAGGCCGATCTGGGCCCAGGTCACGACCTCGAAGAACTCGTCCAGCGACCCCGCGCCGCCGGGCAGCACCGCCACGGCGTCCGAGTTCATGAACATGACCTTCTTGCGCTCGTGCATGTCCTCGGTGATGACGAAGGTCGACAGGTCGCGCTTGGCGACCTCGCGGCGGACGAGCGACACGGGGATGACGCCGAAGGTCGCCCCGCCGGCCGCCATGGCCGCGCGCGCGACCTCGCCCATCAGGCCCACGTCGCCCGCCCCGTAGACGAGCCGCCAGCCGCGCGCGGCGAGCATCGCGCCGGTGGCGCGGGCGGCGGCGGCATGGGCGGGATCGGCCCCGGGGCGTGAGCCGCAGAAGACACAGACCGAACGGATTTCGGGCATCGAGGGGCCGACCTTCGGGCAAAAGGGGTTGCGACGGGGGCCGTATCGGGCTTGTCTTGGCGGAAGGCAAGCGATCCGGCGACAGGGTGGCAGCCGGGGGAGATGACGGATGGCCGGCTGGGCGGGGATGACGGCGGGTGCCAAGGCGGCTTCGGTCGCGCTTGCGGTGCTGGGCTTCGGCGGCGCGGGCTACCTCGCCTGGCAGGCGGGCCGTCCGCCGGTTCCGCCCGAGGCCACCCCGGCGGCGGCGGCGACCGCTGCGGCCGACGGGGCGGCGGCGACCGCTGCGACGCAGGCTCCGGCGCAGGTGGCGCAAGCCGGTGGTGGCGCGCCTGCGACCGGGGCACCGCCCGCCCCCGAGG
>CAZNPW010000099.1:0-6229 GCA_964575185.1 uncultured Exiguobacterium sp.
GTGACCGACGACAGCCTGCAGGGCCGGATGCGGCGGCTGACCGAACGCGCGGTCGGCATGGCCGACGTGAGCCTCTTCGTCATCGACGGCCGCGCGGGCGTCACCGCCGCCGACCGCACCTTCGCCGACCTCCTGCGCCGCAGGGGCGGGCGGGTGATCCTTGCCGTGAACAAGGCCGAAGGCGCCGCCGCCGACGCCGGCGCGCTCGACGCCTGGTCGCTGGGCCTGGGCGAGCCGGTGCGGATCAGCGCCGAGCATGGCGAGGGGATGGAGGACCTGTATCACCTCCTCCGCCCGCTGGCCGAAGAGTTCGCTCCCCGCGCCGCGGAGGAGGCCCCGGCGGTGGATGTCGACGTCCCCGAGGATGGCGAGGAGGAGGCCGACCCCGCCGCCCACGCGCCGACCGCCCGGAAACCGCTGCAGATCGCCGTGATCGGCCGCCCCAACGCCGGGAAATCCACGCTGATCAACGCGATCCTGGGCGAGGACCGGATGCTGACGGGGCCGGAGGCCGGCATCACCCGCGACGCGATCAGCGTCCGCGCCGACTGGCAGGGCACGCCGATCCGCATCTTCGACACCGCGGGGATGCGCAAGCGCGCGCGCGTCACCGAAAGGCTCGAGAAGCTGTCGGTCGCCGACGGCCTGCGCGCGGTGCGCTTCGCCGAGGTGGTCGTGGTGCTGCTCGACGCCGGGATCCCCTTCGAGGTGCAGGACCTGCGCATCGCCGACTTCGCCGAGACCGAGGGCCGCGCGGTCGTCGTCGCGGTGAACAAGTGGGACCTCGAAGAGGACAGGCAGAAGAAGCTGGCCGATCTGAAGGAGATGTTCGACCGCCTGCTGCCGCAGCTTCGCGGCGCGCCGCTGGTGACGGTCAGCGCGAGGACCGGCCGCGGGCTCGACCGGCTCCACGACGCCATCCGGGCCGCGCATGACGTCTGGAACCGGCGCGTGCCGACGGCGCGGCTGAACGGCTGGCTCGGTGCCATGGTCGAGGCGCACCCGCCGCCCGCGCCCGGCGGCCACCGGATCAAGCTGCGCTACATGACCCAGGTGAAGACCCGGCCCCCCGGCTTCGTCGCGATGTGCAGCCACCCCGAGCTGATGCCCGACAGCTACCGCCGCTATCTCGTGAACGGCCTGCGCGACCATTTCGCGATGCCGGGCACGCCGGTCCGGCTGACCTTCCGCGGGCAGGGCGATCGCAACCCGTTCAAGGGGCGGCATTATTCGACGCCTTCGCGGCTGCGGAAGCATCTGGAGAAGTGAGGGGCTTTGCCCCTCGCCCTTCGGGCTCACCCCAGGATATTTTCGGGAAGATGATGGCAGAGCGGTTTTCCTTTGCGGTCCAGGCCACCGACGGCGCGGCGCGGGTGGGGCAGATCGCCACGCCGCGCGGGGTGATCCGCACCCCGGCCTTCATGCCCGTGGGCACCGCCGCGACGGTGAAGGGGATGCTGCCCGACAGCGTGGCGGCGACCGGGGCCGACATCCTGCTCGGGAACACCTATCACCTGATGCTGCGGCCGGGGGCGGAGCGGATCGCGGGCCTCGGGGGCCTGCACCGCTTCATGAACTGTGACCGGCCGATCCTGACCGATTCGGGCGGGTTCCAGGTCATGTCGCTGGCGTCCCTGCGCAAGCTGACCGAGGAGGGGGTGCGGTTTTCCTCGCACGTCGACGGCTCGAAGCACCTGCTGACGCCCGAACGCAGCATGGAGATCCAGCGCCTGCTCGGCTCCGACATCGTGATGGCCCTCGACGAATGCCCCGCGCTGCCGGCCTCCGACGAGGAGGTCGCGCGCGCCACGCGCCTGTCGATGCGGTGGGCAGAGCGGTCGCGCGACGCCTTCGGCGACCGGCCGGGGCACGCGCTGTTCGGCATCATGCAGGGCGGCGTCACGCGCGCGCTGCGGGAGGAATCGGCGGCGGCGCTGCGCGGGATCGGCTTCGACGGCTATGCGGTCGGCGGTCTTGCGGTCGGCGAAGGGCAGGCGGCGATGTTCGGGGTGCTCGACTACGCGCCGGGCCTGCTGCCCGAGGACAAGCCGCGCTACCTGATGGGGGTCGGCAAGCCCGACGACATCGTCGGCGCGGTCGAACGCGGGATCGACATGATGGACTGCGTGCTGCCCTCGCGCTCGGGCCGCACCGGGCAGGCCTGGACGCACCGGGGGCAGGTCAACCTGCGCAACGCCCGCCACGCCGACGATCCGCGGTCGCTGGACGAAGACTGCACCTGTCCCTGCTGCCGGGGCTACAGCCGCGCCTACCTGCACCATGTGGTGAAGGCGGGCGAGATGATCGCGGGGATGCTGCTGACCTGGCACAACCTGCATTACTACCAAGAGCTGATGGCGGGCCTGCGCGGGGCCATTGCGGCGGGGCGCCTTGCCGCCTTCGTCGCCGGTTTCCACGCGCTTCGCGCCGAAGGCGACATCCCGCCCGCCTGATCTGCGCGCCTCGCATGGCGGCCCTGCAACGGCGGCGGTTGATCCTGCCGCGCCGCGGCGCAGGTTGGAGGCGACACCCGCAGGAGGACGCCCCATGTCGCTCGACCCGCTGTTCCAGCCGCTGCCGCTGGGCGCGATCCTTGCCCCGAACCGCATCGTCATGGCCCCGCTGACGCGCAACCGGGCGGACCACGCGACGCTCGCCCCCCATGCGCTGACCGCCACCTACTACGCGCAGCGCGCGACCGCGGGCCTGCTGATCGCGGAAGCGACCCAGATCCTGCCCGAAGGGCAGGGCTATGCCTGGACGCCCGGCATCCACGCCGACGCGCAGGTCGCGGGCTGGCGCGCGGTGACCGACGCCGTGCATGACGCGGGCGGGCGGATCGTGCTGCAGCTGTGGCATGTGGGCCGGGTGAGCCATGTCGACCTGCAGCCGGGCGGCCGCGCACCCGTCGCGCCCTCGGCCATCGGCGCAGGGGTCAAGACCTTCCTGCCCACCGGCTTTGCCGAAACCTCGCTTCCCCGCGCGCTGGAGACGGCGGAAATCCCCGCGCTGGTCGAGGCCTATGCCCAGGCCACCCGCAATGCCCGCGCGGCGGGGTTCGACGGGGTCGAGGTGCACGCGGCCAACGGCTACCTGATCGACCAGTTCCTGCGCGACACCTCCAACCGCCGGACCGACGCCTACGGCGGGTCGGTTGCCAACCGCCTGCGGCTGCTCGACGAGGTGCTCGGGGCCGTCACCGCCGCCTGGAGCGCCGACCGGGTGGGCATCCGCCTGTCGCCCTGGTCGAACGCGAACAATGTCGGGATCGACAGCGACACGATGGGCCTCTTCGGCCAGGCGGTGGACCGGGTGGACCGCCATGGCCTCGCCTACCTGCACATGGTCGAGGGCCAGACGGGCGGGGCGCGCGACGCCGACGCAGGCCAGATCGCCGCGCTGCGCGGCCGGTTCGGCGGCCCCTACATCGCCAACAACGGCTATGACGGCCCCATGGCCGCGGCGGCGGTGACCGAAGGCCGGGCGGAGGCGGTGGCCTTCGGCAGGCCCTTCATCGCCAACCCCGACCTTGTCGAACGCCTGCGCAGGGGCGCCGCGCTGACCGCGCCGGACCCCGCGACCTTCTACGGCGGCGGGGCGGAGGGCTATACGGACTATCCGGCGCTGGACCGGGTGGCGGCGTGATGCGGGCAGGGGGCGGCACAACCCCCTGTTGACACCCCCTTCACCACCACCCAGATATGACCCCACGGGGAGGGCCCCTGCGCTGCCGATCATCGGGGCCGAGCCTTCCGCCGACCGAAAGGACAGCTCGCCATGAGCGATACCTACCCCGTCCTGCCGCTGCGCGACATCGTCGTCTTCCCGCACATGATCGTGCCCCTGTTCGTGGGGCGCGAAAGGTCCGTGCGGGCGCTCGAGGCGGTGATGCAGGACGACCGGCAGATCCTGCTGTCGGCCCAGATCGACCCCACCCAGGACGAACCCGAGGCCGAAGGCATCTACCGCACCGGCGTGCTGGCCAACGTGCTGCAGCTCCTGAAGCTGCCCGACGGCACCGTGAAGGTGCTGGTCGAGGGCAAGGCACGCGTGAAGATCACGGCCTTCGTCGAAAATCCTTCGTATTTCGAGGCCGCGGCCGCGCCGCTGGCGGAGGCGAAGGGTGCCGGAGCCGAGGCCGAGGCCCTGGTGCGCGCCGTGCACGAGGAGTTCGAGCGCTACGTCAAGGTGCGCAAGAACATCCCCGAGGAGGCGCTCGGGTCCGTCGCGCAGACGCGCGACCCGGCCAAGCTGTCCGACATCGTGGCCGGGCACCTGGGCGTCGACGTGGCGCAGAAGCAGGCGCTTCTGGAAACCCTCTCGGTCGCCGAGCGGATGGAGAAGGTCTACGGCCACATGCAGGGCGAGCTGTCGGTCCTGCAGGTGGAGAAGAAGATCAAGTCGCGCGTCAAGTCCCAGATGGAGAAGACGCAGCGCGAGTACTACCTGAACGAGCAGATGAAGGCGATCCAGAAGGAGCTCGGCGACGGCGAGGAAGGCCAGTCCGAGGTCGCCGAACTGGAAGCCCGCATCGCCCGGACCGAGCTGTCCAAGGAAGCGCGCGAGAAGGCCGAGGGCGAGCTGAAGAAGCTGCGCAGCATGAGCCCGATGTCGGCCGAGGCAACGGTGGTGCGAAACTACCTCGACTGGCTCCTGGGGGTGCCGTGGGGCACCAAGTCCAAGGTCAAGAAGGACCTCGGGCTGGCGCAGAAGGTGCTCGACCAGGACCACCACGGGCTGGAGAAGGTCAAGGACCGGATCGTCGAATACCTCGCCGTGCAGGCGCGCTCCACGCGGCTGAAGGGGCCGATCCTGTGCCTCGTCGGCCCCCCCGGCGTGGGCAAGACCTCGCTCGGGCGGTCGGTCGCCAAGGCCACGGGGCGGGAGTTCATCCGCATCTCGCTGGGCGGGGTGCGCGATGAATCGGAGATCCGCGGCCACCGGCGGACCTACATCGGGTCCATGCCGGGCAAGATCATCCAGGCGCTGAAGAAGGCCAAGACGGTCAACCCGCTGATCCTGCTCGATGAGATCGACAAGATGGGCTACGACTTCCGGGGCGACCCGGCGTCGGCGCTGCTCGAGGTGCTCGACCCCGAGCAGAACAACACCTTCGTCGACCATTATCTGGAGGTGGAGTACGACCTGTCCCAGGTCATGTTCCTGACCACGGCCAACAGCTACAACATGCCGGGGCCGCTGCTCGACCGGATGGAGATCATCCCGCTTGCGGGCTACACCGAGGACGAGAAGCGCGAGATCGCGCGGACCCACCTCATCCCCAAGCAGATCGCCAACCACGGGCTGAAGAAGGGCGAGTTCACCCTGACCGACGACGCGCTGACCGAGGTGATCCGCAGCTACACGCGCGAAGCGGGGGTGCGGAACCTGGAGCGGGAGCTCGCGAAACTCGCGCGGAAGGCCGTGACCGAGATCCTGAAGGGCAAGGCCAAACGGGTCGAGGTCGACGTCGCCAAGGCCGAGGACTACCTCGGCGTCAAGCGGCACCGCTACGGCCTGGCCGAGAAGGAGGACCAGGTGGGCGTCGTCACCGGCCTCGCCTGGACGTCCGTCGGTGGCGACCTGTTGCAGATCGAGGCGCTGAAGCTGCCCGGCAAGGGGCGGATGAAGACCACCGGCAAGCTCGGCGACGTGATGAAGGAGTCGATCGAGGCGGCGGCGAGCTATGTCCGGTCGATCAGCCCGCAGATCGGCGTGAAGCCCACCAAGTTCGAGACGGTGGACATCCACGTCCACGTCCCTGACGGGGCGACGCCGAAGGACGGGCCCTCGGCGGGGCTGGCGATGGTGACCTCGATCGTGTCCGTGCTGACCGGCATCCCGGTCAGGAAGGACATCGCGATGACGGGCGAGGTCTCCTTGCGCGGCAACGCGATGGCGATCGGCGGGCTGAAGGAAAAGCTGCTCGCGGCGCTGCGGGGGGGCATCAAGACCGTGCTGATCCCGCAGGAGAACGAGAAGGACCTGGCCGAGATCCCCGACAACGTGAAGCAGGGGATGCAGATCGTGCCCGTCACCCACGTCCGCGACGTGCTGGCGCGCGCGCTCGTCCGCCAGCCCGAGCCGGTGGAGTGGGACGAGGCGGCCGAGGAGGCCGCGGCGCTCGCCCGCCGCGCGGCGAGCGACGCGCCGCCCGCCGCCACGGCGCACTGACCCCCCGACGCGCGCCTCCCCGGAGGCGCGCGTTTTTCTTTGCGCGCCTCCGGGG
>CAZNPW010000100.1:0-6196 GCA_964575185.1 uncultured Exiguobacterium sp.
AAAGCCGGTCGCTGACGCTGTCCAAGTTCGACTTCCAGGGCAAGCCGCACATCTTCTACGACGACCACCTGCAGCTTCTGCGCCGGTCGGACTGCTTCGTCGCGCGCAAGATCTGGCCGCAGGCGGACCGGCTTTACCGCACCTTCCTGTCCGACGCCGGAGGGGCCGCGGGCGAGCCGAACCCGGGCAAGATCGACCGGCTGTTCGCCAAGGCGGTCGAACGGCGCACCAAGGGGCGGCCGGGTCTTTACATGCAGAGCCGCTTCCCCCGGAAGGACTGGGAAAACGGCAAGACCGCCGGCCCCTATTCGATCTTCCAGGGCTTTGCCGAGGTGTTCCAGGACTTCGACACCTGGCTGTCGAAGCTTGCCGGGGTGCGCGTGCACGGGCGGCTCTTCGCCCCCGACGGCGCGCGGTTCGCGGGGGGCGAGGCCGTCTACAACGGCGCGCTGCCCGCCTCCGCCGCCTTGCGCGACTACGACCCGAAGGCCTTCCTGACCAGCCTGATCTGGACCACCCGGGGTGAGCGGCAGTGCTTCCAGATGCACCCGGGCGACGCCCCCGAGGTCCGGGCCTTCATCGCCACCGACCCCAGCGCGCATCTGTCGGTGATCTCGGGTGCCTGGGCCGTGCCGCTGTTCCGCTCCGCCGCGCCCTTCGCCGAGGTGCGCCAGACCGCCGCCCTGTGGCAGAAGGCCGAGGCGCTGATGCTGGAAGACCTGCGCAAGCCCTGGGTCAAGGCGCGGGTGCGCGTCTGGAACCTGGCCGAGTTCGTCGAAAACCCGATGGAGGCGTTGCAGGCCGTCGTGGACGAGGTCACCCCGCGCGCCAATCGCCGCCTGACCGAGGTGCCGCGGATGGAGGATCTGTCGGGCTTCGGCCAGTTCCTGCAGAACCTGCGCAACCAGGGGATGCAGCCGACGCTGATGGGCGACTTTCCGGCGCTGGGCGACCCGGTCTCGCCGGGGCGGCGCGGACGGCCCTATCTGGTGAAGTGATGGGGCGCTTCACCAGCTTCGTGATGTTCGCCGAGATGCGGACGGGGTCCAACTTCCTCGAAGCGAACCTGAACGCGATCCCGGGCCTCGCCTGCCTGGGGGAGCTCTTCAACCCGCATTTCGTCGGGTCCCACAACCGCGACGCGCAGTTCGGCATCGACATCGCCGCGCGGAACGCCGACCCGCTGGCCATGCTCGCCGCGCTGCGGGCAGAGACCGCGGGGCTGGCGGGGTTCCGGCTGTTCCACGACCACGACCCCCGGGTGACCGCGGCGGTGCTGGCCGACCCGGCCTGCGCCAAGATCGTCCTGACCCGCAACCCCTTGGAAAGCTACGTCAGCCTGCTGATCGCGCGCGAGACGGGGCAGTGGCGGCTGATGCACGGCCGCGCGCGGAAGGAGGCCAAGGTCGCCTTCGACGCCGCGGGCTTCGCCGAACATGTGGCAGCGGCGCAGGCCTTCCAGGTCCACCTGATGCGCAGCTTGCAGACGTCGGGCCAGGCCGCCTTCTGGATCGACTACGAGGACCTGGGGTCGCTCGAGGTGCTGAACGGGCTGGCCGCCTGGCTCGGCGTGCCCGGGCGGCTCGCGGCGCTGGACGCCACGCTGAAGGTGCAGAACCCCGAGCCGCTGACCGACAAGGTCACGAACCCCGAGGAGATGTGGGCGGCGGTCGCGGCGCTTGACCGCTTCAACCTGTCGCGCACCCCGAACTTCGAGCCGCGGCGGCCCCCGGCGATCCCGGGGTGGATGACGGCGGGGCCGCTGCTCTACATGCCCGTGCAGGGCGGGCCGGTCGATGCGGTGGCGGCATGGCTGGCGGCCGTCGGTCCGGTGCGGCGCGACCTGACGCAGAAGACGCTGAAACAGTGGAAGGCCCCGGGCCGGCGCAGCTTCACCGTGCTGCGCGACCCGGCCCTGCGCGCCCGCGCCGCCTTCCGCGCCCGCGTGCTGTCGGGCGACCGGGCCGATGTCTGGCAGGCGATGGTGCGCGATCTGAAGATCGCGCTGCCGCCGCCCGGCACGCGGCTGTCTCAGGGCGAGGAGGACGCCGCCTTCCTTGGTTTCCTGCGCTTCGTGCGGCTGAACCTGGCGGGCCAGATGCCGCAGAAGGTGGACCCGGCCTGGGCCACGCAAAGCGCGGTGCTGCAGGGGTTTTCCGCCTGGCAGCCACCCGACGTCGTACTCCGCGAGGACCGGCTGGCCGCGGGCCTGGCGTGGGTCTGCGCCGAGACCGGGACCACCGCCCCCGCCTTCGCCGCCCGGACGCCCGAGGCCCCCCTTAGCCCAGACGCCGCGGCGCTGGTGCGCGAGGTCTATGCCCGCGACTACGCGGCCTTCGGGTTCTAGGCCGCCTGCGGCGCGCGGGTTTCGGTCAGGATCGCGTAGAGCTTCGCCGGGTCGGTGTTCGACCGCAGCTTCTGCACCACCGCCTGGTCGCGCATCGTCCGGCTGACGAGCGCCAACGCCTTGAGGTGCTCCACCCCGCTGTCCTTGGGCGCGAACAGCGCGAAGACCAGATCGACCGGCAGGCGGTCCACGCTGTCGTAGTCGAGCGGCTTTTCCAGCCGCAGGAACACGCCGACGATGCGCGTCACGTCCTCGACCCGGGCGTGGGGCAGGGCGATCTTGTGCCCCACCCCGGTCGGCCCCAGCGTTTCGCGTTCCTGCAGCCCGTCGACGATGGCGGGCGCGCTCAGCCCGTAGGCCTGCGAGGCGATCTCGCCAAGCTCCTGGAACAGCCGCTTCTTGCTCGACAGCGTGCTGGCGACGCGCACCGCGTTGGGCGCGATCATCTGCGCGAGGTCCATCAGAGGCCTTGCGGCCTAGCGCGCATTGCGCGGGTCGATCCAGCCGATGTTTCCGTCGTCGCGGCGATACACGACATTCACGCCACCATGCCCTTCGTTGCGGAAGACCAGGAAGCGGTGGCCCGTCAGCTCCAGCTGCATGACCGCCTCGCCCACGGTGACGAAGGGGATCTTCGTCTCCATCTCGGCGATGACGACCGGCTGGAGCGTGGCGGACTCGTCGTCCTCCGGCTCTTCGGATGCGGCGAGGATATAGGCACTGCCCGCGTCGAACTCAACCGGGGTGGTGCGGGCGGCGTGGTGGTTGCGCAGGCGGCGCTTGTAGCGGCGCAGCTGCTTGTCCATCTTCTCGCGGCAGGACTCGAAGGCGGCGTAGATCTCGGGGGCCTGCCCCTTGGCCTGGGCGGTCAGGCCGGTCGACAGGTGCACCACCGCCTCGCAGGCAAACTCGTGCGCCGACTTGGAAAAGACGACGTTCGCATCGGTGGGCCGCTGGGCGTACTTGTCGATGATCTCGCCCATCTCGGCCTTCACATGGGTCTGCAGCGCCTCGCCGATGTCGATCTGTTTGCCGCTGATCTGGTAGCGCATGATGCCTCCTGTCGCATCGCCCGGTTGCGGGGTCACGTCAGCGTTTCAACCGGGGGTTTCCTGCCGCAAGGCGATGGGGTCGAGTCGGCCATGGCATGCCTTGCGTGCATTGCGGCCATTGGGCACCCCGCCCGCGGGGCTGTCAACGGGGTGTCACGAAACCGGGGGGATTGTCACGACAGCCGGAAGTTCTGGCCCAGATAGACCCGGCGCACCATGTCGTCGCGCACGATCTCCTCGGTCGTGCCCGACTTCAGCACCGTGCCGTCGTGCAGGATGTAGGCGCGGTCGACGATGTCGAGCGTCTCGCGCACGTTGTGGTCGGTGACGAGCACGCCGATCCCGCGCCGCTTCAGGTCGGAAACCAGCGCCCGGATGTCGCCGACCGCGATCGGGTCCACGCCCGCAAAGGGTTCGTCGAGCAGCAGATACTTGGGGTCGGCGGCAAGGCAGCGCGCGATCTCCACCCGCCGCCGCTCGCCCCCCGACAGGGCGAGCGCGGGGGCGCGGCGGATGTGGGTGATCGAGAAGTCCGACAGCAGCTCCTCCAGCCGCTCGCGGCGGCGGTGGGGGTCGTCGTGGACGATCTCGAGCACCGCCATGATGTTGTCCTCGGCCGACAGCCCGCGGAAGATGCTCATCTCCTGCGGCAGGTAGCCGATCCCGAGCCGGGCGCGGCGGTACATCGGCAGGGCGGTCACGTCGCGCCCGTCGATCGCGACCTGGCCCCCGTCGGGGGTCACGAGGCCCGCGATGGCGTAGAAGCACGTCGTCTTGCCGCTGCCGTTGGGACCGAGCAGCGCCACCACCTCGCCCCGGTGCAGCCGCAGCGACACGTCGCGGATGACGAGCTTCCTGCGGTAGCTCTTGCGCAGATGCGTCACCTGCAGGCCGGCCTCGCCTTCGGTGACGGTCAGCGCCATCAGTTGCCGCCCGCGCTTCCGCCCGGCACGAAGGTCGTGCGCACCCGGCCCGACATCTGCCCCGTGCCCGCGCGCAGGTCGATCGTCAGTCGCTCGCCCGCCAGCGCGCTCGCGCCCTGCGTCAGCAGCACGTCGCCCGACATCTCGACCGTTCCGCTGGCGATGGTGTAGACCGCCTCGGCCGCCTCCGCCGCCTCGCCCGCGGCGGCGAGCGTCACGCCGCCGCTGGCGACCAGCCGCCGGATCGACCGTCCGTCGGTGTCATACTCGACCCGCACCGTGGCGGCCTGCAGCCGCATGTCCCCCTGCGCGATCACCACGTTGCCGGTGAAGGTCGCGAGGCCGGTGGCGGTGTCGACCGCCAGGTCCTCGGCCTCGATGTTGACGGGCAGCGTGGGGTCCTGCCGCAGGCCGCCGAAAGCGATGCTCGCCTCCTGCGCCAGGGCGGGGGCGGCGGAAAGCAGAAGGAACAGGGCGAGGGTGCGGATCATGGACGTGTCACGGCAATGGGGCCTGCGGCTGCGGCGGCTGGTATAACACCCGCACGCCGCCGGTGAAATCCACAACCTCGGCCCCGTCGCGGCGGGTCAGCCGCATCGCGTCGGCGCGGAGGCGGCCCGCGGGGCCGGTCGCCGTGACCGGCCCGGCCGTCATCTCGGTCCGGTCGAGCGCGGCGGTCAGGGTGTCGGCCATCACCGCCCAGCCCGCCGCCGTAGCGATGCGCACGCCGCCCGACAGGGCGACCGCGCCGTCCCCCAGCGCCGCCCGCGCCGCCGTCACGACCGTCGCCGGCCCGTCCGCCGGCCGGAGCGTCAGCGCCACCCCCGTGGCCGCCGCCCCGCCCTCGGCCGGGCGCGCCTCGGTCGCGGTCAGCGTCAGCGCCGCGCCGTCGCGCGTGGTGCCGGCGTAGGTCGGCCGGGTCAGCCGCGGGTCGCGGGCATAGGCCGCGACGTCCACGTCGGCGTAGGGGATCGCGGCCTCGGGGTCGATCACCCGGGCGAAGAGGAACATCGACGACAGCGCCGCCAGCGCGGCCAGCGGCAGGATGATCTTCGCCACCCCGACCACCCGGCTGTGCAGGTCGGGGCCGCTTTGCGCCATCAGGCCAGGCCCGCCCGCAACAGGTCGTGGATGTGCAGGATGCCCGCGACGCGCGGACCCCGCGCCTTCCCGTCGCCGCCCTCGGGCACCACCAGAAGGCAGGTGATCTTGCGGTCGTTCATCATCGCCAGCGCCGCCTCCGCCAGGGCAACGGGCGCGATGGTCGCCGGGTTCCGCGTCATGACCTGCGCCGCGGTCAGGTCCAACAGCCCCGCGAGGTGCCGCCGCAGGTCGCCGTCGGTGATGATGCCCAGAAGGCTGCCGCCTTCGTCGGTGACGCCGACCACGCCGAAGCCCGCGCGCGACATCACCAGCAGCGCCTCGCCCATCGGCTCGTCGGCCGCGACCTGCGGCGCGTCGGGATGCATCAGGTCCGCCACCTTCAGCAGGCGCGCGCCGAGCTTCCCGCCCGGGTGGAACAGGCGGAAATGGTCGGGCGTGAAGCGCCGGTGTTCCATCAGCGCCACGGCCAGCGCGTCGCCCAGCGCCACCATCATCGTCGTGCTGGTGGTGGGCACGATCCCCGTCCCGCAGGCCTCGGCCGCGGGCGGCAGGACGAGCGCCACCTCGGCCTGCCGGCCGAGCGTGCTATCGGCGCGGGACATCACGCCGATCAGCGGGATGCCGAAGCGCCGGGTATGGGCGAGCAGGTCGGCAAGCTCCGGCGTCTCGCCCGAGTTCGACAGGCACAGCACCACGTCGCCCTCGGCCACCATGCCGAGGTCGCCGTGGCTCGCCTCGGCGGGGTGGACGAAATGCGCGGGCGTGCCGGT
>CAZNPW010000101.1:0-5726 GCA_964575185.1 uncultured Exiguobacterium sp.
GGCCCGCGCCCCCGGCGGCTGCGCCGCAGGCGGGGCAGACATGGATCGGCGGCGCGCTGCCCGCGCAGCCCGCAGCAGTGCCGCAGGCCGCGCCGCAGGCGGGGTGGGGGCAGGCAGCCGCCCCGGGCAACACCTGGATCGGCGGCGCGCTGCCCGCGCAGCCCGCCGCGCCCTACGGACAGCCGCCGCAGGGGGCGCCGCCGTCGTGGGGCGCGCCCGCGGCACCGGCCTGGTCCCCCGCGCCGCAGGCCGACCCCTGGGGCGGCCAGCCGATGGGCAGCCCGCCGCAGCAGGGATACGGCCAGCCCGGCTATGCTCAGCCCGGCTATGGCCAGCCCGGCTATGGCCAGCCCGGCTATGGCCAGCCCGGCTATGGCCAGCCTGCCTTCGGCCAGCCGGGCTATGGCCAGCCGCAGCCCGCGCCGATGGGCCAGGCCGGCGTCGGGCAGCCGATGGGCGGGCAGGGCGCGGGGTTCTTTCCGGCCGCGCACCAGCCGGCCGCCGCCGCCCCCGCCCCCGCCGTCACCCCGCGCATCGCGCTCCGGGACGCGCTGAAGGCGACCGGGATCACCGCGTCGTCGGGCTCGAACCCGCTCGTCGCCAGCGCCGCGAACCTGCTGATCCTGTTCGGCCGCCTGCGCACCGGGCTTGTGGACATGCAGGCCATGCCGCTGATGGACCATGTCACGCGCGAGATCATGGCCTTCGAGCAGAACGCCATCGCCGCGGGCGCCGACCCGCACGAGGCGGCGGTGGGGAAATACGCGCTGTGCGCCACCGCCGACGACATCGTGCAGAACCTGCCCGGCGCGGACCGGGGGGTGTGGGAGCAGTATTCGATGGTCGCGCGGTTCTTCAACCAGAGGAACTCGGGCGTCGGCTTCTTCATGGAGGCCGAGAAGGCGATGCAGGCCCCGGGCCAGCGGTTCAACCTGCTGGAGCTGATGCTGACCTGCCTGAGCCTGGGGTTCGAGGGCCAGTATCGCGCCATGCCGAACGGGCCGAACGAGCTCGCCCGCGTCCGCGCCGCGATCTACGAGACGCTGCGGCGGGTGAAGCCCCGGCCGGACGAGGATGTCTCGCCGGTCTGGGCGGCGGTGCCGATGCAGGGGCGGCGGCGGTTCGGGGGGGTGCCGGTCTGGGGCGTGGCGGCGGTGGCGCTGGGGGTGGTGGTGGCGACCTGGGCGGGGCTGTCGACGCTGCTCGCGCGCGAGGGCGGCGTCGTCGTGCAGGAATGGACGGGGATGCACCCCAACGTGGACGCGATCACCCTGGTCCGGGCGGTGCCGGTGGCCGAGCCCTTCGTCGCGCCGCGCGACACCACCCAGCTCGAGCGCATCGACGCGGCGCTGCGGGCCCGGATCGACGACGGCAGTGTGGTGATCGACACGCGGGGCGACTACATCTTCATCCGGGTCGGCAACACGCTCTTGTTCAACTCGGGCAAGGCCGACGTGAAGGCCGAGTTCGCCCCGCTCGCCGCCGAGATCGGCGCGATGCTGAACGCGGAAGCCGGGCCGGTGATCGTGCAGGGCTTCACCGACAACGTCCCGATGTCGGGGCGGGGGCAGTTCAAGTCGAACGAGGAGCTGTCGCTCGCCCGCGCCACGGCGGTCAGGGACATGCTCGCGGGGTATCTGACCGACCCCGCGCGCATCACCGCCGAGGGCAAGGGCGAGGCTGATCCGATCGCCGACAACGCGACCAAGGAAGGCCAGGCGCAGAACCGGCGGGTCGAGATCCTGCTGGCCAGGGAGGGGACGTTTTGAGGCTTCCGCGGCTCCCGAAGTTCCTGCGCTGGCGGCCCTGGATGAAGTGGCCGCTGTGGGTGATCGTGCTCGGCGCGTTCGGCGCCGGGGTGTGGTTCGGGGGCGAGCTGTCGGGCATCCGCCCGCTGACGACGGTGTGGCTGCGGGCGACCGTGATCGGCGTGGTGCTGGGCCTGTTCGTCATCGTGCAGCTGTGGAAGTGGCGGGTCCGCGCCAGGAAGGCCGCGGCGCTCGAGGCCGCGCTGGTGGTCGAGCCGCCGGGCGACGGCAAGGAGCTGGCCGGGCGGATGGCGCAGGCGCTGGCCACGCTGAAGAAGTCGGGCGGCAAGACCTATCTCTACGACCTGCCGTGGTACATCATCATCGGCCCGCCGGGCGCGGGCAAGACGACGGCGCTGAAGAACAGCGGCATCGAGTTCCCGCTGATGAAGCAGGAAGGCGGGGTCGTCGAGGGTTTCGGCGGGACGCGCTACTGCGACTGGTGGTTCGCCGAGGACGCGGTGCTGATCGACACCGCGGGGCGCTACACGACGCAGGACAGCGACCAGGTCGGCGACAGCGCGAGCTGGGCCGCGTTCCTCGACCTTCTGAAGAAGTCGCGCCCGAACCAGCCGATCAACGGCGTCCTGCTCGCCTTCAGCGTCGAGGACATGATGAATGCCAGCGACGAGGTGCTGTCGCGGCACGCCGAGACGGTGCGGGCGCGGCTGGGCGAGATCCACGAGACGCTGAAGATCGACTTTCCGGTCTACGTCCTGTTCACCAAGGCCGACCTGATCGCGGGCTTCCGCGAGTTCTTCGCGTCGTTCAACCAGAACCGCCGCAAGGTCGTGTGGGGGGCCACGTTCCAGACCCGCGACCGCAAGGCCGAGACCTGGCCGCAGGTCGGCGCGGAATACGACCGCATCGTCACGCGGCTGTCCGACGAGGTGATGGACCGCCTGTCCGAGGAGCCCGACCCGGTCAACCGCATCGCGATCTTCGGCCTGCCGGGGCAGCTCGCGCTCTTGCGCGACAACGTGGCGGGCTTCCTGAGGAAGGTGTTCGAGCCCACGCGCTACAAGACTAACGCGATCCTGCGGGGGTTCTACTTCACCTCTGGCACGCAGGAAGGCACGCCGATCGACCAGGTGCTGGGCGCGATGGCCCGCGCGCAGGGGGGCTTCGCGCCGGCCTTCATGTCGGGGCAGGGCAAGTCCTTCTTCCTGCACGACCTGCTGAAGAAGGTCATCTTCACCGAACGCGACTGGGTGACGACCGACGCGGGTGCGGTGCGGCGGACGGCGGTCGTGCGCGGGATCGGCATGGGGGCGGTGGCGCTGGCCACCGTCGGCGCGCTGGCGGCGCTGGGGCTGTCGTTCTTCCAGAACCGCGCGCTGGTGGCGAGTGCGGCGACCGAGGTGGCCGCCTACCGGACCACCGCCGACGCCGAGATCGCGCGCACCGAGGTCGCGGATACCGACCTGCGGCCGGTGCTGGAGATCCTCGACCGCATCCGCAACCAGCCCGCGGGCTATGGCGCGGCCGATGCGGGCAGCTTCGGCGAGGGCTTCGGCCTGGGCCAGCGGGCGCGGCTGACGCAGGCCGCGACCGAGGCCTACGGCGACGCGCTGGAGCAGATGCTGCGGCCCCGGCTGATCCTCGACACCGAACAGCGCATCCCGCAGTACGAGGCGGCGGGCGACACCTCGCGGCTCTATCGCGCGCTGAAGGTCTACATGCTGCTCGGCGGGCAGGCGCCGGTCCGGGACGACGCGGCCGTGCTGTCGTGGTTCGAGGAGCTGTGGCGGGAGGAGTTCACTGGCCTCGACGGCGTGAACCAGCGCGACCGGCTGGCGCAGCACCTGGCGGCGATGCTGGAGCTCGACGACGACCGCACCGTCGCCATCCCGCTCGACCCCAAGATCATCACCGACGGGCGCAGCGCCATCGTGCAGATGTCGGTCGCCGACCAGGCGTGGAGCGTCATCACCGCGCGGGCGGCGGCGGCGAACCTGCCGGCGCTGTCCTTCGGGGACACCACGCTGTTCGGGCCGAACGTGGGGCTGGTGTTCGCGACCGCCGACGGATCGCCGCTGGAGGGCGTCACGATCGACGGGCTGTTCCGCTACGAGGGCTTCTGGTCGTTCTTCGTGGACCAGCTCGCCGACGTGCGCGCGACGCTGGAGCAGGACAAGTGGGTGCTGGGCGACCAGGCGCAGCTCGTCGACTTCGACGCGCAGCTCGCCGGGCTGGACACCGCGCTGACCACCCGCTACGGGCGCGAGTTCAAGGCCGCCTGGGATGCGGCGCTCGGCAACCTGCGGCTGGCGCCGATGTCGGCCGACAAGCCCGCCTATGACGCGCTGGGCGAGGCGTCGGGGGCGTCCTCGCCGATCCTGATCCTGGTCCAGACGGTGGTGCGCGAGACCTCGCTGACCGACGAGGTGACCGAGATGCAGGGCCTGACCCCGGGCCAGATCGCGGGGGCGGAGCCCCTGGGCGAGGGGATCGCGACGACGCTGCTCGACCGCTTCCGCAGCCGGTCGGGGGCGGTGCAGCGGCTGGTGATCGACGCTGCGCAGGCGGGGGCTAAGAACCAGAACCAGGCCGGGGGGGGCACCGGCGGCGGGGTGATGACGCCCATCGCGCAGATTCAGGCGCAGTTCGAGCCCTGGGCGCTGATCCTGCAGGGCGATCCGGGTGCGCGGCCGGTCGACCTGATCCTGCAGGACCTGGCCGCGATCCGCGACAACCTGCGGGTGGGCGCGGCGAACCCGGCGCAGGCGGCGGCGCTGATGCCGCAGCTTCTGTCGAACCTGACGCGGCAGAACAGCCGCCTGCCCGGCACCCTGGCGGCGCTGGTGACCGAGGCCGAGAACGACTTCCGCGGCGAGGCGGCCGACGCGACGCTGGCCGAGATGAACCGGGCGCTGGCGAACGGCGTGACCTTCCTGTGCCGCGACAACATCACCGCGCTCTACCCCTTCACCGACACGCCGCGGCACCTGCCGCCGGGGGCCTTCGGGCAGTTCTTCGGGCAGGGCGGCACGATGGACGCCTATTTCACCACCTATCTGGCGGGCATGGTGATCCGCACCGAGAACGGGCTGGAATACGACCCCGCGAACCCGCTGTCGGCCAAGCTGAACCCCGCCACGCTGAAGGAGTTCGCGCGGGCCGAGGACATCCGGCGGGCGTTCTTTCCCGACGGCGGCACGACGCCCAAGGTCGACATCAACGTGACCCACGTCGCCAGCCATTCCTCGGTCCAGTCGGCGCAGCTCGAGATCAACGGCGCGACGATCCTGACCGCGCCGGGCGACCCGCCGCAGACGATCACCTGGCCGGGCGGCGGGGCGTCGGCGTCGATCCAGCTTTTCCCCAGCCTGCAGACCGCGAGCGCGATCCAGATCCGCGAGGGGCCGTGGAGCTTCCTGCGCCTTCTGCGCGCGGCCAGCGCGATCGAGCAGAACGGCACCGTGACGCGCGCGACCTGGCAGATCGGCGGGCGGCCGATCATCTACGAGTTCAGCTACACCGCGTCCGACGATCCCTTCCTGCTGCCCGCGCTGCGCGAGTTCTCGTGCCCCCAGGCGCTGGATTAGGCGATGGGGTTCGGTCTTTACGGCAAGCACCCGGCCTTCGGCGACTTCATCGCCCAGGGCCTGAGCGAGGGCCTGCGCCTGCGGCTGGAGGGCTGGGCGGCGGCGGTGATGGCGCCGATTGCGGCGGGCTGGGGCGAGGCGTGGCGCGACCGCTTCGACGCCTGCCCGGCCGTCGGGCTGTGGATCGGGGCGGAGGGGCCGGGGGCCTTCCTGGGGGCGCTGGTCCCCTCGGCCGACAAGGTCGGGCGGCGGTTCCCGCTGATCCTGGGGTGGGAGGGCGCGCTCGCCCCGCCGGTGCGCGCGCCGCAGGCGGCGGCGGCGGTGCTGGCCGCCCTGCGCGCGGCGCTGGCGGCGGCGACGGCGGCGGACG
>CAZNPW010000102.1:0-5613 GCA_964575185.1 uncultured Exiguobacterium sp.
CGCCTGCGCACGGGCCAGGTCACCGCCGCCGCCGCCCGCGCAGCGCTCGCCGGGAAACTCCTCCTGCCGCACGCCGCCTTCACCGCCCCCGCGCCCGACGCCGCAGGCCGGGGCGACCCCGGCGCGCTGCGCCACGACGTGATGCTCGCGCTCGCCGCCGAGGGCCTGCGCGCGCTGGCCGACGGCCAGGCGCTCGAGGCGCGCGACATCGACATCGTGGTGCGCCTCGCGCTCGCCCTGCCGCGCACCGAGGCCGGCCCGATGCAGCGTGCGGAGGCCGCGGGCCTCGCCGCCCTGCGCCGCGACCTCGCGGCGCGCGCACCCGACGACCCGGTCTGGACCCCCGACCCGGCGCTCGACCGCCTGATCGCGCGCGGCGGCGGGTTCGACGGCTAGGGCTGAAGGATCACGCCCGCCACGACCAGCATCAGCCCCAGGCCCGACACCGCCAGCGCGCCTGCGTTCCAGGCGACCACCCGGCGCAGCCGCGCCTGCATCGCGGCACCCGTCAGCCCGGCGGCCCGCGCCCGCGCGGCCATCACGATGCAGGCCACCAGCGCGGCGATCCCCACCGCGGTCAGCGCCGCACCGCCCCAGATCATCGCGTCCGCCATTCCCGCCGCGTAGCGCACCGCGCCGCTCCGGGCAAGCCCGCTTGCGCCCCGCCGGGCCGCCCGCTATCTGGGCCGCCACCCCGCCCGAGGAGCGCCATGCCCGACGTCATCGACCCCGGCCCCGTCGCCGCAGACGAACTGCGCCAGTTCATCGAACGCGCCGAACAGCTCGAGGCCGAAAAGCGCGACGTGGCCGACCAGATCAAGGAGCTCTTCGCCGAGGCGAAGGGCCGCGGCTACGACACCCGCGTCATGCGCAAGGTCATCGCGCTGCGCCGCCGCAAGCCCGACGACATCGCCGAGGAAGACGCGATCCTCGACCTCTACAAGTCCGCGCTGGGGATGTAGCCCCTCAGGGCACGATCATCCGCACCCCCGGCATCGCCGCGATCCGCGCGCAGTCCGCGTGATAGGCGTCCGTCAGCCGGTCGGCCAGCGCGGGCGTCCAGCCGGGCAGGTCGACCTCCATCCGCATCCGCGCGGGGTCGGCGAACCGCTCCAGGAACGCCCGCGCCACCTTGCGGCGGCGGGCGGCGGGCAGGTGGCCCTTGTCGGCCATGTAGGCGCGATAGCGCTGGAACCCGTCGGGCCGCATCACCGCCTCCAGGCCCGCGTCGCCCGCCTCGAACACCACGTCCGCCGGATCGCCCGCCACCGCCGCCAGCACCTCGGGCCAGATCAGCGGCGCGTCCTCGTCCGACCAGACCGTCACCTCGACCCCGGGGGCGAGCGCGCGGACGCGCCCCAGCATCGCCGCCCAGGACAGCGTCAGCGGGTCGAACCCCGCCAGGATCGCCGCCGGCGCCGTCTCTGGCTGCCGCGCCACCAGCGTCGCCACGAAGCTGACCGGGTTGCGCACCGCCAGCATCAGCGCCACCTCCTGCCGCGGAAAGACCTGCGCGAAGGCCCGCATCCGCTCGGCCGCCGCGGGGTAAAGTCCCCCTTTCAGCGCCCAGTTCGGAAAGCTCAGGAAGTTCTCCCAGCTCAGCACCACATGCCGCACGCCCTCGGCGTCGAGCATGTGGTCGATCACCATGTCCTCGGTCGCGGCGCTTGCCGCCCGCCCGTCCAGCCGCACCGCCGTGTCGCGCAGCAGCGTCCGGTAGCGCGACGGCGCGGGGATCGCGACCCCCGCCGCCGCCAGCGCGCCCCGGCTCTTCAGCAGCGACCGCAGCAGCCGCTCGTCGTCGGTGCCATGCGCCCCTGCGTGAAAGACGATGCGCATTCCCGGTTTCGCCCCGTTCCCCTGCCGGACCCTTAACCGCAAATCTGGACAGGAAAAGGGCGGTTTGCTAGGGCAGGGCGATGGCTTACCAAAACAGTCGGACATTTGCCCGGGGGTGGGGCTGGCAGGCGCTGGCGATCGTCATCGCGGCCGTCGTGCTGTCGCCCATCCTGTCGGTCGCGGTCATGGCGCTGCTGCCCACGGGCAACATCTGGCCCCACCTCGCCGCGACCGTGCTGCCGCGCTACCTCGGCAACACGCTGGCGCTCATGGCCGGGGTCGGGGTCCTGACCGCGGCGATCGGCACGGGTGCGGCCTGGCTCGTCACCGCGCACGACTTCCCCGGCCGCCGCTGGCTCGCCTGGCTGCTCCTCTTCCCGCTGGCGATCCCCGCCTATGTCGCGGCCTACGCGGTGGTCGACGTGCTCGACTACCCCGGAGCGGTGCAGGCATCCCTGCGCGCGGCCTTCGGCTGGACCTCGGCGCGCGACTACTGGTTCCCCGAGATCCGCACGCTGCCCGCCGCGACCGTCGTGCTGTCGCTCGCGCTCTACCCCTACACCTACCTCCTCGCCCGCGCGGCCTTCGCCGAGATGGGGGGCGCGGTGCAGGACAGCGCGCAGGCGCTGGGCGCGGGCCCCTGGGCGCGCTTCTGGCGCGTCGCGCTGCCCATGGCGCGGCCCGCCGTCGCCACCGGCACGGCGCTCGTGCTGATGGAGGTCGTTGCGGATTACGCCACCGTCCAGCACTTCGGCGTGCAGACGCTGACCACCGGCATCTTCTCCACCTGGCTGAACGGCGGCAACACCGGCGGCGCGGCGCAGATCGCAGGGCTGGCGCTGGCGCTGATCCTGGCGCTGGTCGTGGTGGAACGCCGCGCCCGGGCGCGGGCGCGCTTCCACCGCCCGGGGCGCGGCGCGCGGCCCCTGCCGCGCATCCGGCTGGCCGGCGCAGCCGCCTGGGCGGCCACCGCCGCCTGCGCGCTGCCGGTGGCGCTCGGGCTGGTGCTGCCGGTGGCCGTCATGGCGTCCTACGCCGTCTCCGACCCGCTCGGCTGGATCGACCCCGGGCTGATCGAGGCGCTCGTCAACACCCTCGCGGTGGCCGGAGCCGCGACGGCCCTGACCCTCGCCGCGGCGCTCGCGCTCGTCGCGTCGGTGCGGCTCGGCGGGGCGGAACGGCTGGCCTGGCTCCTGCCGCTGACGACGCTCGGCTACGCCGCGCCGGGCACGGTGCTGGCGCTCGGCCTCCTCGTGCCGCTGGCCGGCGTGGACAACGCGCTGGCCGACACGATCGCGGCCGCGACCGGCCGCGACCCCGGCCTCCTGCTGACCGGCACCGGCTTCGCCATCGTGCTGGCGCTCGGCCTGCGGTTCTTCGGCATCGCGCAAGGGGCGATCGACGCGGCCCAGGGCCGCATCCCGCCGAACCTCGCCCTCGCCGCGCGGTCGCTCGGGCAGGGGCCGCGCGGCGTGCTGTCGCGCGTGCACCTGCCGCTGATGCGCGGCTCGCTCCTCCTCGCCGGGCTGATCGTCTTCGTCGACAGCGTCAAGGAACTGCCCGCGACGCTGCTGCTGCGCCCGTTCGACTTCAACACCCTCTCGACCCGCGTCTACGAACTCGCAAGCCTCGAGCGCCTCGGCCAGGCCGCCCCCGCCGCCCTCGTCGTCATGGCCGTGGGCCTCGTCCCGATGATCCTCATCGCCCGGTCCATGCGGGACACATGACCCCCCTCTTTCCGGCCCAAATACTCCCGCGCGTCGCGCCGCGGAGCCGGACCGGCGCCAGCCGGCCGGCGACACGACGGCTTGCGGCGAAGCCGCTCATTGCAATCCCTACAAGACCGCATCCACCGCGCGCTGCAACCGCGCCACGGTCCCCGGCACGTCCCCCAGCTTGTCCAGCCCGAACAGCCCGATGCGGAAGGTGCGGAAGCTCTCCCCCTCGCCCACCTGCAACGGCACGCCCGCCGCGATCTGCAACCCCTCGGCCCGGAACCGCGCGCCGTTCTGGATGTCGGGCGCGTCGGTGTAGCTCACCACCACCCCCGGCGCCTGGAACCCCTCGGCCGCGACGGATGGCACCTGCTTGCCCGCCATCATCGCCCGCACCGCGCGCCCCAGCTCCCACTGCGCCGCCTTCGCCTGCGCGAAGCCCATCCGTTGCGTCTCCAGCATCGCATCGCGGAACCCCGCCAGCGCGTCGGTCGGCATCGTCGCGTGATAGGCGTGCCCGCCGCCCTCGTAGGCCGCCATGACCCTCCGCCATGTCTTCAGGTCGATGGCAAAGCTGTTCGACGCCGTCTCCTCCAGCCGCTGCACGGCGGCCGGCGACAGCATCACGCAGCCCGCGCTCGGGGAGGCCGACCACCCCTTCTGCGGCGCCGAGATCAGCACGTCCACCCCCGTGGCCTGCATGTCCACCCAGACGCAGCCCGACGCGATGCAGTCGAGCACGAACAGCGCCCCCACCGCATGCGCCGCCTCGGCCACCGCGCGGATGTAGTCATCCGGCAGGATGATCCCCGCGCTCGTCTCGACATGCGGCGCGAACACCGCCCCGGGCCGGTGGCGGTGGATCGCCGCCACGACGTCCGCCACCGGCGGCGGCGCGAAGGCCTCGCGCGCGCCCTCCCGCGCCCGCCGCGCCATCACCACCTGCACATCGCCCGCGAACTTCCCCGCCTCGAAGATCTGGCTCCAGCGATAGCTGAACCAGCCGTTGCCGATCACCAGCACCCGCCCCTGCCCGAACTGCCGCGCCACCGCCTCCATCGCATAGGTCCCGCCGCCGGGCACCAGCGCCACCGCCTCGGCCGCATAGACCCCGCGCAACAGCTTCGAGATATCGCGCATCACCCCCTGGAATCGCTGCGACATGTGGTTCAGCGACCGGTCGGTGAACACGACCGAAAACTCCTGCAGCCCGCCCGGATCGACAGCCATCCTCGCCTCCCATTGCCCACGCCTCAGCCCTAGGGTAAGGCGCGCCCCAACCGCACGGAGGGGACAATGCGCGTCTATTACGATCGCGACTGCGATATCAACCTGATCAAGGACCGCAAGGTCGCCATCCTCGGCTACGGCTCGCAAGGCCACGCCCACGCGCTGAACCTCCGCGACAGCGGCGCGAAGACCCTCGTCGTCGCCCTGCGCCCCGGCAGCCCTTCGGCCAGGAAGGCCGAAGCCGAAGGCCTCGAGGTCATGCCCATCGCCGAGGCCGCCGCCTGGGCCGACCTCATCATGTTCACCATGCCCGACGAACTCCAGGCCGCGACCTACAAGGCGCACGTCCACGACCACCTGAAGGACGGCGCCGCCATCGCCTTCGCCCACGGCCTGAACGTCCACTTCGGCCTGATCGAGCCGAAGAAGGGCGTCGACGTCATCATGATGGCCCCCAAGGGCCCCGGCCACACCGTCCGCGGCGAATACGTCAAGGGCGGCGGCGTCCCCTGCCTCGCCGCCGTCCACCAGGACGCGACGGGCCGCGCGATGGACGTGGCACTCTCCTACTGCTCCGCCATCGGCGGCGGCCGGTCGGGGATCATCGAGACCGACTTCCGCCAGGAATGCGAGACCGACCTCTTCGGCGAACAGGCCGTCCTCTGCGGCGGCCTGGTGGAGCTCATCCGCATGGGCTTCGAAACCCTGGTCGAGGCCGGCTACGAGCCCGAGATGGCCTATTTCGAATGCCTCCACGAGGTGAAGCTGATCGTCGACCTGATCTACGAGGGCGGCATCGCCAACATGAACTACTCGATCAGCAACACCG
>CAZNPW010000103.1:0-5569 GCA_964575185.1 uncultured Exiguobacterium sp.
CGACCGAAGCACCCGCCGCGACCGAGGCCCCCGCGGCCACCGCCGAAGCGCCCGCCGCGACCGAGGCCCCCGCGGCCACCGCCGAAGCCCCCGCCGCGACCGAGGCCCCCGCGGCACCTGCCGCGACCGAGACCCCGGCGGCCACCGCCGAAGCGCCCGCGCCCGAACCCGTGCCGTTCACCTTCGCGAGCTACATGATCGGCTCGCCCAACACCGGCGGGGCGAACATGCTGACCCCCGAGGTCGAGCAGGCGCTGGCCGCCAAGGGCTATACCCGCGACCAGTGGCTGCTCGCGACCGACACGTCGGTCGTCGTGCCGGTGGGCAAGGTCGTCGTCATGCAGGTGACCTCGGCGGACGTTATCCATTCCTGGAAGGTCCCGGCCTTCGGCGTGATGCAGGACGGGGTGCCGGGGCGGCTTGCGAACCTGTGGTTCCGCGCCGACCAGGAAGGCATCTTCTTCGGCCAGTGCAGCGAGCTCTGCGGCCAGATGCACGCCTACATGCCGATCACCGTCAAGGTGGTCAGCGAGCCGGTCTACCAGCAGTGGCTGGCCGCGAACCAGGCGGTGCTCCTGCGCGACGGCGGCATCGACGGCACAAACTTCGTCGAGCCCGAGCAGTTCCTGACGGCAGCCGCCGCCCCGGCCGCGCCGGTGCAGGTCGCCACCACCGAATGACCGGCGTGATCCGCGCCGGGACGAGGGACCGATGAGCGAGACCTTGGCAACGGGGCCGGCGGCAGAGGCCGGCGAGGCGGGCTTCGGCGACTACGTGGCGCTGCTGAAGCCGCGCGTCATGTCGCTGGTCGTCTTCACCGCGCTGGTGGGCCTGCTGGTGGCACCGGTGCAGGTGCACCCGGTGGTCGGCTTCGCCGCGATCCTGTTCATCGCGCTGGGCGCGGGGGCTTCGGGGGCCCTGAACATGTGGTGGGACGCCGACATCGACGCGCTGATGAAGCGCACCCGCAACCGCCCGGTGCCCGCAGGCCGCGTCCGGCCCGGCGAGGCCCTGGCCTTCGGCGCGGTGCTTGCGGGCATCGCCGTGGTGATGCTGGCGCTGGCCGCGAACCTGGTCGCGGCGGGGCTGCTCGCCTTCACCATCTTCTTCTACGCCGTCGTCTACTCGATGTGGCTGAAGCGGTCGACGCCGCAGAACATCGTCATCGGCGGCGCGGCAGGCGCCTTCCCGCCGGTCATCGGCTGGGCCGTCGCCACCGGCGGGGTCGGTGTCGAGGCGCTCCTGATGTTCGCCCTGATCTTCGTGTGGACGCCGCCGCATTTCTGGGCGCTCGCGCTGTTCATGAAGGAGGATTACCACCGGGCCGGGGTGCCGATGCTGACCGTGACGCACGGCCGCGCCGCCACCCGGAAGCACATCCTGTGGTATACCGCCGCGCTGGTTCCGGTCGGGGTCGCCAGCGCGCTCTCGGGGATCGGCGGTCCCTTCACGCTGGCCGTGACGGTGGCGCTGAACGCCTGGTTCCTGACCGGCGCATGGCGCATCGCCCGGCGCGACGAGCCGACGGCCGAGGCCGACGGCTACGCCACCGAAAAGGCCGTGTTCCGCTTCAGCCTGTCCTATCTGTTCCTGCACTTCGGGGCCTTCCTGGTCGAGGCGATCCTGAAGACGCAAGGCCTGGGGGGCTGGTGATGCCGTTCCAGGTCGAGCACGAGCTCCACCATCGCCGCCGTGGCCGCAACGTCGGGCTTCTCGTGGTGCTCATGGCCTTCGTGGGGCTGGTCTTCGCGCTGACCGTCGCGAAGGTGACGATCGAGGGCCCGGTCCAGCAGCCCGCGGCGGCTGCAGTGCAGCCATGACCGCGCAGGGCCGGTTCGGGCTGAAACTCGGTCTCGGCGCCCTGGCGCTGGTCGTCACCACGATCGTGGCGATCCCGCCCTTCTACGCCTGGTTCTGCCGCGTGACGGGCTTCGGCGGCACCACCAGCGTCGCCCGGGGCCCGTCGTCCGAGGTGCTGGACCGCATGGTCCGCGTCCGCTTCGACGCCACCACCGCGCCGGGACTGCCGTGGACGTTCCGCCCCGAGGTGCCCTTCGTCGACATCCGCATCGGCGAGACGATGCTGGTGAACTACCTGGCCACGAACCCGACCGGCCGACCGGTCGCCGGCACCGCCGCCTACAACGTCACCCCCGAGGGCGCGGGGGTCTATTTCGCCAAGATCGCCTGCTTCTGCTTTACCCGGCAGGTGCTCCAGCCCGGCGAGACGGTCGAGATGCCGGTCAGCTTCTACGTCGACCCCGCGATCGTGGACGACACCGAAGGGCGCTCCGTGCGCGAGATCACGCTGAGCTACACGTTCTTTCAAACGGACCTGCCCGCAGAGCAGGCCGCACTGGCCGGCGGCGCGCCGGCCCGCGTCGAATAGAGGGACCCCATGTCGACCGCTGCCAAGAACCACGACTACCACATCCTGCCGCCGTCGATCTGGCCCTTCATGGGTGCGGTCGGGGCCTTCGTCATGCTGTTCGGGGCCGTCCTGTGGATGCAGGAGCGCGGCCCCTGGATGTTCCTGATCGGCCTCGCCGCCGTCCTTTACGTGATGTTCGCCTGGTGGTCCGACGTGGTGCGCGAAAGCCTCGCGGGGGACCACACGCCGGTCGTCCGCATCGGCCTGCGCTACGGCTTCATCATGTTCATCATGTCCGAGGTAATGTTCTTCGCGGCCTGGTTCTGGTCGTTCTTCAAGCACGCGCTCTATCCCATGGGTCCGCAGTCGCCCGCCATCGACGGCGTCTGGCCCCCCGCGGGGATCGAGACCTTCGACCCCTGGTCACTGCCGCTCATCAACACGCTGATCCTCTTGTGCTCGGGCGCCGCCGCGACCTGGGCGCATCACGCGCTGGTCGAGGAGAACAACCGGCAGGACCTGAAGAACGGCCTCTGGCTGGCCATCGGGCTCGGCGTGTTCTTCACCGTGCTGCAGGTCTACGAATACGGCAACGCGTCCTTCGGCTTCGCGGGCAACATCTACGGCGCGAACTTCTTCATGGCGACGGGCTTCCACGGGGCGCATGTCGTCATCGGGACGATCTTCCTGGCGGTCTGCCTCTACCGCGTCTACCAGGGCCATTTCACGCCCGAAAAGCACGTGGGCTTCGAGGCCGCGGCCTGGTACTGGCACTTCGTCGACGTGGTGTGGCTGTTCCTGTTCGCCTCGATCTACGTCTGGGGCCGGTAGGGCGGCGCGGCCCCTTGCGGGGCGGCGACCCCGTGCCGGGGCATCCATCCATGCTGTCGCGCGTCATCATGCCCCTGCTCATCGGCCTTTCCGGCGTGGCCGTGCTGGTCGGGCTCGGCCTCTGGCAGCTCGACCGGCTGGCGTGGAAGCAGGGCGTGCTGGCGGCGATGCAGGCGCAGCTCGACGCCCCGCCCGGGGCCTTGCCGGCCGCCCCGGACCCGCGCACCGACCGCTACCGCGCGGTCACCGTCACGGGCCGCTTCACGGGCCGGGAACTGCACGTCCTGTCGGGCAACCGCGCCGGGCCGGGCTTCCTGATCGTCGCGGCCTTCGTCACCGACGACGGCCGCCGCATCATGGTCGACCGCGGCTTCGTCCCCGAAGCCGGGCGCGATGCTCCCCGCCCGCCGGGGGCGGCTCCCGTGACCGTGGCGGGAAACATCAACTGGCCCGACGACATGACGGCCTCCACCCCCGCCCCCGACGTGGCGGGCAACATGTGGTATGGCCGCGACGTCGCCCCGATGGCGGCGGCGCTGGGGACCGAACCCGTGATGGTCATCGCCCGCAGCGACACCGGGCAGGGCGTCACCCCGCGCCCCGCCGACACCGCGGCGGTCAGGAACGACCATCTCGGCTACGCGCTGACCTGGTTCGCCCTTGCGCTCGTCTGGGCGGGGATGACAGTCTACTGGCTATGGCGTATCAGGCAACGTTCCGCATGAAGGCTTGACGATGCGCTATGTCTCGACCCGGGGCGCGACGGCCCCGGCGCTGTCCTTTGCCGACGCGATGATGACCGGCCTCGCGCGGGACGGCGGCCTCTATGTGCCCGCCAGCGTGCCGACGTGCGACGACATCGCGGCCCTCGCGGGGCTGCCGTATGAAGACGTGGCCTTCCGCGTCATGCGGCCCTTCATCGGCGACGCCTTCCCCGACGCGCGGTTCCGCGAGCTGATCGCGCAGGCCTACGCGGGCTTCACCCACCCCGCCCGCGCGCCGCTGAAGCAGCTCGCCCCGAACCACTTCCTGCTGGAGCTGTTCCACGGCCCGACGCTCGCCTTCAAGGACTTCGCCATGCAGCTCATCGGGCAGATGATGCAGGCGAAGCTCGCCGAAACCGGGCAGCGGATCACCATCGTCGGCGCGACCAGCGGCGACACCGGGTCGGCGGCGATGGAGGCGTTCCGGGGTCTGGCGAACGTCGACCTGTTCATCCTCTACCCGCACGGCCGCGTGTCCGACGTGCAGCGTCGCCAGATGACCACGCCGGAGGAGCCGAACGTCCATGCCCTCGCGGTGGACGGCGACTTCGACGCCTGCCAGGCGCGGGTCAAGGACATGTTCAACGACCACGCCTTCCGCGATCGCGTGCGGCTTGCCGGGGTGAACAGCATCAACTGGGCCCGTGTGCTCGCGCAGGTGGTGTATTACTTCACCGCCGCCGTGGCGCTCGGCGCGCCGCACCGGGCGGTGTCGTTCACCGTGCCGACCGGCAACTTCGGCGACATCTACGCGGGCCAGATCGCCCGCCGCATGGGCCTGCCCATCGACCGGCTGGTCATCGCCACCAACCGCAACGACATCCTGCACCGCGCGCTGACCACCGGCGACTACCGGGTCGAAGGCGTGGCCCCGACGATCAGCCCCTCGATGGACATCCAGGTGTCCTCGAACTTCGAGCGCGCGCTGTTCGACGCGCTCGGGCGCGACGGGCAGGCCGTGGCGGCGCTGATGGCCGACCTGGGGGGCGGCCGGTTCCGCATCCCCCAGGGCGCGCTGGAAACCCTGCGCGAGACCTTCGCCTCGGGCCGCACCGACGAGGCGCAGACGATGGCCACCATCGCCGCGACCTTCGCCGCGACGGGAGAGGTCCTGTGCCCCCACTCCGCCGTCGGCGTCCATGTCGCCGAGCAGCATCTGGGGGCGACCCCGATGGTCACGCTCGCCACCGCGCATCCGGCGAAGTTCCCCGACGCGGTGGAGCGCGCCACGGGCCTGCGCCCGGCCTTGCCCGCGCGGCTGGCGCACCTGATGACCGGGCGCGAGCGCATCACCCGCGCCCCGAACGACCTGCGCGCGCTCCAGGACATCGTCCGCCGGACGGTCCCGGCATGACGCGCGTGACCCGCCTGCCCAACGGCCTGCGCATCGTGACCGAAGCCATGCCCGGCCTGCAGTCGGCCTCGGTCGGCATCTGGGTCGCTGCGGGTGGACGGCACGAGACGGCGGCGCAGAACGGCATCGCGCATTTCCTCGAACACATGGCCTTCAAGGGCACCGCCACCCGCAGCGCCCTGCGGATCGCCGAGGAGATCGAGGACGTCGGCGGCTACATCAACGCCTACACCAGCCGCGAGATGACCG
>CAZNPW010000104.1:0-5530 GCA_964575185.1 uncultured Exiguobacterium sp.
GCGCAGGCCGAGGCGGAGGCCCAGACGCGCCGCGAGGCCGAAGCTGCGGCGCAGGCCGAGGCGGAAGCTGCGGCGCAGGCCGAGGCCGAGGCAGATGCTCAGGCGCGCCGCGAGGCCGAGGTCGCGGCGCAGGCCGAGGAGGAAGCTGCGGCGCAGGCCGAAGCTGCGGCGCAGGCCGGGGCCGAGGCGGATGCCCAGGCGCGCCGCGAGGCCGAGGTTGCGGCGGAGGCCGAGGCGGGGGCCGGGGCGGATGCCGCGCCTGCCGTCGTGCCCGAAGCCGAGGCCGGGGCGGCCCCGGCGGCGAAGCCCTGGTCCGAGTTGACCCGCGCCGAACGCCGCGCGCTGCGCGTCGCGCGCGAGGCCGCGCGGGCCGAACGCGCCGCCGCGGCCGAAGCGGCCGGCGAGCGGATGGTTGCCGAGAACCCGGTCGTCGAGGTGCTGCCCGAACCCGAGGTCGGCGCGGTGCGCGAGCTGGGCGAGATCCTGGCTGCCGAGCCGGTGGTCGAGGGTTCGCCCGAGCCCATCGCGCCCGAACCCGAAGCCGCCGCGATCCCGCTGCGGCCGGACGCCGAACCGGTCTCGGGGGCCGAGGTCGTCGATACCGTGATCTCGGAGGACGACACCCGCGCCAGCGACGAGGAGTTCGCCGCCGAGCCCGCCGCGCGCGAGAACCGCAACCGGCTGTCGGATCTCGAGAAGGTCGGGCTGGTCGCGCTGGGCGCGCTGGTCGTCGGCGCGGTGCTGTCGAACGGCAACGAGGTGGTCGAGAACACCGGCGACCGCGTCGTGCTGCGCAATCCCGAGGGGCAATACGTCGTCTACAAGGACGACGACGCGGTGCTGCGCCGCCCGGGGTCGGAAGTGCGGACCGAGACCTTCTCGGACGGGTCGACCCGCACCGTCGTGCAGCGCGACGACGGCACGCAGGTCGTCACCATCCGCGACGCGAGCGGCCGCGTGCTGCGCCGGTCGGCGTTCGACGCGAACGGGCGCGAGGTGGTGCTGATCGACGACCTGGCTCGCGAGGAGCGGGTGGTGGTCAGCGAACTGCCCCCGGCCCCGCGCGGCGGCATCCGGCTGTCGGCGAGCGACGCGAATGCGGACCTGGAGGTGGCGCTGGCCGAGCGGCTGGCGCGCGAGACGGGGCGGGCCTTCAGCCTGCGCCAGATCCGCGACATCCCGGAGGTGCGCGCCCTGGCGGCGACGATCGACGTGGCCCCCATCACCTTCGACAGCGGATCGAGCGCGATCCGGCCGAGCGAGGCGGAAAAGCTCGCCGATCTCGGCATCTTCATCAGCGAGCGCATCGCGGCGAACCCGGGCGAGGTGTTCCTGGTCGAGGGCCATACCGACGCGGTGGGCGGTGCGGCGATGAACCTGGCGCTGAGCGACCGGCGGGCCGAATCGGTGGCGCTGGCGCTGACCGAATACTTCGGCGTGCCGCCGGAGAACCTGGTCGTGCAGGGCTATGGCGAGGCGGAGCTGGCGGTGCCGACGCAGGCGGCCGAGCGCGCCAACCGGCGGGTCGCGGTGCGGCTGATCACGCCGCTGATGCAGGTGGCGTCGCGCTGACGGCACCGGCGGGACCCGGGGGCTTCACAGCCCGTCGCCGGGTGGTTCTCGAACCGGTGGCGAACCACCGTGACGTATCTGCACCGGAAGGAGGGGCGGGTGCAGGCTTGCATCCGCCCTTTTCGCGCGCGAACGTGGCGGGCATGGACCCCGGTCGCATCCCCGAGACGGCGCTCGCCTGGCACCGGGCCGGGCGCGGCGCGGTGCTGGCGACGGTGATCGAGACCTGGGGGTCCGCCCCCCGCCAGGCGGGCAGCCAGATGGCCGTCGGCGGCGACGGCGAGATCGCGGGGTCGGTGTCGGGGGGCTGCGTCGAAGGCGCGGTCGCGGCCGAGGCGGAGGCGGCCCTGGCCGACGGGCAGCCGCGGGTGATGACCTTCGGGGTCGCCGACGAGGATGCTTTCGCCGTGGGGCTCGCCTGCGGCGGGACGATCCGGGTTCTGGTGGAGCCGGTGGGCGACAGCGCGCCGGCGCTGCCGCCGGGGATGCTGGAAGCGGTCGTCGCGGCGCGCGCGGCAGGGCGCGGGGTGGCGGTCGCGACCGCGCTCGACGGCTGGGCGCGGCGGCTGTGGCACGACCATCCGCGGATCGCGCAGGACCGGTCGGGGGTGGAGGATGGCGTCTTTTTCGCCGTCCATGCGGCCCCCCTGCGGCTGGTCGTGGTGGGCGCCGTGCATATCGCGCAGGCGCTGCTGCCGATGGCGCGGGCCTGCGGTTTTTCCCCCGTGCTGGTCGATCCGCGGGGCAGCTTCGGGTCGGTCGCGCGGTTTCCGGGCGCGGACATCCGCGACGCCTGGCCGGACGAGGCGCTGACGGCGCTGGCGCCCGACGCGCGCACGGCGGTCGTGACGCTGACGCATGACGCCAAGCTCGACGACCCCGCGCTGCAGGTGGCGCTGCGGTCGCCCGCCTTCTACGTCGGCGCGCTGGGGTCGGTGCGGACGCAAGCGCGGCGGCTGGAGCGGCTGCGCGCGGCGGGGCTGGACGATGCGGTGCTGGCGCGGCTGCACGCGCCGGTGGGCCTGCGGATCGGGGCCGCGACCCCGGCCGAGATCGCGGTCAGCATCCTGGCCGAGGTCATCGCGACCCTGCGGCGGGCATGAGGTTCGGGCCGGTCCCGCTGGAGGAGGCCTGCGGCGCGCTGCTCGCGCATGCGGCGCTGGGCGGGCGGCTGCGCAAGGGGGCGGTGCTGGTCGCGGCGGACGTCGCGGCCCTCGCCGCGGCGGGGGTGGAAGAGGTGACGGTGGCCCGGCTCGACCCCGGCGACGTGGCCGAGGACGCGGCGGCGCAGGCGCTGGGCGCGGCGGTTGCCGGGCCGGGTGTCGCGGCGACGGTGCCGGTCAACGGGCGGGTGAACCTCAAGGCGCTGCACGCTGGCGTGGTGGCGCTGGACGCCGCGGCGGTGCACCGGCTGAACCGGGTCGACCACGGCATCACGCTGGCCACGCTGCCCGGCCTGCACCGGGTGGCCGCCGGCACGCTGGTCGCGACCGCGAAGATCATCACCTATGCGGTGGGCGGCGCCGCGCTCGCCGCCGCCTGCGCCGCGGCACCGGGGGCAGTCGGGGTGCAGCCGGTGGTGCTGCGCAGCGGGGGCCTGGTGCAGACGACGGTGGCGGGGGTCGAGCCGCGGCTGCTGGCCAAGGGCGAACGGGCGGTGCGGGGGCGGCTGCGGGCGCTGGGGATGGACCTGGCCGACGCCGCGGTGGTGCCGCACGACACGAGGGCGCTGGCCGCCGCGCTGCGGGGGCTGCGTGGCGAGATCCTGCTGGTCCTGACCGGATCGGCGACGAGCGACCCGGCGGACATCGCGCCGCTGGCGGTCCGCAACGCCGGCGGGACGGTGGCGCGGTTCGGGATGCCGGTCGATCCGGGCAACCTGCTGTTCCTGGGCGACCTCGGGGGGCGCCCGGTGATCGGCCTGCCGGGCTGCGCGCGGTCGCCCGCGCTGAACGGGGCGGACTGGGTGCTGGAGCGGCTCGCCTGCGGCATCGCGGTCACCGGGGACGATATCGCGGCGATGGGGGTGGGCGGGCTGCTGAAGGAGATCCCGATCCGCGGGCAGCCTCGCGAGGAGGTGCCGTTCACCCGGGGTTAAGGTTAACGCGCCTTCATCTTCCCGCAAATATCCCCGCGCGGCGCGCTCCGGCATCGCCGCAAGCGTCGGGGTCGGGTTTCAGCGCAAGGCGTCGCGCAGAAGCCGCAGGAAAGCGTCGCGGTCGGCGTCGGTCACCGCGGTGACGCTGCGCGGGCGGGGGGTGTAGCCGCGGTCGTCGAGGATCGTCTGGCCGCGCGTCGCATCGTGGTTGCAGGCGACCGTGACGGCCACCCGGCGCGTGGCGGTGGCCACGGCGGGGTCGAGCGCCACGGCCATCGCGATGGGGTCGGGCAGGTCGAAGGCCTGCATCCCGAGCTCGCGCGCGCAGAAGGCGCGCAGGGCGCAGGTGCAGTCCACCGCGACGCGCGCCCGGTCGGTGCCGAGGCCGCGCAGGTCGGCCGCGAGGTCGTCGTCGATCCAGGCGTGCCTGCGGCTGATGTCCCAGCCGACCATCGTGACGGCCATGCCCGAGGCGAAGACGATCTCGGCGGCTTCGGGGTCGACCCAGATGTTGAACTCGGCCAGCTCGGTCATGTTGCCGATGCCGTCCGACACGCCGCCCATCACGACGCAGGCGCCGATCCGGTCGGCGAGCGTCGGGTCGAGCCGCAGCGCGAGGGCCACGTTGGTCAGGGGCCCCAGCGTCACGAGCGCGAGGCCGGGGTGCGCGTGGCTCGCCGCGATCAGCGCGGTCGCGGCGTGGCCCGGGGCGGGCGTGCGGCCGCCGATCGGCAGGCCCGCATCACCCATGCCGTCCGCGCCGTGGATGTGGCTGCCGGTCTGCAGGGGCCGGATCAGCGGCACCGCGCTGCCCGCGTGGACCGGGCAGTCCGCACCGCAGAGGTCGCGGACGAAGAGCGCGTTCTGCACCGCCTGGTCGAGCCCGACGTTGCCGCAGACGACGCCGAGGCCCAGGACGCGCCCCGGCCAGAGGCGGAAGGCCATCATCAGCGCGATGGCGTCGTCGGAGGCGGTGTCGGTGTCGATCCAGAGGGGGACCGCGCTCATTTGGGCGCGATCATCATCACCATCTGCTTGCCCTCGAGCCGCGGCATCGATTCGATCTTGCCGCCGTCGCCCACGTCCGATTCCACGCGCTTCAGAAGCTGCAGGCCGAGCTCCTGGTGCGCCATCTCGCGGCCGCGGAAGCGGAGCGTGACCTTCACCTTGTCGCCTTCTTCCAGGAACTTCATGACCGAGCGCATCTTGACGTCGTAGTCGTGGTCATCGGTCCCGGGGCGGAACTTGATCTCCTTGATCTCGATGACCTTCTGCTTCTTGCGCGCCTCGGCCTCGCGCTTCTGGGTCTCGTATTTGAACTTGCCGTAGTCCATGATCTTGCACACGGGCGGCACGGCGGTCGGGCTGATCTCGACCAGGTCGAGGCCCGCCTCCTGGGCCAGCGCCAGCGCCCGCGCGGGCGAGACGACCCCGATGTTCTCGCCCTCGGCCCCGATCAGGCGGATGTCGCCGCCGCGGATCCGATCGTTGACGCGGGGGCCGGTGTCTCGTTGCGGCGGGGCTTGGTGGGGGCGACGGGGCAGGGTCGGTGTCCTTCGATGGTTCACGAAAACGGCCCGCAAGGTAATCGCCCCTCCCGCCGCTTTCAACCCGGATTCGGGCGGCGATCGGGCCGGGGTGCGGGCCGGGATCGGGGCAGGGACCGGGGGCGCGGTCCGCTGCGACCATGGGCCCGCGGCGCAGGCCGGGGCATCGGGACTTTTCATCTTGCGGCAATTCTGCCATAGGCGCGCGCATCGGCCGGGGGCTTGCGCCGGCCCGAAGTCAGGAGATACCAGATGAACCGCAACGTTCTGATCGGCGCCGTGATCGTGCTGCTGGCGGCCGGGGCCTACTACC
>CAZNPW010000105.1:0-5401 GCA_964575185.1 uncultured Exiguobacterium sp.
CAGCAGGCTCGGTCGCAGCAGGTGCGGGCGCAGCGGGCGCGGGCGCAGCAGGCGCGGGCGCAGCCGCGCCGTCGGTCGCGGCAGGCGCCTCGGCGGCGGGCACGGTCGCGGCGGGCTCGGTGCCCGCGGTGCCCCCGCCGGCGGGCGAGGTCGAGCGGCCGGGGCTGCCCCAGGCCCAGATGAGCGCGACGAGGCCGACCACGGCCAGGGCCGCGACGATCCAGCCGATGCCGCTGCGCGAGGTCTGGTTGACCGCGGCCGAGGGGCGGCTGTCGTGGCTCCGGTTGGGATCGTGGGCCATGCGAGGATCTCCTTGCGTTGGGAACATGCGCGCACAACGCGCGTTCCACCCGCAGGGTTCCGTGCGGTCGCGCACCATCGGCCGCGGGCTGCCCGGCGGCTCAATGCGCCACCCCCGCCGCGACGCTTTCGTCGATGAAGCGCCCCTCGCGGAAGCGCCACATGTCGAAGGCCGCCGCGAGCGGCCCCGGCTCGCCCCTCGCCATCAGCTCGGCCATCGCCCAGCCCGACCCGGGGATCGCCTTGAACCCGCCCGTGCCCCAGCCGCAGTTGATGAACACGCCCGCCACCGGGGTCTTCGAGATGATGGGCGAGCGGTCGCCGGTCATGTCGACGATCCCGCCCCACTGGCGCAGCATCTTCAGGCGACTGAGCATCGGGAAGGTCTCGATCAGCGCGCGCAGCGTCTCCTCGATGTGGTGCCAGGACCCGCGCTGGGTGTAGTTGTTGAACCCGTCGGTGCCGCCGCCGATCACCATCTCGCCCTTGTCGGACTGGCTCATGTAGCCGTGCACGGTGTTGGCCATCACCACCACGTCCATGCAGGGCTTGATCGGCTCGCTGACCAGCGCCTGCAGGCACATCGATTCGACCGGCAGGCGGAAGCCGGCCATCCCCGCGACCTGCCCCGAATGGCCGGCGACGACGATGCCGAGCTTCTTCGTGGCGATGTGCCCCTTGGTCGTCTCCACCCCCGTGACCGCGCCGCCTTCCGTGCGCACGCCTGTCACTTCGCAGTTCTGGATGATGTCCATGCCCATCGCCGAGCAGGCGCGCGCATAGCCCCAGGCGACCGCATCGTGCCGGCCGGTGCCGCCGCGGGGCTGCCACAGCGCGCCGAGCACCGGGTAGCGGGGGCCGTCGATGCTGATGATCGGGCAGCGCGCCTTGACCTCGGCGGGGCCGATGAAGGCGGTCTCCACCCCCTGCAGGGCGTTCGCATGCGCGGTGCGCCGGTAGCCGCGGACCTCGTGGTGGGTCTGCGCCAGCATCATCACCCCGCGGGGAGAGAACATCACGTTGTAGTTCAGGTCCTGGCTGAGGGTCTCGTAGAGGCTGCGCGACTTCTCGTAGATCGCGGCCGAGGGGTCCTGCAGGTAGTTCGACCGGATGATCGTGGTGTTGCGGCCCGTGTTGCCGCCGCCGAGCCAGCCCTTCTCGAGCACAGCGACGTTGCGCAGCCCGTGGTTCTTCCCGAGGTAGTAGGCCGTGGCGAGCCCGTGCCCGCCCGCGCCGACGACGATGGCCTCGTAGGCGGCCTTCGGCTGCGCGTCCCGCCAGGCCCGGCTCCAGCCGGTGTGGTGGCGGAACGCCTCGCGCGCGATGGCGAATGCGGAGTAGCGGGACATGGGCACCCTTGCCGGTCGGGGACGTTCTGCCCGACAGGGGCGGGATAGCCCGCGACGGCGGGCGGCACAACGGGGCGGAAAAGCGACATCTCGGCGCGGGGGTTTCCGTCGCCCTGCGGATCGCGTATCTGGGAGCGCATGGAAAACTGGCCCTTCTGGCTGATCGCGGGCGGCATGGCGGTCGCCGTCGCCCTGGTGCTCGTCCGCGCCGGGTTGCAGGCGGGGGCGGCGGCCCCTGCGGCGGCCGCCGACATGGCCGTCTACCGCGACCAGCTGGCCGAGATCGAGCGCGACATCGCGCGCGGCCTCGTCGGCGGCGACGAGGGCGCGCGGATGCGGACCGAGGTGGCGCGCCGCCTGCTCGAGGCCGATCGCGGCGCAGCCGCGGCGGCGGGCCCCGCACGGGGCGGCTTTGCCGGGGCCGCCGTGGTCATCCTCGCGGTGGTGACCGCGGGCGCGGCGTCCTACCTGTGGCTCGGCGCGCCGGGCTACCCCGACCTGCCCATCGCGGCCCGCATCGCGATGGCCGACGAACGCCGCGAGACGCGCCCGTCGCAGGCCGCGGCCGAGGCCCAGGTGCAGGTGCCCGCCGTCACCCCCGACAGCGAGTTCGCCCCCCTGATGGACCGCCTGCGGGCGACCGTGGCGGCGAACCCCGACAGCGTCGAGGGTCTGACCCTGCTCGCGCGCAACGAGTTCGCGCTCGGCAACATCGCCGCCGCGCGCGCGGCGCAGGAACGGCTGATCGCGGCGAAGGGCGAGGCTGCCACCGGCGACGATCACGCGCTGCTGGCGCAGATGATGATCGCCGCCGCCGGGGGCTACGTGTCGCCCGAGGCCGAGGCCGAGCTGGAAAGGGCGCTGGCCAAGGACCCCCAGCAGCCCGACGCGCGCTATTTCGCGGGGCTGATGATGGCGCAGGTCGGGCGCTTCGACCTCGCCGTCCGCCTGTGGGCGCCCCTGTTCGACCAGGTGCCCGACGCGCCGTGGATGGCGAGCCTGCGCGCGCAGATGCCCGAGGTCGCGGCGCGCGCCGGGGTGGCCTTCACCCTGCCCGACATGCCCGGCCCGACGGCGGCGCAGATGCAGGCGGCGCAGGGCATGTCCGACACCGACCGCCAGGCGATGATCGCCGGCATGGTGCAGGGCCTGTCCGACCGGCTGGCGACCGACGGCGGGCCGCCGGCCGACTGGGCGCGGCTCATCACCTCGCTGGGCGTGCTGGGCCGGACCGCGGAGGCACGGGCGATCTGGACCGAGGCGCAGGGCGTCTTCGCCGCCGATCCGGGCGGCCTCGCGGCGGTGAACGATGCCGCGGCGGCGGCGGGCCTGCGGTGATCTGCGGCGACCTTGCCGACTTCGCCGCCGCCCTGCCCGCATCCGTCGCCGTCGCGGGCCTCGACCTGGGCGAGCGGACGATCGGCGTCGCGCTGAGCGACCTGCGGCGGCAGGTGGCGACCCCGGTGCAGACGCTGCGGCGGGTCAGGTTCACCGCCGACGCCGCGGCCCTGCTCGCGCTGCTCGCGGCACGGGGCGCGCGCGGGATCGTCCTCGGCCTGCCGCTGAACATGGACGGCAGCGAAGGCTCGCGCGCGCAGTCCACCCGCGCCTTCGCCCGCAACCTCGCGGCCCTGACGCCCCTGCCCATCGCCTTCTGGGACGAACGGCTGTCGACGGTCGCGGCGGAACGGGCGCTGCTTGCGGCGGATGTGTCCCGGATGCGTCGCAAGGAGGTGATCGACGCGGTCGCCGCGGGCTATATCCTGCAGGGCGCGCTGGACCGGATGGGGTATCTGCAGACGTGAAGGACGACGACATCTGGTCGCGCGACGAGGTCCAGTCGCCTTGCGTCAAGGTCTGCGTGGTGCACCCCGCGGCGCGGATCTGCGTCGGCTGCCTGCGCACCATCGACGAGATCGCGGCCTGGTCCCTTATGACGCACGAAGGCCGCGCGGCGGTGATGGCCGAACTGCCGGGCCGCGCGCCGCTGCTGGCGCAGCGCCGGGGCGGACGGGCGGGGCGCGTCGGATAGGCGGGAGCCGGGGCCAGCCCGTCGGCGGCTGGTCCTCGGACCCACGGCGGACAACCGGCAACCCCCGGAGTATCCGAGCCGGGATGAGAGGGGCGGTCAGGCGGCTGCGTCCGTCGGCGGGGCGGTCACGCCGCGGCCTTCGCCACCTTCTCGGCCAGGTCGCGCGCGATGGCGAAGGCCCCCTTGATCCGGTCGGCTTCGGTGCCCCAGGCGCGCGCCACGACGATCCTGTTGCCCTGCACCTTCGCCGCCCCGCCCTCGGCCTTCAGGAACTCCACCAGCCCCGCCGGGTTGGCGAAGCGGTCCTGGTGGAACTGCACCGTAGCGCCCTTCGGCCCCGCGTCGAGCCGCGCGATCCCGGCGCGCTTGCACATCGCCTTGATCCGCACGACGAGAAGCAGCGTGTTGACCTCCTTCGGGACCTTTCCGAAGCGGTCGATCAGCTCGGCCGCGAAGCCCTCGAGCTCCACCTTGGTCGTCAGCGACGCCAGCCGCCGGTAGAGGCCGAGGCGCACGTCGAGGTCGGGGACGTAGGCGTCGGGGATCAGGACCGGCACGCCGAGGTTGAGGTTCGGCGCCCAGGCGTCGTCGACCGGGGCCATCCCGAACTCGCCCGCCTTCAGCCTGGCGATCGTGTCCTCCAGCATCTGCTGGTAGAGCTCGTAGCCGACCTCCCTGATGTGGCCCGACTGTTCCTCGCCCAGAAGGTTCCCCGCCCCCCGCAGGTCGAGGTCGTGCGAGGCCAGGTTGAACCCCGCGCCGAGCGTGTCGAGCGACCCGAGCAGCCGCAGCCGCTTTTGCGCCTGCGGCGTCAGCGCCATGCGGGGGCGGGTGGTGAGGTAGCAGTAGGCCCGCGTCTTGGCGCGGCCCACGCGCCCCCGGATCTGGTAGAGCTGCGCCAGGCCGAACATGTCGGCGCGGTGGATCACCATCGTGTTGGCGGTCGGGATGTCGAGGCCCGATTCCACGATCGTCGTCGCCAGCAGCACGTCGTACTTGCCGTCGTAGAACTGGTTCATCCGCGCGTCGAGCTCGCCCGCCGCCATCTGGCCGTGCGCGACGGTGTAGCCGATCTCGGGCACGCTCGTGCGCAGCCACGCCTCGATCTCGGGCAGGTCGCTGATGCGGGGGACGACGAAGAAGCTCTGCCCGCCGCGGTAGCGTTCGCGCAGCAGGGCCTCGCGGATCGTCACCGTGTCGAACTCGGCCACGTAGGTGCGGATCGCCAGGCGGTCGACCGGGGGCGTCGCGATGACCGACAGGTCGCGCACGCCGGTCAGCGACAGTTGCAGGGTGCGGGGGATGGGCGTCGCGGTCAGCGTCAGGACGTGGACCTCGCTCCGCATCTCCTTCAGCCGCTCCTTGTGGGCGACGCCGAAGTGCTGTTCCTCGTCGATGACGAGCAGGCCGAGCGACTTGAACTGCACGGATTTCGCCAGGAGCGCGTGGGTGCCGACGACGATGTCGACCGACCCGTCCGCGATGCCCGCGCGGGTGCTGGCCGCGTCCTTCGCCGACACGAAGCGCGACAGGGGGCGGACGGTCACGGGGAAGCCGCGGAAGCGTTCGGCGAAGCTGCGATGGTGCTGCCGGGCGAGCAGCGTGGTGGGGCAGACGACGGCGACCTGCCGCCCCGACAGCGCCGCGACGAAGGCCGCGCGCATCGCCACCTCGGTCTTGCCGAAGCCCACGTCGCCGACGATCAGCCGGTCCATCGGGC
>CAZNPW010000106.1:0-5282 GCA_964575185.1 uncultured Exiguobacterium sp.
CACGACGAGGCCCGCGCCCGCGGCCGCGCTTCCCGCCACGATCCCCCGGATCAGTCCCTTCATCGCGCCTTTCCCTTGCCGCCCGGCCGCGCCGGCGTCGGTTTCCTGCTTGACGCCTCCGCGGGGTCGGGACCATCTGTAGCGCGGGGGGCGCGGCGCTTCATCCCCCAAATGCGGGGCGCGCGCGCGGCCGGGCGGAACGATGCTGCTTCTGATCGACAACTACGACAGCTTCACCTGGAACCTCGTCCACTACCTGGGCGAGCTCGGCGCGGATGTGCGCGTGCTGCGCAACGACGCGCTCGACGTGCAGGCGGCGATGGGGATGCGCCCGCAGGCCATCGTGCTGTCGCCCGGCCCCTGCGACCCCGACCAGGCGGGCATCTGCCTGCCGCTGACGCTCGCCGCCGCCGAGGCGCGGGTGCCGCTGCTGGGCGTCTGCCTCGGCCACCAGGCGATCGGGCAGGCCTTCGGCGGCCGCGTCGTGCGCTGCCACGAGATCGTGCACGGCAAGATGGGCACGATGCACCATGCCGGGCAGGGGGTGTTTGCGGGCCTGCCCTCGCCCTTCGAGGCGACCCGCTACCACTCGCTGGTGGTGGAGCGCGAGAGCCTGCCGGCAAGCCTCGAGGTCACGGCGTGGCTCGCCGACGGCACGATCATGGGCCTGCGGCACCGCGACCGGCCGGTCGAGGGCGTGCAGTTCCACCCCGAGAGCATCGCCTCGGAGCATGGGCACGCGCTGCTGCGCAACTTCCTGGACATGGCGGCCGTCCCGGCATGAGCGAAGGCCTGCGCCCGCTGATCGGCATCGCGGCCGAGCGCACGCTGACGCGCGCCGAGGCCGAGGTGGCCTTCGGCGCCTTCTTCGACGGCGCGGCGACGCCGGCGCAGATGGGCGGATTCCTGATGGCGCTGCGGGTGCGCGGCGAGACGGTGGACGAGATCGCCGCCGCCGCCGCCGCGATGCGGGCGCGGATGCAGCCGGTGGCGGCCCCGCCGGGCGCGATGGACATCGTGGGCACGGGCGGGGACGGGAAGGGCACGCTCAACATCTCCACCGCCGCGGCGCTGGTCGTGGCGGGGGCGGGGCAGGTCGTGGCCAAGCACGGCAACCGCAACCTGTCGTCGAAGTCGGGGGCCGCGGATGCGCTGACCGAGCTCGGGCTGAACGTGATGGTCGGCCCGCCGGTGGTGGAGCGCTGCCTGGCCGAGGCCGGGATCGGCTTCATGATGGCGCCCATGCACCACCCGGCGATCCGCCACGTCATGCCCGCGCGGGCGGAGCTCGGCACGCGGACGGTGTTCAACCTGCTCGGGCCGCTGACGAACCCGGCGGGGGTGACGCGGCAGCTGACGGGGGCCTTCTCGCCGCGCTGGATCCGGCCGATGGCCGAGGTGCTGGGGGCGCTGGGCAGCGAGCGGGCCTGGCTGGTGCACGGCAGCGACGGCACCGACGAGATCAGCATCGCGGGGCCGACGGCGGTGGCCGCCTGGGAGGACGGCGCGGTGCGCGAGTTCACGCTGCACCCCGAGGACGCGGGGCTGCCGGTGCATCCCTTCGCGGCGATCATGGGCGGTACGCCGGCGGAGAACGCGGACGCGCTGCGCGCGCTCTTGGCGGGCGCGCCGGGGGCCTACCGCGACGCGGTGCTGCTGAACGCGGCGGCGGCGCTGGTGGTGGCCGGCAGGGCGGCGGACCTGCGCGAGGGCGCGGCGATGGCGCGGGAGAGCATCGACGGCGGCGCGGCGGCGGGGAAGCTCGCGGCGTTGCAGCGGCTGACCCCGGCGCGGTGACGGCGGCGCGGAGGAGGCCCCGGCCTGCGCCGGGGCGCGGGGTTTCCCGGGGCCGGGCCGTAGCCGTCCAGCCCGGGCGCGCGCGGTGCGTCAGTGCAGGCTCGCCTCGAAAGTCGTCGCCGTCAGCGCGACATGCGCCTCGAGCGGCGGGCGCAGTTCGAAGGCCTGCGGGGCGCGGGGTTTCCCGGGGCCGGGCCGTAGCCGTCCGGCCCGGGCGCGCGCGGTGCGTCAGTGCAGGCTCGCCTGGAAGGTCGTCGCGGTCAGCGCGACATGCGCGTCGAGCGGCGGGCGCAGTTCGAAGGCCTGCGGGGCGCGGGCGAAGTTCCACAGGCGGACCAGGCACCACGCCTCCCGCCGTTCGTCCGCCACGGCGAGTTCGTTGCGGGTGATGTGGAAGGGCGTGCGGTCCCAGCCGTTCGTCGTCTTGACCTCGATGAACCGCGGGTGCCCGCGCGGATCGAAACTCGCGATGTCGTAGCCCGCGCCGTCACCGTCCTGCTCGGCCACCCAGCGCACCTCGGCGGCAAGGTCGTCGCGGCCGGCGGCGCGGCGGTCACGGCGGCCCCGCGACCGGGCGAGGCCCCGGCCTGCGCCGGGGCACGGGGGTGGCGGGGGCGGGGTCAGGGCACAAGGACGATCGAGCCCGTCGTGCCGCGCCCCTCCAGCGCGCGGTGCGCCGCGGCGGCGTCGCGCAGCGGAAAGGTCGCGCCGATGACGACCTTCAGGGTGCCGTCGGCGATGGCGGCGAAAAGCGCCTGCGCGGCTTCGGGCAGCCAGCCCGGCCGGGCCATGTGGGTGAAGAGCGTGGGCCGCGTCAGCCGCAGCGAGCCAGCGCCGAGGTGGGCCACGCGGATGTCGTCGGGCACCCCCGAGGACTGGCCGAAGCTGACCACGGTGCCGAGCGGGGCCGTGGCCCGGATCGACCCCGCCATGGTGTCGCGCCCGACCGAATCGTAGGCCGCCGCGACGCCGCGCCCGCCGGTGATCTCCATCACCCGCGGCACGAAGTCCCCGGCGCGGTAGTCGATCACTTGGGCGCAGCCGTGGGCACGGGCGAGCGCGCATTTCTCGGGGCCCCCGGCGGTGCCGATCACGGTCACCCCGCGCGCGGCGAGCCACTGGCAGGCCAGAAGCCCAACTCCGCCGGCCGCGGCGTGGAACAGCACGGTATCGCCGGGCCTCGCGGCATAGCTGTCGGTGATGAGATACCAGGCCGTCAGCCCCTTCAGCATCACCGCCGCGGCCTGGGCGTCGGTCACGCCTTCGGGCAGCGGCAGGGCCAGCGCGGCGGGCAGGGTGCGGTGTGTGGCATAGCCGTCGAAGCGGTGCACGTAGGCCACGCGGTCGCCGACCCGGTGGCCGGTCACGCCATCGCCCACCGCCTCCACCACGCCCGCGCCCTCGTTGCCGAAGGTCAGCCGGTCGTGCCCCGCGGGCCAGGGGTAGAGGCCGGTGCGGACGTAGATGTCGATGAAGTTGACGCCCGCGGCGGTCTGGCGGATCATCACCTCGCCCGGGCCGGGGGTCGGGGCGGGGATCTCGGTCCAGGTCAGGACCTCGGGGCCGCCGGTGCGGGCGGCGGTGATGGCGTGGGGCATGGGGATCTCCTTTCCCGCAAGCCTAGCCCGTGCGGCGGGGGAGGGAAGGGGCTTCGCCCCTCGCCCCTTGCGGGGCTCACCCCAAGGTATTTGAGGCAAGATGAAAGCCGGAAAAAGAACGACCGTCGCCGTCGAGTATGGCCTGCTGACAGGCGCGCGGCGCTGTGCCAGTCTGCACGCATGAGCGAGCACGCGATCACCGCCCGCGCGCCGGGCGACCGGGTGGCGAAGACAACCTGCTACATGTGCGCCTGCCGCTGCGGCATCGACGTGCACCTGAAGGCCCGGCCCGACGGAACCAGCCGCGTCGCCTACATCGAGGGCAACCGCGACCATCCGGTGAACCGGGGCGTCCTCTGCGCCAAGGGCGCTGCGGGGATCATGCAGGTGACCTCGCCCGCCCGGCTGCGCGCGCCCCTGAAGCGGGTCGGCGCGCGGGGGGAGGGGACGTTCCGGGAGATCACCTGGGACGAGGCGCTGGCGCTGGCGGTGTCGTGGCTGAAGCCGATCCGCGCGACCGCACCCGAGAAGCTCGCCTTCTTCACCGGGCGCGACCAGTCGCAGTCCTTCACCGGCTGGTGGGCGCAGGCCTTCGGCACGCCCAACTGGGCGGCGCACGGGGGGTTCTGTTCGGTGAACATGGCGGCGGCGGGGATCTACACGCTCGGCGGCAGCTTCTGGGAGTTCGGCGCGCCCGACTGGGAGCGCACGCGGCTGTTCGTGCTGTTCGGGGTGGCCGAGGACCACGACAGCAACCCGATCAAGATCGGCATCGGAAGGCTAAAGGCGCGGGGGGTGCCGGTGATCTCGGTGAACCCGGTGCGGACGGGCTACAACGCGGTGGCCGACGACTGGCTGGGGATCACGCCGGGGACCGACGGCCTGCTGATCCTGGCCCTGGTGCATTGCCTCCTGGAGGCGGGGCGGGTGGACCTCGACTACCTCGCGCGCTGGACCAATGCGCCGCTGCTGGTGAACGACGCGGAGGGGCCGGAGAAGGGTCTCTTCGTGCGCAATGCCGAGCGCCAGCCCTTCGTGATCGACCGCCGGACGGGGGCGCCCGCGCCCTGGGACGCCAAGGGCGTGCAGCCCGACCTCGGCGCGGTCTGGCAGGGGCACCGGACGGTGTTCCAGCACCTGGCCGAACGCTACCTCGCGCCGGACCATGCGCCCGAGGCGGTGGCGGGCCGCTGCGGCATCCCCGCGCCGCGCATCCGGCAGCTTGCCGCGCAGCTTGCGGCGGCGGCGGCGGAGGAGGTGGTGCTGGACCGCCCGTGGACCGACTTCCGCGGCGACCGGCACGACCGGATGGTCGGGCGGCCGGTCAGCTTCCATGCGATGCGGGGGATTTCGGCGCATGCGAACGGGTTCCAGACGGCCCGCGCGCTGCACCTCTTGCAGATCCTGCTCGGCGCGGTGGAGACGCCCGGGTCATGGCGGATGAAGCCGCCCTACCCCAAGCCCCCCGAGGCGCATCCGACGCCGCATTTCACCGCCGTGCCGGGGCAGGCGCTGTCGGGACCGCACCTGGGCTACGTCCGCGATCCCGAACACCTCGCGCTGCGGCCCGACGGCAGTCCGGCGCGGATCGACAAGGGCTTTTCCTGGGAAAACCCCTTCAGCGCGCACGGGATGATGCAGATGGTCATCCCCAACGCGCACGCGGGCGACCCCTACCGGATCGACACGCTGTTCCTGTTCATGGCCAACATGGCCTGGAACTCGTCGATGAACACCGCCGCGACGATCGGGATGCTGACGGCGAAGGACGGGGACGCCTATGTCATCCCCCACGTCATCGTCGCCGATGCCTATGCGTCCGAGACGGTCGCCTATGCCGACCTCGTGCTGCCCGACACGACCTACCTCGAGCGGCACGACTGCATC
>CAZNPW010000107.1:0-4938 GCA_964575185.1 uncultured Exiguobacterium sp.
CGGCGGACGCGCCACCCCCGGCCATCGTGCCGGTGACGATCACCGTGCAACCCGGCTTCACCCTGTGGGGGATCGCCGACGACATGATGGGCGACGGGTTCATGTACGTGCAGGTCTTCGACGCCAACCGCGACAAGATCCGCGACCCCGACCTGATCTACCCCGGCCAGGTCTTCACCGTCCCGGCCGCGCCCTAGGCCACCGCCCGGCAGCAGGCGGTCACCTGCGGGTCGCCCGCGCAGCAGTCGCTGAGCAGGTGGTGGATCAGCAGCCCCATCGCCCGGCGGTCGGCGGCATAGCGCACCTGCCGCCCGGCCCGCACCGATCCGATCAGCCCCGCGCCCTCCAGCGCGGCGAGGTGGAACGACAGCCGCGAGGCGGACAGCCCCAGCGCCGCGCCGATCTCGCCCGCCGCCAGCCCCTCGGCCCGCGCCATCAGCAGCCGCAGCAGCGCCAGCCGCTGGGGATTGGCCAGCGCGTAAAGGGCGTTCAGGGCTTGTGCCTCGTCCATCGTTCAACTACTCATGAAGCGTTGAAATGATAGCCCGCCCGCCCGCGCCGAGCAAGCGCCCGCGGATGCCAGCCGGAAGCCCCCGATGCGCCGCAGCAAAGCCAGCCCAGAGTCGCCCGAGCACAGCGCCTCGGGCTGGGACACCATCGCGCGGGTCGCGCCCTACCTCTGGCCGCGCGGCCAGGCCTGGGTGAAGCGGCGCGTCGTGCTGGCGATGCTGATGCTGGTCGCGGCGCAGGCGGTGGGGGTCGTCACGCCCTACCTCTACAAGCTCGCGGTCGACGCGCTGACCAACCCCGCGCCGGACCCCGCGGTGCTGATGGCGGTGGGCGCGATCGGCCTGACGGTCGCCTACGGGCTGACGCGGGTGGGGGCGGTGCTGTTCAACGAGCTGCGCGACGTGGTGTTCGTGCGCGTCGGCCAGCGCGCGCTGCGGCGGCTCGCCATCGAGACCTTCGAGCACATCCACGCCCTGTCGCTGCGCTATCACATCGGCCGCAAGACCGGCGCGCTCAGCCGGATCATCGAACGCGGGGTCAAGGGCGTCGACTTCCTGCTGCGGTTCCTCCTGTTCTCCATCGGCCCGATGGTCCTGCAGCTCGGCATCGTCACGGTGATCTTCGCGGTGGCCTTCGGCTGGCTCTATTCGGTGGTCGTGCTGGTCTCGATCGTCCTCTACGTCTGGTTCACGCTGGCCGTCACCGAATGGCGCGTGAAGATCCGCCGCGAGATGAACGACCAGGACACCGACGCCAACCAGAAGGCCATCGATAGCCTCTTGAACTACGAGACGGTGAAGTATTTCGGGGCCGAGGCGCGCGAGAGCGCCCGCTACGACCGCGCGATGCAGCGCTACGAGGCGGCGGCGGTCAAAACCGGGCAGTCGCTGTCCTTCCTCAACATCGGGCAGAGCGTCATCATCACCGCGGGGCTGGTGATCGTCATGGTCATGGCCGCGCGGGGCGTGCAGGACGGCGTGCTGACCGTCGGCGATTTCGTGATGGTCAACGCCTACATGATCCAGATCACCATGCCGCTCGGCTTCCTCGGCACCGTCTACCGTGAGATCCGGCAGGCGCTGGTCGACATGGGCGAGATGTTCGCGCTGCTGCGCCAGCCGGCCGAGGTGGTCGACGCCCCCGGCGCGCCCGACCTGCGCGTCACCGCCGGGCGGGTGGAGTTCGAGGACGTGCGCTTCGCCTACGACCCGAACCGCCAGATCCTGAAGGGCGTGTCGCTCGCGGTTCCGGGCGGGCAGAAGGTCGCGCTGGTCGGGTCCTCGGGCAGCGGCAAGTCGACGATGGGGCGCATCCTCTTCCGCTTCTACGACGTGACCGGCGGCGCGGTCCGCATCGACGGGCAGGACATCCGCGCGGTCACGCAAGGCTCGCTGCACCGCGCCATCGGCGTCGTGCCGCAGGACACGGTGCTGTTCAACGACACCATCCGCTACAACATCGCCTACGGCCGCGAGGGCGCGACGCAAGGCCAGATCGAGGCCGCCGCGCGCGCCGCCCGCATCCACGACTTCATCGCGGCCCTGCCGCAGGGCTATGACACGCAGGTCGGCGAGCGCGGGCTGAAACTCTCGGGCGGCGAGAAGCAGCGCGTGGGCATCGCGCGGACGCTGCTCAAGAACCCGCCGATCCTGCTGCTGGACGAGGCGACGAGCGCGCTCGACGGCCAGACCGAGGCCGAGGTGCAGGAGGCGCTGGCCGAGATGGGGCAGGGCCGCACGGTGATCGTGATCGCCCACCGGCTGTCCACCATCGCCGACGCCGACCGCATCTGCGTGATGGAGGACGGCCGCATCGTCGAGGACGGCCGCCACGAGGCGCTGATCGCGAAGGGCGGCCGCTACGCCCAGATGTGGGCGCGCCAGATCGCCGAGGAGGCCGAGGCCGCGTGACCCCGCTTCACACCTGCGGCGCGGGTGTGTAAAGGAACGCTGAACCCGCAGCGCGCGGCGGCGCAGGTGGAAGACGTTCGGAAGACGCAGGGAAGACGCCGGAAAGGCCATCGTGAGCAACACCGACAGCTTCATCGACGAGGTCAGCCAGGAGGTCCGCAAGGACCGGCTTTACGGCTATGCCCGCCGCTACGGCTGGATCGCCGTCGTTGTCGTGCTGGCCATCGTCGGTGGCACCGCCTGGCGCGAATGGAACGCCTCCGCGCAGCGCGCGCAGGCGCAGGCCTTCGGCGATGCGGTGCTCGCCGCGCTCGACCGGAACGACCCGGCCGCCCGCGCCGCGGCGCTCGCAGCGATCCCGGCGGCGGGCGACCAGGCGGCGGTGCTGGGCCTGATGCGGGCGACCGACCCCGCGACCGACCGCGCCGCGGCGCTGGCCGCGCTGGACGAAGTCGCGGCAATCCAGGACCTTAGGCCCAAGTATCGCGATCTCGCGATCCTGCGCCGGGCGATCGTCGGCGGGGCCGAGGTGCCGGTCGCCGACCGCCGCGCCGCGCTGGAAGGCATCGCCGCCCCCGGCGCGCCCTACCGGACGCTGGCGCAGGAGCAGCTCGCCCTCCTCATGGTCGAGGAGGGCCGGACCGCCGACGCCATCGCGGCCTACCTCGCGCTGCGCCAGGACCAGGAGGCGACGCAGGGCTTGCGCGCGCGCGCCGATCAGATGATCGTGGCGCTGGGCGGAACGGTGCCCGCCGCGCCGGCGCCCGCGCCCGCCGCGGCGCCCGCGCCCGCGGATGGCTGAAGGGGGCTTCGTGACGCGCTGGTTTCTTCTGATCGCCCCGCTCGCGCTGGCCGCCTGCGGCGAGCGCGAGGTCATCCTGTCGGGCGAACGGCTGCCGCTCCGCACCGACCTGACCGCGCCCGACCTTCCCCCGCCCGACCGTGCCGTCCCGCCCGCGAGCCGCGCCGAGGACCGCGCGATCCTTGCCGCGGCGCTGAACCGCGACGACCGGCCGGACAACCGGGCCGAGGCGATCAGCCTGCCGCCGCAGGTCGCCAACGCCGACTGGACGCACCGCGGCGGCGACGCCCGCGGCGCGCAGCCCAACGGGGCGCTGTCGGCGCAGCCGCAACTCGTCTGGGCGGCGGACATCGGCGCGGGCAACACGCGGCGCAACCGCATCGAGGCCGCGCCTGTCGCCACCGGCGGCGCGATCTTCACCGTCGACGCGCTGGCGACCGTGACGGCCACGGCGGCGAACGGCGGCACGCTCTGGTCGCGCGACCTGACGGCGGCCTTCGACCGCGACGGCAACCTGTCGGGCGGCGGGCTGGCGGCAGGCGGCGGGCGGCTCTTCGTGGTCACGGGCTACGGCGAACTCGTCGCGCTCGCCCCCGCCGACGGGGCGGTGCTGTGGCGCCAGCGGCTCGACGTGGCGGTGACGGGCGCGCCCGCCACCGATGGCGCGACGGTCTACGTGACCGGCCGCGACGGCAGCGCCTGGGCGGTGGAGGCCGCGACGGGCCAGGTCCGCTGGACGCTCGCCGGTGCGCCTGCCGCCGCGGGCATGGTGGGCGGCGCGGCCCCCGCCATCGGCGACCGCGCGGTGTTCTTTCCCTTCGCCGCAGGCCTCGTCACCGCGGCGCTGAAGGAGGCCGGCACGCAGCTCTGGACCGCCCCCGTCGCGGGCGCGCGGCTCGGCCGCGCCTATGCGGCGCAGGGCGACATCACGGGCGACCCGGTGCTGACCGGCAGCACGCTGATCCTCGGCACCTCGGCCGGGCGCACCGTCGCCGTCTCGACCAGCGGCGGCACACCGGTCTGGGCCGCGGACGAAGGCGCGATGGGCCCGCCCCTGGTGGTGGGCGGGTCGGTCTTCACGGTGAACGACGACGGCAGGCTTGTCCGCCTCGACGCCGCGTCGGGCGCACTGATCTGGGCCGTGGCGCTGCCCTATTTCGAGAACGCCAACCCCCGCCGGCAGGAGGCGATCACGGCCAGCTACGGCCCGGTGCTCGCCGGCGGGCGCATCGCGGTCGCCTCGTCGGACGGGGTGCTGCGGCTGTTCGATCCGGCGTCGGGCGCGCTCGCCGCCACCGCCGACATTCCCGGCGGGGCGGCGACGCAGCCCATCCTTGCCAACGGTGCCCTTTACATCGTCAGCCAGTCGGGGCAGTTGCTGGCCTACCGCTGACCCCCTTCATCTTCCCCGAAATATCCCACGGGGGGTCCGGGGGGTGTGAAACCCCCCGGGCGACCGCGCCGAAAGCCTTTCGATGCCATTCACGCTCGCCATCGTCGGCCGCCCAAACGTGGGCAAGTCGACGCTCTTCAACCGCCTCGTCGGCAAGCGGCTCGCGCTCGTGGACGACCAGCCGGGCGTGACGCGCGACCTGCGCGAGGGCGAGGCGAGGCTGATGGACCTGCGCTTCACCGTCATCGACACCGCGGGGCTCGAGGACGTGACCGACGACAGCCTGCAGGGCCGGATGCGGCGGCTGACCGAACGCGCGGTCG
>CAZNPW010000108.1:0-4885 GCA_964575185.1 uncultured Exiguobacterium sp.
TCCAGATGCCGCTGGAGAAGGTCCGCAAGGTGATGAAGATCGCCAAGGAGCCGATTTCGCTGGAAACCCCCATCGGCGACGAGGAGGATTCGCAGCTCGGCGATTTCATCGAGGACAAGAACGCGGTCCTGCCGCTGGATTCGGCGATCCAGGAGAACCTGAAGGAAACGACGACGCGGGTGCTGGCAAGCCTGACGCCGCGCGAGGAACGGGTGTTGCGGATGCGCTTCGGGATCGGGATGAATACGGATCACACGCTCGAGGAGGTGGGGCAGCAATTTTCGGTGACGCGGGAGCGGATCCGGCAGATCGAGGCGAAGGCGCTGCGGAAGCTGAAGCATCCGAGCCGGAGCAGGAAATTGCGGAGCTTTCTGGATCAGTGAGTTGATAGGTGAAAGGCCTCGCTTAAACCTTCCATGGGATGTGACCATGACCCTCGAAGACCTTGCCGACCTTATCCGCAGCAATAGCGCCAACCTCAACCGCCGGTTCGGGGAATTGCATGCCGAGAGCTATGGCCAACTCTTGAACCTGAGCAATGACGTCACCGATCTGCGCGGTAACATTTCAGGATTAAGGGCGGACGTCGCGGGGATCAGGCAAAGCCTGGACCTTGTCGAAACGGTTTCCGTCATGCAGCGGCAGATCGAGAAGCTCCAAGCCGAGGTCGCGGCATTGAAGCGAAGCGCGTGAGCGCTTGGCGTGGCGCTCCACCCACCCTACACCTCCACCCACTCCACCACGGCCCCCGGCCCCGGCGCGACAGCCCCCTCCGCCCGGAGCCCCTCCAGATGGAACGGAATGACCGCCGCCAGTTCCGCCCGTACCTTCGCCACGCTCGACCCGGCAGCTACACATCCCGGCAGGTCCGGCACATAGCCGGAGTACCCCCGCCCGGCCTTCTCGATCACTACCGCGTAGCGCATCGTCAGTGTCCCTTCATCCCCGCCTGCTTCAAGATAGAGTTCAGCGTGCCCGGTGCCAAGTCGTCGCTGTCCTTGCCCGCGACCGTCACGCGGCCCGGTTTCGTCGGGTGGGCGAACTGGCGGTGGCTGCCGCGGGTGGCGACGAGGACCCAACCGTCATCGGCAAGAACGCGCAGGATGACCTTGATCTTCACGACGGGCATGGTTTTCTCCGGAAGTCCGTGGTGAACGGACTCTACTGGCCGATGAGCCGGTAGGTTATCACTTTGGGAAGCCCATGCCCTTCTGGTCCCGACTCTTCGGCAGTTCTCCCGCTAACCCCACAGAAACCCCTGGCGAGGACTACAACGGCTTCCGCATCACCCCCTCGCCGGCGAAGACCAACGGCCAGTTCCGCGTCGGCGCGCGGATCGAGAAGGACGGGCGGCGGCACGAGATGATCCGGGCGGACACCATCGCGTCCGAGGACGAGGCGCGGGCGATCTCGCTCGCGAAGGCCAGGCAGATGATCGACCAGCAGGGCGAGCGGCTGTTCGGCTGATCCGCACGTCTCCGTGACGTCAGCGAAACGCGCTCGTCCGGCTGGGCGACGCGGCGTAACACCTGTCCATTGATGGACGGCATCCGCGCGATGCCGCCGCATGCCAGCTACGCCGACTTCTCCAAGGTGGCGCAGGCGGTGGAGGCGGCCGTCGGGTCCGACTACGGCATCGGCCCCGGGCTGCCCGGCCTGATGGCCGCGGCGGGGCTCGCGACGGTGCATGTGGAGATCGACCAGCCGGTCTATCGCGCCGGCCCCGGCAAGCACCTGTGGGAGCAGACCTGGACCGTCGCCGCCCCGAACGCCCGTGCGCGCCGGGGCGCTGACGGCGGCGGCGGCGATCCTCACCGACATCCGGGCGCCTACCGCGCGGCCCGACGTGTGGATCGCGGTGGCGCCGATGTTCGCCTGCGTGGGCCGCAAGCCCGCGTGACGGTCAGCCCGCCAGGAACACCGCCACCGTCTCGATGAACGCGCGCGGCCGGTCGACGTGCAGCCAGTGGCCGGCCCCCGCCAGCTTCGCGAAGCGCGCGCGCGGGAAGAGGGCCTTGATCGCGGGCCGGTGGTCCGCCCGAACGTAATGGCTGTCGGCACCCGAAAGGAACAGGGTCGGGCCGTCGAAGCGCCCCGCGACTGCGGGCCAGCCGACGATCTTCGGCATCTCCGCGCCGAGCACGGGCAGGTTCAGCATCCACCGCCTGCCCCGAAGGTCGAGCGACGACAGGAAGAACGCCCGCAGCGCCGCGTCGGGCTCCGCCTCGGCCATGATCGCGTCGGCCGCGGCGCGCGAGGCCACCGTGCCCGGATCGACGCGCTGCATCGTGGCCACATGCCGCGTGTTGTCATGGGCGTAGGCGACAGGCGCGATGTCCGCGACGACCAGGCGGTTGACCAGGGCGGGTGCGGTCAGGGCGAGCCACATCGCGGCCTTGCCCCCCATGGAATGGCCGAGCAGGTCGACGGGGCCGATCGGCCGGATCGTCTCCGCCAGGTCGGCGGCGAGATCGGGGTAGGCGTTGGTGGGCTGCCACGGGCTGTCGCCGTGGTTGCGCAGGTCGACCGCGACGACCTCTCGCGGGCCCGACAGGGCGCGGGCGATGCCGCCCCAGTTGCGCCCCGACCCGAACAGGCCGTGAACGATCACGAGCGGCGGCAGGGTCGCGGTCTCGCGGGCGGGGTGGCGGGTCTGGTGCAGCACCGCCGTTCCTTAGCGCGCCCTTTGCCGGACCGCCAACGGACTGTTGCCGGGTTTGCGGCTAATTCGTGGCGGCCGCATGGCCTATCTTCGACGCCGGAAGGGCAGCGTCATGAGTGCGATCACGATCCAGCAGATGGCCGAGCGGGTGCTGCGGCTGATGGACGACGGCGGGCGCGGGGCGGCCGGCGTGCGGCTGCGCCGGGCGGCGCGGCGCCTGCCGCGCAGGGTGCGGCAGGCGGCGGAACGGCTGGCGGTCGCCGATGCCGATGCGGCCGATCCGGCGCGGCTCCTGCGTGTGGACGAGGCGCAGGTGGCGGCGGACTACGACCTGCTGCTGCGGCACCTGGCCCGCAGCCGGTCGCGCCTGCGGGCTGTCGTCGACAGCGTGGGGCGGGCGGTCGCGGTCAGCGTGGTGCTTCTGGGCGGGCTTGCCCTGTGGGCGCTGATGGCCTGACCGCGCGTCCCGGACCCGCGGCCGGCCCCGCCGTCGGTCACATCCCCGGATAGATCGGAAACGCCTCGCACAGATCCTTCACGTCGCCCCGCACCCGGGCCTCCACCGCCTCGGCGTCGCCGCCCGACTGCGCCTCCACCACCTCCACGATCCACCTTGCGATCTGCCGGAACTCGGGTTCGGCGAACCCCCGCGTCGTCCCGGCCGGCGTCCCCAGCCGGATGCCGCTCGTCACGAAGGGCTTCTCCGGGTCGAACGGGACGCCGTTCTTGTTGCAGGTGATGTGGGCGCGGCCGAGCGCCGCCTCCGCCGCCTTGCCGGTGGCACGCTTCGGCCGCAGGTCGGCGAGCATCAGGTGGTTGTCGGTGCCGCCCGACACGATGTCGATGCCGCCGCGCGTCAGCTCGTCGGCCATCGCCTGCGCGTTGCGGACGACCTGGTGGGCGTAGGTCCCGAACTCCGGCCGCAGGGCCTCGCCGAAGGCCACGGCTTTCGCGGCGATGACGTGCATCAGCGGGCCGCCCTGCAGGCCGGGGAAGACGGCGGAGTTGATCTTCTTCGCGATGTCCTCGTCGTTCGTCAGGATCAGGCCGCCGCGGGGGCCGCGCAGCGACTTGTGCGTGGTCGAGGTCACGACATGGGCGTGCGGCACGGGCGAGGGGTGGGCGCCGCCGGCCACCAGGCCCGCGATATGGGCCATGTCGACCATCAGGATCGCGCCGACCTCGTCCGCGATGGCGCGGAAGGCGGCCCAGTCCCAGGTGCGGCTGTAGGCGGTGCCGCCCGCGATGATGAGCTTCGGGCGCTGCGACAGGGCCGTCTCGCGCACCGCGTCCATGTCGAGCCGGTGGTCCTGCGCGCGCACGCCGTAGCTTGCCACGTTGAACCACTTGCCGCTCATGTTCACGGGCGAGCCATGGGTCAGGTGGCCGCCCGAGTTGAGGTCGAGGCCCATGAACGTGTCGCCGGGCTGCAGCAGGGCCAGGAACACCGCCTGGTTCATCTGGGAGCCGCTGTTCGGCTGGACGTTGGCGTGCTTGGCACCGAAGAGGTGCTTGGCGCGGTCGATCGCCAGCGTCTCGGCGATGTCGACGTACTGGCAGCCGCCGTAGTAGCGCTTGCCCGGGTAGCCCTCGGCATACTTGTTGGTCATCACGCCGCCCTGCGCCTCCATCACGGCGCGCGAGACGATGTTTTCCGACGCGATCAGCTCGATCTCGTCGCGCTGGCGACCGAGCTCCTTGCCGATGGTGGAAAAGATCTCCGGATCGGTCTCGGCAAGCGTGGCCGAGAAGAAGGTGTCGCTCCGGGTTTTTTCGGCAGCGGCTGTGGCCATGGACGGTCCTCCGGCAAGAATTCGGGCCCGGCCATTAACACAGTCGCTCCCGCCTCGCCACGCTCGCGGCTGCGAAATCCTGTTGCCCGTTTGCGGCCGTATGACGCTTCACCAGCCGGGAGCCGGCCGCGGACCGACACGTCGGGAGGGCGTCAGTCGATCTGTGCGGCACGACGCAGTTCCCGCACCAGCAGCGTCGGCTCATGGGGTTTCTGCAAGTGCGGCAGTGCGCGGAAGCGCTCCGGCAGGTCGGCTGCACGATAGCCGGTCAGCAGCACGACCGGGACCTTGCGCTCGATGAGTTCGTCGGCGAGCGGAAACACTGGCTTGGTCAGTGCGGCCAGCCCGTAGCCCAGCAGCGCGAGCGGCTTGCGTCGCCGGAAGCGATCGGAGAGCGTGCCCGACATGACCTTCACGATCGACGCGGTGG
>CAZNPW010000109.1:0-4821 GCA_964575185.1 uncultured Exiguobacterium sp.
GGGCGGGGCGGTCGGCCGGGCGCTCCACCGTCCGCGCGGCGAGCGGCACGGGGTCGGGCGCGCGCGGGGCGGCGGCGGGCGGGGCGGGCACGGGGTCGGGCAGCATCTCGACATCCTCGTCGTCCTTGCCGCCGACGCGGTTCGACAGGCCGAGCCGGTGGACCTTGCCGATGACCGCGTTGCGCGTGACCCCGCCAAGCTCCTTGGCAATCTGGCTGGCGGACTGGCCTTCGGTCCACATCCGCTTCAGGGTCTCGACGCGTTCGTCGGTCCAGGACATTGCGCTCTCCGCTGCTTTGTTCCCGAGCATACCCGCGGGCCCGGGGGGCGGCAAGCGCACCCCCCTTTGACGCGGGGCGCGCGCCGGGGTATCACGGCGGCATGTGCCCCCGGACCCGCGCCCCGATCCGACGCCGACGCTGAAACGCACGCGCGCCCGCCCCGCGCGAGGCGCGCGCCGGGTCTTCCGTTGACATTCCCGCATCCCGCGACCCAGGGTCGCGTCCTGCCCGAAGGGGTCCGCCCGATGATGTCCGCCGTCCTTCCGACCTACGCCCGCGCCGACCTCGCCTTCACCGACGGGCAGGGGTCCTGGCTGACCGCGACCGACGGGCGGCGCTACCTCGACCTCGGCGCGGGGATCGCGGTCAACGCGCTCGGCCATGCGCATCCGGCGCTGGTCGAGGTGCTGACGCAGCAGGCGGCGCGGCTGTGGCACGTGTCGAACGTCTACCGCATCCCCGAGCAGGAGCGGCTGGCCGCTATGCTGGTCGACCGCACCTTCGCCGACACGGTGTTCTTCACCAACTCGGGCACCGAGGCGGCGGAGCTCGCGATCAAGATGGTGCGGCGGCACTGGTGGGCGAAGGGCGAGGCGCGGGACGAGATCGTGGCCTTCCAGGGCGCGTTCCACGGGCGGTCGACGGGGGCCATCGCGGCCGCCGGCAGCGAGAAGATGGTGGCGGGCTTCGGGCCGCTGATGCCGGGGTTCCGGCAGGTGCCCTGGGGCGACCACGAGGCGCTGCGGGCGGCGGTGACCGACCGGACGGCGGCGGTGCTGATCGAGCCCGTCCAGGGCGAGGGCGGCATCCGGGTGGTGCCGGACCCGTGCCTGAAGGGCCTGCGCGACCTCTGCGACCAGACCGGGGCGCTGCTGGTCTTCGACGAGGTGCAGTGCGGGATGGGCCGCACGGGGCGGCTCTTCGCGCATGAATGGGCGGGGGTGGCCCCGGACATCATGATGGTGGCCAAGGGGATCGGCGGGGGCTTCCCGCTCGGCTGCGTGCTGGCGACCGAGGCCGCCGGGGCGGCGATGACGGCGGGCACGCATGGCTCCACCTACGGCGGCAACCCGCTCGCCTGCGCGGTGGGGGCGAAGGTGGTGGAGATCGTGTCGGACCCGGCCTTCCTGGCCGAGGTCGCGCGGAAGGGCGCGCGGCTGCGGCAGGGGCTGGAGGGGCTGGTGGCTTCGCATCCGGGCGTGTTCGCGGGCGTGCGGGGCGAGGGGCTGATGCTGGGGCTGAAATGCCGGATGCCGCCGGCGCAGGTCGTGCAGGCGGGGCGCGCGGCGGGGGTGCTGACAGTCGCGGCCTCGGACGAGGTGGTGCGGCTGGTGCCCGCGCTGAACATCCCCGACGCCGACATCGACGAGGCGCTGCGCCGGCTCGATGCGGCCGCCTCCTCTTTCCGGTGAAAATACTCCACGGGGGTGCGGGGGTGTGAAACCCCCGCGGGCCTCGCCGCAAGGACCGACCGATGAACCATTTCCTCGACCTGCACACCACCGACGCGGCCGCCCTGCGGCGCATGATCGACCATGCCCGCGCGATGAAGTCGGCCCGCGGCGGCCGCCCGAAGGGCGCGCCCGACGACGAGCAGCCGCTCGCGGGCCACATGGTCGCGCTGATCTTCGAGAAGCCCTCGACCCGCACGCGCGTCAGCTTCGACGTGGGGGTGCGGCAGATGGGCGGGCAGACGATGGTCCTGTCGGGCCGGGAGATGCAGCTCGGCCACGGCGAGACCATCGCCGACACCGCGCGGGTGCTGAGCCGCTACGTCGACCTGATCATGATCCGCACCTTCGAGGAGGCGACGCTGCAGGAGATGGCCGAGCATGCGACCGTGCCCGTCATCAACGGGCTGACCAACCGCACGCATCCCTGCCAGATCATGGCCGACGTGATGACCTACGAGGAGCACCGCGGCCCGATCGCGGGCCGCAAGGTGGTGTGGTCGGGCGACGGCAACAACGTCTGCGCGTCCTTTATCCATGCCGCGGGGCAGTTCGGGTTCGACTTCACCTTCACCGGGCCCGAGACGCTGGACCCCGAACGCGCCTGGATCGACTTCGCCCGCGGACGGGGGGTGCGGGCCGAGATCGAGCGCGACCCGTTCAGGGCGGTCGCGGGCGCGGATCTGGTGGTGACCGATACCTGGGTGTCGATGCACGACCCCGAAAGCGCGCGCGAGCGGCGGCACAACCAGCTGCGCGGCTATCAGGTGAACGAGGCGCTGATGGCGCGCGCGAAGCCGGACGCGCTGTTCATGCACTGCCTGCCCGCGCACCGGAACGACGAGGCGACGAGCGCGGTGATGGACGGCCCCGCGTCGGTGATCTTCGACGAGGCGGAAAACCGGCTGCACGCGCAGAAGGCGATCATGCGCTGGTGCCTGGGCCGCTGAGCCCGGCCGGGGCGGTGCGTCGGTCGCGCGCCTGCGGCGCAGGTTCTGCATGTCGCGGGCCGGACTGCGCCGGTCCCGCTCCGGTGGCCTCCGGCGGGAGTATTTCGGGTCCGGAAAGAGGGGACGGCGGCCCGCGAAGGGCCGGGGCGAGGCGACCGGCCGCGGGCGATCACCCCCGGCCGGTGGCCGGGCGCACGAAGGGCCGGGCGAACGGAGGGCCGGGCGCTTGCCCGGCGGGCGCGGTTCGGCTATTGCACCCCTGCGCCCCCATAGCACAGCGGTAGTGCAGCGGTTTTGTAAACCGAAGGTCGGGAGTTCAAATCTCTCTGGGGGCACCAGCTTCGGGTGACTCGATCTTGCCCGCCGCGAAAATCCCCGCCACACCCTTGCCCATGTCCGGGACGGATGCCCTGCGGGCGCAAGCCCGCGCGATCTTTGCCGCGGGGCTCGCCGCCGCCGATCCTGCCGCCGCGGTGACGCGGGCGGTCGCGGGGATGCCGCGGCCCGCACGGATCGTCGCGGTCGGCAAGGCCGCGCGGCGGATGGCGGGGGCGGCGCTGGCGGGCTTGGGCGGGGTGCCCGCGCTGGTCGTCACCAACGACGGGAATGCCGGGCCGCTGGAGGGCGCGACGGTGCTGGCCAGCGGCCATCCGGTCCCCGACGCGCGGGGCGAGGCGGCGGCGCGGGCGGTCGAGGCGGCGGTGGCGGGGCTGTCGCCGGGCGACCGAGTGCTGTGCCTGATCTCGGGCGGCGGCTCGGCGCTGCTGCCCGCGCCGGTGGTGGGGATCACGCTGGCCGACAAGCAGGCGGTCAGCCGGCTCTTGCTGGCGAGCGGCGCGGACATCGCGGTCTTGAACCTGGTGCGCCAGCAGCTGTCCCGGCTGAAGGGCGGGGGGCTGCTGCGCGCGGCGGCGCCGGGGCGGGTCACGGCGCTGATCCTGTCGGACGTGGTGGGCGACGACCTGCGGGTCATCGCCTCGGGCCCCACGGTCGCGCCGGTCGGCACGCGGGCCGAGGCCGCGGCGGCGCTGCGCGAGCTGGGGCTGTGGGACCGGCTGCCGCCGGCTGTCGCCGCGCATCTGGCGGCGCCCGCGCCGCCGCCCGCGCCGCTGCCCGCGGCGGAGAACCGGCTGGTCGGGTCGAACGCGCTGTCGGTCGCCGCGATGGCCGCGGCCGCGCCGGGGGCGGTGGTGCACCCGGTGCTCGACGGCGAGGTGGGCGCGGCGGCGGCGCGGATCGCGGCCTGCGGGCCGGGGGTGCATCTGTGGGGCGGCGAGACGACGGTGCGGCTGGCGGGCAGGGGCACGGGCGGGCGGAACCAGGAGCTCGCGCTTCGGGTGGCGCTGCTGGCGCAGGGGTGGCGCGGGCCCTGGGCCTTCCTGTCGGGCGGGACCGACGGGCGCGACGGGCCGACCGACGCGGCGGGGGGGATCGTCGACCACGGGACGCTGGCGCGGATGGCGGCGGCGGGGATCGACCCGGCGGCGCGGCTGGCCGACAACGACAGCCACCCGGCGCTGGCGGCGAGCGGCGACCTGCTCGTCACCGGCGGCACCGGCACGAACGTGGCCGACCTGCAGGTGCTGGTCCGATCCTAGTGCGGCGCGAAGGTGCCGAACCGGCCCAGCGCGAAGACCAGCGGCGCGCCGTCGGCGGCGAGGGCGCGGCGGACGCGGCCGAGGACGATCAGGTGGTCGCCGCCGTCGTGGGCCGCGTGGCGGGTGCAGTCGAAGCGCGCGAGCACGTCCGGGATGACCGGCACGCCTTCGGCCGTCAGCGCGTGCGGCAGCCCGGCGAACCCCGCGCCGCCGCGGTGGAAGCGGGCGCTGAGATCGCCCGCATGGGCGGGCAGGACGTGGATCGCGAACTCGGCCACGGCCGAGAACAGGGCGAAGCGCTGCGAGGCGCGGGCGGGCGACCACAGCACCAGGGGCGGGGACAGCGACACGGCGGCGAAGCTGTTGGCGGTGAAGCCCGCCGGGCCGTCGGGCCCCATCGCCGTCACCACCGTCACGCCCGTGGCGAAACGGCCGAGCGCGGTGCGGAAGGCACGCGGGTCATCCTCGGGGCGGAAGGGGTGGCCGGTGTCGGCGTGGCCGGGGCCGTCTGGCATGGCGCGTCCTTGGCGGGGCTCGCCTG
>CAZNPW010000110.1:0-4798 GCA_964575185.1 uncultured Exiguobacterium sp.
GCTCGACAAGATCCTGATCTCGGACGGCGGCGTGCTGACCTTCTGGGCCTGGATGCAGAAGGCCTACGGCTTCAAGCCCGAACAGCGCGAGGTCTACACCTTCAGCGCCGCGCCCCTGATCGCCAACGAGACCTGGGGGATGCAGGGCTACCTGACCTCGGAGCCGTTCTTCGTGGAGAAGGAAGCGGGCTGGAAGCCCGACGTCTTCCTGATCGCCGATGCGGGCTACAACGCCTATTCGACCACCATCGAGACGATGGCGGACACCGTCGCCAACCGGCCCGAGGTGGTGAAGTGCTTCGTCGACGGGTCGATCAAGGGCTGGTACAACTTCCTCTACAACGACAATGCCGCCGCCATCGCGATGATCAAGAAGGACAACCCCGAGATGACGGACGAGGCCATCGCCTATTCCATCGCCGCGATGAAGGAGCAGGGCATCGTCGATTCGGGCGACACGGCGACGCTCGGGATCGGGGCCATGACCGACGAGCGGGTCGCGGCCTTCTACCAGAACATGGTGGATGCGGGCGTGGTGCCGGCGGGGATCGACCTGTCCAAGGCCTATACCACGCAGTTCGTGAACCAGGGCGTCGGGCTCGACCTGAAGCCCGCGCAGTAAGGACGCGGGGGCGGGGCGACCCGCCCCCAGCTTCATGGCCGCGCCGCCCCTGTCCGCCCGCCCGCGGGTGCTGCACCTGCAAGGGATCGCCAAGGTCTTCGGCGGGACCGTCACCGCCCTGCGCGACATGAACCTCGTGGTGAACGAGGGCGACTTCATCAGCCTTCTCGGCCCGTCGGGATGCGGCAAGTCGACCGCGCTGCGGCTGATTGCAGGGCTGATGCAGCCCACCCAGGGCCGCATCCTGTGGCAGGGCGAAAAGGAACAGGGCGACCTCGGCGTCGTGTTCCAGGAACCCACGCTGATGCCCTGGGCGACCGTGGCGAGGAACGTCTGGCTGCCGTTCCGCCTGCGCGGGCAGAGCTTCGCGTCGGTTCGCGACCGCATCGCCGAGGTGCTGGCGCTGGTCGGCCTCGATGCCTTCCGCGACGCCTATCCGCGCGAATTGTCGGGCGGCATGAAGATGCGCGTCTCCATCGCCCGGGCGATGGTCACGACCCCGCGGCTGATCCTGATGGACGAACCCTTTGCCGCGCTGGACGAGATCACCCGGCAGAAGCTGAACGGCGACCTTCTGGCGATGAAGGACAAGATCGGCTGCACGGTCATCTTCGTGACCCATTCGGTGTTCGAAAGCGTGTTCCTGTCGGACCGGATCGTCGTCATGGCCGCGCGGCCCGGGCGCGTGGTGCAGGAGATCGCGGTCGACGCGCCCTATCCCCGCACCATGGCCTTCCGCACCTCGGCCGACTACGCGGCCCGCGCGCAGGTCGTGTCGAAGGCGCTGGGCGAGGCCATCGGAGAGCCCGCATGACCGCCGCCCCGTCCGTGTCGCGCGAGGCCGCCTGGGATGCCGAGGAGGTCCGCCGCGCCCGCGCCCGCCGCGTCGAAGCCGTGGCGCGCTGGCTGCTGCCGCTGCTGGTCGTCATCCTCACGCTGGCGGGCTGGCAGGCGCTGGTCGTCTGGAACGACATCCCGCACTACATCCTGCCCGCGCCGACCCGGATCGGGCAGCAGCTGGTCACGGACTGGCAGCCGATCCTTGCCGGAGCCCTGCTGGTGACGCTGCGCATCACGCTCATGGCGCTGGCCGTGGCGGTGATCGGGGGCGTGCTGCTGGCGATCCTGTTCAACCAGAGCCGCTTTGCCGAACTGATCTTCTACCCCTATGCGGTGATCCTGCAGGTCACGCCCATCGTGTCGATCGCGCCGCTGATCTTCATCTACGTGCAGGAACCGACCGCGCGGGTGCTGATCTGCGCCTGGATCGTGGCGTTCTTCCCGCTCTTGTCGAATACGACGCTCGGGCTGAAATCCACCGACCACAACCTGCGCGACCTGTTCACCATCTATGGTGCCTCCCGGTGGCAGAAGCTCGTGTTCCTGCAACTGCCCTCGGCATTGCCCTACTTCCTCGGCGGGCTGCGGATCGCGGGCGGGCTCGCGCTGATCGGCGCGATCGTGGCCGAGTATGTCGTGGGCACCGGCGGGGCCGGGTCGGGCCTCGCCTTCCGCATCCTCGAGGCGTCCTACCGGCTGAACATCCCGCGCATGTTCGCGGCGCTGGTGCTGATCGCCATCGTTGGCGTGGTGATCTATGCGTTGACCTCGTTCATCTCGTGGTTCCTGCTGCGCAAGTGGCACGAAAGCGCGATCGCACGGGAAAGCTGATGGATTTCCACACCCTGCCGCACGGCCCCGTCACGCTGGAGAACGTGACGGTCCCGGCCTGCCTGCTGGGCCGGCCAGGCGATCTTGTGCGCGTGAACCTGTCCATCGCCGCCGGCCGCATCGCGCCGGAACAGGCCATCGGCATCGACATGGGCGGGGCGATGGTGCTGCCCGCCTTCGTCGACATGCACACCCACCTCGACAAGGGGCACATCTGGCCGCGCAGCCCCAATCCCGACGGCACCTTCGCGGGCGCGCTGGGGGCGGTGCGCGGCGACAGCGCGGCGCGCTGGACGGCCGAGGACGTGCGGGCGCGGATGGACTTCTCGCTGCGCTGCGCCTTCGCGCACGGCACGCGGGCGGTGCGCACGCACCTCGATTCCATCCCGCCGCAGGACGGCATCTCGTGGCCCGTCTTCGCCGACATGCGGGACGCCTGGTCGGGGCGCATCGACCTGCAGGCCGCGTGCCTGATCGGGGCCGACGGGTTTTCGACCGACGGGCCGTTCCGCCGCACCGCGGACCTGGTGGCCGACCACGGGGGCGTGCTGGGGATGGTCACCTGGGCCATGCCCGACATCGCGACGCGCATCCGCGACTTCCTCGGCATGGCGGCGGCGCGGGGGCTGGCCGTCGACTTCCACGTCGACGAGACGCTCGACCCCGGCGCCGACACCCTGCGCGACATCGCGCAGGCGGTGATCGACACGGGCTTCGCGGCGCCCGTCACGGTCGGCCACTGCTGTTCGCTCGGCGCGATGGACGAAGGCGCGGCGCTGGCCACGCTCGACCTCGTGGCGCGGGCCGGGCTGCACGTCGTGTCGCTGCCGATGTGCAACCTCTACCTCCAGGACCGCCGCGCGGGGCGGACGCCGCGGATGCGGGGGATCACCCTGGTGCACGAGATGAAGGCGCGCGGGATCAACGTCAGCTTCGCCTCCGACAACACCCGCGACCCGTTCTACGCCTACGGCGACATGGACATGCTGGAAGTGCTGCGCGAGGCGACGCGGATCGGCCACCTCGACCACAGCGCGCCCGACTGGGTGCAGGCCGTGCTGGCCAACCCGGCCCGCGCCTGCGGCTTCGCCGCGCCGTCGCTTGCGACAGGCGCGGCTGCCGATCTCGTGATCTTCAGGGCGCGAAGCTGGACCGAGCTGCTGTCGCGCCCCCAGGCCGACCGGATCGTGCTGCGCGACGGGGTGCAGATCGACCGCGCGCTGCCGGACTATGCCGAACTCGACCACCTGATGGGGCACCCATGACCGTTGCCGCCGCGAAAGCTGCGCTCGCGCACCTCGACATCGACGACAACCCGGTGTCGGTGCGCGCGAAAAGCCGCGACTTCTTCTGGTATTCGCCGGTGCTGAAGGCGCGGCTCGACCATCTGGCCGCCGACTTCGTTGTCTCGCCCCGGTCCGAGGCGGAGGTGATCGAGGTGCTGCGCGTGGCGCACCGCGAGGGCGTGCCGGTGACGGTGCGCGGGGCGGGGACCGGCAACTACGGCCAGGCCATGCCGCTGGCAGGCGGGATCGTGCTGCACATGCGGCACATGAACCGGGTGCTGGCGGTGCATCCGGGGCGGGTGGTGGCAGAACCCGGCTCCCTGCTGCGCGACCTCGATGCCGCGACGCGGGCGCATTCGGGGCAGGAGCTGCGGATGCACCCCTCGACCTTCGCCACCGCGACGATCGGCGGGTTCGTCGGCGGCGGGTCGGGGGGCGTGGGGTCGGTCACCTGGGGGGTGCTGCGCGACCTGGGCAACATCCTGCGGCTGCGCGTTGTCACGGCCGAGGCGGAGCCGCAGGTGCACGACTTCACCGGCGAGGAACTGCACCGGGTGTCCCACGCCTATGGCACCAACGGCGTCATCACCGAGGTCGAGATGCCGCTCGCCCCCGCCTGCGACTGGGTGGAGATCTTCCTGACCTTCCCCGACTTCGCGATGGCGGTCGACTACTGCGGCGCGCTGGGGCACGAGGACGGGATCCTAAAGAAGCTGATCTCGGCCTACGAGGCACCGACGGCGCAGGACTACTTCCCCCGCGTGGCACCCCATGTGCAGCAGGGCGACCACCTGGTCGGCCTGATGATCGCGCCGCATGCGATGGACGGCTTCCTGACCTTCACCGCCCGCTGGCCGGGGGCGCGGCTGATCTACCGCAGCGACCAGACGCACTGGCCGAAGGAGCCGGGGCCGGTCTACGAATACGGCTGGAACCACACGACCCTGCGCGCGCTGAAGGTCGACCCCGCGATCACCTACCTGCAGGTGCTCTACGCGCCCGAGGTCTATGCCGCGCGGATCGCGGCGGTGCGCGCGGCCTTTCCCGGCGAGCTGATCCAGCACATCGAGGGCATGCGCGTCGGCGGGCGCATGGCCTTTGCCGGGCTGACGCTGGTGCGGTTCTCGACGGAGGCGCGGCTCGACGCGATCGTGGCGGCGCACGAGGCGATGGGCTGCCACGTCTTCAACCCGCACCGCTACACGCTGGAGGAAGGCGG
>CAZNPW010000111.1:0-4682 GCA_964575185.1 uncultured Exiguobacterium sp.
GCGCGGCGGCCCGCTTGACCCAACGCGGCACCGAGCGCCATCGCGAGAACCGCGCCCCTGAAACCCGTCATCCGCCCGCCTCTGCCCGACCCGCCCAGGCGGGGCTTGCACCCGCCCCGCGCTTTGCCTCACCATGCCACCGGCGCCCCGCGTTGCAAAGCCAAGGATCGACCCCGATGCCATCCCAGCGCCTGCGTGTTGTGCTGACGCGACGCCTGCCGCCCCCGGTCGAGACGCGGATGTCCGAACTGTTCGACGTGGCCTTGCGCGATCCCGACACCCGGATGACCCGCGAGGACCTGGTCGCCGCGGTGCAGGGGGCCGACGTGCTCGTGCCGACGGTGGGCGATGCGGTCGACGCGGGGCTGATCGGCCAGGCGGGCGACCGGCTGAAGCTCATCGCCAACTACGGCGCGGGGGTCGACCACATCGACGTGGCCACCGCCCGGCAGCGCGGCATCCTCGTCGCCAACACGCCCGGCGTGACCACCGACGACACCGCCGACATGGTGCTGGCGCTGATCGTCGGCGTCGCCCGGAGGCTGCCGCAGGCGCTGGCGCTGATGGCCGCAGGGGAATGGCAGGGCTGGTCGCCGATGGCGAACCTGGGCCAGCGGATCGGCGGCAAGCGGCTGGGGATCCTCGGCATGGGCCGGATCGGCAGCGCGGTCGCCCGCCGGGCGCGCGCCTTCGGCATGCAGGTGCACTACCACAACCGCCGTCGCCTGCGCCCCGAGGCCGAGGCCGAGGTCGACGCGACCTGGTGGGAGAGCCTCGACCAGATGGTGTCGCGCGTCGACATCCTGTCGGTCAACTGCCCGCACACGCCCGCGACCTTCCACCTTCTGAACGCGCGCAGGCTGAAGCTGATGAAGCCCACCGCCGTCATCATCAACACCTCGCGCGGCGAGGTGATCGACGAGAACGCCCTGACCCGCGCGCTGCGGGCGGGCGAACTCGCCGGCGCCGGCCTCGACGTCTTCGAGCGCGGTCCCGACGTGAACCCCCGCCTGCGCGACCTGCCGAACGTGGTGCTGCTGCCGCACATGGGCTCGGCCACGGTCGAGGGCCGGATCGAGATGGGCGAGAAGGTCATCATCAACATCAAGACCTTCGCCGACGGCCACCGGCCACCCGACCTGGTGCTGCCGGGAATGCTGTAGCCGGGGCCGGTCGCGCAGATGTCGGGCACCCTCGCCGTCGGCGCGTAATCCGGGCGCGTCACACCCCCCCGCACACCGCACACCCCGCCCGCCGCTTCACCCCCACCACCCGCACCTCGGCGTCCAGCCCGTCGAACAGCATCAGCCGCCCGGCGAGCGTCCGGCCCGCGCCGGTCAGGTGCTTCACCGCCTCCAGCGCCATGACCGACCCGATCACCCCCGGCAGCGGGCCCGCCACGCCGGCCTCGGCGCAGCTCGGCACCAGGCCCGGGGCGGGGCGTTCGGGGAAGAGGCAGGCGTAGCAGGGCGCGCCGGCGGCGGGGTGGAGGAGCGTCACCTGCCCCTCCCACTGCGTCAGCGCGCCCAGGATCACCGGCACCCCCCGCGCCACCGCGGCGCGGTTCACCACCTCGCGCGTGTCGAAACTGTCGGAGCCGTCCAGCACCAGGTCGTAGTCGGCGAACAGCTCCCCGGCGATGGCGTCGGTCAGCCGCCGGTCGTAGGGGCGCACGGCGACGAAGGGGTTCAGCGCCAGCGCGGCGATCTGGGCCGACCGCACCTTGGCCATGCCGATCCGCGCATCGGCGTGCAGCACCTGGCGCTGGAGATTTGCGTTCTCCACCACGTCGTCGTCGATGACGCCGATCGTCCCCACCCCCGCCGCGGCCAGGTACAGGATCGCGGGCGAGCCGAGGCCGCCCGCCCCCACCACCAGCACCCGCGCGTCGCGCAGGCGCCGCTGGCCGGTGCCGCCGATCTCGCGCAGCATGATGTGGCGGGCGTAGCGGTCGAGCTCGACCGGGCCGAAGGTGTCGGGCCGGGCGGGAGACGCGCCCGCCACCGCCGCCAGCGGCCGCAGCCGCCGCAAGCCGGCCCGCCACAGCATGACCAGCGCGCCGAGGATGCCGACCGTGACCCACAGCCGGAAGTCGCCCCCGGTCAGCGCCGCGACCGGGTTGCCGTCGGGCATGTAGGGCGCGTGGCTGACGGTGACGACCAGCCACCACAGGCACAGAAGCAGCGCCGTCTCGCCCGGGTCGCGGCGGAACCAGCGCGCGACGGCCCAGACGACGACGAAGCCCAGCGCCCCGATCATGCCCCGTCTCTCACGACCGCCCGGTGGAGCCGAATCCGCCCTCGCCCCGCGCGGTCGGCGACAGCGCGTCCACCACGGCGAAGCGCGCCTGCACCACCGGTGCCACGATCATCTGCGCGATGCGGTCGCCGTGCGCGATGGTGTAGGGCCGGTCGCCCAGGTTCACCAGCGCCACCCCGAGCGGCCCGCGATAGTCGCTGTCGATCGTGCCGGGCGTGTTCGGCAGCGTGATGCCGTGCCTCAGCGCCAGGCCCGACCGGGGGCGGATCTGGACCTCGAACCCCGGCGGGACGGCGATGCGCAAGCCCGTGGGCACGATCCGCCGCTCCATCGGTTGCAGGGTCAGGCCGGCGGCGCGGTCGCTTTCGGGCAGGTTCGCGCGGATGTCGGCCCCGGCCGCGCCCGCGGTCTCGTAGGCCGGCAGGGGCACGGCGCGGTCGGCCCCGTCCTCCCACAGCACCGAGAGCACGGGGGTCACGCCAGCGCCCCGGCGATCCGCAGGGCGAGCCGGCGGGCGACCTCGGCCTTGGCCATGCGGGGCCATTCCTCCGCCCCCGCGGCGGTAATCAGCGTCACCGCATTCTCCGCCCCGCCCATGATCCCGGTGCCGGGCGAGACGTCGTTGGCCACGATCCAGTCGCAGCCCTTGCGCGCCCGCTTGGCGGTGGCCTGGGCCAGCACGTCCTCGGTCTCGGCGGCGAAGCCCACGACCAGCCGCGGTCGCCCCGGGTCGCGCGACAGCGTGACGAGGATGTCGGGGTTCTCCGTCAGGACCAGCACGGGCGGCGCGCCGCCCTGTTTCTTCAGCTTCTGCGGCGCGGGGGCGACGTGCCAGTCGGCCACCGCCGCCGCCAGCACCGCGGCATCCGCGGGCAGGGCCGCCTGCACCGCCGCGAGCATCTGCGCCGCCGTCTGCACGCGCACGATGCCCACGCCGTCGGGCGGGGGCACCTCCGCCGGCCCGGTCACGAAGGTCACCCGTGCGCCGAGATCGCGCAGCGCCGCGGCAACCGCCGTCCCCTGCCTGCCCGACGAGCGGTTGGCGATGTAGCGCACCGGGTCGATCGGCTCGTGCGTCGGGCCGGACGTCACCAGCACGTGCCTGCCCGTCAGCGGGCCGTCCCCCAGCCGTGCCGCGATCGCGGCGAGGATCGCCGCAGGCTCCGCCATCCGCCCCGGCCCGAACTCGCCGCAGGCCATCTCGCCCTCGTCGGGCCCGACAAGGCCCACCCCGTCCGCCCGCAGCGTGGCAAGGTTGCGCCGCGTCGCCGGGTGCTGCCACATCCGCACGTTCATCGCCGGGGCCATCAGGACGGGCGTGTCGGTCGCGAGCAGCAGCGTCGCGGCCAGGTCGTCCGCCCGGCCCTGCGCCGCCCGCGCCATCAGGTCGGCGGTCGCCGGGGCCACCACGATCAGGTCGGCCACGCGGGACAGCTGGATATGCCCCATCTCGGCCTCGTCGGTCAGGTCGAACAGGGCCTGATGGACCTTCTCCCCCGCCAGCGCCGCGACCGACAGGGGCGTGACGAACTGCCCCGCCGCCGCCGTCATCACCGGCGTCACCGCCGCCCCGGCCCCGCGCAGAAGCCGGATCAGCTCCAGCGCCTTGTAGGCCGCGATCCCGCCGCCGATCACCAGAAGGATGCGCCTGCCCTGCATGCGGCCACGCTAGGGCCGCCGCCCGGCACATGCAATCAGAGGAACGCCAGCACCTCGCGCGACTGGCCTTCCAGGCTGCGGCGCATCTTGGCGAAGGCCGCGGCTTCCAGTTGCCGGACGCGCTCCTTCGACAGCCCCAGCTCCTCGCCCAGGCTCTCGAGCGTGCGCGGGTCCTCGCGCAGCTTGCGTTCGGCGACGATGTAGCGCTCGCGGGCGTTGAGGTGGTTCATCGCCACCTTCAGCCAGCCGCGCAGGCGCGCACCGTCGTGGGCATCCTCGACGATCTCGGCCGCCTGGAGGCTGTCGTCCTCCAGCGCGTCGATCCATTCGCGCCCGTCCTCGTCGGTCGACTGCGTGGCGTTCAGGCTGAAGTCGCTGCCCGACAGCCGGCCCTCCATCATCTCCACGTCCGCCAGCGGCACGCCCACCTCGGTCGCCACGAGCTGGCGGAGCTGGTGGGGGTCCAGCCGCTCGCCCCGCTGGCTCGCCTCGCGCTCGAGCTTGGCCTGCACCCGGCGCAGGTTGAAGAACAGCGCCTTCTGGCTGCTGGTCGACCCGGTCCGCACCATCGACCAGTTGCGCATCACGTAGTCCTGGATGCTGGCCTTGATCCACCACACGGCATAGGTCGAAAACCGCACGCCCCGGTCGGGGTCGAACTTGTCGGCGGCCTTCATCAGACCGAGGCTCGCCTCCTGGATCAGGTCGCTCATCGGCGCGCCGTAGCGGCGGAACTTGGCCGCCATGCTGATCGCCAGCCGCAT
>CAZNPW010000112.1:0-4589 GCA_964575185.1 uncultured Exiguobacterium sp.
CCCGGCCCTGGCGCTTCATGTGGCGGGTGATCGCGCGGCGGGCCGCCTCGATCTGCCGCGCGGTCACGCGCTCGGGCTCGGTCGCCTTCAGGCCGAAGCTGCCGAAGTTCAGAAGGAACCCGCCCTTGGCCTCGCCATGGATGCGGCCCTTGAACATCTTGCGGAACTTGGTCCGTTTCGGTTGCAGCATGTCCTTGCTCCTTACGCGCGTTCGCGCTCGCGGTCACGGCGCGGGCCACGGCCGGCCGGGCCGTCCGCCGCTTCCGCCAGCCGGCGGTCGTGGGCCTGGGGATCGTGGTCCAGGATCTCCCCCTTGAAGATCCAGACCTTGACCCCGATGATGCCGTAGGGCGTCTCCGCCTCCGACAGCGCATAGTCGATGTCGGCGCGCAGCGTGTGCAGCGGCACGCGGCCCTCGCGGTACCACTCCACCCGCGCGATCTCGGCCCCGCCCAGACGGCCGCCGACGTTCACCCGGATGCCGAGCGCGCCCATCCGCATCGCGTTCTGCACGCCGCGCTTCATCGCGCGGCGGAACGACACCCGCCGCTCCATCTGCTGCGCGATCGACTCGGCCACCAGCTGCGCGTCGAGCTCGGGCTTGCGCACCTCGACGATGTTCAGGTGCAGCTCCGACTTCGTGAAGGCCGCGAGCTTCTTGCGCAGCGTCTCGATGTCGGCGCCCTTCTTGCCGATGATGACGCCCGGCCGCGCGGTGTGGATCGTCACGCGGCACTTCTTGTGCGGCCGCTCGATGATGACGCGGCTGACGCCGGCCTGCTTGGCCTCCTCGTGGATGAACTCGCGCATCCGCAGGTCTTCCAGCAAGAGGTTGCCGTAGTCCTTGCTGTCGGCGAACCAGCGGCTGTCCCAGGTGCGGTTGACCTGCAGACGCATCCCGATGGGGTTGACCTTCTGACCCATTACGCAGTCTCCCCGACCTGGCGGACCTTGATGGTCAGCTCGCTGAACGGTTTCATGATCCGGCCATAGCGGCCCCGCGCCCGCGGACGGCCGCGCTTCAGCGTCAGGTTCTTGCCGACCCAGGCCTCGGCCACGACCAGCGCGTCGACGTCGAGGCCGTGGTTGTTCTCGGCATTGGCGATGGCCGACTGCAGGCACTTCTTCACGTCGCCGGCGATCCGGCGCTTCGAGAAGGTCAGGTCGGCCAGCGCCTTCTCCACCTTCTTGCCGCGGATCATCCCGGCGACCAGGTTCAGCTTTTGCGGGCTCGTCTTCAGCATCCGCAGGATCGCCATGGCCTCGTTGTCGGCGGCGCGGCGGGGGTTCTTCTCGGTGCTCATTTCCGCTTCGCTTTCTTGTCGGCGGCGTGGCCATAATAGGTGCGGGTCGGCGAGTATTCGCCGAACTTCTGGCCGATCATCTCCTCGGTCACGTTGACCGGGATGTGCTTCTTGCCGTTGTAGACGCCGAAGGTCAGGCCGACGAACTGCGGCAGGATGGTCGACCGGCGCGACCAGATCCTGATGACTTCATTCTTGCCCGAGGCGCGGCTCTTCTCTGCCTTGGTCAGCAGGTAGCCGTCGACGAACGGGCCCTTCCAGATGGAACGTGCCATGGATCAGCGCCCTTTCTTCGCGTGACGCGACCGGACAATCAGCTTGTCCGAGGTTTTCGGCTTGCGGGTCTTGTTCCCCTTGGTGCCCTTGCCCCAGGGGGTGACGGGGTGGCGGCCGCCACTGGTGCGGCCCTCGCCGCCGCCGTGCGGGTGGTCGATCGGGTTCATCGCGACGCCGCGGACCGTGGGCCGGATGCCCTTGTGCCGCATCCGCCCCGCCTTGCCGAAGTTCTGGTTCGAGTTGTCGGGGTTCGACACCGCCCCGATCGTCGCCATGCACTCCTGCCGGACCATCCGCAATTCGCCCGACGAAAGCCGGATCTGCGCATAGCCGCCGTCACGCCCCACGAACTGCGCATAGGTCCCGGCGGCGCGCGCCAGTTGCCCGCCCTTGCCGGGCTTCAGCTCGACGTTGTGGACGATCGTGCCGATCGGCATGCCGCTGAACGGCATCGCGTTGCCCGGCTTCACGTCGGCCTTCGCGCCCGAGATGACCTTGTCACCGATCGCCAGCCGCTGCGGCGCGAGGATGTAGGCCTGCTCGCCGTCCTCGTACCGCACCAGCGCGATGAAGGCCGTGCGGTTCGGGTCGTACTCGATCCGTTCCACCACCGCCGGAACGTCGTGCTTGGTGCGCTTGAAATCGACGATGCGGTAGAGCCGCTTGGCCCCCCCGCCCTTGTGCCACATCGTGACCCGCCCGGTGTTGTTCCGGCCGCCCGTCTTGACCAGGCCCTCGGTCAGGGCCTTGACGGGACGTCCTTTCCAAAGCTCCGAACGGTCGATCAGTACCAGCCCGCGCTGGCCCGGCGTCGTCGGCTTGTACGACTTGAGTGCCATGTTCGCTGTCTTCCGTTGTCTGGACGACACCCTGAGGTGCCGCGGTTTTCAGGGCGCCGTAGCTCCCCATGATGAACGGCGGCCCGAAAGCCGCCGCAGATTCGCGCCCTCTATCAGAGGCCCGTGGTGACGTCGATGGAGTTCCCCTCCTCCAGCGTCACGTAGGCCTTCTTGCGGTCCTGCCGCACGCCGGGCCGGCCGCGGAACCGCTTGGCCTTTCCGGGGGTGATCGTGGTGTTCACGGCCTTGACCTTGACGCCGAAGACGGCCTCGACCGCCTCCCTGATCTCGGGCTTCGTGGCCTCCATCGTCACCTGGAACACCACGGCGTTGCGCTCGCCCACCATGGTCGCCTTCTCGGTGATGACCGGCTTGCGGATCACGTCGTAGAGGGCGGGATTGACCGCCTTCGTCGGGGCCTTGCTCATGTCGCCTCACCTTTCCCCAGGTCGCCCTTTCCGAGCCGGGCCTCCAGCGCCTCGACCCCGGCCCGCGTGATGACCAGCTGGTCGCGCCGCAGGATGTCGTAGACGTTGGCGCCCATCGTCGGCAGCACGTCGATGCCCTCGACGTTGCGCGCCGCCAGCGCGAAGTTCGCGTCGACCTCCGCCCCGTCGATGACCAGCACCCGCGTCCAGCCGAGCTCGCGCGCGGCCTTCACGAGGCTCGCGGTCTTGGCCTCGGCCATCGTCGCGGCATCGAGGATCACCAGCTCCCCCGCGCGGGCCTTGGCCGACAGCGCGTGCCGCAGGCCGAGCGCGCGGAACTGCTTGGGCAGGTCATGCGCGTGGCTGCGCGGGGTCGGGCCCTTGTAGACGCCGCCCTTGCGGAAGATCGGCGCCTTGCGCGAGCCATGGCGCGCCCCGCCGGTGCCCTTCTGCTTGTAGATCTTCTTGGTCGAATAGCTCACATCCGACTTGCCCAGCGTCGCATGCGTGCCGGCCTGGGCCTTGGCCCGCTGCCAGCGTACCACGCGGTGCAGGATGTCGGCCCGCGGCTCCAGACCGAACAGATCCTCGCGCAGCTCCACCTCGCCGGCCTTGGCCCCGGCCAGCGTGATCACGTCCATCTTCATGCTTCACCCCCAGCCGCAACCGTCCGCAGCGCGGCCGGCTTCGGCGCGTCCTTGTGGGCGGGCTTCTTCACCGCGTCCTTGATCGTGACCCAGCCACCCGCCGCACCCGGCACCGCGCCCTTGATCATGATGAGCCCGCGCGCCACGTCCGTCCGCACCACCGTCAGGTTCTGCGTCGTCACCCGCACGTCGCCCATGTGGCCGGCCATCTTCTTGCCCTTGAACACCTTGCCGGGGTCCTGGCGCTGGCCGGTCGAGCCGTGCGAGCGGTGGCTCACCGACACCCCGTGGCTGGCCCTGAGGCCGCCGAAGTTGTGCCGCTTCATCGCGCCCGCAAAGCCCTTGCCGATCGTCGTGCCGGCGATGTCGACGTGCTGCCCGGCGACATAGTGCTCGGCCGTGATCTCGGCCCCCACGTCGATCAGGTTGTCCGGGGTCACCCGGAACTCCGCCACCACCCGCTTCGGCTCCACCTGCGCCTTGGCGAAATGGCCCCGCATCGCCGCCGTGGTCCGCTTGGCCTTGGCCAGCCCGGCGCCGAGCTGCACCGCGGTGTAGCCGTCTTTGTCCGCGGTGCGCTGCGCCACGACCTGCAGCGCGTCCACCTGCAGCACCGTGACCGGCACCTGCGTTCCGTTTTCCAGGAACAGCCGGGTCATGCCCAGCTTCTTGGCAATCACGCCAGACCGCATGTCCGCCCCCTCACACCTTGATTTCGACGTCCACGCCGGCGGCGAGGTCGAGCTTCATCAGCGCGTCCACCGTCTGCGGCGTGGGGTCCACGATGTCGAGAAGCCGCTTGTGCGTGCGGATTTCCCACTGGTCGCGCGACTTCTTGTCGATGTGCGGGCCGCGCAGCACGGTGAACTTCTCGATCTGGTTCGGCAGCGGGATGGGACCCCGCACCGTGGCACCCGTGCGCCTGGCCGTGTTCACGATCTCGGCCGTGCTGGAATCCAGCACGCGGTAGTCGAAGGCCTTCAGCCGGATGCGAATGGTCTGACCTTGCATCTTCGTTTCCCTCAGGCGCCAGGCGCCAAGGTAGGATGGGCAATATTGCCCATCCTACGCGTTGCTTTCACTCGATGATCTTCG
>CAZNPW010000113.1:0-4471 GCA_964575185.1 uncultured Exiguobacterium sp.
CTCGACACCCGCTACACCTTCGACAGCTTCGTCGTGGGCAAGCCGAACGAGCTCGCCCATGCCGCCGCCCGCCGCGTCGCCGAAGGCGGAACGGTGACCTTCAACCCGCTGTTCCTCTACGGCGGCGTCGGCCTCGGCAAGACGCACCTGATCCACGCCGTCGCCAACGACCTCCAGACCCGCCAGCCCGACCTGCGCGTGCTGTATCTCTCGGCCGAGCAGTTCATGTACAAGTTCGTCCAGGCCCTGCGCGACAAGTCGATCATGGACTTCAAGTCGCTGTTCCGGTCGGTCGACGTGCTGATGGTCGACGACGTGCAGTTCATCGCCGGCAAGGACAGCACGCAGGAGGAGTTCTTCCACACCTTCAACGCGCTGGTGGACCAGAACAAGCAGATCGTCATCTCCGCCGACCGCGCGCCGTCCGAGATCAAGGACCTCGAGGAACGCATCAAGTCGCGCCTGCAATGCGGCCTCGTCGTCGACCTGCACCCGACCGACTACGAGTTGCGCCTGGGCGTGCTGCAGACCAAGGCCGAGGCCTACCGCGCCGCGAACGGCCCCGTCGCCATCGCCCCCGGCGTGCTCGAGTTCGTGGCCCACCGCATCAACACCAACATCCGCGTCCTGGAAGGCGCGCTGAACCGGCTGTTCGCGCTGGCAAGCCTCGTCAGCCGGCCGATCGACATGGACCTCGTGCAGGAATGCCTGTCGGACCTCCTGCGCGCCTCCGACCGCAAGGTCACGATCGACGAGATCCAGCGCCGGGTGGCCGAGCACTACAACGTGCGCATCACCGACATGACGGGGCCGAAGCGGCTGCGCATCATCGCCCGCCCCCGGCAGGTCGCGATGTATCTCGCCAAGCAGCTCACCCTGCGCTCGCTGCCCGAGATCGGCCGCAAGTTCGGCGGCCGCGACCACACCACGATCATGCACGGCGTGCGCAAGATCGAGGAGCTGATGGCCAGCGACAGCCAGCTCGCCGACGACATCGAGATGCTGCGCCGCATCCTGCAGGCGTGATACCGCTTGTGAACGCGCGGGATTTGGCTAGTTTCGCCGTCCCGGCCCGATGTGGAGGCTTCCGATGAGACTGTCGATCGAACGCGCGACGCTGCTCAAGGCGCTGGGCCAGGCGCAGTCGGTGGTCGAACGGCGCAACACGATCCCCATCCTCGCCAACGTCCTGATCGAGGCCGAGGGCGCGCAGGTCAGCCTCCGCGCGACCGACCTCGACATCGAGGTCGTGGACCGCGTGCCCGCCATGGTCGAACGCGGCGGGGCGACCACCGTGTCGGCGGTGATGCTGCACGAGATCGTCCGCAAGCTGCCCGACGGCGCGCTCGTGACGCTCGCCGACGACGCGGCGGGGGTGGGGCTGGGCGGTTGCGGCGGTAGGTAGGACTTCTCGCTCGCGACGCTCCCGCGCGAGGACTTCCCGGTCATGGCCTCGTCGGAATACGCCACCAGCTTCACCGCCCCCGCGCCGGTCCTGCGGCGGTTGTTCGACAAGGCCAAGTTCGCGATCTCCACCGAGGAGACGCGCTATTACCTCAACGGCGTCTACATGCATGTCGCGGCGGGGGAGGGCGGCCAGGTGCTGCGCTGCGTCGCGACCGACGGCCACCGGCTGGCCCGGATCGACGCGCCGATGCCCGGCGGCGCCGACGGCATGGCGGGCGTGATCGTGCCGCGCAAGACGGTGGGAGAGCTGCGCAAGCTCCTCGATGACGACGGTGCCGACATCGCGGTGTCGGTGTCGGACACCAAGGTCCGCTTCGCCACGCCCGGCATCACCCTGACCTCCAAGGTCATCGACGGAACCTTCCCCGACTACACTCGCGTCATCCCGCAGCACAACGCGAAGCGGCTCGAGGTCGACGCGGGCGAGTTCGCGAGGGCCGTGGACCGCGTGGCGACCGTGTCGTCCGAACGCAACCGCGCGGTGAAGCTCGCGCTCGAGGACGACCGCCTGATCCTGTCGGTCACCGCCCCCGACAGCGGCACGGCGGAGGAGGAACTCGCCGTGGCCTATGGCGACGAGCGGCTCGAGATCGGCTTCAACGCCAAGTATCTGCTGGAGATCGCGAGCCAGGTCGACCGCGAGAACGCCGTCTTCCTGTTCAGCGGCGCGGGCGACCCGACCCTGATGCGCGAGGGCGGCGACACCAGCGCGGTCTATGTGGTCATGCCGATGCGCGTGTGACGGCGGTCGCTGCGGGGGTTTCACGTGCATCCCGGCGCAGGCCGGGACCCCCCGCACCCCCGTGGAGTATTTCGACCTGAAAGAGGGCAGGGGCGTGACGGTCCGGACCCTGACGCTGTCCCGCTTCCGCAGCCACGCCCGGACGGCACTGGCCTTCGACGGCCGCCCCGTGGCGATCACCGGCCCGAACGGCGCGGGCAAGACCAACGTCCTGGAGGCTCTGTCGCTCCTCTCGCCGGGCCGCGGCCTGCGCGGGGCGGGGGGCGCGGACCTGGCGCAGACCGGCGCGCCGGGCTGGCGCATCGCCGCCGATGTCGCGGGCCACGCGGTGGAGACCTGGGCCGAGGCCGAGGCCCCGCGCCAGGTCCGCATCGACGGCAAGGCCGCGACGCAGGGCGCGCTCGGACGCGTGCTGCGCCTGCTGTGGCTGGTGCCCGCGATGGACCGGCTCTGGACCGAAGGGGCCGAGGGGCGACGGCGGTTCCTCGACCGCATGACGCTCAGCTTCGTGCCCGACCATGCCGAGGCCTCGCTGACCTATGACAAGGCGATGCGCGAGCGCAACCGGCTCCTGCGCGACGGGGTGGGCGACCCGCACTGGCATGCCGCGCTCGAGGCGCAGATGGCCGGGGCGGCGGCGGCGATCACCGCGAACCGGACGCAGGCGCTGTCGCGGCTGGCGGAGTGCCAGGCGGAGGGGGCCTTCCCCTTCGCCGACCTCGCGCTGACCGACCCCGAGCCCGCGCCGGACCTCGCCGCCCACTGGGCGCGCACGCGCGGGCGCGACATGGCGGCGGGCCGGACGCTCGCCGGGCCGCACCGGGCCGACCTTGCCGCCACCTGGCGCGCCCGCGCGATGCCCGCCGCGCAGTGTTCGACCGGCGAGCAGAAGGCGCTGCTCGTCAGCCTGATCCTCGCCAACGCCCGCGCGCTGAAGGCCGACACCGGGACCGCCCCCGTCCTCCTGCTCGACGAGGTCGCGGCGCATCTCGACGAAGGCCGCCGGGCGGCGCTGTATGACGCGATCCGCGCGCTGGGGGCGCAGGCCTTCATGACCGGCACCGAGCCCGCGCTCTTCGCCGCGCTGGGGGCGAGCGGCGCGCGGCTGGAGCTGCGGGCCGAGGCCGGCGTCAGCCGGATCGCCTGACCCCATATCTTGCGGCATTCGCTTCCCTTTCCGGGGGGAAAACGCTATACGATGGGCAAGCAGAAGGGTTCCCCGCATGGCCGACGCCGCCCGCAAGACCGACGCCTACGGCGCCGATTCCATCAAGGTTCTGAAAGGGTTGGAGGCGGTCCGCAAACGCCCCGGCATGTATATCGGCGACACCGACGACGGCTCGGGCCTGCACCACATGGTCTACGAGGTCGTGGACAACGGCATCGACGAGGCGCTCGCGGGCCACGCGACCGAGGTTTCCGTCACCATCCACGCCGACGACAGCGTCAGCGTCCGCGACAACGGCCGCGGCATCCCGGTCGACATCCACGAAGGGGAAGGCGTCAGCGCGGCCGAGGTCATCATGACCCAGCTCCACGCGGGCGGAAAGTTCAACAACACCGACGACAGCGGCAACGCCTACAAGGTGTCGGGCGGGCTGCACGGCGTGGGCGTCAGCGTCGTGAACGCCCTGTCCGAATGGCTGGAGCTGACCGTCTGGCGCAACGACACCGCCTACCGCGCGCGGTTCGAGGATGGCGAGTGCACCGTCCATGTCCACGAAACCGGCCCCGCGCCGGGGATGCGCGGGACCGAGGTGCGCTTCCTCGCCTCGGCCAAGGTCAACCGGCCCGACGGGACCTTCTCCAACCTCGACTACAGCTTCAAGACGCTGGAAACCCGCCTGCGCGAGCTCGCCTTCCTCAACTCCGGCGTCCGCATCGTGCTCGAGGACCAGCGCCACGCCGAACCGCAGCGGACCGAGCTCTTCTACGACGGCGGCGTGCGCGAGTTCGTCAAGTATCTCGACCGCTCCAAGACGGCCGTGATGCCCGACCCGATCTACATGACCGGCGAGCGCGGCGGCATCGGGGTGGAGGTCGCGATGTGGTGGAACGACAGCTACCACGAAACCGTTCTTCCGTTCACGAACAACATCCCCCAGCGCGACGGCGGCACGCACCTCGCGGGCTTCCGCGGCGCGCTGACGCGGACCATCGGGGCCTATGCGCAGTCGTCGGGCATCGCCAAGCGCGAGAAGGTGGACTTCACCGGCGACGACGCGCGCGAGGGGCTGACCTGCGTGCTGTCGGTCAAGGTGC
>CAZNPW010000114.1:0-4428 GCA_964575185.1 uncultured Exiguobacterium sp.
AGGTGATCGTGATCCCGCGCTCCTGCTCCTGCTCCATCCAGTCCATCGTCGCGGCGCCGTCGTGCACCTCGCCGATCTTGTGGGACTTGCCGGTGTAGTAGAGGATCCGCTCGGTCGTCGTGGTCTTGCCCGCGTCGATGTGGGCGATGATGCCGAAGTTGCGGTAGAGGTTCAGGGGGTACTGACGTGCCATGGTGTCCTCACCAGCGGTAGTGGCTGAATGCCTTGTTGGCATCGGCCATCTTGTGGGTGTCCTCGCGCTTCTTCACCGCCGTGCCGCGGTTGTTCACCGCGTCGGCGAGCTCCGCCGCAAGGCGCTCTTCCATCGTGTGCTCGTTGCGCTTGCGCGCGGCGGTGATCAGCCAGCGGATCGCCAGCGCCTCGCGCCGTTCGGTGCGCACCTCGACCGGAACCTGGTAGGTCGCCCCGCCGACGCGGCGGCTGCGGACCTCGACGGCGGGCTTCACGTTGTCGAGCGCCTCGTGGAAGGCCACGATCGGCTCGCGCTTCAGGCGGGACTGCACGCGTTCGAGCGCGCCGTAGACGATGCCCTCGGCGACCGACTTCTTGCCGTCGATCATCAGGTTGTTCATGAACTTCGTCACCACCCGGTCGCCATACTTGGCGTCGGGCAGGATCTCGCGCTTCTCGGCGGCGTGACGACGGGACATTCGATGTCGTTCCTCTCTTCAACTCGTGGAGCGAGACCCCGGCCTGCGCCGGGGTGACGCGTGCCGCGTCACTTCGGCCGCTTGGCGCCGTATTTCGACCGGCGCTGGCGGCGGTCCTTGACGCCCTGGGTGTCGAGCACCCCGCGCAGGATGTGGTAGCGCACGCCGGGAAGGTCCTTGACCCGGCCGCCGCGGATCAGCACGACCGAGTGTTCCTGCAGGTTGTGCTTTTCGCCGGGGATGTAGCTGATGACCTCGAACCCGTTCGTCAGCCGCACCTTGGCGACCTTCCGCATGGCCGAGTTCGGCTTCTTCGGCGTCGTCGTGTAGACGCGCGTGCAGACGCCGCGCTTCTGCGGGCAGCTTTCCAGGTGCTGCGACTTGGACTTCCGCACCACCGCCTCGCGCGGCTTGCGGATCAGTTGCTGGATCGTCGGCATTCAGCTCTCGCCTTCCCTAACCGTTCCGGGGCCTTGGCCCCACGTCACGCGTCTGCGCGTCCGCAAACACAAAAACCGCCAACGCACCCGGTCCGAGGGAAGCGTCGCGGTGGAGTTCCAGAGGATCGGGGCCTGCACGACCCGGATCATGACCACGTTTGGCAGATGGCCCCCGCAAGGGTCGCCCCCCGCGCGGTTGGCGGGCTGTTAGGCCGACTCGCGGGGGATGTCAACACGGCCCGCCACGGGTTCCGCCCGCAGGCGCGCCTCGCGCCAGATCGTGAACAGCCCGCTGCCGACGACCACCGCCGCGCCCAGAAGCGTCAGCGCGTCGGGCCAGTCGCCGAACACCAGCCACCCCAGCGCCAGCGCCCAGACCAGCGCGGTGTAGCGGAAGGGGGCGACGAAGCCCACCTCGCCGGTGCGCGTCGCGGTCACCACCGTCAGGTAGCCCGCCATCATCATGCCCCCGCAGAACAGGCAGTAGACCAGCGCCCGTCCGTTCGGCGCCACGACCCCCTGCACGGCCGCCGCCCCCGCCGCCCCCAGCGTCACCGCCACCGCGGCCCAGAAGGCGACGGTCACCGTCGGCACCTCGCGCCCGACGCGGCGGGTGGCGAGGTCGCGCACCACCACCGTCGCCACCGAGGCGAGCGCCAGCAGCGACCAGACGTCGAACCCCGCGGTCCCGGGCCGGATGATGAGCAGCACGCCGAGGCCCCCGGCCCCGACCGCGAGCATCCGCCGCCAGCCCACCCGCTCGCCCAGGACCACCGCCGCCGCCAGCGTCATCGCCAGCGGGAGCGCCTGGAAGATGGCCGAGACGTTGGGCAGCGGCATCCGCGCCAGCGCGGCGATGTAGGTCGCGGCCGCCGCGAACTCGAAGACCGACCGCAGCGCGACCGGCCCGCGGCTGGCCTGCGGCACCCTGAACCGCTCGCCGCGCGAGGCGACCAGCAGCCCCAGGCCGAGCGTCGTCAGCACCCCGCGCATGGCGATCGCCTGGAACAGCGGCACCTCGGCCGTCAGGAGCTTCATCACCGCGTCGTTGATGGTGAAGGCCGCCATCGCCGCCGCCATGAACAGCGCGCCGCGCAGGTTGTCGGAGAGGGTCATGCCCCGACCTACCGGGGCGTGCGGGGGACCGGAAGGGGTCCCCCGCGTTTCGTACGATATCGCACCAGATAGTACGATTTGGAACTAGATAGTGCGATTTGGAACTAGATAGTGCGATATCGAACCGGTTGGTTCGACATCGCACGATCCTGCCGTCCGCGCTGGCCTGCCCGGACCCGCAAGGCCCGGGCCGGCGCGTTGTCGTCAGTCGCGGCTCTCGATCGTCTCGACCAGCCCCGAGTCCTCGGGCCCCAGCTCGACCACGTCCATCGGGGCTGCCAGCGCCGCGGCGTGTTCCGCCTCGGCCCGGCGCTGGTCGATGACCGCGGTGTCGCGGCCCGTGGCGATCGACTTGATCCGCGTCGTGGCCCCGCCGGTGCCGGCCGGGATCAGCCGGCCGACGATGACGTTCTCCTTGAGGCCCACCAGCTTGTCGCGCTTGCCCTGGACGCTCGCCTCGGTCAGCACGCGCGTCGTCTCCTGGAACGACGCCGCGCTGATGAAGCTGCGGGTCTGCAGGCTCGCCTTGGTGATGCCCAGAAGCACCGCCTCCGCCCGCGCCTCGCGCATGCCGCGGGCGCGGGCCTTGGCGTTCTCCTCGTCCAGTTCGATCTTCTCGACCTGCTCGCCCTTCAGGAGCGTGGTGTCCCCCGACTCCAGCACCTCGAGCTTCTGCAGCATCTGCCGCACGATCACCTCGATGTGCTTGTCGTTGATCTTCACGCCCTGCAGGCGATAGACGTCCTGCACCTCGCCGATCATGTATTTGGCCAGTTCCTCCACCCCGAGGATGCGCAGGATGTCGTGCGGCGCGGGGTTGCCGTCCATGATGTAGTCGCCCTTCTGCACGAAGTCGCCTTCCTGCACCGGGATGTGCTTGCCCTTGGGGATCATGTATTCCATCGCGGGCAAGGTCTCGTCGACCGGCGCGATGGTGATGCGCCGCTTGTTCTTGTAGTCCTTGCCGAAGCGCACATAGCCGTCGGCCTCGGCGATGATCGCATGGTCCTTGGGCCGGCGCGCCTCGAACAGCTCCGCCACGCGCGGCAGACCGCCCGTGATGTCCTTGGTCTTGGCCCCCTCGCGCGGAATGCGCGCGACGGTGTCGCCCGGTCGGATCTCTTGCCCGTCCTCGACCGACAGGATCGCGTCGACCGACATCGGATAGCTGATCGGCGCGCCCTGTTCGTTCCGCACCGGGTTGCCGGTCGCGGGGTCCATGATGATGATCTCGGGCTTCAGGTCGTTGCCCTTGGGCGCCGCGCGCCAGTCGCTGACGATGCGCTGGGTCATCCCCGTCGCCTCGTCGGTCTCGTCCCGCAGGCTGATGCCCAGCGTCAGGTCCACGAACCGCGCCACCCCGCCCTTCTCGGCGATGATCGGCAGGGTGTAGGGGTCCCATTCGAAGAGCTTCACGCCCCGCTTCACCGCCTGGCCTTCCGCGACGAAGAGCTTCGCCCCGTAGGTCAGCTTGTGCACGGCGCGTTCGGCCCCCTGATCGTCGACGATCGCGACCTGCATGTTGCGGCCGATCACGATCTGTTCGCCCGCGACGTTCTTCAGCAGGTTGCCGTTGCGGAAGGCGATCCTGCCCTCCTGGCTCGCCTCGAGGAACGACTGCTGGCCGCCCTGCGCCACGCCGCCGATGTGGAAGGTCCGCATCGTGAGCTGGGTGCCCGGCTCGCCGATCGACTGGGCGGCGATGATCCCCACCGCCTCGCCGATGTTGACCAGCGTCCCGCGCGCCAGATCGCGGCCGTAGCACTTGGCGCAGACGCCCTCCTCGGCCTCGCAGGTCAGGGGCGAGCGGATGCGCACCGACTGCACCGCCGCCGCGTGGATCGCGTCGGCGCGGCGTTCGTCGATCAGCTCGCCCAGGGCGACGATGACGTCCCGGGTGCCGGGCACCACGATGTCCTCGGCCGCGACGCGGCCGAGAACCCGTTCCGCCAGGCTGCTGACGACCTCCCCGTCCTTCACCGCGGTGGTCGCGGTGATCGCCCGGTCGGTGCCGCAGTCGTCGCCGCGCACGATGCAGTCCTGCGCCACGTCGACCAGACGCCGCGTGAGGTAGCCCGAGTTCGCCGTCTTCAGCGCGGTGTCGGAAAGCCCCTTCCGCGCGCCGTGGGTCGAGTTGAAGTATTCAAGAACGGTCAGGCCTTCCTTGAAGTTCGAGATGATCGGCGTCTCGATGATCTCGC
>CAZNPW010000115.1:0-4384 GCA_964575185.1 uncultured Exiguobacterium sp.
GCGCATAGCCCTCGGCCATGTGGACCGCGCCCTGTTCGTGGCGGACGAGGATGTGCCGGATGTCGTTCTGCTGGAAGATCTCGTCATAGATCGGAAGCACCGCGCCGCCGGGATAGCCGAACACGACCTCCACGCCCTGGTCCTTCAGGGCCTGCACGACCATCTTCGCTCCGGTCATCTGACGTGTCATCTGGGGTTCGTCCTTCCGTGTCGGCATGAAAAAGCCCCCGAGGGCGGATCGGGGGCGCATGGGAACCTGGGTCAGGTCAACCGTCACCGGCCCATGCGCATTCGTCCTACGATGCGAAGAATGCGGGGCATGGCCCGTTCCTTTCCTGGGTCGGCGGACAGTAGGGGCCGATATGGCCGGGGTCAACCGCTTTTGCAACCCGGAAAATGTCGCGACGAGGCGGGAATCTTTGCGATCGTTGCGCAGACCGAACTGCACCGCGCAACTTTCCGCCTTTCATCCGCACCGGCCGCGCGCCCCGATGGCGACGAAGGCCAGCACCGCCGGTCCCGCCGCCGACAGGGGCAGAGGTGGAAGTGCCGGTTCCCCCGATGGTCGGGCCCGGGCCGCGGCCGCGGATCGCAACCCCGTCAGCCCGCCGCGCGGGCAGGCACCGTGGGCGGCCCGTCAGGCGGGCTGGATCAGGTCCCAGCGGTTGCCGAAAGGGTCGCGCCAGACGGCGACGGTGCCGTAGGGCTCGCTGCGGGGGGCCTCCTCGAAGGTGCCGCCTGCAGCGGCGATGCGGGCGGCGTCGCGGGCGAAGTCGGGGGTCTGGAGGAACAGGAAGACGCGGCCGCCCGCCTGGTTGCCGATGGCCGCGGCCTGCGCGGGCGTGTCGGCCCGGGCGAGCACGAGGTCCGGCCCGCCGCCGGGCGGGGCGACCGTGACCCAGCGCTTCGTGCCCTGGTCCGCGTCGGCCGTGACGGTGAAGCCGAGCGCGGTGAAGAAGGCGATGCCCGCGTCGTAGTCCGGCACGACCAGCGCGAGCGCCGCCAGCCTCATTCCCGGATGATGCGCGGGGTCGCCTCGGGCAGGCTGATGCGCGCGACCTGCTCGGCGATCGGGTCGACCGACAGCGGGTGCAGCTCGGCCCGATGCGCGGCGGGGTCGCCCAGCGCCTGCCACTGGCCGCCCTTGTAGATCTCGAGCGCCGAGAAGCCGGCCTTGTAGCCCATCTTCTTCGACCCCGGCACCCAGTAGCCGAGGTAGACGTAAGGCAGCCCCGCCTCGCGCGCGATGGCAATGTGGTCGAGGATGATCCAGGTGCCGAGCGAGGCGCGCGACAGGGCCGGGTCGTAGAAGGAATAGACGAGGCTCAGCCCGTCGTCGAACACGTCGGTCAGGCAGACCGCGGCGAGCGGGCGGCCGACCTCGCCCGCCGCCGCGGCGCGCGTGTATTCGATGACCCGGGACTTGATCGGGGTTTCCTCGATCATCGCGGCGAACTCGAACACGTCCATGTCGGCCATGCCGCCGTCGGCGTGGCGGGCGTCGAGGTATTTGCGGAACAGCGCGAACTGGTCCTCGGTCGCCCAGGGGGACGTGGCGTTGCGGCGGATGGCGGCGTTGCGGGCCAGCAGCCGCCGCTGGGTGCGCGAGGGGACGAAGTCGGCCACCCGGACGCGGGCCGACAGGCAGGCCGAGCATTCGGCGCAGGACGGGCGGTAGAGCACGTTCTGGCTGCGCCGGAAGCCCTGCTTGGACAGCGCGTCGTTCAGCTTCTGCGCGTGGTCGCCCTGCAGCGCGGTGAACAGCTTCCGCTCCATCCGCCCGTCGAGATACGGGCAGGGCTGGGGGGCCGTCACGTAGAACTGCGGCGCGATGGGAAGGGTGTGGCGCATGGGGGGCTAGGGTTCCGGCAGGGGGAAAGCGTAACAAGGCCCCGCCCCGTTTGCCTAGGGGCTTTTCGCGGCGACGGCGGCAATTCGCGGCCGTCGGGCCGCACGGGTCAGGCCGGGCGGTTGATGACCGCGGTGCCGAGCGCCAGGTCGTGCAGCCCCTGCGCCCGGGGACCGGTCAGCATCAGCCCGGCCGACAGGATCTGCGGCACGACGGTCAGGATCGCGGCGGTATAGAACAGCGTGTGCAGGAAGGCCGCGCCCTGCGACGGGCGGCCGCCGTCGGGGGCGATGACGCGCAGGCCCATCAGCGCCATGCCGCCGGTGGCGCCCCAGTTCGCGATCGACGCCCAGCGGTAGACGAAGCTGACCGCGGGAAAGACGATGAACAGGATCAGCGCGCCGAGGCCGAGCGTCAGGATGACGAAGATCGTGCAGAGCAGCGCCACGACGAGCGTGTCGAAGACCCAGGCGACCGCGCGCTTCAGCGGCACGCCGTCGTAGAAGGCCGCGTGGCGGACGGGGTCGGGCAGGGCGGAGGCGGTCTGGAACATGGGCGTCAGGTGGGGTGGAGGGGCGCGGGCTGCAAGGGTCGGCCCGGCGGGTGCCGGGCCGGGCGCGGCGTGCGGCCCGGCGGGTGCCGGGCCGCGGGGCTGCGTCAGAGGTCGCCGTTGCGCGGCGCGTCGGGGCCAGGCGTCACGTCGCGGGGCGACGCCGGATCGGCCGGGGGTGCCTCGCGGCCGGCGCGGGCGCGGTCCTCCATGAAGCTGTCGAACTCCTGCTTGTCCCTGGCGTCGCGCAGGCGCTGCAGGAAGGCGGCGAAGGCGGCCTGTTCTTCCTCCAGCCGCTTCAGGGTGCTGTCCTTGTAGGCGTCGAAGGCGACATTGCCCGAGGGGGTGTAGACCGACGGGCCATTCCAGCCGCGCGACCAGCCCCCGCCCCAGCGGGCGGCGCGGTCGTGATGGTGCAGGCGGCGAGCGGTGCAGGAGGACATCTTCTTGCTCCAGATGACGTAGGCGAGCAGGGCGAGGCCCAGCGGCCAGAACAGGATGAAGGCGGCGACGGTGGCCAGCACCCAGGCCTTGCGGCCGCGGGCGTCGAGCCAGGATTCGGCCCGCGCGGGCCAGGACCAGGGGCCGGGCCGGGCGGGGGTCCCCGCGGCGAAGGGGGGCGAGGAAGAGGGGTGCATGGCGATCCTTTCGCGGGCGTGGATGTGAAGTCGTTTCACATGCGTTGAGATGCGACCGATCCGCGCAGGCTTCAAGGGGGGATGTGAAAGTATTTCACATCGGCCCGGGCGGCGTGGGGGCGGGGTCGGTCGGGCCGGTTCGTCCAGAATGCGTCCGGAGATCATCCCCGCGCGCGCCCGGGTCGCGTCGGACGCACCGGGCCGAAGGCGCGGGGATGCGGCGTGCAGGACGTGCTTTCCGCGCGGATGCACCCTTGCGTCATCGCCCGGGCGGCGGGTGGCGGCACGGACCCCGCACGGCGCGCCTTGCCTGCGTCGGCGGGGCGCGACGCGGGCGGCCGGTCTGCCGCGCGAAGGCGCTGCGCAGGAGGCGGCGCCGCAGCGCCCCTCGGCCGCCCGCAGGCGGCCGCGCCGCAGGCCGTTGCGCGCGCAGCGCCCGACGCCCCTCTTTGCCGCAGCCCCTTCGGTTGACCCTGACGGGGGGCGGGGGTAAACCGGCGCGGATTGCGGCGACGCCCCGCCCGCCACCGACCCGCCCGTGCGGAAAGGAGCCCGCCTTGGACGAGATGCTGCGCGAGTATCTGCCCATCCTGATCTTCCTCGGCCTCGCGACCGGGCTGGGGCTGGTGCTGCTGCTCGCCGCCGCGATCATCGCCGTGCGGAAACCCGACCCGGAAAAGGTCAGCGCCTACGAATGCGGCTTCAACGCCTTCGACGACGCGCGGATGAAGTTCGACGTGCGCTTCTACCTGGTGTCGATCCTGTTCATCATCTTCGACCTCGAGGTCGCCTTCCTGTTCCCCTGGGCGGTGGCCTTCGGCGAGCTGAGCATGACCGCCTTCTGGTCGATGATGGTGTTCCTGGGCGTCCTGACCGTGGGCTTCGCCTACGAATGGAAGAAAGGCGCCCTGGAATGGGAGTGACCGGCCCCGACGACGTGCCCTCGGGCCCCGACAAGGTGACCTCGGGCGGCGACGGCAACACGACGCGGATCACCGCCAACTCGGGTCTCGCGCTGGGCAACGGCGCGGCCGGGCAGCAGGCCCTGACGCCCGCGCTGTCGGACGCGCTGGCCGACAAGGGGTTCCTTCTCACCTCGACCGAGGACCTCATCAACTGGGCGCGGACCGGGTCGCTGCACTGGATGACCTTCGGCCTCGCGTGCTGCGCGGTCGAGATGATGCACACCTCGATGCCGCGCTACGACGCCGAACGCTTCGGCGTGGCGCCGCGCGCCTCGCCCCGGCAGTCCGACGTGATGATCGTCGCGGGGACGCTGACGAACAAGATGGCCCCGGCGCTGCGCAAGGTCTACGACCAGATGCCCGAGCCGCGCTACGTCATCTC
>CAZNPW010000116.1:0-4188 GCA_964575185.1 uncultured Exiguobacterium sp.
GCGAGCCGACGGTCGAGGACACGATCAGCATCCTGCGCGGGATCAAGGAGAAGTACGAGCTGCACCACGGGGTGCGGATCACCGACTCTGCGCTGGTCGCGGCGGCGACGCTGAGCCACCGCTACATCACCGACCGCTTCCTGCCGGACAAGGCCATCGACCTGATGGACGAGGCGGCGTCGCGGCTGCGGATGGAGGTGGACAGCAAGCCCGAGGAGTTGGACGCGCTCGACCGGCAGATCCTGCAGATGCAGATCGAGGCGGAGGCGCTGAAGAAGGAGGATGACGCGGCGTCGAAGGACCGGCTGGAGAAGCTGGAACGCGAACTCGGCGACCTGCAGGAGCGGTCGGACAGCATGACGGCCAAGTGGCAGGCCGAGCGGGACAGCCTTGAGGCCGCGCGCGGGCTGAAGGAGGAGCTCGACCGGGCGCGGGCGGAGCTGGAGCAGGTGAAGCGGGAGGGCAACCTCGCGCGGGCCGGGGAGCTGTCCTACGGCGTGATCCCCGGGCTGGAGAAGCGGCTCGCCGAGGCCGAGGCCCGCGAGGGCGAGGCCCTGGTCAGCGAGGCGGTGCGGCCGGAGCAGATCGCCGAGGTCGTGGAGCGCTGGACGGGCATTCCGACCACGAAGATGCTGGAGGGAGAGCGGGAGAAGCTTCTCAAGATGGAGGAGGAGCTGGGCAAGCGCGTCATTGGGCAGAAACAGGCGCTGGTCGCGGTGGCCAACGCCGTGCGTCGGGCGCGGGCGGGGCTGAACGACGAGAACCGGCCGCTGGGCAGCTTCCTGTTCCTCGGGCCCACGGGCGTGGGCAAGACGGAGCTGACGAAGGCGGTGGCGGCGTATCTCTTCGACGACGACCAGGCGATGGTGCGCATCGACATGAGCGAGTTCATGGAGAAGCACGCGGTCAGCCGCCTGATCGGCGCGCCGCCGGGCTATGTCGGCTATGACGAGGGCGGGGTGCTGACCGAGGCCGTGCGGCGGCGGCCCTATCAGGTCGTGCTGTTCGACGAGGTCGAGAAGGCGCACCCGGACGTGTTCAACGTGCTCTTGCAGGTGCTGGACGACGGGGTGCTGACCGATGGGCAGGGCCGGACGGTCGACTTCAAGCAGACGCTGATCGTGCTGACGAGCAACCTCGGCGCGCGGGCGCTGAGCGAGTTGCCCGAGGGTGCCGACAGCAGCGCGGCGCGGCGCGAGGTCGAGGAGGCGGTGCGGCAGCACTTCCGGCCGGAGTTCCTGAACCGGCTGGACGAGCAGATCATCTTCGATCGCCTCTCGCGCGGTGACATGGGCGGGATCGTGGACATCCAGCTGCGCCGGCTGGAGGCGCGGCTGGCGGCGCGGAAGATCACGCTCGACGTGGACCCCAGCGCGCGGCAATGGCTGGCGGACGAGGGCTATGATCCGGTGTTCGGCGCGCGGCCCCTGAAGCGGGTGATCCAGCGGTCGCTGCAGGACGAGCTGGCCGAGATGATCCTCGGCGGCGAGATCCTGGACGGGGCGACGGTGAAGGTGACGGCGGGGCCGGCGGGGCTGGTGATCGGCGACCGCGTGGCCGCGGGCCGGAAGGAGGCGCCGCAACCGCTGGTGATGCACTGACGCCGGTTTGGCTGGGGCCGTCCTGCGGTGCCGGGCGCGACGACGTCGGCGCGCGGGCGGCGGACTGCCCGATGAGGGCCGCCCCGGTCGGGGCGGCCTTCGCGTCGGATCACGAGGCCGGGGGCATCAGCACGCCGTCGATGACGTGGATGACGCCGTTGCTGGCCGCGATGTCGGGGCCCGAGATGACGATGCCGTTCACCTTCGGCCCGCCTTCCAGCGTGATCGTGACGTCCTTGCCTTCGACCGTGGTGGCCTTCATGCCTTCGGTCAGGTCGGTCGACATGACCTTGCCCGGGATCACGTGGTAGGTGAGGATCGAGGTGAGCTGGGCCTTGTTCTCCGGCTTCAGCAGGTTGTCCACGGTGCCCGCAGGCAGCGCGGCGAAGGCCGCGTCGGTCGGCGCGAAGACGGTGAACGGACCCGGGCCCTTCAGCGTCTCGATCAGGCCCGCAGCCTCGAGTGCGGCGGCGAGCGTGGTGAAATTGCCCGCCGCGACGGCGGTGTCGACGATGTCGGTCGCGTGACTGTCGGCGAAGGCGGGCAGCGCCATGAAGGACGCGGCGGCGGTGGCGGCGATGAGGGTTTTGCGGATCATGCGTGTCACTCCGTTGATCTACGATCTCTGCCATCGGTGGCACGGCGTATATGGTCTGCGGCGCGCGACGGATCGGGCCAACGCCTGCGTGAGGCCGCCTTGTCCGCGCGCCGCGCTGCGCTAAGCCGCGCGCGCTTTGCTCGTCCACTAAAGTTGACGTGACCGGCCGTCATCCGTCGTTATCCGGGATGCAGCGGGTGTTGCGGTATGTCGCAACAGCGTGAGCCGTGTTTCCGAAGAAACTTCCGGGCCCCGGCGCGCGTAGTATGCCGTGACAGAGGAGAGCGAAGATGTCCCGACCGCTGACCCGAGACGACGTGACGCCCGAACGCCTGTGGCTGAGCCGCCGCCAGCTCTTCGCTGCGGGAACGGTGCTGGCCGCCCCTGCCATGGCCGCCGCGGGGGGCGATCTGCGCGACAAGCTGACCGCGATCGAGGACGTCACGAGCTACAACAACTTCTACGAGTTCGGCACCGGCAAGGGCGATCCCGAGGCCTACGCCGGCGCGCTGACCACCAGCCCCTGGCCGATCGCGGTCGACGGGCTCGTCGACCGGCCCGGAACCTACAGCGTCGAGGACCTCGTCGCCGGCCAGACGGTCGAGGAGCGGATCTACCGTCTGCGTTGCGTCGAGGCCTGGTCGATGGTGGTTCCCTGGAACGGCTTTCCCTTGGCCCGCATCCTGGAAAAGGTGGGCGTCCAGTCGGCTGCCCGCTACGTGGCCTTCGAGACGCTGGTGCGCCCCGAGGAAATGCCGGGCCAGCAGTCGGCCTTCATCGACTGGCCCTACCGCGAGGGGCTGCGGCTTGACGAGGCGATGCACGACCTGACGATCCTCGCGACCGGGTTGTATGGCAAGCCGTTGCCGAACCAGAACGGCGCGCCGATCCGGCTGGTGGTGCCGTGGAAATACGGCTTCAAGTCGATCAAGAGCATCGTGCGGATCAGCCTGGTCGCCGAGCAGCCGCCGACCACCTGGAACATGCTGCAGCCGTCCGAATACGGGTTCTATGCGAACGTGAATCCCGCGGTCGACCACCCGCGCTGGAGCCAGGCCTCGGAACGGGTGATCGGCGCGGGTCTTTTCGCCGGACGGCAGGACACGCTGATGTTCAACGGCTACGAGGACCAGGTGGCCGGGCTGTATGCCGGGATGGACCTGCGGGCGAACTACTGATGGACCGGGTGAACGCGGCGCTGCGGCGCGTGCCGACCGGGGTGGTCTGGATGCTGGCCGCGCTGCCGCTGGCCTGGATCGTCTGGCTGACGCTCTCCGGCGGCCTGGGCGCCGACCCGGTGCGCGAGCTCGAGCGGCGGCTGGGTCGGCTGGTGGTGCAGTTCCTGATCGCGACGCTGGCGGTGACGCCGCTGCGCTGGGCGGGGCTGAACCTGGTGCGATACCGCCGCGCCATCGGGGTCTGGGCGTTCTTCTACGTGGCGCTGCACTTCACGACGTGGGTCCTGCTCGACATGGGCCTGAGGTGGTCCGAGATCACCGCGGATCTGGTCAGGCGGCCCTACATCATCGTGGGCATGGTGGGCTTCGCCGCGCTGATTCCGCTGGCGCTGACCTCCACCAACCGGGCGATCCGCGCGATGGGCCCGGTGGCCTGGCGGCGGCTGCACCGGCTGACCTACCTCGCGGCGCTGGCGGGGGTGATTCACTGGCTGCTGGTGGTGAAGGTCTGGACCTTCGAGCCGCTGGCCTATGCCGCGACCGTGGCGATGCTGCTGCTGGCGCGGGTCGCCCACGGATGGCGCGGATGGCTGGTCGGCCAGGCCGCGTAACCTTCTGGCGGCACGGCGCCCGTGGCCATGGCAAAAGTTGCGCGGCGCGCCCGACGCAGGACGGATTCGTGCCGCGTGAAAATTTTGCGACAGCCGACGCTTTTTGCCCTTGCGGGTGACGGGCGGCCTTCGTAAATACCGCCCTACCGAAGCGGAAGCGACGGGGCGCCGGGAAGTCGGCGTGCAATCCGGAGGCAAGG
>CAZNPW010000117.1:0-4163 GCA_964575185.1 uncultured Exiguobacterium sp.
CCCCGGCGCTGCGCAAGGTCTACGACCAGATGCCCGAGCCGCGCTACGTCATCTCCATGGGCTCCTGCGCCAACGGCGGGGGCTACTACCACTACAGCTATTCGGTGGTGCGCGGCTGCGACCGGATCGTGCCGGTCGACATCTACGTCCCCGGCTGCCCGCCGACCGCCGAGGCGCTGCTGTATGGAATCCTGCAGCTGCAGCGGAAGATCCGCCGCACCGGGACGCTGGTGCGCTGATGGCCGACGCCGCAACCGAAGCCCTGGACGACCTCGCCGCGCTGGTGGCGCTGCGGCAGCCGAACGCGGTGATCGCCACGTCGGTGGTGCTGGGCGAGCTGACCGTCACCGCCGAGCCGAGCCTGATCGTGCCGCTGGTGGAGTTCCTGAAGACCGACCCGTCCTGCCGCTTCACCACGCTGGTCGACATCACCGCCGTCGACCTGCCCGACCGGGTGGAGCGGTTCGACCTCGTCTACCATTTCCTGTCGATGTACCGCAACCACCGCATCCGCCTGAAGGTCGCGGTGCGCGAGGACCAGATCGTGCCGTCGGTCAGCGCCGTCCACCCGAGCGCGAACTGGTTCGAGCGCGAGGTCTTCGACATGTTCGGCATCCTGTTCTCGGGCCACCCCGACCTGCGGCGCATCCTGACCGACTACGGCTTCCGCGGCTTCCCGCTGCGCAAGGACTTTCCGACCACGGGCTACACCGAGGTGCGCTACGACGAGGCGACCAAGCGCGTGGTCTACGAGCCGGTGAAGCTGACGCAGGAATACCGGCAGTTCGATTTCCTGTCGCCCTGGGAAAGCGCGCAGTACGTGCTGCCGGGCGACGAGAAGAAGCCCGCGTGACGGACGGCCGCTGGCCCGCGCAAGCAACGGAGACGGCATGATGGACGGCGACATCCGCAATGACCGCTACGACGACGGCTCGACCGACGCGGTGACGGGCGAACAGCAGATCCGCAACTTCAACATCAACTTCGGGCCCCAGCACCCGGCGGCGCACGGGGTGCTGCGGCTGGTGCTGGAGCTCGACGGCGAGATCGTGGAGCGCTGCGACCCCCACATCGGGCTTCTGCACCGCGGCACCGAGAAGCTGATGGAAAGCCGGACCTACCTGCAGAACCTGCCCTATTTCGACCGGCTCGACTATGTCGCGCCGATGAACCAGGAGCACGCCTGGTGCCTGGCGATCGAGCGGCTGACGGGCACCGTGGTGCCCCGCCGCGCCAGCCTGATCCGCGTGCTGTTCTGCGAGATCGGGCGGGTGCTGAACCACCTTCTGAACGTCACCACGCAGGCGATGGACGTGGGCGCGCTGACCCCGCCCTTGTGGGGGTTCGAGGAGCGCGAGAAGCTGATGGTGTTCTACGAACGCGCCTCGGGGGCGCGGCTGCACGCCGCGTATTTCCGCCCCGGCGGGGTGCACCAGGACCTGACGCCGCAGCTTCTGGAGGACATCGACGCCTGGGCGGACCATTTCCCGAAGGTGCTGGACGACATCGACGGCCTGCTGACCGAGAACCGCATCTTCAAGCAGCGCAACGCCGACATCGGCGTGGTGACCGAGCAGGAGATCCAGGACTGGGGGTTCTCGGGCGTGATGGTGCGGGGGTCGGGTCTGGCCTGGGACCTGCGCCGGGCGCAGCCCTACGAATGCTACGACGAGTTCGACTTCAAGATCCCCGTCGGCAAGAACGGCGACTGCTACGACCGCTACCTCTGCCGGATGGCCGAGATGCGGGAATCGACCTCGATCATCCGGCAGGCGGTGGCCAAGCTGCGGGTGGAGACGGGCGACATCCTCGCGCGCGGGAAGATCACGCCGCCCGCGCGGGCGGCGATGAAGACCTCGATGGAAAGCCTGATCCACCACTTCAAGCTCTATACCGAAGGCTTCCACGTTCCGGCAGGCGAGGTCTACGCGGCCGTCGAGGCGCCGAAGGGCGAGTTCGGGGTCTACCTCGTGTCCGACGGCACCAACAAACCCTACCGCGCCAAGCTGCGCGCGCCCGGATATCTGCACCTGCAGGCGATGGACCACATCTGCAAGGGCCACCAGCTGGCGGATGTCAGCGCGATCATCGGCACGATGGACGTGGTGTTCGGGGAGATCGACCGGTGACGGCCGGGAGGCCAGGACATCCCTCTCCCCCATCCCCTCTCCCCGGGGAGAGGGGAGTCGCCCGTCCGGCAACGTCGTTTCGCCGGGGGGCGTGGCTGACCCAGCCGGCGCGGAACCTGCGTCGCGACATGACACTGGCCGAACGCCGACTCTGGGCGGGTTTGCGCGGCGACCGCTTGGGCGTGCGGTTCCGGCGGCAATTGCCCGTCGGACAGCGTTACATCGCGGATTTCTGTGCGCCGGCGATCCGCCTTATCGTGGAGGCCGATGGCGGGCAGCATGCCGACAGCACCGCCGACAGGCTGCGCACTGCGGACCTCGAGGCGCTCGGCTACGCGGTGCTGCGGTTCTGGAACAACGACATCATCCGCGAGACTGACGCCGTGCTTGCGGCGATTCATGCTGCCGTCGTGGCCTTGTGCCAACGCGCAACGCCCGGCGTTGAAGCGCCTCCCCTCTCCCGTGGGAGAGGGGATGGGGGAGAGGGCCTTCCCGCTGCGCCGACCTTCGAAGGAAACATCTAGATGCTCCGCCGCCTCCACCCCCAGCAGCCCGAGACCTTCGCCTTCACCCCGGCCAATGACGCCTGGGCGCGGGCGCAGATGACGAAGTATCCGCCGGGGCGGCAGGCGAGCGCGATCATCCCGCTCCTCTGGCGCGCGCAGGAGCAGGAGGGGTGGCTGAGCCGCCCCGCCATCGAGCATGTCGCCGACATGCTGGGCATGGCCTATATCCGCGCGCTCGAGGTGGCGACCTTCTACTTCATGTTCCAGCTCCAGCCGGTGGGGTCGGTCGCGCATGTGCAGGTCTGCGGGACCACGTCCTGCATGATCTGCGGGGCCGAGGAGCTGATGGCCGTCTGCAAGGAGATGATCGCGCCGAGGGCGCACCAGGTCTCGGCCGACGGGAAGTTCTCGTGGGAGGAGGTCGAGTGCCTGGGGGCCTGCGCCAACGCGCCGATGGCGCAGATCGGTAAGGATTACTACGAGGACCTCGACGCGGACAGGCTGCGCGACCTGCTGGCGCGCTTCGCCAAGGGCGAGGTGCCGGTGCCCGGGCCGCAGAACGGGCGCTATGCCTCGGAGCCGCGGGGCGGGCCGACCAGCCTGAAGGATCACGCGGCCGGCCGCGCGCCGCACAACGCGAGCGTGCAGCGGGCGGTGGACCTGCGCGACACGGTGCGGCGGATCGACGGGACCGAGGTGCCGCTGACGACGCCATGGCAGGGCCGGGCCGCGCCCGTCACCCCGGCGGAGGGCGCGCCGCGGGAGCCGAAGCCGGCGGCGGGGCGTCCCGCCGACGCGACCGGGGCGCTGGTGCAGGAGGCCGCAGCCGTCCCGAAGGGCCGCCCGAAGCGCGGCGAGGTCGCGCCCGAGCCGCAGGGCACCCGCCCCGCGACTCTGCCCGCCCCGCGCGAAGGCGGCGGCGACGACCTGATGCTGATCGCCGGGATCGGCCCGAAGCTCATGGCGCTGTGCCACCGCCTGGGGGTGTTCCACTTCGACCAGATCGCCGCCTGGACCCCGGACGAGATCGCCTGGGTCGACCGCAACCTCGAGGGCTTCAAGGGCCGGGTCAGCCGCGATGATTGGGTAGGCCAGGCCCGCCGACTCGTGGTAAGGGGTTGAGGACAGGGCGCGGGGACAGCGCCGAAGACCGGGAGGACGGGACGGATCATGGCTGGACGTGACGTGAAGAACGGCCCCTTGTGGGAGATGTGGGCGCTGGCCGCGGGGGCGGGGCTGGTGGCCTTCGGCGTGGCCTACGTGGTGGGCGGGCTGGGCGGCAACCGATCCGCCTTCATCGGCGCGGGGATCGCGGCGGTGATCGTGCTGGTGTTCGGCTTCCCGCGCGACCGCCGCGCGCCGCCGCCGAAGCACGACGCGGGAAGGGCGAACGTGCCGCCGCCCGCGGCGCTCGACAGCGTGTCGGGCCGGCCCCAGGCCGCGCCGCCGGTGATGCCCGCGCCGGTGACGCCGCTCGGCGCGCCGCGCGAGGCCACCGGCCCGGCGATGGCCGCGCCCGCGGCCTCGC
>CAZNPW010000118.1:0-3965 GCA_964575185.1 uncultured Exiguobacterium sp.
ACCGGTCCCCTCCCCCGGCTCAACCCGCCCGGAAGACCCTACCCGGCCGCTGAAGTGCGCCCTCCCTCCCCGTCGAGGGGTCGTCCGGCGGCGCAGCTGGTCAGGGTTGCGGCGTCGCCGGACGACGGTGCCCGTGACGCTCACCATCTCCACCATCCCCTGCGCCCGTTCCCATCGTCCCCTCGCGCTCCTTCGTCGCGTCGGGTGGCCGATTCAGAGCGCCGACACGGCGCAGAGTCCGCGCGCAGGATTAGAAAAGAAAAGGAAAAATATGAAGTTGAGCAATTTCAATGACTTACAGGATAGCGACCGCTCACCCTAGATGAGCGGTCGACCGCTCACCCTAGATGAGCGGTCGCTTGTAACAATTTGTTGCAAGCGACGAACAATTTCTGACAAAAATGAGCGGTCGACCGGTCATGATTCGGGGGGTTTTCAGATGCGCGAGATTTCGGTCCGAGATGACGACGAACGCCGCTCGAGGATGCTCGACATGGCAGGTTTGGATTCCGACGATAGGAGCCGAGACCGGCAAGCGAAGAGGGCCAACGCAGGCTTCACGCAGGTCTCTTCGAAGGGCTGGGCCCGGATCACAGACCTGATCGCGAAGAATCCCCAGGCGGCGAAGACGTACTGCTTCCTGGCCGAGCACGTCTCCGGCGAGACGAACGCGGTGACCGTGAGCCAGGAGACCCTGGCAGAGGCCACCGGGACGTCTGTGGCGACGATCCGGCGTCATACCCAAGAGCTCGAGGCGATGCGGGCGATCCTTCGGATCCGCGTCGGCCCCGGGACCTATGCGTACTGCCTCGATCCCGAGGAGATCTGGCGCTACTGGGGCAACGCGAAGAAGTTTGCCGCCTTCAACACCAAGACCCTGGTGTCGAAGAAGACCAACGCCGTCGCGGCGCGCCAGATGAAGATGCTCTTCGGCACGGCCGAGGAGGAGCTGGCCTAGGCCAGCCTCTCCGCGATCCAGAGCTTGATCAGGGCCTGACGCGTCACGCCGAGGCGCTGCGCCTGCTGATCGAGGCCGGACACGACCCAGGCGGGGAAGTCGACGTTCACCCGCTTCACCTGGACGTTCGGCCGGCGCGCCGCGCCCCAATCGACCTGACCGGACACGTCTTCGCCATCGTCAAACCGCTTGTCGAGCTCAGCTGCCTTCATAGCGCTCCACCTCCTCTGGCCTGGCGCGGCGGACCGAGATCAGCCGCACAGCGCTCCCCCGCGGCGTCCAGATGGCCGTCCAGTGCCTTCCGCCGATCTTCCCGACCGAGACGAACCGCGGCTCGTCCTCGGTCTTCGCAGGGGCCTCCAGGAGCCGCGGATCGGCCCACAGGGCCTGCGCCTCCTCGAAATCGAGGCCGTGCTTGACCTTATTGGTCTCGCTCTTGCCCGGGTCGTATTCGAACTCCATGGGTCTATTTAGTATAGAAATTATACCATTTCCACCCGGTGAACGGGATTCGGACATCACGGAGTGTTAACGGGCCTGCCGCATCATCGCCTCGTCACCCGACGAGGTACGGCGCCCCATGATCACCATCACCGAAGCATCTGACGCAACCCGCGTCAGCAAGTCCACGATCCTCCGGAGCATCAAATCAGGCCGGATCTCGGCCGCCCGCAACGACGCCGGCGCCTTCATGATCGACCCGGCCGAGCTCGCCCGCGTCTTCCCTGATGCGTCCCGACGCGATTCACCGACGAGCCAGGACGCAGCCCCGGAAGCGGCTGACGTGGCCCTGGCGAGGCTGACGGCCGAACTGGAGGGCGAGCGCCGCCTCTCGGCGGAGCTGCGCGAGGACAGGGACCAGTGGCGGGACCAGGCCAGGCGCCTGGCGATCGCCGGGCCGCAAGCGGCCCCGGCGCCGCGGCAGGGCCTGCTCGCCCGCCTCTTCGGATAACCCAGGAAGATTAGCGCGAGGAAAGGGTCAGGAGCCATTTCCGGCCAGAATCCTACTCGGAGACCTCGTCGGTCACAGCGGCGGCAGCCTTCTCTGCTGCCGTCGGAGGGTCAACCACGACTTTTCCCGTGATAATGTTGGGGACCTTGTGCCGCCGCGCCGCGGCATCCAGGTGCGGCTCGAGCAGCGAGGGCGTCATCAGGATCGTCGCCAACTCGGCCGCGGCCGCCACGGCATGGTTCGGCCCGTAGATGCCGCCCCCCTTGAGCCGCTCGCCGCCCCGCGACGACAGCAGCGTGGTGGCGAACCCGCCGATCGCCTCGAAGATCGGGTTCTTCTCACCCGGGTCAGCCATTGGGCTTGACCTCGAGCTTGGCCCGCAGCTCCTGGACGAAGTCGGCCAGCACCAGGCGGTCCCGCTCCTCCACCTGTTGCTCCAGTCGATTCAACAGGTACTCGGCCACCCTGCCGTTTCCGGTGATCGCGTCCGTCATCACGATCGAGCCGACGATGATCTTCCGCCGGGTGTCGTCGGAGCGCGCCTTGTCGGTGATCCGCTTCTGGATCTTGGCTGCGGTTTGTAGGTGCCTGGCCTGCATCTGCTTCGCCTTCTCCGCCTTCCTCTTCGCGATCTCGATCTTTTCGAGGTCGGTCAGGGCCTTCTCGCTTTTCGCCATTGCCGATTCCGCGGAGGGGGTATAGAACTGCGGTTGTAACCTGAAAGGCGCGGTTATGCAATTCCTCCGGAATTGCCGCGCCCTCCGGGGGAAGAGAAAGAGCTCCCATGGCCATCTACCGACTGGAGGTGAAAGCGATCTCGCGATCAGCCGGCCAGTCGGCCGTGGCCAAGGCCGCCTACCGAACCCGCGCGGACCTGACCGACCAGCGCACGGGCGAGCGGTACGACTACCGCCGCCGCGCCTCGATCGGGCCGACCGGGACCTACGTCTCCGGCAAGGCCGCCGACGTCCGGACGGCCGACCTCTGGAACGCCGCCGAGGCCTCCGAGAACCGGAAGAACTCGACCGTCGCCCGAGAGGTGATCCTCGCCCTCCCCGCCGAGCTCGACGCCGAGGCACACCGGCGCCTCGTGGCCTCGTTCACCCGGGAGATCAGCCTCCGGCACAAGCTGGCGGCCGAGTTCGCCATCCACCACCCCAGCGAACATCCCGAGGCGGACCAGCGCAACCACCACGCCCACGTCATGCTGACGACCCGCCGCGTCACCCGCGACGAGGCCGGTGAGCTGCGCTTCGGCGAGAAGACCCGCGAGCTCGACGACCGGGCCACCGGCCCTGGCGAGGTCACCGCCTGGCGCGAGATCTGGGAGGACCAGGTCAACGCGGCGCTCGCCCGGCACGGGCACGACGCCCGAGTCTCGTCGAAGTCCCTCGCCGCCCAGAACATCGACCGCGTCCCCCAGGAGCGCCTCGGGCCCCGCCGCACGGCCATGCTCCGCAAGGCCCGGCCGATCTGGCGCCGGGAGCAGGCCGCCGCGACCGCCGAGGGGATCAACCGCTCGACGATCCGAGGGGCCCGCGACCTCCGCCGCCTGCGCCAGGACCGCCAGAAGCGGCTCAGGGCGGCCGAGAACGCCACCCGGGCCATGGCGGCCGCCCCCGTGCCCGCACGGACGCCGGCGGCGTCGCCTGCAGCAGCCCCTGCGGCCTCCCAGCCCGTTTCCCGGCCGGCACCCTCCGCGCCTCCCCGACCGCCCCAGCACCCCAGGCCTCCGCTGCAGCCAATCGGGACCGCCGGCGACGCCCTGCTCAAGGCCATCCCGGACCATCGAGAGCGCGCGGAGGCCGTGCTGTGGCTCTCCATGGGCCGCATGGGCGACAACGCCCAGCGGGCCTGGAGATGGGCCCACAACCGCACGAGCGACGACACGCGGATCCTGCAGGAGTGGTGGCAGAAGCTTTCCGAGAAGGTCCGGGGGCAAGCGATCGCCTGGGCGAAGACGCCGGCGCCTCCTCCGCGCGGAGAGGGGCAAGCCCCAGACCGGTCCCCTCCCCCGGCTCAACCCGCCCGGAAGACCCTACCCGGCCGCTGAAG
>CAZNPW010000119.1:0-3535 GCA_964575185.1 uncultured Exiguobacterium sp.
CCACCGGCAACGGGCGGCGCGAGAGCTTCGCGCACATCCCGATGCCGCGGATGACCAACACCTACATGCTGGCGGGCGACGCGGACCCGGCGGCGATCCTGGCCGACCTGAAGGACGGCATCTATGCCGTGGGCTTCGGCGGCGGGCAGGTCGACATCACCAACGGCAAGTTCGTGTTCAGTTGCACCGAGGCCTACCGGGTCAGGAACGGGGTCGTGGGCGCGCCGGTCAAGGGCGCGACGCTGATCGGCGACGGGGCGACCGCGCTGAAGGGCATCCGCGCGATCGGCAACGACCTGGCGCTCGACCCCGGCATCGGCAACTGCGGCAAGGCCGGGCAGTGGGTGCCGGTGGGCGTGGGCCAGCCGACGATGCTGATCGGCGGCCTGACGGTCGGCGGCGCGGCGGTGGGGTAAGGTAGCCACGCGCCCCGGCCTGCGCCGGGGCGCGTGTTCGCTACAGCCCCGGGATCGCCCCCAGCAGGCTGCGCCGGTCGAAGGTCGCGCCGCGCGCGGTGCCGAAGTTCAGTTCGGCCCCGATGCCGATGAAGGCCGAATCCTCGGACAGCCCGCCCGCCTCGGCGCGGGCGGTGCCGACTTCGGCGTAGACCTGCGCCTGCGGGGTCACGTCGTAGCTGCCGCGCAGCGCCACGGCCGTCAGGTCCGCGCCGTCGGTGTCCAGCCGGTCGAGCGTCAGCCCGAGGCCCACCACCGGCGTCAGCCCCCAGTCGAGCCGCAGCCCCGCCGCCGTGCCGCTGCCGCCGTCGCCGTCGGCCACCGCGAAATGCGCCTGGGCGCCGAAGCCGTCGCCGCCGTAGCCGACCTCGATCCCGACGAAGTTCTGCGAGGCATCGTCCCCGTTCGCCTTCGCCGCGTCGCGCCCGACGAAGAGGCCGAGCGAGCTGACCTCGGATGCGTGCCAGATGCCGTGAACGGCCAGCGACGTCAGGTTCAGGTCCGACGCCCCGAAGCGGGCGAAGCCGAGATCGGCCTGCACGGCGACGTCGCGCGCGATGGCGAACTCCACCGACCCGCCGAGATCGGCGCGGGTCAGGTCGGAGTCTTCCGTCAGCCGGCCGTAGGACAGCCCGACCGTGGCCGCCGTCATCTCGAAGGCCGCGGCCGGAATCGGAAACAGCGCCGCGAAAGCGGCGGCGGCGAGGATGGGACGCATGGACCTGCTCGTTGGCTTGTTGTTATCGGCAAGCCATAGCATGACGCGGAGCTTCGGGCAACAATAGGCTGTGGTTCGCCGCCTGCCGTCCGCAGCGCGGCCCGTGGCGGTCAGGGGCCTCCCTCCCCCCCCGTGGGGGAGGAATGGGGTGGGGGGGGCCCGACGCCGTCCAGCCGGTCGGCCTTTCGTCGCACCAGCACCGTGCGCAGGTCGTGCATCGCCATGAGCAGCGCGTCGGTCACCGCGTCGAGCTGCGCATCGGTCGCGCGGCTCGCGGCCCAGCCCGCTGTCAGGTTCAGGTGATCGACCGTGCGCAGGATGTCGTCGACCTCGCGCGCGGCCAGCACCGCCTGCCGCGCGGCGAGCCAGGCGGCGATGGCGTCGCGGTCGGCGTCGGTCAGCACCCGGTCGCCATGCGCCCTGACCGTGCCGTTGCGCGCGTTGACCAGCGCGATCTCGTCCATCTCGATCCGCCGGAGGCGGTTCTCGACATCCACCCGGAATACCGCCGCCCCGTTCTCGCGCACGCGGAAGTAGTAGGGCGGCAGGTCGGTCACGACAGGGACCCGCAGAAGGCCTGGATGCGCGCGCAGGCGTCCGAAAGCACGGCGTCCGACGTGGCGTAGCTCACGCGGAAGTTCGGGCTGACGCCGAAGGCCGCGCCGAACACGACCGCGACCCCGGCTTCCTCCAGGAGCGCCGTGGCGAAGGCCTCGTCGTCGGTGATGACCCGGCCCTGCGGCGTCGTCAGCCCGACGAGACCGGCGATGTCGGGGTAGACGTAGAACGCGCCCTCGGGCTTCGGGCAGCGGATGCCTTTCGCGGCGTTCAGCCCCGCCACGACCAGATCGCGCCGCCGCTGGAACGCCGTGCGGAACCCGGGCAGGAAGTCCTGCGGGCCGTTCAGCGCCTCCACCGCCGCCCACTGCGAGACCGAGGTGGGGTTCGAGGTCGACTGCGACTGCACCGTGCCCATCGCCTTGACGAGCGCGGCGGGCCCCGCGGCATAGCCGATCCGCCAGCCGGTCATCGCGTAGGCCTTGCTGACGCCGTTGCAGGTGAGCGTGCGGTCGTAGAGCGCGGGTTCCACCTGCGCGGGGGTGGTGAAGGCGAAGCCGTCGAACACCAGGTGCTCGTACATGTCGTCGGACATGATCCAGACCTGCGGATGGCGCATGAGCACGTCGCAGAGCGCGCGGACCTCCGCGCGGGTGTAGGCCGCGCCCGTCGGGTTCGACGGGCTGTTGAAGACGAACCACTTCGTGCGCGGCGTGATCGCGGCGTCGAGCTGTGCGGGCGTGATCTTGAAGGCGGTGGCGATTCCGGCCTCCACCGGCACCGGCGTGCCGCCGGCGAGCAGCACCATGTCGGGATAGCTGACCCAGTAGGGCGCGGGGATGATGACCTCGTCGCCCGGGTTCAGGGTGGCCACGAAGGCGTTGTAGAGCGTCTGCTTGCCGCCGGTGCCGACCGTGACCTGTGCGGGCGTGTAGGTCAGCCCGTTCTCGCGCGCGAACTTGGCGCAGATCGCGGCCTTGAGTTCGGGGATGCCGTCGACCGCGGTGTAGCGCGTCTTGCCCGCGTCGATCGCCCGCTTGGCCGCCTCGCGGATGTGGGCGGGCGTGTCGAAATCGGGCTCGCCCGCGCCGAGGCCGATGATGTCGTGCCCCGCCGCGACCCGTTCGCGCGCCAGGTTCGTCACCGCGATGGAGGCCGAGGGTTTGACGCGGGCGAGCGTATCGGACAGGAAGGCCATGGGTCACCTTTCGGGCTTTTCCGCCTGATAGGCCAGCGGGGGCGCGATGGAAAGCCGCGAGCTGCGCGAACGACGCCTGCGGATGCGGGCCTGGCGGCGCGGGCTGCGCGAGATGGACCTGGTGCTCGGGCCTTTCGCCGACGCGCATCTGGCGGCCATGCCGGAGGCCGAGGTGGACGCCTTCGAGGCGCTGCTGGCCGAGGCCGACCTCGACCTTCTGCCCTGGGTGCTGGGCCGCGAGGCCGTCCCGCCGGTGCACGCGCGGCTGGTCGGGCGTCTGGCCGATTTCATGAAAATGCGACGGAACTAGCCACGGTTTACGGATTGTTCCGGTTTTCCGGCGAATCCTTCCTCCGATCTGATTTCGGGAAGACGCGCCCATGTCCATGCACGCTGACCTGCGCGACGGTTCGCAGAAGGTGTTCCTCGCCTGCTACCTCGACAACCTGGGGCTGGTCGAACGCCTGCACCGCCTGCTGCTCGACGTCATCAAGGACGAGTTCGAGCGGCTGGGGATGCTGGACGTGAACCCGGTGCAGGCGCTGCTCCTCTTCAACATCGGCGAGAACGAGGTGACGGCGGGGGAGCTCAAGACCCGCGGCTACT
>CAZNPW010000120.1:0-3483 GCA_964575185.1 uncultured Exiguobacterium sp.
GGCCCGCAGCCTGCGCGAGCGGTGGTCGGCGCAGCCGCCCGCCGCGGCGGGCACGCGGCCGCGGGCGAAGCTGTGGCTCGGGACCGGCCTGCCGCGGCGCGAGGTCGTGTTCCTGTCGGTGCCCTGCCCGCCCGTGCCCGCGCCGGGCGAGGCCTGGGCCACCCCCCCGTCCGAGATGGCGGCCCTTCTGTCCCGGCTGCAGGCGCGCTACCGGCTGAGCTGTCAGTCCGAAGACGCCGCCGGCGACTGGGCGCTGGGCCTGATCGTGCCCGAAGCGTGAAGCGGCAGCAGCGTGCGCAGCTGCGGCGCCGGGGCGGGGCGCGCCGCCGCCAGCTTGTCGCGCAGCACCCCCTGCGCGATCGGTCGCAGCCGCGACGGCGGCCACAGCGCGAAGCCCAGCGCCGCCGCAAGGCCCCGGTCGCGCTTGCGGTCGAGGAAGGCGCGGAGCAGATACCGGTCGTGAAGCTGGTTTCGGTGGGCGCGCAGGGCCCGCTGCGCCTTGGCGTCCGGCCCGGCGAGGCCGGGGTGCCGCAGGCAGGCCTGCCACAGCGCCGCGAGGTCGGCCGTCCGGTGGCGCCCGCTCAGCGACCCGGGCCGCACGCGCGCGGCATAGCCCACCTGCGGGACGACCCGCATCCGCGCTCCGGCGGCCAGCAGGCGGACGACGAGATCGTAGTCCTCGCCCAGCCACAGCGCGGGGTCGTAGACCGGCGCCGGCGGCAGGACCGCGCGGCGGATCACGGGCTTCAGGAACCCGAGTTCCCCGCGCTGCACGCGGCCCGTGGCGATGTTGCCGCGGACGAAGGCCGCGAGACCGACGGCTGTGCTGCCGGGCATGGCGGGGAAGCCCGGCGCGTCGCGGCCCGGACCGTCGGGGACGAAGGCGATGTTGTCGGCGATCAGGTCCCAGTCCGGTTCCGCCAGCAGGCGGGCGAACCGGCCGGGCAGCAGCCAGTCGTCGGCGTCGAGGATGGCGATCAGCGGCGCGGTCGACGCGGCGATGGCGATGTTGCGCGCGGCCGCCGGGCCGACGTTTGCCGCAAGGCACCGGACCGTCAGCCGGTCGTCCCCGGCCCCCCGCGCCGCCGCCGCCGTGTCGTCGGTGGAGGCGTCGTCGACGACCACGACCTCGGCGACCTCGGGCTGGGCCAGCGCCGACGCCACAGCCTGGGCCACGGTGGCGGCGGCATTGCGGGCCGTGATGACGACGGCGACGCTCATGGCGCCACGGATCCGGGATCAGCCCTTCTGCACCACGCGGCGGGCGGGTTCGGCGGGACGGGTGCCTGCCGCGGTGCTGCCCGCAGCGCGCCGCCGCGCCCCGGCCCGGGCCGCGAGGGCGATCCAGCCGAGATAGAGCATCTGGGCCAGCACCAGGGTCGCGAGGCCGATTCCCGCCGCGGCCCAGCCGCCCCAGCCCAGGCCGAGCGCGGCACCCGCGACGCCGATCGCCGCGCAGACCGCACCGGCAATGAGGCCGAGGACGTGCAAGCGGATGCCTCCCGACGCGAACCGCGGTTGATGCTGCCCCTACTGTTGGTCAAGGTGCCGCGCCGCGCAAGGTGGTTGCGTCGAATTGATGACATCCGGGGGTGGACCGTTGCGTCATGCCGGCTCCCCGGCATAGGCGAAGGGGTCGCCGTCGCCGCGGTCGAGGTAGTCCCGCAGGGCCGCCAGGTCGACGCGGGCCAGCGCCACGCCGATCAGCCGGTCGGCGAGGATCGGGTCGCCTTCGACCGCGCGGCGCAGGGCGGCCCTGGGCGTCCGGCCCCAGTCGGCCACCAGCAGCACCTGGCCCAGCGACCGCAGCAGCACCCGCGCATCGACGGCCGGGCCGAGGGGTGCGAGGTCCACCACCACGGTGTCGTAGCGCGCCCGCGCCTCGTCCAGCATCGCGCGCAGGGGCCGGGCCGACAGAAGCTCGGCGACGTGACCCTGCCCGGGCGGGCGCAGCGTGGGCAGGATGTCGAGCCCCGGATGGCCGGAGGGGCGCAGCGCGTCGGTCCAGGCCGCCTGCCCCAGCGCGACCTCGACCAGCGAGGGGCCGCCGGACCCTGCCGCCAGCCGCGCCAGCGACGGGCGGCGCATGTTGGCGTCGACCAGCAGCACCCGGTCGCCCGCCGCCGCGCAGGTGCGCGCGAGGTCCATCGCCAGGTCCCCGGTGCCCTCGGCCCGCAGCCCGGTGACGCCGAGCATGCCCTTCGTGCCCGGTGCGACGTCCGGTTCGCTGCGGCGCGCGGGCACCGGCACGGGCTGCCGCCGGTCGGCCGACGGCGCGATGTCCATCGCAAGGCGGATGCTCTGCAAGGTCTCGGCATGGACGCGGTCGGCGAGACCGCCGCTGCCCCGGTGCAGCCTGCCGCGCAGGCCGGGGCGCGCCGCGCGGTCGGGCAGGTAGCCGAGGAACGGCACCCCCGCGCCTTCGGCGGCATCCTCGCCCCGCCGCAGCACGCGATCGCCCCATTCGCGCAGGGCGGCGAGTGCCACGCCCGCGAACAGCCCGAGGACCAGCGCGATGGCGAGCGTCCGGCTGGTGCGCGGGCTGTCGGGGGATGCCGGGACCTGCGCCGCCGACAGGATGCGCACGTCGGCGATGGGAAAGTCACGCTGCTGGCTGATCTCCTGGAAGCGGGTCAGGGCGGATTGATACAGGAGCGACAGCGTCTCGGCCCGCTGCTCCAGCGCGCGCAGTTCGACCTGCGCGCCGCCCGCCGCGGCGTTGTCGCCGAGCGCCTGCCGCAGGCTGTCGCGCAGCGCCGCCACGCGCGCCTCGGCCACCGAAAGCTCGGCCCGCGCGCGGGCGAGCTGCTGCTGGACCCCGGTGAAAAGGCGCTGCGCCGCCGTTGTCACCTCGGCCGACAGGATCAGCGCCGTGGGGTGGTCGGCCCCCAGGTTGGCGGTCACGCGGTCGAGGTTCGCGATGGCGTCGGCGAGGTCGGCCTGCTGGTCCTGCAGCGCCTGGCCCGCGTCGGTGCCGATGCCCGCCCCGTCGCGCAGGCCCTGCACCCCGCGCGCGACCGCGGCCGCGTAGGCCTCGACCAGCGCGCGGCTGCGGGCGACGTCCGAGATCGCGGAGGCGAGGTCCGAGTTCAGTTCGGTCACCGACTCCTCGGACATGAAGCGCCCCCCGGCCGACACGAGCCCGTTGCGGCTGCGGAACTCTTCCGCCTGGGCGGCGGCGGCGGCGGCGGCGGATTCGAGGTCGGCCAGGCGGCCCTGCAGCCATTCGGTCGTGCGTTCGGTCGATTCGAAGTTCGCGTTCAGGACGTCGGCGATGTAGGCCTCGGCATAGGCGTTGACGATGTCCGCCGAAAGCTGCGGGTCCTGCGCGCCGAGGTAGATCGACACCGCGCCGCTGCGGCCCAGCCGCACGACGCCGATCTGCTGCGCCAGGCTGCGCGCGGCGCGGGCCCGCAGGGCGGGCTCGTCGGCGGCCGGGGCACCGGCCGCCGCTGCCGGTGCGGCGCGCAGCCGGTCGAGCGG
>CAZNPW010000121.1:0-3480 GCA_964575185.1 uncultured Exiguobacterium sp.
GGACGGCGGGTCCGGCGGCGACCGCCTCGGCGGCGTCGGGCGGCACGGGGCTGGCGGGGTCGGCGGAGTCGGCCCGCACCTCGGCGATCTCGGTCGGCGGGGGCTCGGCGGCGGCGATCTCGGTCGCCGGTTCGGGCGGCAGGGTCTCCGGCCCCGTCTCGGGGGCGGGACCGGGGGCCGCGTCGGGCTCGGCGATCCGTTCGGGGATGACGGCGATCGACAGGTCGATCGGCGGCGGCGGGGCGGCCTGGCGCAGCATCCCGGCCCAGGGCAGGATCAGCGCCGCCGCCGCCGCCGCGTGCAGCGCGACCGAGGCCGCGAGCGACAGGGTCCACAGCACCGGGGTTCCGCGGGTGGCGATCATCGCGCCGTGGCCCCCCGCCGCAGCGTGACGAGCCGCAGCGCCACCGGCGCGAGTTCGGGCCGGGCGATCACGTCGAGGAGCGCGCCGGCGGGCGCGTCGCGGGCGATCAGCACGTGCAGGAGCGTGATCGGCGGCGCATCCGACGTGCCGCGCACCGCGACGCCGAGGAGGTCGGCGTCGACCGGCCGGCCGTCGAGCTCCAGCGCGCCGCCGGGGCCGACGACGAGGATCGGCTTCGGCAGGCGGTCGAGCGGCAGGTCGGTGGTTTCGGCGATGTCGATGCCCTGCGCGGCGTTCGACAGCATCTGGCCGGTGGTCAGGAAGAAGAAGATGAGCAGGAACACGATGTTGACGATGGCGAGGCCGACGTCGTTCTCGATCCTGCGCTTGCGGCCGGGCAGGCCCTTCATGACCCCGCCCCGCGCGCGATCTGCACGTCGCGGATGTCGTTGACCGCAAGCTGTTCCAGCATCGCCGTCAGGTCCTCGACCCGGGCCGCCGGGGTGACGATCAGCACCACCCCGCGCGCGCCCTGGAGCGTCAGCGCCCCCGCGAGGTCGGCGGCGCGGCCAAGCGGGAAGCGCTGGCCGTCGAGGATCAGCGCGCCCTCCTCGACCGTGATGAGCGCGGGCGCCGCGAGCGCGCCGGGGGCGGGGCCGGGGCCCGCGCCGGCGGTGGCCCCGGGCACCCCGGCGGCGGCCTTGAGCGTCAGGAGCGCGTAGGGCGTGACGTTCGAGGTCAGCATGAAGAACAAAAGCAGGTTAAACATCGCGTCGGCGAGCGGCGTCAGCGAGATGCGGTAGCGCTTGGGGTTGCGCGGCTGCGACAGCGGGCTGTCGGACAGGCTAGCCATGCGCGGGATCGACGCGGCCATGGACGGCGGCCGAGATCAGCGGCTCCATCACCTCGCGTTCGCTTTCGATCCGGCCTTCGAGCCAGACCGCGCCGAAGTAGGTCACGAGCGCGACGGCGAGGCCCGCGGCGGTGGTGGTCAGCGCGGTCCAGATGCCGCCGGCGAGCTGCGCGGGGTCGGCGACCCCCCCCGCGGCGGAGGCGAGCGCGCCGAAGCTGTCGATCATGCCGATGACGGTGCCGAGCAGGCCGAGCATCGGGGCGGCCTGGACGACGGTTTCCAGCACCTTCATGCGGCTGGTCATCCGGGCGAGTTCGAGAAGCGCGGTCTGGCGGCCCAGTTCCTCGGCATGGGCGAGGTCGCCGGGGCGGGCGCGCATCGAGACGAAGACCGACTGCAGGATGCGCGTCAGGACGGTGCGGCCTTCGGCGGCGGTGGTCATGGCCTGGTCGGCCTGTCCGCCGAGCCACTGTTCCAGCACCGTGTCGGCGCGGCGCCGGCGGCCGACGCCCAGGCGGGCGAACTGGAGCGTCTTGAAGATGAACACCGTGACCGCCAGCACCGACAGCACGAAGAGCGCCGCGAAGACGATCTGCGTCGACAGGCCGAGCGACTGGAGCCCCGGAATGCCCGGCATGGCCTAGAGGCCGAACTGGATCGCGGGCACGCGCGAGGACACGGCGAGCGTGTCGGCGCAGGCGGCGACCGGCGCGCCGCCGGGCGCGGTGCAGGAGGTGACGTTGTTGACGAGGATGCGCGAGATCGCCGCGCAGGATTCGCCGGGGATGTCGAACTGCACGACCTTGGTCTTGCCCGCGGCCATCGCGCCGAAGTCGAGCGAGATCGGCGGGCGGACGGTGCCGGAGGTGTCGAAGATCACCATTTCCAGCACGGCCGCCTCGACCGCCTCGGGCAGGCCGTTGAAGGCGACGAAGGTGGTGCGGCAGCCGCCGCCGTCGACGTCGGCCACGGTGTTCAGCTCGAGCTGCAGGCCCGCGGCGGCACCCTGCGCGAGCGCCGCCGTGGAGGCGGCCGGAAGGGCCCCGGCGGCCAGGACGGCGGCGAGTAGACGCGGCTTCAGCATGATGTGCAAACCCCTTGCGTGCGGCCCGTGCCTGCGGGCCCGACCGGCGGTATTGGCGCGCCAAGTGCCTGACCTGTCAAGCGCCTAAGCTGCGCGTCCGGCTGGACAGATCGGATGATTCGCGCGACCTTCGCGGGCATGATCCCGGCCCGCCTGATCGCCGCCTGCCTGTGCCTGCCCGCCGCCCCCGCGGCGGCGGAGTTCGCGGTGTGCAACCAGAGCTTCGACGTGGTGAACGTGGCCGTCGGGCAGTTCCAGGGGGCCGAGATGGTGACCGAGGGCTGGTGGACGATCGGCCCGAACCAGTGCGCCAACGTCATCCGCGACGAGCTGACGGCGCGGTTCATCTACGTCTTCGCGCAGGACGTCTTCGGCAAGGACATCCTGGCGGGCACGACGCCCCTGTGCATCGACGCGGCCAAGTTCCGGATCCGCGGCGAGGCCGACTGCGCCCAGCGCGGCTACCTGGCGGTGCCCTTCGTCGAGGTCGACACGCTGCGGTCGGAACGCTGGACCCTGTTCCTGTCGGCGCAGGGATGAGGGCGGGCACGGCCCTGCTCGCCTGCCTGCTGGCGGGCACGGCATCGGCGCAGGAGGCCGTCCCGCGCGCGGCGCTGATCGTGCAGGGCGACACCGGCGACGCCGCGGCGCGCAAGGGGGCCGAGGATCTGTCGGAGATCCTGTTCGGCATGGGCTTCGCCGTGCAGCGGCTGGAGGATCCGACGCCCGCCGCGCTGGCCGAAGCCGCGGGCGTGGCCGGCCGGGCGGGCGAGACGCTGGTGGTGATCGGCGCGGGCTTCGCCGCGCCGCCCGGGGTCGCCCTCGGGGCTGGGCCCGACACGCCGGCCCCGGCGCTGGCGCTGCCGCGCGGGGAGGTGCCGCTCGCCGACCTGTTCGCGGCCCTGCGGGCGGGGGGGCAGGGCGGCGCGCTCGCGGTGATCGTCGATGCCTGCGCGGCGGGGGAGGGCGCGGTGCCGGCCGGGCTGGGCGAGGCGCTGCCCGCCGACACGCTCTTCGCCCTGCCGGTCGGCCCCGGCGCGCCCTGCCCGGCCGGGGCGGAGGGGCTGATGGCCGGGGGCCTTGCGGGGCGGATCGCGGTGCCCGACCGCGACCTCGTGGCGCTGCTGACGGCGGCGGGCGACGGGCCGCCCCTGTGGACGGCGGGCGGCACCTCCGCGC
>CAZNPW010000122.1:0-3296 GCA_964575185.1 uncultured Exiguobacterium sp.
ATCCCCTTGGCCGGCAGCAGCCGCACCGCGACGCCCATGTTGATCATCGCCTGCACCGCGAAGATGCAGGCCAGCCCGCAGCCCGCGTAGCGGATGAACGGATCGCGCTCCTTCAGAAGCCGGAGCAGCGACCGCACCACGATCAGCATGAACAGCGCGAGGATGACCAGCACCAGGATCAGCCCGTATTCCTCGGCCGCGACGGCGATGATGAAGTCGGTATGCGCGTCGGGCAGCGACCACTTCACCTGCCCCTCGCCCACGCCCACGCCGAAGAACCCGCCCTCCTGGATCGCGTTCGTCGCGTAGCCGAGCTGCGTGCGCGGGTCGATCTCGGGCGTGAGGAAGCCGTCGATGCGGCGGGCGAAATGCGGGCTGAGCTCGTAGGCGACGGCACCGCCCAGCGCGGTCATCCCCAGGACCGACCCGATCAGCAGCATCGGGGCCCCGGCCACGAACCAGACGATCCCCCAGGCGAACAGCACCAGCGCCGCCTGGCCGAAGTCGGGCTGCACCACCAGCAGCCCCACGACCAGCATCGTGATGACGAAGGCCATCGTCCTGCCCGGCGGGCCGTTCAGCTCGGCGCTGGCCGCCATCAGCCAGGCCACGACGATGACGAAGGCGGGCTTCAGGAACTCCGAGGGCTGGACGCTCGCGAAGCCGAAGCTGAACCACCGCACCGCACCCTTGCCGTAGTCGGTGCCGAACGCCGGCAGCAGGGACAGCGCGACGAAGGCCCCGACGAACCCCAGCACGCCCAGCCGCCGGACCAGCGCGGGCGACATCATGCTGACCGCGATCATCACGCCCATGGCGATGACCCCGAACATCAGCTGGCGCTGGACATAGAAGTAGGGATCGAGCTCGTTGCGCTGGGCCAGCGGGACCGATGCCGCGAGGCCCAGCAGCAGCCCGATCCCGAACAGGACGAACACCGCCGTCATCGACCACTTGTCGATCGTGCGCCACCAGCGCGGAATGACCGGATCGGTCACCCGCGCGGGCGCGCTGCCATAGACCATCTCCGTCATGGACCGCCCCGCCGCCGCTGCCTCTGCCCCCGGTCTGACGCCAGGGCGTTCGCCCGGAACTCTATCCGACAACCGTCCGCCTGGCTAGTGACCGCAAACCGCCCCCGCTCTCTTTCCGTCACAACTACTCCACGGGGGGTCGCCGGTTGGTGCGCCATTGGTCCGAGAACCAACCGGCGACGGGGCGTGATGCCCCCCGCCGACCTCTCCGCCAGCCTCAGCCCTTCCCCGCCACGCCGGCTTCGGCAAAGGTCGCCATCCCCGCGTGGCAGGCCAGCGCCCCGCGCACCACCCCCAGCGCCAGCGCCGCGCCCGACCCCTCGCCCAGCCGCAGGCCCAGCGACAGAAGCGGCTCCAGCCCCAGATGCGCGAGCAGCCGGCCATGCGCGCCCTCGGCACCGACGTGGCCCGCGACGGCGTGGTCGAGCGCGCCGGGGAAGGCGTCGGCCAGCGCGGCGGCGGCGGCGCAGGCGATGAATCCGTCGAGGATCAGCGGCACCCGCCGCACCCGCGCGCAGGCCATCGCCCCCGCCATCGCCGCGATCTCGCGCCCGCCAAGGCAGCGCAGCGCCTCCAGCCCGCGCACGCCCGGGTTCGCGGCAAGTCCCGCGGCCACCGCCGCCTCCTTGCGGGCCAGGCCTTCGTCATCCACCCCGGTGCCCCGCCCCGCCCAGCCCGTGCCCCCGAAGATCGCGGTGGCAAGGGCAGCGGCGGCGGTCGTGTTGCCGATCCCCATCTCGCCCGCTACCAGCACGTCGGTCTCCACCGCCACCGCCTCCCAGCCCACCCGCAGGGCGTCCGCAAGCTCCGCCTCCGTCATCGCGGGCCCTTGCGTGAAATCCGCCGTGGGCCGCTCCAGCTCCAGCGCCCGCACGTCGAGCCGCGCGCCGAAGGCCCGGGCGAGCTGGTTGATCGCCGCCCCGCCGCTGCGGAAGTTCGCCACCATCTGCGCCGTGACCTCGGCCGGAAAGGCGCTGACCCCGCGGCCCGCGACCCCGTGATTGCCCGCGAAGACCACGATCTGCGGATGCGCCATCACCGGCACCGCGCGGCCCTGCAGCCCGGCCAAGCGGATGACCAGCGCCTCGAGCCGCCCCAGCGCCCCCGGCGGCTTGGTCAGCTGCCCGTTCCGCGCCGCCGCCGCAGCGGCGGCCGCGGCATCGGGGGCAGGCAGGTCGGCCATCAGGGCGCGGAAGGCGGGCAGGCTGTCGAAGGGCATCGCGGGTCCTCGGTTGTCACGGCGCGGCGCAAGGGCTAGCCCTTCGCGCAGACGCCCTCCACCCGGAAACGGACACCGCAATGGCGATGCGCGACCTCTGGCGGCAGTTCCTGTCGGCGCTCCTCCTTTTGACGCGCCTGCCGCTGCCGGTGATCGCCCGCCCCGCCGGAGCCGAGGCCGCCTGGGCCTGGCCGCTGGCCGGTGCCGTCGTGGGCGCGGGCGCGGCCGTGGTCGCCGGGGCGGCGACGGCCGCGGGGCTTCCCGCCGGGGTCGCCGCCGGACTTGTCATCGCCGCGCAGCTCCTGCTGACCGGCGCGCTGCACGAGGACGGCCTTGCCGACTGCGCCGACGGCTTCTGGGGCGGCCGGACGCCCGCGCGCCGCCTCGAGATCATGAAGGACAGCCGCATCGGCAGCTACGGCACGCTGGCGCTGATCGTCGTCCTGCTGACCCGCTGGGCGGCGCTGAGCGTCCTCGTCGCCACCCCCCTCGCGCTCGTCGCGGTCGCCGCGCTGTCGCGGGTGCCCATGGCCATCCTGTCGGCCTGGCTGCGCAACGCGCGGGGCGAGGGCCTTTCGGCCAGGGTCGGTCGCGTCGGCAGGCTCCCGGCGCTGACCGGAGCCGCCCTGGCCACGCTCTTCGCGGCCCCGCTGATCGGCTGGGCCGCGCTCCCGGCGCTCGCCGCCGCACTCGCGACAGGACTGGCGGCGGGCCTGGTCGCGCGAAGAAAAATCGGCGGCCAGACGGGCGACGTGCTGGGCGCGGCGCAGGTCCTGGCCGACCTCGCGGTCCTCTGCGTGCTCGTCGCCGTCTAACGCCACGCGCCCCGGCGAAGGCCGGGGCCTCGACCGCAAGAAAAGAGGCCCCGGCCTTCGCCGGGGCGCGTCATCCTTGCAGAACCGTCGGGTCCTTCAGGCCGCGCGGCCCATCAGCACCGCATCGACCTGCCGCGCCGCCCCCGCCTCGTCGGTGCCCACGACCACCGCGACCTCGCGCGTCAGCCGCTCCAGCGCCGCCTCGTAGAGCTGCCGCTCGGAATAGCT
>CAZNPW010000123.1:0-2933 GCA_964575185.1 uncultured Exiguobacterium sp.
CCGCGAAGGGCCCGACCGAGACCTTGCCGCCCAGATCCATGCCGCGCCCGGTATAAGACACCAGCCCGCCCGCGCCCGCGCCGATGGTCTTGTGCTTCTGCGTGACCCCCGAGGCCCACAGGCGCAGGCCGACCTTGTCGAAGGTCTTGTCGAAGGTGACCTTGCCCTGGAAGCCGGGCGCGGTGTTGGTCTGCGCCGGGGCGGTGAGCGACTGGAGCGGCTGGAACACCCCGACCGACGCCTGGAATCCGCCGAGGTTGGGCGTGGTGTAGGTGATCTGCGGCTGGAAATCGGTGTAGATATAGCCCGATCCGATGCGCCCCAGGGTGGTGTTGCCCGGCGCGACATTGCCGCCCGGAGGGCCCGCTGCGAGCAGGGTGATGTCGTTGAGGATCGCCTCGGAGCCGAACAGCCCGATGTCGCGCCCCATCTTCACCGTGCCGAAGCCGCCGCCGATGGTAAGATAGACTTGGCGGAAGTCGATCCCGGCGGTCGCGAGCGCGGTCGGCTGGCCGCCGCTATTGGCGCCGAGCGGGCCCCAGACGGCCGAATTGATGCCCGGGTACATCCCGAAATGGGCCCCGATGTCGAGCCCGGCCTGCTTGGTCGTCACGTCGATCAGCAAATAGCCGGGAAGCAGGCCGTTGCGCACCGCGTTCGAGCTGTCTGCCCCGACCGAGGCGATTCCGCCGGCGACCGCGGTGGTCCGCCCTACGGTGTCGGGGTTGTCGTTGACGTAATAGGCGTTGATCGAGCCCGAGAACTTGATCGTCGCCGGGCCGACTTCGAGGCCGATGCCCTTGTCGGTCATGCGCACCACGCGGCTCATGTCGAGCGCGCCGGCGGCGGTGTCCTGGGCGGCCACCTGCGGAGAGGCGGCGGGGGCGGCGGCCGGGGCCGCGTTGGTCTCGGCCATCAGCGCCGCATATTCCTCGTCGGTGAGGATGCCCTTCTCGTGCAGGCGCTGGAGCAGCTGCTGGGTGGCGGTCGATTGCGCATGGGCGGGCGCCGCAGCGGCCCCCATCGCCAATGCGGCCACAGCTGCGTGCAGCAGAAATCTGGATCTCATGTCCTTCCCCCTTGTTCTCTCTTCTCGTGCCGTCCCTTGCGGCCCACGCGATGCTGCGCCTGAGCGGTCCGCGCCGAAATTGGACTTTGGTCGTCCGACTTTGGTCTGAGATGGCAGGGGTGGCGGGCCGCGGCGGCCGGCCGGCGGGATCAGCCGTCGATGCGGGGGAAGAGTTCGGCCTCGAGCCTCGGGTAGAAATGCGAGACCGAGCGGGTCAGTTCGTAGCGCGCCGCGGCCATCCCAGCGAAACGCGCCGGGATCGGCTGGTTCGCGGCCTCGGCCATGTCGAGCCCGCCCGCCACCGCCTCGCGCAGCGCGGTCTCGAGCCAGGCCAGCCAGTCGCCGGTCTGGGCGATCGCGGCGCCGGTTTGGCACAGCGGGCCGTGCCCGGGGACGCATTGGCGATGCGGGGTGGCCGCGAGCCGCGCGAGTGCCGCCTGCCACGGGGCGAAGGCGGCGTGGGGGGTCGCGGGCGCCCGGTCATGGAACACGAGGTCGCCCGCGATCAGCGTTCCCGATGTCTCGTCGAGGATCGCCAGATCGGCCTCGCTGTGCCCCGAGAGGGCGAGCAGCCTCAGGCTGCGGCCGCCGAAGACCACCGCGCCCTCGGCAGCCGCGGCGGCGGGCAGAATCACCTCGGTGCCGGCCATCCAGCCGTGGAGCATCCGGTACATCGCGTCCGAGAAGCCGCTGCCGTCGCGTTCGAGCTCGGCCCGGGTGCCGGGCAGGGCGTGTATCTCGGCCTCGGGGAAGGCGCCGTTGCCGAAGCTGTGATCGGGGTGGAGGTGGGTGATGTAGACCCGCCTGGCCTCCTGCCCCGTCAGCCGCCGCGCCAGCGCCCCGAGCGCCGCGCCGAACGCGAGCGAGGGCCCGCTGTCGACGATGATCGCGCCGGCATCGCTCGCCATGATGACGCTGTTGGCGATCGCTCCGCCATTGGCGAAGCCGAGCGCCTCGTCTGCGCCGCGCACCATCCAGATCCCATCGCCGATGGGTGTCGCCTCTGGCGCATAGGTTCCGGCGAAGAGCTCGGCGCGCGCGGCGAAGGGCGCCGCCGCCAGCGGGAGGGCGAGCGCGCCGAGCAGCAGCCCCCGCCGCGCGATCATCGCGTGGCCGCCGCCGCGACCCTCGCGCCGCTTCCCGCTGCGAGCGTACCGGCAAACTCGAAGCCGCCCGTGTCGCGCGCAGCCACCGCGAGGTCGCCCGCCAGCCCGGGGGCGAGCAGCAGGGTGAAGGATGGGTCCTCGCTGACCGATCCGTGCACGGTCATCCGGGCGAGAGCACGGCCTGCGGCGTCGGACACCGTCAGCTGGTCGATGTTGTAGGCGGGGATGTTCTCGACCAGGCCGGTGTCCATCGGATGCCGGAAGGACAGGCGCAGGCGGGTCGCGCCGGGCGCGCTCCACGCGGCCCCGCGCAGCTCGCCGAGGTGATCGGCCCAGTCCCCGCGCACGCGGCTCAACGGCGGGGCCGAGCAGCCGCCGCCCGCGGCATCGACCCAGTCTCCGGCCACGTGCCACACCCCGTCGGCGGTCAGCACCGCGGCGCGCACAGGGGTGCGCTGGTCGAGCTTGATGCGGGTGGCGATGAAGGCCTGCGCGGCGAGCGGCGTGTATTCGACCGCGACGGGAATCGGGTTGAGGTCGGCGAAGATCACGATCCGCACCACCTCGCCCAGCGCGCGGGCATCGACGGTGACGGGCATGACGTGCTGGTTCTCGGTCAGGACGGGCAGCGCGACCTCCACCCGCGGATCGAACACCACGGGTGCGCCGGCGAACAGCTTGCCTGAGAGGTCGTCCCCCGAGATCGAGCCCAGCGGGTCGGCCGGCGGCGTCTGGGACTGCGCGGCGACTGGAGCCGC
>CAZNPW010000124.1:0-2876 GCA_964575185.1 uncultured Exiguobacterium sp.
GGGTCGAAGGGGGCGAGGTCGTCGATCTGCTCGCCCACGCCGATGGCGTGGATCGGCAGGCCGAAGCGGTCGGCCAGCGACACGAGGACCCCGCCCTTGGCGGTGCCGTCGAGCTTGGTCATCACGAGGCCCGAGACATCGGCGATCCTGCGGAAGATGTCGACCTGCGTGACGGCGTTCTGGCCGGTGGTGGCGTCGAGCACGAGGAGCGTGTTGTGCGGGGCCGAGGGGTCGCGCTTGCGGATGACGCGGACGATCTTGGCCAGTTCCTCCATCAGGTCGGTGCGGTTCTGGAGCCGCCCCGCGGTGTCGATGAGGAGGAGGTCGGCCCCGTCCTGCTCGGCGCGGGCCAGCGCGTCCCAGGCGAGCGAGGCGGGGTCGGAGCCTTCGGGGGCGGTCAGGACGGGGACGCCCGCGCGGGTGCCCCAGACCTGGAGCTGTTCCACCGCCGCGGCGCGGAACGTGTCGCCGGCGGCGATCACGACCGACTTGCCCGCGGCGCGGAACTGCGCGGCGAGCTTGCCGATGGTGGTCGTCTTGCCCGAGCCGTTGACGCCCACGACGAGCACGACCTGGGGCTTCCGGGAAGTGAGCGGCAGGGGGAGGGCCACGGGTGCCATGATCCGGGCGACCTCGTCGGCCAGCGCGCGCTTCAGCTCGGTCGCGCCGATGCGGCGGCCGAAGCGGCCCTCGGCGATGTTGGCGGCGACGCGGGCGGCGGTGTCGGCGCCGAGGTCGGCGGCGATCAGCAGGTCCTCGAGGCTTTCGAGCATCGCGTCGTCGAGGACGCGGCGGGGTTCGTCGTCGGCGCTGCGGCGGAAGAGGCGGCCGATCAGCGTGGGGGTGGCGGCGGCGGAGGGGGCTTCCGGCGCGGGCGCGGTGGCCTGCGGCGGCGGGGCGGGTGCGCCGGCGGCCCCTTCGGTCACGAGGTCGTCGAGGCCCCCGCCGATCCGGTCGGAGGACTTGAAGAGCCGGTCCTTGAGCTTGCTGAAGAACGACATGGGCTCCGCGCGGGTGCACGCCTTGGCTGTCACCTAGTGCTTCGGGGCGGGGAATGGAAGCGGGGGGGCGCGCGGCGGGCGGGCGATCGCGCGGCGGCAACGATCTGTCGCAGCGCGGGGAATGATCTGGCAAGGATTTGCTGCTATGGATCGGGGATGCGCCCTGCCCCGCCCCGCCCTGCCCCGCCCCGCCCTGCCCCGCCCCGCCCGGCCACCTCGCAGCCGGACCTGCTGCGGTCCGGGCCGGGGCGGCCGCGTCCGGCCGACCTTGCGTCCGAGCGGGCGGCGGACCGGGCGGCGCTGCCGCCGACCCTCTTCGCCGCCGCGAGCCTCGCGCCGCTGGCGCTGTTCGCGGCGGGGCTGTGGCTCGGCGGGTCGTGGGTGGTGCTGGTGCTGGTCTACATGGGGCTGGTGGTGCTGGTGATGGACCAGGCGGTGCCCTACGTCGCGGGGGACGCGGCGGAGGGGGCGGAGTTTCCGGGGTCGGACGCGCTCTTGGTGGCGATCGGGGTCGGGCACCTCGGGGCGATGCCGGTCGCCGTCTGGGCCATCGCGGGGCCGTCGGGGCTGGACGCGGCGGAGCGGGTGGCGCTGTTTCTGGGTGCCGGGCTGTGGTTCGGGCAGGTCACGAACCCGGCGGCGCACGAGCTGATCCACCGGGGCAACCGCTGGCTGCACCGGCTGGGTGCCGCGCTTTACGTGACGCTGATGTTCGGCCACCACGCGAGCGCGCACCGGCTCGTCCACCACGCGCGGGCGGCGAGCGCGGCGGACCCCAACACCGCGCGGGCCGGGGAGGGGTATTACCGCTTCGTCCTGCGGGCCTGGGGCGGGAGTTTCATCGAGGGCTTGCGCGCCGCGCGCGGGCGGGGGCGGGTGCATCCCTATGTCTGGTACCTGGGCGGGCAGGCGCTGTGCCTGGGCCTGGCGTTCCTGATCGCGGGCCGGGCGGGGGTCGCGGTCTGGGCGGGGCTGGGGCTGCACGCGACGGCGCAGCTGCTGCTGTCGGACTACGTGCAGCATTACGGGCTGGCGCGGGCGGCCCGGCCCGACGGGCGGCTCGAGCCGGTGGGGCCCGCGCATTCCTGGAACGCGCCGCACTGGTTTTCATCCGCGGTGATGCTGAACGCGCCGCGCCATTCGGACCACCACGCGCACCCGTCGCGCCCCTACCCCGCGCTGCGGCTGGAGGCGGGGGGGCCGATGCTGCCCTGGCCCCTGCCGGTCGCCTGCACGCTGGCGCTGGCGCCGCCGCTGTGGCGGCGGCTGATGCGGCCGCATCTGGCGCGCTGGCGCGCGGTCACGCAGGGCTGACTTGGCGCGGGCGGCAGGGCGTGGCAGGGTCGGGCCATGCGTCTTGCCCTCGCCCTGGTCCTCTGGCCGACCCTTCCCCTGCCTCCCGCCGTGGCGCTCGCCCAGGTGCCGCTCGGCGCGGCGGAGTTCGAGGCGCGGGTGGAGGGGCGGACGCTCACCTATTCCTACGGCGGCGAGCCCTTCGGGACCGAGCAGTATTTCCCGAACCGCCGCGTCGCCTGGGCGTTCACCGGCGGCGCCTGCGTCTACGGCCGGTGGTACGCGCAGGGCGCCTCGATCTGTTTCGTCTACGACAACGACCCGGACCCGCAGTGCTGGCAGTTCTTCGACGAGGGCGGGCGGCTGCTGGCGCGGTTCATGGGGGACGGGAGTGGCGACGGGGGCGGGGGCGCGCTGTCGGAGGTCTCGCGGGCCGAGCGGCTGGACTGCCCCGGACCCGACGTGGGCGCCTGACGGCGGGAGGTCGGGGGGCTTCACGCCCCCCTCGCCGCTGCCGCGGCTCACCCCCCGTGGAGTATTTTTATCCGGAAAGAGGGGCATGGCGTCGCCGGGGCGCGGCGG
>CAZNPW010000125.1:0-2778 GCA_964575185.1 uncultured Exiguobacterium sp.
GCCGCGACCCCGCGCCGGGACGCGCGCGACCGCGTCGCATGGGCCTCCTGGTCGATGGCGTCGCCCGACCGGACGGCCATGGCCCCGGCCCCGGCGAACCGCGCCAGCGCCCAGGCGGCCCCCGGCGTGTCGGCCACCGCCGCCCGCACCGTCAGCCCCAGCGCGGCGCAGTCGGCCTCGACCGTAGCGACCAGCGCCGCCTCGCCGCCGAACAGGTGCGCGCAGCCCGTCAGGTCCACCATCAGCGCGCCGGGGGGCTGTTCGGCGACCCAGGGAGAGAACTTGCCCGCCCAGCGGCGCAGGCCGGCCAGGAACGCGGCCTCGCCGCTCGGGTCGGCGGCGACGGTGGCGAGGCCGGGACAGACGGCGGTGGCATCGCGCAGCGGCTGGCCTTCGGCCAGCCCAGCCGCCGTGCCTTCGGCGTTCAGGCTGGTGATGACCTGCGCCCCGCCGCGGTCGGCCACCACGGCCAGCGGTGCCGCCACCGCAAGCGGCCGCAGCCGCAGCGCGCGTTCGGCGGCAAGCCGGGGAAACCACAGGGCGAGGGCGCGGCGCAAAGGCATGTTCTTCCTTCGTTCCATATTTTCGCGCCGTTTCGCCGGAGTCAACTGTGCGGAAATACCGGCTTGGAGATCGCCCGCCGCGGTGTAACGTCGGACTGACACAGCCAGGGGCCGTCAGATGAAGAAAGTCATTGCCGTTCTGCTCGTCGGCGTCGCCACCGTCGCCATCGCATCGGACGCCGCCGACCCGACCGTGAAGGCCCGCCAGGACCTGATGGTCTCGATCAGCGGGGCGACCAAGACGCTCGGCGACATGGCGCAGGGCAACGTGCCCTTCGACGTCGCCGCGGCCGAGGCGGCGAAGGCCGCGCTCGTCACCGCCTCGGGCGAGATCGCGGCCCGGTTCGAGCCGCAGGCGACCGACCCCAAGTCCAAGGCCAAGCCCGAGATCTGGACCAACTGGGACGATTTCGTCGCGAAGGCCGGTGCGCTGAACGCCGCCGCGACCGCGGCCGACGTCAGCAGCGCAGCCGCGATCGGGGCCAGCATGGGCGCGATCGGCGGCACCTGCCGCAACTGCCACACGAGCTACCGGATGTAGGCTCCGGACGGGCGCGCGCTCAGCCGCAGAAGATGCGCGCGATCCGCGCGTCGCGGCCGATCTCGACGTTCAGCCGGTCGGCGCGGTAGTCCATCGTCACCGCCATGCCGGGCTCGATGATCCGCACCGGCACCGCGAAGGTGATGTCGGACGCCGCAGCCCGCGGCTGGCCGACCAGATCCTGCAGCTCGTCCGCGCCGCAGGCGTTGGCGGCGGGCCCGTCGACCGCCGGGGGAAGCGCGTCGGGAGACGGCACGCAGGCGGCCAGCGACAGCACCGGCAGCAGGACTTGGGCAAGGCGAGTGGTCATCGGGCGCTCCTTCGGTGTCAGCCGCAGGTCAGACTGGTGATGATGTCGCGGCCGTCAAGATAGACGTTCAGGCGGCCGGCGCTGAACTCCTCGGTCACCGCATCCCCCGGCCGGATGATGCGCGCGCCGGGCGGCAGGCCCTCGGCCCGGGCGACCGGCACCCCGACGAGGCCGATCCGCGCGACCGCGCCGCAGGCGTCGGCCGGGTCGGCCGCCGGGGCGGCGGGCAGGCAGGCGGACAGCAGGAACAGCGTCAGGCAAGTGGCATGGACGCGCGGCGGCATGGCGTCAGCACAGCACGCCCGGCATGGCATGGCAAGCGCGCGCCGCCGGTGCTGCGGAATGCCGCTTGCCTTCGCGCCATGGCCCGGCCAGCCTGCCCGGCGAGGAGGACCCACCCATGCGCACCCGTGCCGCCGTCGCGCTTGCCGCAGGCCAGCCCCTGACCGTGATGGAGGTCGAGCTTGCCGACCCCCGCGCGGGCGAGGTGCTGGTCGAGATCAAGGCCACCGGCGTCTGCCATACCGACGCCTTCACCCTGTCGGGCGCGGACCCCGAGGGGATCTTTCCCGCGATCCTGGGGCACGAGGGCGCGGGGGTGGTGGTCAGGGTCGGCCCCGGGGTCACCACGCTGCGCCCGGGCGACCACGTCATCCCCCTCTACACCCCCGAATGCCGCCAGTGCCCGAGCTGCCTCAGCCGCAAGACCAACCTCTGCACCGCGATCCGCGCGACGCAGGGCAAGGGGCTGATGCCCGACGGCACCACGCGGTTTTCCATGCCCGACGGCACGCCCATCTTCCACTACATGGGCTGTTCGACCTTCGCGCAGCACACCGTCCTGCCCGAGATCGCGCTGGCCAAGGTCCGGCCCGACGCGCCCTTCGACAAGATCTGCTACATCGGCTGCGGCGTGACCACCGGGATCGGGGCCGTCATCAACACGGCCAAGGTGGAGATCGGGGCCACGGCGGCGGTGTTCGGCCTTGGCGGGATCGGCCTGAACGTGATCCAGGGCCTGCGGCTGGCGGGGGCGGACCGGATCATCGGCGTGGACCTGAACCCCGCGCGGGCGGAATGGGGACGGCGGTTCGGGATGACCGACTTCGTCGACCCGGCCGAGGTCGGAAACGTGGTGAGCCACATCGTCGGCCTGACGCAGACGCCGTTCGACCGGATCGGCGGGGTGGACTACTCGTTCGACTGCACCGGCAACGTGAAGGTCATGCGGGATGCGCTGGAATGCACGCACCGCGGCTGGGGCCAGTCGGTCATCATCGGCGTCGCCCCGGCGGGCGCGGTGATCGAGACGCGGCCGTTCCAGCTGGTGACGGGGCGCGTCTGGAAGGGCACCGCCTTCGGCG
>CAZNPW010000126.1:0-2465 GCA_964575185.1 uncultured Exiguobacterium sp.
GCCCTGCTGCCAGCCCCAGGCCCCGGCCCCGGCGGCCCCGACCACCAGCACGGCGAGGATCAGCTTGCCCGCCCCGCCGCCCTGCCGCGCCGGGGTCGCGGCCCCCTGCGTCGCGGTCTGCGCGCCCGGCGCGCGATAGCCGGGCGGCAGCGACAGGCCGGGCTGGCCGGTGGCCTGCGCGCCGCCGACGAAGGCCGGCCGGTAGGGTTGCGTCCCCGCCGCACCGATGCCGCCCGCCTGCAACCCGGGCTGGGCGAGCCCCCCCGTCTGGATCCCCCCCGTCTGAAGCCCGCCCGGCTGAAGGCTCCCCGTCGGCGGGCCGCCCGTCTGGTATCCTCCCGCCCCGGTCGGCGGCCAGGCGGCCCCCGTGGGCTGGGTGAAGCCCGGCGCGGCCCCCGCGGGCTGGAAGCCCGCCGCCGCGGGGCGCACCAGGCCCAGGACCGTCCGGTCCTCGTCGGTGCCGCCGTATTGCGCGGGAATCATCCGCGGGTCGTCGATCAGCCGGATCACGTCGGCCATCCGCGCGGGCCGCCGGTTCGGGTCGGGCTCGAGCATCATGGCCAGGAGCGGCTGCAACCCCACCGGCACGCCCCCCAGCGCCGGGATCGACCGCCGCGCCTCCACCGCCTCGGCCAGGTTCGACCCCATCTCGATGGGTTTTCCCCGCAGGGACGCGGCGATCAGCAGCGCCAGCGCGTAGATGTCGGTGCGCGGCCCGATCTCGCCGCCGAAATGGCCGAGCTGTTCGGGGCTCGCGTATTTGAACTTGAACGCCATCTGCCCCATCAGGGTCGATTCGGTCATCTCGGTCGACTTGGCGATGCCGAAGTCGATCAGCACCGCCTTCTCGACCCGCCCGTCGCGCAGCATCACGTTGTCGGGCGACAGATCCCGGTGGATCACGTCGATCCCGTGCGCGCGGTCGAGCGCGGCGGCCAGCCGCCGCATTAGGAACCGCGCCTCCTGCTCGCTCAGGGGGGCCACCTCGCGGACGTGGCGCGACAGCGGAATCCCCTCGATGAACTCCATGATGAGGCAGAAGCGGTCGAGCGCGGGGTCGCGGACGAAGTTGTAATACTGCACGATCGCGTCGTCGCGCAGCGTGCCGAGCACCTTCGCCTCGCGCTTGATGAGCGTTGCGTATTTCTCGTCGTGCGCCAGCGCCTGGAGCACGACCTTGATCGCCACCGGGTCGCCCATGTGGACGTTGGTGCCGCGGTAGACCTCGCCCATGCCCCCGGCCGAGATCATCGCCTCGACCCGGTAGTTGTTGTTGATGAGCGTGCCGACCGGCACGTGGCCGGGGTTCGCGGGCGGCGCGGCAGGGGGCGAGGGCGGCGTCGCGGCGGGGTTCGTCGTGTCGGACATCAGGCCTCACCCCCACCCGCCAGCACCTCGGCCGGGTGGCAGCGCACCACCATGACCGTCACGTTGTCCTTCGCCCCGCGCGCCAGCGTCTGCGCGATCAGCGCGTCGCAGACGGCCTGGGCCGACACCCCGCCCGCCAGCGCCGCCGCGATATCGGCATCGGTGTTGTGTTCGGTCAAGCCGTCCGAGCACATCAGGAACATGTCGCCGGGCAGCAGCGGTCCCGCCACCACGTCGACCTGCGGCACCTCGCTCACGCCGATGGCGCGGGTGATGACGTTGCGCCGCGGCCAGTGCGCGGCCTCCTCCGCGGTGATGATCCCGGCCTCGAGCAGCGCGCGGACCTCGGTGTGGTCGGTCGTCTCCTGGCGCAGCGCGCCGTCGCGCAGCCGGTAGATGCGGCTGTCGCCGGCCCAGAGGCAGGCATAGCTGTCCTCGTGGATCAGCAGGCCCACCACGGTCGCGCCGATGGTCACGCCGCCGAGTTCGACGGCATGCTGGCGGATGCGGTCGTGCGCCAGGCTCAGGCGTTCCATGAACCGCGCCTGCAGGTCGGCGGTGCTGGTCGGCAGGCCGATCGACAGCATATGTTCGGCGATGGTGCGGCTGGCGAAGTCGCCCGCGTCGTGGCCGCCCATGCCGTCGGCGACCAGCCAGACGCCGCTGTCGGGCCGCGCCATGAAGGCGTCCTCGTTGTGGTCGCGGACCCGGCCGGTATCGCTGGCCGCACCCGTCTCCATCATGAACACGCCGGTCTGCGACAGCATCTCAGGCCACCTCGCTCGACGTCGGGTCGGGCGCAGGGTCGGGGGCCGGGTCGGGGGCCGGGTCGGGCACCGCGGTGTCGTGCGACGGGGCACCCGCCAGCATCCAGGCCAGCGCCTGCGCGCCGGGCAGGCCGTCGGTCGCATACAGCACCGCGCGCGGGCTGTCGGCCCAGAGGCACGACCGCCCCGCCCCGCCGCGCGCCGCCTCCTCCGCCGCCGCGTCGGCGAAGAGGTGCGCGACATCGCCGTCGCGGCGCGCGGCCCAGAAGGTCGGCTCCGCCGCGGGCGCGCCCCCGGGGCCGGCCAGCGCCGCCAGCGCCTGCGCCAGGC
>CAZNPW010000127.1:0-2174 GCA_964575185.1 uncultured Exiguobacterium sp.
CCGGAACGTCGCCGCCTAGGGTCGAAGCCGACGGACAGGAGAGACCATGGCCAAGACCCCCCGCAAGCCCGCCGCCGCCCCCGAGGCCATGGCACCCGAGGATTCTTCCCCCGAGGCGCCCGCCGGGACCGCAGCGGAAAAGCTGTCGGTCATGAAGATGAAGGACCTGGTCGCCGCGGTCGCAAAGCAGACCGGCGGGCGGCCCGCCGCCGTGAAGGCGGCGGTCGAGGCGACGGTCACCGCGCTCGGCGAGGCGCTGCACGCGGGCCGCGGCGTGAACCTGCCGGGCTTCGGCAAGTCCAAGGTCGCGCGGCCCGCTGTCGACGGCAAGCCCATGACGCTGAAGCTGAAACCCGGGGCCGAGAAGGTCCGTCCCCGGCAGCCGCACGAGGCCCTTGCAGAGGATGACGACTGACGCTATCAGCCCGGCACCGGAAGGAATGGGCGATTAGCTCAGCGGTAGAGCGCTTCGTTCACATCGAAGATGTCAGCGGTTCAAATCCGTTATCGCCCACCATTCCGACCCGGTCCGGCGCATACTGAGGCCCATCGCCGCACCGGTTGCGCGCCACGGCCAGATGCACTCGCCGCCCCCAAACAGCCTTCGTGCCGAGGACATCCATCGCTGCCGACGCAACCCTGACGCTCTCGCGCCCGATCGCTGCGCCCCGCGCCGCCGTCTGGCGCTGCTGGTCCGACCCGGCGCTTTTCGCCCGCTGGTGGATCCCCGAACCGATCCGCTGCCGGGTGGTGACCATGGACCTGCACCCCGGCGGCGGGTTCGAGACGCGGATGAGCGAGGACGGCGGGCCGTTCCGGCCCCATGTCGCGGGTTGCTTCCTCGACGTTTCGCCGATGGAACGCATCGTCTTCACCACCGTCCTCGGGGCCGGATGGGTGCCGCAGGACGCGTGGCTCGCCATGACCGCGATCTTCACCTTTGGCGATGAGGGGCAGGGCACCCGCTACACCGCCCGCGCGCTGCACCGGTCCTCCGATGACAGCGCCCGTCACGCCGAGATGGGTTTCGCAGCGGGCTGGGGCCTGGTCATCGCGCAACTGGAACGGGTGGCGCAGGGCCTGCAAGGCTTGCCACTCCGCAGCCACTCGATGTAATCCCCGCCCGGGGGTGGTTAGCTCAGCTGGTAGAGCGTCTCGCTTACACCGAGGATGTCGGGGGTTCGAACCCCTCACCACCCACCGGTGCACAGGTCCGGCGCGGCGGACGGGGTTTCGGGCGACGGCGCGTTGGCCGTATCCTGCCGTCAGGAGGCTCGGACCATGTGGAACCCGTTGCTCGACCCCGCGATCCCGACCGGCGGTGCCGTTGACGCCATCGCGACCGTCATCGTCCCCCGCGCCCGCGACCTCGGCGGGTTCGAGGTGCGGCGCGCGCTGCCGTCGGCGGCGCGGCAGATGGTCGGCCCCTTCATCTTTTTCGACCAGATGGGTCCGGCGGAGTTCCTGACCGGGCAGGGGATCGACGTCCGGCCGCATCCGCACATCGGGCTCGGCACCGTCACCTACCTCTATCAGGGTCGCCTGCACCACCGCGATTCGCTCGGCACCGACCAGTGGATCGAACCCGGCGCGGTCAACTGGATGCAGGCGGGCCGCGGCGTTACGCATTCCGAACGCACCGACGGCGAGGCGCGCCGCGCGCCGCTGACGATGTTCGGCGTGCAGACCTGGCTCGCGCTGCCGAAGGACCGCGAGGATGACCCGGCGGCCTTCGTGCACCTTCCCCGCGATGCGCTGCCCGTGCTGGAGGGCGAGGGCAAGGAGGTCCGCCTGATCTTGGGGGACGCCTGGGGTGCCCGGGTGCCGCTGACCCTGCCGAGCCGGATGTTCTACGCCGACGCCCGCCTCGCGCCCGGTGCGGCGATCCCGCTGCCCGACGGCCACGAGGATCGCGGCGTCTATGTCCTGTCGGGCGAGGTCACGGTGGCGGGACAGACCTTCGCCGCCGGCCGGATGCTCGTCTTCCGGCCGGGCGACGGGATCGGGCTGCGCGCCGGCCCGCCGGGCGCGCGGCTGCTGCTGCTCGGCGGCGACACGATGGACGGGCCGCGGCACATCTGGTGGAACTTCGTCGCCTCCTCGCAGGCCCGCATCGACGCCGCGCGCGAGGCCTGGCGCGCCGGCGACTGGGCGCACGGCCGCTTCCGCCTGCC
>CAZNPW010000128.1:0-1949 GCA_964575185.1 uncultured Exiguobacterium sp.
GGCGAGATCAGCGTCACCCCCGGCGTCGAATGGCGCAGCCGCGCGATCAGCGCCGTGACCTTCATCCCCGGCAACTGCCCGCCCTCGCCGGGCTTCGCCCCCTGCGCGACCTTGATCTCCAGCTCCTCGCAGGCGTTCAGGTATTCCGCCGTCACCCCGAACCGCCCCGACGCCACCTGCTTGATCTTGGCGCTCGGGTTGTCCCCGTTCGGCTCCGGCGTGAAATGCGCCGGGTCCTCGCCGCCCTCGCCCGAGTCGCTCTTCGCCCCGATCCGGTTCATCGCGACGTTCAGCGTCTTGTGCGCTTCCGGGGACAGCGCGCCCAGGCTCATCCCCGGCGTCACGAAGCGCTTGCGGATCGAGGTGATGCTTTCCACCTCCTCGATCGGCACCGGCTTGCCCAGCGCCTTGATGTCCAGAAGGTCGCGGATGTGGATCGGCGGGTTGGCCCGCATCGTCGCCGAATACTTCTTCCACAGGTCGAAGCTCGCGCGGTCGCAGGCCGACTGTAACAGGTGCATCGTCTGCGCCTCCCAGGCGTGCTTCTCGCCCGACCGCCGCGCCTTGTAGAACCCGCCGATGGGCAGCACGTCGGCCCCGCCGAGCCAGCCCTTCGCGTGCACGCCCTCCAGCTTCTGCTCGATCCCGGTCAGGCCGATCCCGGAAATCCGGCTATGCATCCCGGGGAAGTATTCGGCCACCAGCGCGCGGCTCAAGCCGACCGCCTCGAAGTTCAGCCCGCCCCGGTAGCTGCTGACGACGGAAATCCCCATCTTCGACATGATCTTCAGCAGCCCCGCGTCGATGGCGTCCCGATACCGCCGCATCGCGTCGGTCAGGGACCCCTCGATCAGCCCCCGGTCGATCCGGTCAGCGATGCTGTCCTGCGCCAGATAGGCGTTCACCGTCGTCGCCCCGCAGCCGATCAGCACGGCGAAGTAATGCGGGTCGATGCACTCCGCCGAACGGACGTTCACCGAACAGAACGTCCGCAGCCCCTTGCGCGTCAGCCACGAATGCACCGCGCTGGTGGCCAGGATCATCGGCATCGGCACCCTGTCCGGCCCCTGGTGCTGGTCGGTCAGTACCAGGTGCCCCGCCCCCGACCGCACCGCATCCTCGGCCTCGGCGCGGATGCGCTCCAGCCCCTGCCGCAGGTCGTCGAGCCCCGGGCCGACCGCGAAGGTGCAGTCGATGAACGCCACCTGCGCGCCGAACTTCCCGACCATTACGTCGAACTCGGCGTTGGCGATGAAGGGGCTTTCCAGCACCAGGATCTCGGTCTGCGCCGAGGATTCATCCAGCACGTTCTTCAGGTTGCCGAAGCGCGTCTTCAGGCTCATCACCCGGCCCTCGCGCAGGCTGTCGATCGGCGGGTTGGTCACCTGGCTGAAGTTCTGCCGGAAGAAGTGGCTCAAGGGCCGGTAGACGCTCGACAGCACCGCGGCGGGCGTGTCGTCGCCCATGCTCGCGACCGCCTCCTTGCCGTCCTCGGCCATCGGCGCCAGCACCTGCTCCAGCTCCTCGAGCGTGTAGCCCGCCGCGATCTGCCGCCGCCGCAGCTCCGCGCCAGCGAACATCGCCCGCTCCGGCACGTCGCGCAAAAGGCTGTTCAGGTCGATGACGCGCTCGATCCACTCCGAATAGGGGTTCGCCGCCGCCAGCCGGTCCTTCAGCGCGGCGTCGTGGAACAGCCGCCCCTCCCCCATGTCGACCGCGATCATCTGCCCCGGCCCCAGCGCGCCCTTCTCGCGCACCGTCGCCTCGTCCACCGGCACCATCCCCGCCTCGGACCCCGCGATCAGCAGCCCGTCCCCCGTGACGACGTAGCGCATGGGCCTGAGGCCGTTGCGGTCCAGCCCCCCGCAGACCCACCGCCCGTCGGTCATCGCCAGCGCCGCGGGCCCGTCCCACGGCTCCATCACCGCGTTGCAATAGGCATACATGTC
>CAZNPW010000129.1:0-1820 GCA_964575185.1 uncultured Exiguobacterium sp.
GGGGGTGGGCCTGCTTGCCTCCCTCTCCGAGATGATCGCGGGGCCGGGGCGGGCGGGGGACGCGCTGGTGCTGGTCGGCGGACGGGGCGGGCATCTGGGGCAGTCGGCGGTCCTCGCCGCCCTCGGCGTCGAGGCGGGCGAGGCGCCGCCGGTGGACCTGTCCGCGGAGCGGCGGCACGGGGAGTTCGTCCTGGCGAGCCGCGCGCTGGTCCGCGCCTGCACGGACCTGTCGGACGGGGGCCTCGCGCTCGCCGCCTTCGAGATGGCGGAGGCGGCGGGCTGCGGCGCCGTGCTGGAGGAGGGGGAGGTCGCGGCGCTCTTCGGCGAGGACCAGGCGCGCTATCTCTGCGTCACGGACGCGCCCGAGGCGCTGCTGGCCGCGGCGGAGTCCGCGGGGGTGCCGGCCGCGGTCGTCGGGCGGCTCGGCGGGGACGCGTTCCGCCTGGGCGGCGAGGGCGAGCCGATGGCAGCCCTGGCGGCGCTCTGGAAGCGGGCGTTCGCGGCGGCGGTGGGGTGAAGCCGTTGAGGCGACGACGGAAACCTGCGCCGGAATCTTTTTCGGCGGAGGGCGGGGGCGCCCCGATTGCGGCGGCTGGCGGGCCTGCCTACATTTCCCTCCAGGGAGACGACGACATGGCGATGCAGGCCCAGGACATCGAGCGGCTGCTGCGGGAGAGCTTCCCCGCCGCGCGGATCACGATCACCGACCTCGCCGGGGACGGCCAGCACTACGCGGCCGAGGTCGTGGACGAGAGCTTCCGCGGCAAGAACCGGGTCGAGCAGCAGCGCGCCGTCTACGCCGCGCTGAAGGGCCGCATGGACGGGCCGGCGGGGGAACTCCACGCCCTCGCGCTCACGACGAAGGCGCCCGACTGATGCGCGGGCTGATCGAATGGCTGAAGGGGCTCTGGCGGCCCGCCCCGGTTCCCCTGCCCGTCCGCGTCGCGGACCGGCCCCGGGCGCCGCGGCGCCGCTGACCCGCAGGACTGGCGAGAGGATCGCGAAGGATGACCACCGGCACCGTGCAGGACCAGATCCGCGACATGGTCGCGCAGAACGACGTCGTGCTCTTCATGAAGGGCACGAAGCAGATGCCGCAATGCGGCTTCTCCTCCCGCGTGGCGGGGGTGCTGAACTACATGGGCGTGGACTACGTCGACGTGAACGTCCTCGCCGACCCGGACATCCGGCAGGGGGTCAAGGACTTCTCCGACTGGCCGACGATCCCGCAGCTCTACGTCAAGGGCGAGTTCGTGGGCGGCTGCGACATCGTCACGGAGATGACGCTGTCGGGCGAGCTCGACGCGCTGCTCGACCAGAAGGGGGTGGCCTACGACAAGGGCCGCGCCGAGGAGATTCGCAAGGCCAACGCCTGAGGCGATTGCGGCGGAACTGGGGCGCGGGGGGCGGGCGCGGGCCCGCCCCTTGGCGTTTGTGCAACAGTCCCGGGGCGCCGGCCCGCTCCGCCGGGCCGGCCGCTAGGCACCGCGCGCGGCGGCATGATTGACTGGCCGCGACTGCTGCCACAGCCGATCCGGACCCCCGCCGTGCCCTTCCCTGCCCCGCCACCGCCGCGCGGCGCCGCGTCGCCCGTCCGGGGCGCCGGCGGGCGCGCGCGGCCCCAGGCGCCATGCGGCTGATCCTCGACATCCTGCTCTCCGCGGCCTTCGCGGCCGTGGTCGGCGGCGCGGTCCATGTCTGGCGCCGCCACCTCGAAGCCGCGCGGCGCGAGGACATCCGCGCGCTCGCCGCCCGGCGCGGCTGGGCCGTGACCGAGACGGGCGAGCGGCTCGGCCGCGCCGGGACATTGCGGATCGTGC
>CAZNPW010000130.1:0-1793 GCA_964575185.1 uncultured Exiguobacterium sp.
GGGCCGCCGCGCCGCGCCGCGCCGGGGCCTGCCGCGACGGCGGGCGCGGCCGGCCTGGCCCGCCGCTTCGCGGCCGCGCGCGGTTTCGCTGGCAAATCCGCGCGCCGCCGGGCAAAGCTCGCCCAAGCCCGTGGCGGAGTGGGGATCCCGTGCTGTTTGCCTATGAGTCGGACGGCACCCGTCTGCACCTCCGCCCGCCCGGGGCGGACCCCGCGGGCGCGCTGTGGATCGACCTCTTCCGCCCGCAGCCCGACCAGGTCGCGGCGGTTCAGGCGCTGGGCTACGACGTCCCGACGCTCGCCGACATGGAGGAGATCGAGGTGTCGAACCGGCTGTACCGCGAGGGCGTGGTCGACTACATGACCGTGGTGCTGCCCGGCATGTCGGAGACCAGGACGCCGATGTCGGGGCCGGTCTGCCTGATTCTGGGGCACGGGCGGCTGGTGACGGTGCGCCACCACGTGCCGCGGCCCTTCGAGACCTATCCCGACCGGGCCGACAAGTCCTCGGTCGGCTGCGCCTGCGCCGAGGAGGTGATGCTGGGGCTGGTCGAGGACATCATCGGCCGGCTCGCCGACATCCTCGAGATGTCGGGCCGGATGCTCGACACCCTGTCGACCGAGATCTTCGCGGCCGACGACACCCCCGGCAAGCCGCAGGCGCTGGGCCGGGTGCTGGAGAAGGTGGGGCGCGAGGGCGACGTGCTGGGCCGGGTGCGGCTGTCGCTCCTGACGCTCGACCGGGCGCTCGGGTTCTTCGGTCAGACCGCCGACGGGCGGCCCCGGGCCGACGTCTTCCGGCCGCACGTCCGGGCGCTGGTCCGCGACATCCAGGCGCTGGAGGTGCACGGCGACTTCCTGTCGAACCGCGTCGCGCTGGCGTCGGACGCGACGATCGGGATGATCAACCTCGTGCAGTCCTCGACGGTGCGGATCGTGTCGGTGGTGGCGGTGCTGTTCCTGCCGCCGACGCTGATCGCGAGCCTTTACGGGATGAACTTCGCGGTGATGCCCGAACTGTCGCAGCCCTGGGGCTATCCTTACGCGCTGGGGCTGATGCTCGCGTCGGCCGTCGGCACCTATGCGTTCTTCCGCTGGAAGAACTGGCTCTGAAAGGACGACCATGCACCGCCCCGAGGCTTTCACCGCCGCCGGCCGTTTCTGGCGCGGCAACATCCACACCCATTCCACCCTGTCCGACGGCGTGCTGGAGCCCGCCGAGGTCGTCCGCCGCTACCGCGCCGAGGGCTACGACTTCATCGCCCTGACCGACCATTTCGTGGCGACCTACGGCTACCCGATCGCCGACACGACGGGGTTCCGCGACGCGGGCTTCACCACGATCCTCGGGGCCGAGCTGCATGCGGGGGCGCAGGCCAACGGGCATATCTGGCACATCCTGGCCGTGGGCCTGCCCCCCGGCTTTGCCCGCAGCCACACGCCGTCGTTCCGGCCCGTGCCGGGGCAGGAGACCGGGGCCGAACTCGCCGCGCGGGCGGTGGCGGCGGGGGCCTTCGTCGCCATCGCGCATCCGCAGTGGTCGGGGCTGACGGTGGCCGACGCGGCCGCGATCGCGGCGGCCCATGCGGTCGAGATCTACAACCACGGCTGCGCCGTGGGCTGCGACCGGGGGGACGGCTGGGCCATCGCGGACCAGCTGCTCGAGGGCGGGCGGCGGCTGACCGCCATCGCCACCGACGACGCGCATTTCGGCGAGCCCGACCATTTCGGCGGCTGGGTGATGGTGAAGGCCGAAGCGAACGACCCCGCGGCGCTGCTGGCGGCGCTGAAGGC
>CAZNPW010000131.1:0-1765 GCA_964575185.1 uncultured Exiguobacterium sp.
GCCGCGGCCGCCGCACCCGGCCGCGACGCCTGGCTCGCCGCCGCCGCCGCCGACCAGCCCTGCACCTTCGCGCAGCGGATCGGCGGCGGCCCGCAGGCCGGCGCGGTCGAGGTCTTTTCCGACCGCGACGCGCCGCTGCCCGACCTGGCGGCGGGCTTTGCCGGCGCCTTCGGCAGCCGCCCCGCCGTCGCCGACGTGCGCGTCACCGCCGGGCAGTGCGCCGTCCTGACGCTGGCGCGGCAGGTCCAGGCGGGGGCGGGGGTCGCGCCCGTCATGGTGCTCGACACCCCGACGCTCGGCCCCGGGGGCACCATCGTCGGGCGGATCAGCGAACGGCGCGGGCGGGCGACGTGGCTCGGCCTCGTCACGCCCGCGGGCCAGGTCTTCAGCCTGACCCAGAACATGACCGACCAGCCCGACGGCAGCGCGACCTTCAGCTTCGGCCTGGCCACCGCGCTGCCCGCGGGCAGCGCGCCCGAGCGGCATCTGATCGTGGCGCTCGCGACCGACGACCCGCTGCTCACCACCGCCAGCGCCGCGCCGGGCGCGCAGGCGACCGCGCTGGCGGGCCTGGTGTCGGCCGAACTCGGCCGGGCGGCGGTGCCGGGGGGGATGGCGGTCTCGTCCTTCCTGCTGACGCCATGACGGCCCTGGGGCAAGGCCGGTCGCTGACCCCGGCGCCCGAGCCGGAAAAGACCCGCCCGCCGCTGTCGGCGCTGCGCTTCCGCACGCTGCCCGAGCTTTACGACGCGCTGCCGCAACTGGCCGATGTCACCCAGATGCGGCCCCTGGCCGAGGAGACGCCGCTCGCCTTCCTGCGCCGCCTGCGCGGCTCGCACACGCCGGAGGAGGCGCTGACCCTGTCGGCCCACGCGGTGCAGCCCAAGATCGCCATCTGGTGGGCGCACGAATGCCTGCGCCAGGTGCCCGAGGGGCTGTCGCCCATGGACCGCACGATGATGGAGGCGGTCGCGGCCTGGATCGCCGAGCCGGTGCAGGCCCACCGCCACGCCGTGATGCGCGAGGCGCTCTGGGCGCCGACGCGGTCGCCCGGCGTGATGCTGGCGCTAGCGGTCGGCTGGTCGGGCGGGTCGGTCGCGCCGAACGACCCCGCCCCGGTGCCCCCGGCGCGGACCTGCAAGGCGCTGAACACCGCCGTGCTGTCGGTGCTGGCCAAGGTCGACCTGCGTCACCGCCCCGTGTTCCTGCAACGCTTCATCGACATGGCGGAAACGCTGTTCCGCATGTAAGAACTGCCGGACACCATCGGCCACCAACCCATGACACTGACGCTGCGGATCGAGAACATGGCGAGCCTGCCCGACGGCGGGCCGATCGAGATCACCTCGACCGGCGCGCCCCTGCGGGTGGGCCGCAAGCCCGGCAACGACTGGGTCCTGCCCGACCCGTCGAACTGGATCTCGGGCTTCCACTTCGAGGTGGCGCAGACCGGCGGGGCGTGGGTCCTGACCGACCGGTCGTCGAACGGGACCTTCCTCGTGGGGCAGTCCTACCGGCTCGACGGGCCCTACCGGCTGACGAACGGCGACCGGCTGCAGGTCGGGCACTACTACATCCGCGTGGCGATCGCCCAGCCCGCCGCGGCGCCCCCGCCGCCGGCCCCCGCGCCGATGGGCGGCGGCCTGACGCTCGCGCCCTTCGCCGCGCCGATGGCGGCACCGCAGGGGCCGGTGCCCGGCCACGCGATGCCGCCCGCGGCGGTGCCTCCCGCGGCCCACGCGCAGCCGCCTGCGCCGTCCTGGGG
>CAZNPW010000132.1:0-1745 GCA_964575185.1 uncultured Exiguobacterium sp.
CCTCGCGCGTCAGCCGCTCCAGCGCCGCCTCGTAGAGCTGCCGCTCGGAATAGCTCTGCTCGCGCTGGTCGTCCTGGCGGTGCAGGTCGCGCACCACTTCCGCGATCGACAGAAGGTCGCCCGAGTTGATCTTCTGCTCGTATTCCTGCGCGCGGCGCGACCACATCGCGCGCTTGACCTTGGCCTTGCCCTTCAGCGTGTCGAGCGCGCGGCCGACCACGTCGGGCGTGGACAGCGACCGCATCCCCACGTCCGCCGCCTTGTGCGTCGGCACCCGCAGCGTCATCTTGTCCTTCTCGAACGAGATCACGAAGAGCTCGAGCCGCAGCCCGGCGATCTCCTGCTCCTCGATCGAGATGATGCGGCCCACGCCATGCGCGGGGTAGACGACGAACTCGTCGGGGCGGAACTCGGCCTTACGGGACTTGGTCATGCACACGCTTCCTCTGCCAAGGCCTGTCCTTTCCGACAACGCGACCGGCCCGGAAATCGCTTTCCGGCCCACGGATGTCACGATGTCACGCAGGAAGCCGTCCCGGGCGAGCAGGTCCAGGGCGGTGGGTCAGGCTCCGTTCTTCTGTGTAACGAAGTTGTAGCACATTTTCGCACCGATTCCAACATCGGCGCTGCGCGTGCAGCGCCGATCAAGTGGTTGAAAAACAGTGTTTCCGGCCTGTGAACCGATCACGTTATGGCGAATCGGTGGCGCAGGCCCGCGTCAGGCCTGCATCAGCCCCCCGGACCGGCGGCTTCCGAGAAGTATTTCGCGAGCTTCCCCGTCTCGCCGTCGCGCGCCTCGGCCTCGGGCAGGGGATCCTTCTTCGTCACGATGACCGGCCACATCTCGGAATACTTCCGGTTGAAGGTCACCCAGGTCTCCATGTCCGGTTCGGTGTCGGGCCGGATCGCGTCGGCCGGGCATTCGGGCTCGCACACGCCGCAGTCGATGCATTCGTCGGGGTGGATCACCAGCATGTTCTCGCCCTCGTAGAAGCAGTCCACGGGGCAGACCTCGACGCAGTCGGTGTACTTGCAGGCGATGCAGTTGTCGGTGACGACGTAGGTCATGAAGGTTTCCGGTGCGAACGGCAGCGGGATAGACGACGCGCGCCGATCATTCAAGCGCGGGCGGCCGCGGCGATCCGTCCAGCTCCGCGTAAAGCCCCTGCGCTTCCATCGCCGGCCCGCGCCGGTCGCCCAGCGCCAGGACCCGCACCACATGCACCCGCGCGCCGAGCGGAAAAGTCAGCACGTCGCCCACCCGCAGCACATGGCCCGGCTTGCCGCAGCGCGCGCCGTTCAGCCGCAGGTGCCCCGCCTCGACCAGCCCTGCCGCCAGCGCGCGGGTCTTCACGAACCGCGCCTGCCACAGCCACGTGTCGAGCCGGATCGTGCCGTCGACCAACCCGTCAGACCTTGCCCTTCAAGGCCAGCAGCGCGGCAAAGGGGTTGTCGGGGTCGATCGGCCTTTCCGCCCGGGGCGGGCGCGCCTCGAAGGCGCGGGGGCCGCCCTTGTCGCCGCCCCGGTCGCCGCCCCGGTCGCCGCCACGGTCGGGGCCGCCGGGCTTGCCGCCCTTGCGGTCGCCGAACTTGCGGTCCCCTTTCGGCCGGTCGCCCTGGGGCCGGTCCCCTTGCGGCCGGTCCCCTATCGGCCGGTGGCCCTGGGGCCTCTCCCCGCGCGGCCGGTCGGCGCGCGGCGGGCGGGCCTCGGCGGCGGCACCCTCGGGCTGGCCCTCGGCCGGGGC
>CAZNPW010000133.1:0-1700 GCA_964575185.1 uncultured Exiguobacterium sp.
CCTGCGGCCCCAGCTCCTCGCCGCCCGCCGCGCGCAGTCCGACCAGCGCCTCGCCGCGCTGTCGGACCGCCTCGACGCGGGCCTCGCCCGCCGCGCCGAGCGCGCCGCCGACCGCGCCGACGCCGCCGGTGCCCGCCTGAAACCCGCGCTTGCCCGCGTCATCGCCACCGCCGCGCAAGCCGTCACGGCGGGGCAGGGCACCCTCGCCGCCCTCGCCCGGCGCCTCGACGCCGCCCCCGCGGCCCGCCTCGACCGCCTGTCCCAGCGCCTCGCCGCGCTCGACCGCACCCGCCAGACGCTCGGCTACGTCGAAACCCTGCGCCGCGGCTTCGCCGTCGTCCGCGCCGACGGCCACGTCGCCACGACCCGCGCCCAGGCCGAAGCCGCCGCCGCACTCGAGATCGAGTTCGCCGACGGCCGCCTGCCCTTCTCCCGCCCGAGGAAACCGCGCGATGCCCCCCCGGGCCAGGGCTCGCTGTTCTGATGCCGCCCCGGGTCGCGCTCCTGCACCCGGTCGACGTCGGCGGCACGGGCAGGCTCGCCATGGCCGACCTGCGCCGCCCGGCGCAGGACGCGGGGCTCCGCACCGCGCGGACCTTCATCGCCGGCCGCAACCTCCCGTCCGACACCGGCCTCCCCGCGCCGCAGGCCAGGGCGCTCCGGAAGGATCGCCTCGCCGCGCGGCCGGCCCGCCCCGCCCGCGAACCCCTTCGCCCTCGCCCCGCCCGCCCGCGTCGCCGCGCGCGAGACCGACATCCGCCACCCCGCGGGCCTGGGCCGGTCGCGCCTGCGCCTGCCCGGGTCCGGGCACCGCCGGGAACATGAACGCGCGCGCCGCCCGCGCGCTCAGATCGCCGTGAACCCGTTGTCGACGAACAGATGCGCCCCGTTCACGAAGCTCGCGGCATCCGAGGCGAGCCACAGCGCCGCCTCCGCCACCTCCTCCGGCCGCCCGATCCGCCCCTGCGCCGCGGCGATCGCGGTGTCCGACACGTCGACCCCCAGCGCCTGCAGCTCCCGCACCTCGCGCAGGCCATGCGGCGTTCCGATGAACCCCGGGCAGACGGCGTTGCAGCGGATGCCGCGGTCGCGGAACTCCACCGCGATGGCGCGGGCGAACATGTGCACCGCGCCCTTGGTCGTGTCGTAGAGCACCTCCATCGGCGTCCCCGCCACCGCGCTGATCGAACTCGTGCAGACGATGCTTCCCCCGCCCCCCGCGATCATCCCGGGCAGCACGGCGCGGGTCATCAGGAACATCGACTTCACGTTCACCGCGTGCAGCCAGTCCCACTCGGCTTCCGTCGTCTCGAGGAACGGCTTGATGACGATCGTGCCCGCATGGTTGAACAGCACGTCCGCATGGCCCCAGGCCGCCTCCACCGCCGCCACGGCCGAGGCCACCTGCGCGGCCTCCGCCACGTCGCAGCCGACCGCCATCGCGGCACCCCCCGCCGCCGCGACCTCCGCCACGCGCGCCTGCGCCGCGGCCAGGTTGCGGTCGAGGATCGCCACCCGCGCCCCCTCGCGCGCGAACAGGACGCTCGCCGCCCCGCCCATCCCCGTCGCGCCCCCGCTGACGATCGCGACCTTGCCCTCGGCCCGTCCCATCCCCGCCCCCCGCGTGCCGACCGGAAAAGGCTAGCCGCCGCGCCCCGGCGACGCCATGCCCCTCTTTCCGGATAAAAATACTCCACGGG
>CAZNPW010000134.1:0-1581 GCA_964575185.1 uncultured Exiguobacterium sp.
ACATGACCCCCGATGCCGAGGACATCGTCACCGAGGCGCTGCGCGACCTCGCCCGGTGGCTCTACCGCCAGCTCGAGCGGGAATACGACTATCTGACCTCCGACGAGGCGGTCGACGAGAGCCTGCGCGCCAATGACTACACCTTCACCGAAGCCGGTCGCCGCTTCGGGTGACCTGAAGCTCCCCACCGCGAGGTCGGGGCGCTTCTTCTTTGCAGCGCGTGCGAGAGGGAGAGGGGGGCCGCGACAGGGCGGGTCCGGGCGGGGGAGAGAGCGCCGTCCGGAACCTTGCCCGTCCCGCTCTCCCGAGGTCATCCGACATGAACAGCCTTTCCCCCGCGGCCGGTCCGGCCGCATCGATTTCGCCTGCCACGGCCATCCTGGTCGCTGCCCGGCTTCTGCTTCCCCATCTCGAGCGGGGCACACGGATCGACGCTGCGATCCTGCGCGCGGCCATGGAAACCGCCTTCGGGGCCTCGGACGCCTCCGGCGTCTGGGACTGGAAATCCGCCTATGAGGCCTGCGAGGTCGCCATGGTCCTGTTCCTGCGCAAGTATGGCCCTGCGCTGTTCCGCAAGGCCGTCAGCATGGACGCCCGTCTAGCGCAGCTCACGAAAATCGCGGCCCTGATGCCCACCCAGACCCGTCGCTCGGAGGACAGCCAGAATTTTCAGCAGTTCAGCACGCCCCTTCCGCTCGGCCTTGCGGCTGTGGCTGCGGCAGGGATCACCCCTGACGATGTCGTGCTCGAACCCTCGGCCGGCACCGGCCTCATGGCCATTCTCGCGGAAACACTGGGCGGTAGACTGATTCTCAACGAACTCGCGCCGACTCGCGCCGATCTCCTCTCCGCCCTCTTTCCGGCCGCGATCCTCTCGCGCGTCGATGCGGCACAGATCGAAGACCATCTGGATGCGGGGCTTGTGCCCTCCGTCGTCGTGATGAACCCCCCGTTCTCGGCCTTGGCCCATGTCGCCGGGCGCAACACGGAGGCCGCCTTCCGACACGTCGCCTCGGCGCTGGCGCGTCTTGCGCCCGGCGGGCGGCTGGTCGCCATCACCGAGACGGGTTTCGGGCCCGAGGCTCCGAACTGGCGCGAGGCCTTCATCCGGCTGCAGGCGCGTGGTCGCGTGGTCTTCTCCGCCGCGATCGACGGGTCGGTCTATGCGCGGCATGGCACGACGATCGAGACGCGGCTGACCGTGATCGACAAGCGGCCCGCCGAAGACCCTGCCGCGTTGCCCGTCTCGCCGGGCGTTGCACAAGAAGTGGCAACGCTTCTCCATTGGATCGCGGCGCAAGTGCCCGAGCGTCTGCCGGTGTCCCTGCCGCAGGTGACCGCTCCAGTTGGCCGCCCCTTGTCGCCGCCAGTCCGCGGGGTGCTTGGTCGGTCGCTCCGCCCGACACGTCCCGTGCCGACGCCAGCCAGGGATCCCGAAGCTGTCGAGCTTGCCTATGACGCCATCGACTGGACGCCGCCCGAAGGCGGACGCCTGTCCGATGCCATCTACGAGCCCTACGCGCTGCAAGCGATCCGCATCCCTGGTGCCGAGCCGCATCCGACCCGGCTGGTGCAATCGGC
>CAZNPW010000135.1:0-1528 GCA_964575185.1 uncultured Exiguobacterium sp.
CGAGCCCGTGGCCGATCGCCTCGTGCAGCAGCACGCCCGGCCAGCCGGGGCCGAGCACCACGTCCATCACCCCGGCCGGCGCGGGTTCGGCCGACAGGTTCACCACCGCGATGCGCAGCGCCTCGCGCAGCATCGGCTCCCATGTCGCGCGGTCCATCAGGGGCGAAAGGCCATGCCGACCGCCGCCGCCGGTGCCGCCGGTCTCGCGTCGGCCGTCCTGTTCCACGATGACGCTGACGTTCAGCCGCGCCATCGGCCGCACGTCGGCCAGCCGCAGCCCGTCGGGGCGAAGGATCTCCACCTCCTGGTAGCTCGCCGCCAGCGTCGCGGTGACCTGCACGACGCGCGGGTCCAGGGCGCGGGCCACCGCGTCGATTTCGCGCAAGAGGTCGATCTTCACCGGAAACCCCGCGTCGGCCATCGGGTCGGCGTCGGTGTAGAGCCGCCGGTTGGTGCCCTGGGGCGGCGCGGCCATCACGCCGCCGCCGTCGCCCACCGCCAGCCGCGCCGTCTCGACCGCGCGGAGAAGCGCGCGTTCGCTGATCTCGGTCGCATGCGCATAGCCCGCGACCTCGCCCCTGACCGCGCGCAGGCCGAAGCCTTCCGAGGCGTCGTAGCTCGCGCTGCGGATGCGCCCGTCGTCCAGCACGATCGCCTCGGACCGGCGGCGTTCCAGGAACAGCTCGCCGTCGTCGGCCCCCAGGGTCGCCTCGCGCAGGCGGGCCAGGGCCGCGGCCTCGTCGAGATGGGTCTCGAACGGACGGAAGGGGGCGTCGGTCATGCGAAGTGGTCCTGCGTCATGGGGGAAGGGGGGGCGGATTTGCCGCAAGCGCGCCCCTTGCGTGGTCAGGGCTAATATGGTCAGGAGAACCGTGCAAACAACCGGATTCTCACGCCCCCGTGACGGGCTGCGTGGCGGGCCCGGGCGACCGGCGGCCAACGCCGACAGGAACGGGAACCGACGATGCGCCTACTGAACTCGCTTATCGCAACGGGTGCGGCTGCCATCGCCGCCGGCACGGCGGCGGCGCAGGAGCTGCCGATCATCGGCCAGCCGATCCCCGGCGGCATCTGGATGCAGCCCGCCGCGACCGAGCTGAAGCGCGACATCGGCTTTCTGGACAGCTTCCTGAACTGGATCATCCTTGCGATCGTGGTGTTCGTGACCGCGCTGATCCTGTGGTGCGTCGTCCGTTACAACCGCCGGGCGAACCCGACCCCCGCCAAGTTCACGCACAACTCGCCGCTGGAGATCGCCTGGACGATCGTGCCGGTGGTGATCCTGGTGATGATCGGCGCCTTCTCGCTGCCGATCCTGTTCAAGCAGCAGGAGATCCCGCAGGCCGAGGTGACGATCAAGGTGGTCGGCAACCAGTGGTACTGGCAGTACGAATACGTCGACAGCCCCGCCATTCCGGCACCACCCGCGGCGGCTGCCGCCGAAGCGCCCGCCGCGACCGAGGCCCCCGCGGCCCCCGCCGAAGCCCCCGCCGCGACCGAAGCACCCGCCGCGACCGAGGCCCCCGCG
>CAZNPW010000136.1:0-1512 GCA_964575185.1 uncultured Exiguobacterium sp.
GCGGAGCGGCGCGGTCCGGACCGGGCGAAGAACGTGAGCCGGCTGCCGAAGAAGGGGGCGCCCGTAACGTCGGCGGTGGCGGTCGAGGCGGCGCCCAAGGCCCCGGCCGCGAAGAAGTCGCGTGTGGCCGGGGGTGCTGCGGCGGAAGAGGAGTGGGAAGAGTTCTGATGCGCGTCGCGCGGCGGTCTGCGCGGGGCTGATTCGATAGGCGCGCGGCTCGGGGAAGTCGCGCGTCTTGCCTTTCGGGCGCCGTGGCCTTCCGGTCACGGGCGCCCGAGAGGTCGCAGTTGAATGGGGAAGTCGATGTCTCCGGGGTTCGGGGGCGGGCGAGGGCGCCGGGGGGCGCCGGCCGCAGGATCGGCTTCGCGCAATGGTTCCAGATGGCACCGGGGGGTGTGAAGATGTGGATGTGGAAGCAAGGGAGATCAGGGCTCCGGGGGGAGCGCTCGATCGAAGTGGACGGTGTCGCCTACTCGGCGGACGGCGTTCGCGACATGGCGGGCAAGCTTGCGGCACTGGGGCAATCCCAGGCCGTGATCGAATTCAAGCCGGACGGAGAGATCCTGACGGCAAACGACAATTTCCTGAAGGCGCTCGGGTACTCGCTCGACGAGATCCGTGGCCGGCATCACCGGATGTTCGTGGCCCCTGCCGACGTGCAGAGCGCGGCATACGCGGAGTTCTGGCCCCGACTGGCGCGGGGCGAATTCCAGGCGGGACGATTCAAGCGCATCGCGAAAGGTGGTCGCGAGATCTGGATTCAGGCCAGTTACAACACCGTGCGAGATGGCACCGGCCGGGTGGTGAAGATCGTCAAGTACGCGGCCGACGTCACGCGCGAACAACTGGAGGCGGCTGAGCAGAAAGGCAAGGTCGAGGCGATCGACAGGAGCCAGGCCGTGATCGAGTTTGCTCTCGACGGGACGATCCTCGGTGCCAACGACAACTTTCTCTCGGCGGTCGGATACCGGCGGGACGAGATCGTCGGACGGCATCACAGCATGTTCGTGGAGCCCGAGTACCGCAGCAGCGATGACTACCGATTGTTCTGGGAGAAGCTCCGGACCGGGCGCTACGACACCGGACGTTACAAGCGTCTCGGAAAAGGCGGGCGCGAAGTCTGGATCCAGGCGAGCTACAACCCGGTACTCGACGCGGACGGCCGTCCGGTCAAGGTGGTGAAGTTCGCCCAGGACGTCACGGCCGAGGTGCTGCTGGCGCGTGCCACCGAACGCGCGGTCGAGGAGGTGATGCAGATCGTCCAGGCCGCCGGAGAAGACGATCTGACGCAGAGGATCGGTCTGGAGGACAAGTCGGGCGGGCTCGCCAAGTTGTGCGGCGGCGTCAACGAGCTCGTCGAGACCATGTCGCGCATCATCAGCCAGATACGCGGGGCGGCCGATGCGATCGGAATTGCGACTCGCGAGATCGCCACCGGCAATCAGGACCTGTCGGGCCGCACGGAGGAGCAGGCCTCCAGCCTGGAGGAGACGGCCTCGTCGATGGAGGAGC